>CAMHTW010000031.1 GCA_946188165.1 uncultured Prevotella sp.
TTTTTTTGCAGAATCTATTACGTAGTAATAAGGCGGCGGAGGGAAAATTTTTCTCGATTCTGTTTAAACTTTCCGCTGTGTTGCGAGTCAAAGAAACAGAACAGGATAACAAACTGGGACACCAGATCGGGATAACAATCAGGATAACGAAAATCAGGATGACGATCAGGGTAACAAACAAGAAACAACAAAAAACAAAAATAAAAAAAGAAAGGAAACAAATTATGAAGAAGATTGCTTTAACATTCGTAGCATTGATGATGATGACCATCAGTTATGCAGAGACAGAGAACCGTAACGAGGTTGCTAACGTACAGGAGACAGGTCTGACATTCGACCTCCGCAGACTGGCAGTGACACTGGACCTGACAGAGAACCAGATGGACGCAGTGAAAATCATCAGCGACAATTTGAACGACGAGTTGGCAACGGCAGCCACAGCACACTGGTTTGAGCGCCACGCACTCGTACAGAAGGCTATCAGAAAGGACGCACGACATATGCGCAACGTGCTGAACGACGAACAGTACGAGACATATATGAAGCTTCTGAGAACCACTCTGATGAATAATAGGTTTATGAGGTAAGAATCCAGTAAGGTAAAAGCAAAGAGCTGAGGGTTACAAACCTTCAGCTCTTTCCTTTGTTGGTAGGGACACCCGGGCTCGAACCGGGGACCTCTGCAATGTGACTGCAGCGCTCTAAACCAACTGGGCTATGCCCCTAACTTGTGTTAAGCGGATGCAAAGGTACACAAAATTATTGAAAACAGCAAGGATTTTCAAAAAAAAGTTGTAACTTTGCAGCCAAAATAAAGATAAGGTAAAAAATAAATAAGGTAATAATGGCACAAGAAGACGTTTTTAAGAAAATTGTAAGCCACTGCAAGGAGTATGGCTTTGTGTTCCCCTCGAGTGAGATTTACGACGGGTTGGCTGCCGTTTACGACTACGGTCAGAACGGCGTAGAGTTGAAGAATAACATTAAGCAGTACTGGTGGAAGGCTATGACGATGCTGCACGAGAATATCGTTGGTATCGACAGCGCCATCTTTATGCACCCCACAATATGGAAGGCTTCGGGGCACGTGGATGCTTTCAATGATCCCTTGATTGACAACCGTGACTCAAAGAAGCGCTATCGTGCTGACGTACTGATTGAGGATCAGATTGCCAAGTACGACGAGAAGATTCAGAAGGAAGTTGAGAAGGCTCGCAAACGCTTTGGTGACTCGTTCGACGAAGCTAAGTACTTGGAGACTTCTGAGCGTGTGAAGGAGACCAAGGAGAAACGCGATAATCTGCACGCCCGCTACGCAGCAGCTATGCAGGGACCTGACCTTGAGGCTCTGAAGCAGATTATTCTCGATGAGGAGATAGTATGTCCTATCAGCGGTACTCGCAACTGGACGGACGTCCGTCAGTTCAACCTGATGTTCTCTACCGAGATGGGTGCTTCTGCCGATGCTTCTATGAAGATCTACCTGCGTCCTGAGACTGCTCAGGGTATCTTCGTGAACTATCTGAACGTACAGAAGACTGGTCGTATGAAGATTCCTTTCGGAATCGCCCAGATTGGTAAGGCTTTCCGCAATGAGATTGTGGCCCGTCAATTTATCTTCCGTATGCGTGAGTTCGAGCAGATGGAGATGCAGTTCTTCGTACAGCCTGGTACAGAGTTGGAGTGGTTCCCCAAGTGGAAGGAAACCCGTATGAAGTGGCACCAGGCCTTAGGCTTCGGTGCTGAGAACTATCGTTTCCACGATCACGACAAACTGGCTCACTATGCCAATGCAGCTACCGATATTGAGTTTAAGATGCCATTCGGCTTCAAGGAGGTGGAGGGTATTCACTCTCGTACCAACTTCGACCTCTCGCAGCATGAGAAATATTCTGGTAAGTCAATCAAGTACTTTGATCCTCAGACTAACGAGAGCTACACCCCGTATGTCATCGAGACTTCAATTGGTGTCGATCGTATGTTCTTGAGCATTATGTGTCACGCCTATGAGGAGGAGAAACTGGAGAATGGCGAGACCCGCGTGGTACTGAAGTTGCCCGCAGCTTTGGCTCCAATTAAGTGTGCTGTATTGCCTCTGGTGAAGAAGGATGGTCTGCCTGAGAAAGCTCGCGAGATTATCGACCAGTTGAAGTTCCACTTCAATTGCCAGTACGATGAGAAGGATTCTATCGGTAAGCGCTATCGTCGTCAGGACGCTATTGGTACACCGTACTGTGTCACAGTTGACCACGACACCCTGAATGATGGTTGTGTAACCCTGCGTTTCCGTGACACCATGGAGCAGGAGCGTGTGAAGATAAGTGACCTGAATTCTATCATCGAGGACAAGGTTAGCATCGCCAGCCTTTTGAAGAAATTGCAATAATGAGAGAATAAGAAAATGAGAAATTGTTTTTTCAATAAGTTGGGGAAGGGAACGAAAATGATGAGAATGTTTCTCATTTTCTCATTTTCTCAATGTCTCATTTCCTTAACCTCATGCAGTGAGGAGGACGATACTGTTCAGGAGTATGATAACTGGCAGGCCAAGAACGAAGCTTATTTCGAAGAGCAGTATCAGCAACATCTGGCAGCCAGCAATGCTACGTGCTTTGTGCTGAAAAGCTATACGAAAGGCGACACTGTGAAAGTGAGCAATCTGCCCCACACTCAGTGTATCTTAGTCGATGTATTGCCCAGCGATTTCATTGCGAAGGGCGACAAGACAACAATGCCTCTCTTTACGGATGATGTGTCGATTCACTATAGTGGCAACCTGTTGCCATCGCCTACATATCCTTCTGGCTATCAGTTTGATTCCAGTTACTACGGCTCATTCCAGTTAGATGTTGCTGAACCTGACGTCATGTCAGTATATGGTGTCATTGTTGGTTTCTCGACAGCTCTGCAACACATGCATCGTGGCGACCATTGGCGCGTAACGATACCTTACCAGTTAGGCTATGGAGTATCAGACTACAACAGCATTCCTGGCTACAGCACGTTGATATTCGATATCAGATTGGTAGACTTTGAAAAAGGCTCAGGTAATGGATAAAAGAAAACTACGGGAACAACGCCCGTAGTTTTTTTATTCTTTAACTTCCTTAACTTCTCTAACTTCTTCTTCCATATCCTTTCGTGACTTCGATTTCGTTACCAGCCAAACGCCACTGAACACGAGAACGACAGCCAACGCGTGAGTGGGTTTCAGAATACCGATGCCCATGAGTAGGGTGGCGGCTACAGAGACTACGGGCTGTACGTAGTTGTAAACGCTGACGACTGTAGGACGCAACGTACGCTGGCCAATCATTGTCAAGATGTATCCAAAGAATGTGCCTACACATACGACATAGGCCACCTCCCACCATGTACTTGTTGGAATCGGTTTTGCCAATACACCGCTGACATGATAGAACGTAAATGGTAACAACATCAGTGTAGCCCATGAAAACATGTACTTGTTGATAGTAAACACGTTGTAGCGACGAATCAAGGGATTGAACAGCGACAGGTAGAGGGCAAACGAGAACTGGGCGAATAAGCACAGCAAGTCGCCACGAATGTCGCCCACTTTGTCGCTGGTAGCAGCTGCTGACGTCAGGATGAGTATCAAGGCACCGCTACAGCCCATGAGCACACCTAGCGCTTTCTTGCCAGTGATGGGCTCCTTCAGAATAAGGGCAGAGAGAATCATGGCAAAGATTGGCATTGACGTGGTGACGATAGAGGCGTTGATAGGCGATGTAATGCTGAGGCCTACCGTATAGCAGCACTGGTTGCAGAGCAGTCCGAAGATGGCTGCTCCGATGAACATCAGCTTGTCCTTACGGGGAACATGCTCCTTGGGGGCAAACAGGGAGGCTATCAAGAACAGCAGGCAGGCGCCAACAACGCGGAAGGTGACCATCGTGATGCCATCGAATCCATGCGTCATGGCATCCTTTCCCACTGGTGCCATCAGTCCCCAGCCGGCACAGGCACCAAACATACTAAGGTGCGCTATCAGCGCTTTATTGTCTTTCATGGCTGCAAAGGTACAAATTTTTCACTTTTCACTTTTCACTTTTCACTTTTTTTTTGTATCTTTGCACCAAAACTTACGACTATGAAGTATGCAGACTATATCAAGCAGATAGAAATTGACTCGCTGTGGAGTGGTAAAAAACACATTCTGTGGACGCTTGACCCACAGGTAAACATCCTCAGTGGTATCAATGGTGTAGGAAAAAGTACGATTTTAAATAAGGTGTTCAAGAGCGTCAATACTAATGGCGACCTGATTAACCATCTGTTGAAAGGCGTACATATCACTGCTGAGCCAGAGGATGCTACGCATGTGCGTTTTGACATTATCCGTTCGTTGGACTCGCCCATGTTGGATAACGAGACGCTGAATATGGTGGATTCGCGCATCACGTCGGCTCTTGACTTCCAACTCTATCATCTGCAGCGCAAGTATCTGGACTATCAGGTGAACATAGGTAATCGCATTATCTCTGAACTGCAAAAGGGTAACGCTGATGCTGCCCAACACCTGTCGCAGCCTAAGTCGCGTTTTCAGGACATGGTTGACGAACTATTTGACGAGACCGGTAAGAAAATAATAAGAACGGAAAACGAGATACGCTTCTCGCAGATCGGCGAGACGCTGGTGCCCTACCAATTGTCGAGTGGTGAGAAACAGATGCTGGCCATCCTGTTGACAGTGTTAGTAGAAGATCAGCAGCCATATATTCTTTTCATGGACGAACCTGAGGTCAGCCTGCATATCGAGTGGCAGAAGAGGCTCATCGACTTGATAGTTGAATTGAACCCGCATGTGCAGATTATCCTTACTACGCATTCGCCTGCAGTCATTATGAATGGCTGGGTGGATCGTGTGACGGAAGTGAGCGATATTGAAGTGAAAAACGAAAAGTGAAGAGTGCTACCGTTTTTGTATAGGGAATTATGCCAAGTAGTCTGAAAGATAGTCTTAACTCACATTATTTTGAGGCGGCGAATGCGCTGACCTCGAAAAAGGCACGGCGTCGCATCGTGGCGTATGTTGAGAGCTACGATGACGTCTATTTCTGGCGTACGGTGCTCACACGTTTTGAAGATGACACACGCTATTTCGAGGTCATGCTGCCTTCACATAAGAAGCTGGAACGAGGCAAGAAGGCTGTGCTGATGAACTTTATTGAGAAACCGTCAGCTAACAACCGTCAGTCATCAGACATCTTAGGTCCAGACATGATAGCCTGTGTTGATGCTGACTACGACTATATGTTGCAGGGTGCTACGGCTCAGTCGCATAAGGTAATAGAAAGCCCCTACGTGTTTCATACTTATGCCTATGCCATCGAGAACCTGCAGTGCTATGCTCCGTCGTTGCACGACACGTGTGTGGCTATCACGCTGAACGACCACCGTATCTTTGATTTCGACGACTATATGCGCCAGTACTCCGAGGCCGTATTCCCATTGTTCATCTGGTCGGTATGGGCCTATAGGACAGGCAATCACAACCGTTTCTCGCTGACGGACTTCAATCGCGTAGCAGATCCTGGAGGCTTTAGTATCTTCGACCCACAGCCCTCGATAGACCATCTGCGGAGGAAGGTTAATACTAAAGTACATCAGTTGCAGCACGAATTTCCTAACAATAAGGAGGCCTATCTGCAGACGAAGGAACAAATCAAGGCGTTGGGCGTCACACCACAGACGACCTATCTCTATATTCAAGGCCATCACTTGTTTGATACTGTTATCGTACCTATATTAAATAAGGTCTGCAATCGCCTGCGTCAGGAACGTCAGGATGAGATTACCCGCATGGCACGTCACCATACACAACGCACAAACGAGATGTCGTGTTACGAGCATTCGCTACAGGATATCCGTCAGATGTTACGAAAGAATACGGGCTATGAGCGCTCTTCACAGTATCAGTTGATTCAGCGCGATATAGAGCAATACTTGTCAACTGTCTTTCCAGAAGGTACGGGTAAATAGTACCAGTACGGACATGATTTCCAAACGTCCTACCAACATTAGGCATGTACACGTCCACTTGATGTAGACGGGTAGTTCTCCCCACGTCAGTGTCGGACCTATTTCCAATGACAAATCAGGACCAACATTGCTGACACAACTCAGAGCGATAACGATAGACTTGGTGATGTCAATATCAGCCACCAGCATGACAGTCGTAGCAAGCAGAATAATGACAATGTTGATGGCAAAAAAAGCCAGAAGGGTTGTCAGCTTCTGCTGGGGTACGGGCTGCTGGTCAATTTTGACAGGCAGTACAGCATTGGGATGTAAAATCTTGCGGAACTCGTTGCGTAGTACCTTGAAAACCATGACGACACGAACACATTTGAAACCACCCGTAGTAGAGCCAGAGCAGGCACCAATGAACATCAGACAGCCAAGTATCACCCACGTGATGTGAGGCCAACGGGCTGCATCATCATTAAAGAGTCCTGTTGTGGTGCAGAAAGATACAACTTGGAACAAGGCACTGCGGAACGCATGCTCCATGCCATAGCCATTGCGTGTCATCAGCAGATAGCCAATCCATAGGGTAGCGCCTACTACGATACCTATATACGTCTTAAACTCACTGCTTTTGAACAGCATGCGCCAACGCCCCTTGAACAGCACGAAATAGAGTAGGGTGAAGTTGATGCCAGCTAGGAATTGGAACAAGATGCTGACATAGTCGATAGTTGGCGAATCGAAGTAGGCGGTGGTGTCGTTATGGGTACAGAATCCACCTGTTGCCGTTGTTGACATCGAGTAGTTGATGCTGTCGAACCAATCCATGCCAGCAGCATAGTAGCTCAGCAGACAGGCAATGGTCAGTGCCAGATATACACTCCAAATCCATTTGGCTGTTGTTGACAGACGTGGATGCATTTTTTCACGCATAGGACCCGTAGCTTCGGCAGCAAACACCTTCACGCTACCACCACCCACCATGGACGGAAGGATGGCAATAGTGAAGAACACAATTCCTAAAGCGCCAATCCATTGCGTCTGCGAGCGCCAGAACAAAATGCCGTGAGGTAGCGCTTCAACATCGGTAATCAGCGTAGCACCTGTTGTCGAGAAACCTGACATGGTCTCAAAGTAGGCATCTGTAAAATTGGTGATATAGCCACCAATCAGGTATGGTACCATGCCAAGCAGCGAGAATACGGTCCAAGTCAAGGTAACAAGCAGATAGGAGTCGCGACGACTCAAGTTGTTGTCGGCATTGCGTCCCATATATTTTAGGACTAACCCACAACAGCAAGTAAAGATGGTGGATATAAGAAAGGACATGACATCGTCCTCCTGATAGCCTAGGGCAATGCCTGCGCAAATGGCTTGCAATGTTCCTAAGAGAAACAGCAGCGAACCTAAGATTTTGTATATTAGCGCAGTGTTCAGCATCTTTAGACTCTAGTTCTCTCAACTATTTAAAGAACTTTTCCAGTTTCTTCAGATTCTGTTCGTGGCAGAACACCATGACGGAGTCGCCAGGCAGAATCTGTGTGTTACCATTCACTAGAATACCTTGTCCTTCGCGTACCAGTCCACCAATGGTCACACCAAAGGGTAGTCCTAAGTCCTTGACCAATTTGCGGGTGACTTTTGAACTTTCTGAAGCAATAAATTCTGCCACGTCGGAGTCGACCATCATCAGACTTCTGACATTGCTCACGTCACCATCGAGCATCATCTGATAGATATGGCTGGCTGCAACATTCTTCTTATTGATAATGGTTCCGATGTCCAAACTCTCAGCCATCTCTACGTAGTCCAGATTCTCAACCATCGCCACAGTCTTTCGTACACCCAAACGCTTGGCAGTCAGGCAGGCCAGAATGTTGGTCTCGGCATTGTCTGTCAGTGCCACGAAGGCTTGTGTGGTCTGGATGCCTTCCTCCTGCAAAAGTCCTAAGTCGCGTCCGTCACCATGAATCACCATTGTATCAACATCGTTCAAAAGTTCATTCAGGCGTTCACAGCGGGCTTCATCGTTCTCAATAATCTTCAGATTCATGTAGTCGGGAGCTGTCAGTGCCACGCGTACAGCCGTCTTGCCGCCACCCATAATGATGACGTTCTTGACGTCGGCATAGTGCTCCTTGCCACAAATCTGTCGTACATAGTTGATATATTCGCGGGTAGTCATCAAGTAGGCCAAGTCGTTGACCTTCAACTCATCGTTACCACTAGGAATCAGTGTCTCGCCTTCTCGCTTGATAGCCACCACATGATAGGGGTCGTCAGGTCCACACAAGTTCTTTAGCGGTTGGTTCAGTATCTGACAGGTGTCGCGCAATTTGATGCCTAACATGACCAATGCACCACCATGTACATCCCAACGCTGACGTACCCACGACATCTTCAGGCCGTTCACAATATCATGAGCTGCCAGTACTTCGGGGTAGATAAGGGAATTAATGCCCATCTCGGCAAAGAAGGGCTTCAGATTTGGTGCCAGATATTCGTAGTTGTCAATACGTGCTACTGTCTTTTTAGCACCCAGTCCGTGCGCAATAGTACAGGCGTTCATGTTGCGGCTCTCGTCAGGCGTGACGCCTACAAAAAGGTCGGCTTTCTCGACACCAGCCTCTTTCAGGACACGGATACTGGTAGGCGAACCTTGCAGGGTCATGATGTCGAATTTGCCGTCCAGCCCGCCTAAACGCTCTGCACTCTCGTCAATCAGCACGCAGTCCATGTGGTCTTTTGACAACAGACGTGCCAGATAAGTTCCTACGGCTCCTGCACCGCCAATGATAATCTTCATTGTATTATTGTCTTCTTGATGCCCTCTTCGTCTATACCAACAATGTGCTGCAGTTCTTTGACCGTTCCATGCTCAATAAAAGAGTCTGGCAACCCCAATCGTTGTATCTTTGGTGAATAGCCGTGATCGTTCATCCACTCTAATACTGCCGATCCTAATCCACCCTTTATGACACCGTTCTCAACGGTAATGACACGTTTAAACTTGCGTCCCACTTCATCGAGAATACTCTCGTCGATAGGTTTCAGGAATCGCATATCGTAATGGGCCACACTCACGCTGTCACCGATTTCTGCAATTGCCCTTGTGACATTGTTGCCTATCGGACCAATGCTCAGCACTGCCACATCAGTACCGTCCTTCATTTTACGACCTGTACCAACCTTTACTTCCTCAAATGGGCAACGCCAGTCTTGCAACTCACCACCACCACGTGGATAGCGGATAACAAACGGTCCCTTATCTGGTAACTGTGCGGTATACATGAGACGACGTAACTCATGTTCGTCCATGGGTGAACATATCGTAAGGTTTGGAACTGGCCTAAGTGCAGCCAAGTCGAATGCACCGTGATGTGTAGGCCCGTCTTCGCCTACTAATCCAGCACGGTCAAAACAGAACACTACGTTCAGATTCAGCAGTGCCACATCGTGTATGATATGGTCAAATGCACGCTGTGCAAACGCACTGTAAATATTGCAGAATGGCAGCAGACCGTCCTTGGCCATACCACCACTAAAGGTTACAGCATGCCCCTCGGCTATACCCACATCGAATGTCCTTTCGGGCATTTCTTTCATCATGATGTTCATTGAGCATCCACTAGGCATAGCAGGTGTTACACCTACTATTCTTGGGTTTTGTTTAGCCAACTCAAGCAGTGTGTGTCCAAACACGTCCTGATATTTCTGAGGCTTCGTAGGGTCTTCGTCAACGATTCGCTCGCCTGTGTCAGGATTGAATTTCCCTGGTGCGTGCCATGTCGTCACGTCCTTCTCAGCTGGTGCATAGCCATGCCCCTTCTGGGTATGCAGGTGTAGTAGCCTCGGACCTTTCATATCCTTGATGGCACTCAGTATACGTACCAGTTCCTTTACATCGTGACCATCAAAAGGTCCGAAATAACGGATGTTCATACCGTCGAAGATATTCTGTTGGTGGGCAATGGCACTCTTGATGGCGTTTGACAACCGTTGTATACCTTTCTTGCGGTCATCATTCATAAGGCCCTTGCTGTGCAACCATCGCGTCGTCTTGAACTTGATGGCGTTATAGCTCCTGTGAGTGTTCAGTCCTAATAGATATTTCTGCATGCCACCTACACTGCGGTCTATAGACATGTCGTTGTCGTTAAGGATAATTAGCAGATTGTTGGGACTCGACGATACGTTGTTCAGTCCCTCAAAGGCCAGACCACCACTCAGTGCACCGTCGCCAATAACAGCCACGACGTGGCGGTCATGTTTCCCTTCCAGCTCAGCTGCTACAGCCATGCCAAGTGCTGCCGACACAGAGTTGCTGGCGTGTCCGCAGGCAAAGGTGTCGTATTCGCTTTCAAAAGGGGAGGGGAAAGGGCGGATGCCCCCCAATTTTCTATTTGTAAAAAACTGCTCGCGACGCCCTGTCAGAATCTTATGGCCATAGGCCTGGTGACCTACGTCCCACACGATTCTGTCTTCAGGCGTGTTATAGACGTAGTGGAGAGCAACGGTAATCTCTGCCACGCCTAAGCTTGATGCCAGATGCCCAGGATTGACACTCAATTCTTGAACAATGTCTTCGCGCAGTTCCTGACATACTTGTGGCAGCTCATCCACTGACAAGCGTCGCAGGTCTTCAGGGTATTTTATTTTCTCTAAGAGTTTCACATTAATGCTGTTTAGACTGCAAAGGTACGAATTAGCGAGAACATAACAAAAGAAATCTTTCTTTTTTTGTCAAGCGTCAGTACTTTCGCTGAATTATTCAGCAAAGGTACGAATTAGTGAGCAAACTTCCAAATCTTTTTTAACCTTTTTCTTAAGAGAAAATAATTTCTATTAAATACTTGCATATTACATATTTTCTTCATACTTTTGCAAAAAGTTATTTACTACAGCCCGAATGAAATATATATCACTACCAGAGAAATCCCAACAGGAACGGCCCCGAAAGCTGTCCTTTTATCTGGCTATGGAGGAATATGTGGCTCGCTATGTGTCTGAGGATGAGTGCTTTTTTATGTGGCAGGTGGAACCAAGTGTGATATTTGGGCGTAACCAACTGATAGAAAACGAGGTGAATCTTGACTTTTGTAAGAAACATGGCATCCAGATGTACCGTAGAAAGAGTGGGGGAGGCTGTGTGTATGCTGACAAACGTAATGTCATGTTCTCGTATATCACCAGCGAGGAGCAGGTGGGCTTTACCTTCAATCGTTATATCAATATGGTTGTAACGGTGTTACAACGTTTGGGTGTCGACGCCTCTGCCTCCGGACGTAACGATGTGATGATTGGCGATCGTAAGGTAAGTGGCAATGCTTTCTACCATCTGCCTAGACGTAGCATTGTGCATGGTACTATGCTCTACGATACTGATATGGTAAATATGGTTGGTGCCATAACGCCCAGCGATGCCAAATTGCTGTCGAAGGGTGTGGCCAGTGTCTATCAGCGTGTGGCGCTGCTGAAGGACTATACCAAGTTGTCACTTGAGGAGTTTATGATTTATGTGCGCCAAACTCTTTGTGACGACGACCTGATGCTGACGAATGAGCAGGTCAAGGCGATAGAACAGATGGAGAAAGAGTATCTTTCAGACGAGTTTATCTACGGTAAGAATCCTCGCTACACGCTCATCAAACGCAGACGTATTGAACATGTCGGTGATCTTGAAGCCCGTATCGAAGTAAAGAATGGTATCATCAAGAACGTCAATCTGCTGGGCGACTATTTCCTTGTAGGCGATTTGGATAAGGGGCTGTTACAGAAACTGATTGACGTGCCGTTAGAGTATGTGGCGTTGCGACGGGTATTACCCGATCGTATCGACAATATCATTATGAACTTGATGACTGAAGATTTTATTCTGTTACTCACTGAATAGCATTAATTCTCTTAATTATAATAATTCTAAACTAAAAATATGGAAAACAAAAAGACCTGTCTCTATGACAAACACGTGGCCCAGGGAGCATTGATGTCGCCATTCGGCGGTTTCGACATGCCCATTCAGTATTCTGGTATCGTGGACGAGCATCAAGCCGTACGCACAGCCTGTGGCGTTTTCGATGTCAGTCACATGGGCGAAGTGCTGATTACCGGCCGTGACGCTGAACGCTACGTTAATCACATCTTTACGAATAATGTAGTGGGCATGCCCAATGGAAAAATTCTCTATGGTATGATGTGCTACGAGGATGGTGGCGTAGTGGACGACCTGCTGGTGTACAAAGTGGGCGACCAGCGTTTCTTCTTAGTCATCAATGCTGCCAACATCGATAAGGACTGGGCCTGGATACAGGAACAGGCTAAAGGATACGATGTGCAATTGGAACACCAGAGCGATATGTATGGTGAATTGGCTGTTCAGGGACCTGACTCTGAGCAGGTGATGAAGGATGTACTGGGTATAGATGGTTCTGACCTGACGTTCTACACATTCAAGGAAATAGGTAATGTGATAGTCTCACGTACCGGCTATACTGGTGAGGATGGCTTCGAAATATATGCTACACCTATTTATATTAATAAGTGCTGGGATAAACTGATGGCGTCAGGGCGTTGTAAGCCCTGTGGCTTGGGTTGCCGAGATACCTTGCGCTTCGAGGTAGGACTGCCTCTCTATGGCGATGAGCTCTCGGCAGACATCACGCCTATCATGGCAGGCTTAGGCATCTTTGTGAAGTTAGATAAGGATGAGTTCATTGGCAAGGAGGCACTTGCCAAACAGAAAGCCGATGGACCTGCCAAGAAGATTGTGGGTATAGAGTTGGCCGATAAGGCAATACCACGTCACGGTTATACGGTATTGAATATGGAAGGTGAGCCTATCGGTGAAGTAACTACGGGTTATCATACCATCTCTACCGATAAGAGTGTTTGCATGGCTCTTATCGATACGCCTTATGCCAAGTTAGATACCGAGGTGCAGATTCAGATTCGCAAAAAGGTATTCTCAGGCAAAGTAGTCAAGAAACAATTTTATCATAAAAACTATAAAAAATAATTACTATGGCAAAAGTATTAGAGGGACTCTACTATAGTGAGTCGCACGAGTATGTACGTGTTGAAGGTGATTTCGGTTTCATTGGTATTACAGATTATGCCCAGAATGCTTTGGGCAATGTGGTGTATGTCGATATGCCCGAAGTGGACGATGAGGTGTCTGCTGGCGAAGAGTTTGGCGCTGTTGAGAGTGTCAAGGCAGCCAGCGACCTGATGTCGCCAGTCACTGGTGTTGTTGTCGAGGTTAATGAGGCTTTGGACGACCAGCCGGAACTCGTCAACCAGGATGCTTACGAAAACTGGATTATCAAGGTGAAAATCAGTGATAAAAGTGAGCTTGATGATTTGATGGATGCCAAGGCATACGCCGCATTCTGCGAAAAGTAATGTTTAATCTTTAATGTCTAATCTTTAATGTTTAAATATTTTCCGCATACTCAGGACGATCTGAAAGCTATGCTCGAAAAAGTGGGCGTCGATTCTCTCGACGCCTTATACTGTCAGATACCTGAGAGCATCCGTTTCCGTGGGGACTATAAGATTCCCTCAGAGATGAGCGAAATGGAGGTGCGTCAGCTCTTCGAGAAACTCGGTTCTCTGAATAAACAGTTGACGTGCTTTGCCGGTATGGGTGTCTATGACCACTATACGCCGTCCGTTATTCCGCAACTGTTGCAGCGTTCTGAGTTCCTGACCTCTTACACGCCTTATCAGGCTGAGATTTCGCAGGGTACGCTCCATTATATCTTTGAGTATCAGTCCATGATGGCTGAACTGACGGGTATGGACATTTCAAATGCTTCCATGTACGATGGCACTACTGCTGCTGCCGAGGCGATGATGATGGCGGTGGCTGCCAGTAAGAAGGCGCGTCGTGTGTTGATAGCAGGTACGATGAGTCCGCTGACAGTCAAGGTAATGACCCGTTACGCCCATCATCAGGGCATTGAACTCTTTGCTTTGCATATTAAGGATGGTGTGACCGATTTGGAGGAACTCAAGGCAGAGTTGGCCAAGGGTGATGTGGCAGGTATGATGGTGCAACAGCCCAATGCTTTTGGCATCGTAGAAGACTATACCGGTTTTGCTGAGGCTTGTCATGAGCAGAAGGCACTCTTCATGATGAACTGTGTGGCAGCCGACCTTGCCGTATTGAAGACACCAGGCGAGTGGGGTGCTGATATCGCCGTCGGCGATGGTCAGTCGTTGGGCATTCCCATGCAGTTTGGTGGTCCTTACGTTGGCTATATGTGCTGCACGGAGAAACTGATTCGTAAGATGCCGGGTCGTATTGTTGGCATGACAAAGGATAATCGCGACCAGCGTGCCTTTGTGCTGACGTTGCAGGCTCGCGAACAGCATATCCGTCGTCAGAAGGCGACTTCGAACATCTGTTCAAATCAATCGTTGATGGCACTCTTTGCGACCATCTATTGTTCGCTGATGGGTAAGCAAGGACTGAAGGAGGCGGCACAGCTGTCATACGCTGGTGCCCACTATCTCTGGGATGAACTCAAAAAAACGGGACGTTTCCATCTGGTATTCGACCAGCCTTTCTTCAATGAGTTCTATGTGAATTACGATGGCGATATTGAAACCCTCTACCAGCGTTTCATCGATGCAGGAATCTTAGGTGGTGTCAGGATGGAGAACGGGCTTATCATTGCCGTTACCGAGAAGCGTACGAAAGAAGAAATTGATAACTTCGTAAAGATTGCAGCCTTATGAATAATAAATTATATGGTAATTTGATTTTCGAACTATCGAAAGAGGGCCGTAAAGGCTACAGTCTGCCCAAGAACAATTTTGGCCATTACGAGATACCTGCTTCTATGTGTCGTGCAGAGGATGCTGCACTGCCTGAGTGCGACGAACTGACGGTGGTTCGCCACTATACCAATCTCTCGAACAATAACTTCGGTGTCGATACAGGCTTCTATCCCCTTGGCTCATGTACCATGAAGTATAATCCCAAACTCAACGAAGAAATGGCTGCCCTGTCAGAGTTTCAGAATCTGCATCCCCTGCAACCTGCTGACACTGCGAAAGGAGCGTTGGCTTTGGAAAAACTTCTAGAGCAGTCGCTTTGTGAACTGACGGGGCTGGCTCATTTTACCTTTAAGCCTTATGCTGGAGCGCATGGCGAACTCACAGGTCTGATGACGATTGATAACTATCATCAGTCACGTGGCGATATGGCCCGTAAAAAGGTCATCGTACCTGATAGCGCACACGGCACGAACCCCGCTTCGGCAGCAGTCTGCGGTTTGGAGATTATCGAGGTGAAGTCATTGACTAATGGAACAGTGGATTTCGACGACTTGAAACGTCTCGTTACTGAGCAGGGGGCGGAGATTGCTGCCATGATGATGACCAATCCAAACACGCTTGGTCTTTTTGAGACGCGTATTCCTGAGATTGCCAAGTTGATTCACGATGCTGGTGGCTTGATGTACTACGACGGTGCCAACTTAAATCCTATGCTGGGTGCTTGCCGCCCTGGCGATATGGGTTTTGACGTCATGCACATCAACCTGCACAAGACCTTCTCTACGCCTCATGGCGGTGGTGGTCCCGGCAGTGGCCCCGTCGGTGTTCGTGAGGGCTTGCAGGAATGTTTCCCTACAGTGTCGCCCTATCACGGCAATTTTGGCGTGATGATGCGTGCCTATGCCTACATTCTCTCGCTGGGTCGCGAACATGTCAAGGAGGTGGGTCCGCTGGCTGTACTCAATGCCAACTATATCAAGGAATCGCTGAAGGATGTCTATGAACTGCCCATCGACACAATCTGCTGTCACGAGTTCGTGTTCGACGGTCTGAAGGATAAATCTACCGGCGTTACGACGATGGATGTAGCCAAACGTCTGCTCGACTACGGCTATCATGCACCTACCATCTATTTCCCCTTGCTCTTCCACGAGAGTCTCATGATTGAGCCTACGGAGAATGAATCGAAGGAAACCCTCGATGGCTTTATCGCCGTGATGCGTCAGATTGCCGAAGAGGCCAAGAATAATCCCGATGTGGTAAAGACAGCTCCTCACACGACACCTATAGGACGTGTTGACGACGTGCTGGCTGCCAAGCATCCTGTTACGACGTATCGCCAACTCCAGGCAGAAAATCTTTAACGTTTAATCTTTAATATTTAATGTCTGAAACAGATTTAATCATCATCGGTGCGGGCCCTGGCGGGTACCGCGCCGCTGAATATGCAGCCAAGCAAGGCATGAAGGTTACCATCTTCGAAAATAACGAAGTGGGTGGCACATGTCTGAATGTGGGATGTATTCCCACGAAGACCTATGTTCACAGCGCTACCTTTGCTGAGGCTCGTGAACGTATGGCAACCGTCATTCCGCAGCTCCGTGCTGGTATCGAGGGCATTCTCTCGCATCCCAATATTACACTGGTTCGTGAAAAAGCTGTCTTTGGCAAGACTCCCCTCCTTTTGGATGGGTTGGGGGAGACTCCCGTTATCATCGCCACAGGTTCTGAAACCAAGTGGTTGCCCATCAAAGGCTTTGACGACCCTCGCGTGGTTGATAGTACGGGTTTGTTGAACCTCGAAACGCTTCCCAAGCGTCTCGCTATCATAGGTGCAGGTGTCATCGGTATGGAGTTTGCCAGCGTATTTCATCGCTTCGGCTCTGAGGTCACTGTCATCGAATACCTGAAGGAATGTCTTCCTGCCCTCGACAGCGATATCGCCAAACGTCTGCGTAAGTATCTTGAAAAGCAGGGTATTACCTTCAAGATGAAGACTGCTGTTGAGAATATAGCCGATATCGATGCTGATGTCATCCTCATGGCCACGGGACGTAAACCTCGTACAGAAGGTCTGAACCTTGAAATCCTTGGCATCACTCTCGCTCCTAACGGTGCCATCCCCGTTGACGACAACTTCCAATACTGCGTAAATCATAATTCTCAATTACCGAAGGTCTATGCCATCGGCGACGTCAACGGTCGCCAGATGCTGGCCCACGCTGCCGAGATGCAGGCTGTCCGTGCCGTGAACCATATCCTTGGCAAACCAGACGGCATCCGTTTCGACATTATGCCAGCAGCTATCTTTACCACCCCTGAGGCCGCCTGTGTAGGCCCTACGGAAGACCAGCTGAAGGAGCAGGGCATCGCCTACGAGTGCCGCAAGTCTTTCTGGCGTGCCAACGGCAAAGCCCTTGCTATGGCAGAAACCGAAGGTATGCTAAAGCTCTTCGCTGATGCTGAGGGTCGCCTGTTGGGTTGTCATGCCTATGGTGCTCATGCTGCCGACATCGTTCAGGAGGTCAGTGCGCTGATATGTCGCGATACCACCGTCTCGCAATTGCGAGATATGGTGCATATTCATCCAACGCTCTCAGAGATACTAAAAGACGCTGTAGATTAATTTCTACAGCGCTTTTTTATTAAGGACTCGTGCTGAGCTTCCAGAAGTTCAGGTCTGTCTCTGCTTCCACTGTTTTCTCTACGTCGTCGTTACGGTCTGTTGTCGACAGCGTATTGCCTTCGTGCAGTTGGTAGCACGTCCAGCGGTTGGCCACCTTCCTCGTTGTCGTAAGTGAGGGCGTTATTTGCGATGCTGTTTCCCGAAAAAACACCGTCCTGTCCTCCCGTACCGCCTGTTTGGTCAAACGTCTCCCGGAACACAATGGTGTTTGGGTCGTCTGCCCTTGCTGTCAGAGGCCTTAGCATCAGGCAGCATAGCATTAGAATTAATAGTTGTAGTTGTTTCAGACGCTTATAATAATTGGTAATTTGGTGCAAATATAGTGAAAAACCGAAAAATTACCAAATAAATAGCAAAAAAAAGAGGAACCATCTTTCAGATACTCCGAAAGTATTTACAGATACTCCGAAAGTATTTATCGATACTCCGAAAGTATTTATCGATACTCCGAAAGTATTTCCGATTACTCAGTTTCTCTTTCGAATCATATAAAAAACAATGTGGGCGCAGAGTATTTAAACCTGCGCCCACCTTTGATATTAGCGTTTCTAATCAGGGGAGGTCCCTGGATTCCTTGAAATCAAGAACCTGTCCCCATGATAATTTTTAGTACTCAACAATCTGATCAAGCGACCATGCGCCGAAGTAGTTATTAGCAGCTGTGGCATCACCAGCAACAAAGTCAGCGCCAGCCTTCAAGAATTGACCACCTTTGTAAATTGTTGCCTTAGCGCCGAGGTATGCACCTTGTGCGCAGTCAAGTTTGTTATTCTTCTCAATGATGATGCTCTTGTCTTTGTGTACATAGACACCCTTCAAGTTAGGCAGATAACTTTGACTTTGCGGGTTGATAACCTGAGTGCGTGTGCCATCGAACTCAATGTACTGAATCTCATTTTCTGCTGCTGTGAATGTAATGTCATCACTTACAATGATTGTGTTGTACTTCACGTTACCAGCAGGAGTAGCATAAGTCTTAGCAGTCCACTTGAACTTGATGAAGCCTTGGTCTGTAGCATTTGAAACAGATACCAGTGCAGTTGCATTACCTTCAGGCAATTCTACAATACCCATCTTGTTGCCAGCAGCCCATGCAGCAGCGAAATTCGCACCGACTGTTTGGTTAGACTTCAACAGAGTGATAGCACCATTATTCATCATCTTGATATAACCATAGTTATGGACCTCACCAGTAGTACCGGCAGTTGAACCTACTACACCATAGTTGTAGATAATACCAAATTCTTCTGCACCTGGAGTGTCATCAAGGCCTGTAGCGTCATTTACAACCTGAGCATTATATGCGCGGAGCTCAGGAGCAGTGTGATCTTTATCACCAACGTTGATTATACCAAGGTTAGTCAGAGCATTCTTAACAGTTGTAACCTTGGTGATATTCATTGTTGCACCCTTGGCATTTGCAAGAGGAGCAGCAGTACTCAGCTGAATGTTAGAAGCATTAACTTCGAGGTTACCTTCATTGGTGAGAGAAGCTACGTTAGCGTCAACAGTGATTTGATTAGCTTCAGGAGCAGTACGCTCCTTCCAAGTCCAGTCGGTACCACTTGCGAGGTATACATTTGTAGGAACAGCAAATACCTTATCCAGTGCAGGAACCTCTTTCTTATCAGCGAGACCAAGTTCAGCCTGACCATCCTGAGTAACGATGATCTTTGGAGTACCGTGTGTACCGCAAGCCTGAACTAAGACTTTGTTACTAGAAGCATTGATGGTCTGGAGAAGAGCGATAGAAAGCTTGGAAATCTTAAATACATTGTTTGCTCCGCTACCAGCCTGGTCAAGATTCAAAGTAACAACCTCATTCTTACCAGAAGCGATGTAGTACTTAAGCAGCTTCTGCAGGTGTGCATCGCTCTTGATGTGCATACCATTCATCGCACCGGTAGAGAAATCAACCGTAAGAGCATACTTACCCTTGTGGTTACCATACTGGTTAACGAATGTGTTATGAGCACCAGCAAGATTCCATGTCTTTGGGTTTACGTTGCTAGCGTCAGCGGCAGCTAACCTAATCCACTCATTAGAAGTAGCGGTATTGTTATACTTATCGAATACATAAGCACAAGCTCCAACAGTAGAATTTACAGTAACAACACCATAGCTTGTGGTGAGAACTGTCTGGACAGCGGTTCCTAATGCACCATCACCAGCAGTTACAGGCAGGCTGTTGAACCAGAACCAACCCTTACTGCCATTAGCACCAGTTGAAAGACCATTTGTAGCATCTGCAGGAGTCAAAGTAATAACATCATCGGTGAAAGTGAAGCCCTCACCAGCACCCAAGTTGCTCTTGTTTGCCCAGTATGTACCACTGTGAGAGGTGCCATTAGGTGATGCCGTAGGAGCATAAGTGAAAGACTTGGCAGCGCCATCAAGATCTACAGTTACACCATAGATGTCAGCAGCACCGACTTCTGTACCTGCTGCATAGGTTAAATCGATATCTGTAGCACCCTGAACCCTCTTAGCAGCAGTGAAGGTTGGATTGTTCTTAACATAAGTCAGGTCAAGACCTGTCTGGTTTGAGAAGAGAGCTGCATAAATATTGTAGTGTTCTTTGATACCAGCCTTGTCCCAGGTTTTTCCTGAAACGGTGTTTCCAGTTGTTGTAACGTCAGTCCACTTGTCACCGATATTGATTGCAGTCTTGGCAAGATCCTTCCATGGCTGTTTGGCACTCTCGTAACCTTCAGCCAAAGGCTGATTCTCCAGAGACTTGAAGTTGATAGCCTGAGGATTAACAGTGGTCTTGTCGTAAGGACGATAGATGTAATACTTACCTACATAGATAGATGTCTGAGGCGTGAAGATTCCGTTCGTCTGAATCAGATTATGATTCTGGTAGGCCTTACCATCTACAGGATTGCCGATTACAGTACCATCACCCATCCAAGCAAAACCCCACAGGTCGCCTTCCTCAGTGTTCCAAACACCTCCATCAAAACGGGTTGTTCCCTCCATAGCGAATTCAGCATCAACCTTTTCGATACCTGCAAATTGGTCGTTGCTAATAACCTTTTCATCAAAGTTTTCTGATGAACAAGCAAACAGCAATGGCAATGCCAATGCACTGTACAAATACTTTTTCATGTTTTTTAAATTTGATTGTTAACAATTTGATTAAAATCCCGGATCATCATTACCACCATTGAGGTCTCCTGGGTCTTCGACACCTTCAATAGCGCTTCCAGCCAACAAAGCTAAAGAAGCTTTCAGCTCAACGACATCACATACCGGAGCCTCATAGAATTTCAGTTCTTTCTTGTTCATAATTTTTTTAAGTTTAAATTAGTGAATAATGTTAATGTATATATTAATTAATCTCTCACTGACGTTGGGGCACACAAAAGTGCTTGCCAATCACTACTGTCCACGCTCGGACAGGCTGAATTCACGCATTAATAGCATAAAATTCGGTGCAAAGATAAGCATTTTTTCGTAACTTCCAAACATTTTTAAGAAAAAAATACACTTTCACCCTAATTTTTTGAGTAAATAGGCATATCTTAGACGAAAACTGCGAAAAACAAGGGTAGTTCCATGTGTAATAAATAAAGAAGCCTGAGCGATGTGCCCAGGCTTCTTTAAGTGGATATGATGGGTTGTTTTCTATTTACTTGGTCTCGAGAATCTGCTTGGCAACCTCGTTGTCGGGATCGATGGCCTGCAGCTTGGTAGCGAATGCCTTGGCAGCATCTTTGTCTTCCTTGACAATGAAGTTGTAGGCAATCATGTAACGATAAGACTCGATGATACGGGCACGCTCAGTAGCGTCCTTCTCTGCGCGAGGCTCGATGAGCTCAATCAGCTTCTCGTAGTAGGGCTTAGCCAAACCGAGCTTAGAGTCGGGATCCATCTGGGCATTGACACGTGCACGCATAAAGTTTGCATACTCAACGGCATTCTCGTACTTTGAAGCAAGGTCAGCATAAACGGCATCAGCCTCGATGAAGGCAGCCTTCTTGGCCTCGGCATCCTGCAGAGAGCTGCCGTGCTGCATGTGAAGACTTGCAAGACCTGCCATTTCCATGGCTGTCGGCTTCTCTTGATTGCTCAGATAATCCTTGTAGTGCTTGATGGCGTTGGGGTAGTCCTCCTTAGCCTTGTAAGCGTCAGAGAGCTGCTTGACAACACCGGCACGCTTGGCCTTGTTGTCCATATCCTCCTGAGCCAAAGCCAGCTCGTACATTTCAATAGCTTTCTCGTGGTTCTTGGCACCAACATAGGCATTGCCATAGTAGGTGTAGTCGTAGTATGAGAACTTGGCAGAGTCGCTCTTGTGGAACAGGGCATCGGCATACTGCAGTGCCTCGTCGTAGCGCTTCAGCTCGGTAAGGTTGAAGAAGGCCAGACGGTTGAATGCGGCATGACGTGGATTCTTGCTCAGACCAAACTTGGCAACCTCAAGAGCCTTGTCGTACTTCTGCTTGAAGAAGGCAGACATGGCATAGTCGCTGAGGTCACGCTCTTCCATCTTGTTCTTGTCAGCCTTGTCATAAG
Source organism: uncultured Prevotella sp. (assembly GCA_946188165.1). Classification (GTDB taxonomy): domain Bacteria; phylum Bacteroidota; class Bacteroidia; order Bacteroidales; family Bacteroidaceae; genus Prevotella. The sequence continues at coordinate 21,983 of CAMHTW010000031.1, forward strand.
CAGCCAAGGCCTTGTCGAACTCGTTAGACATGTAGTAGATACGACCTGCCAAAGCATCGACGGCAATGTCGGGACGCTGTATGCGGAGATCGTTCAGCTTGGCAACAGCGCCGTTGGGGCTAATCTTACGATAGACATTGGCGTACTTGTAGTAGGCATCAGGATTCTTGGGGTCTACGTATATGGCCTGCTCGTATTGTGCTGCAGCACCACCACCATCGTCGGCTACTGCTGCGATGTCGCCTAACAGAATGAAAGCGGGAGCGCACTTGTTCTTGGAAGCCTGGAGGGCGTAGTCAGCATAGACACGAGCATTGGCGGTGTCCTTGGCCTCGTAGAAAGCACGTCCGAAAGCTACGAGATTCTCGGCGTTCTTCTTGTTCTCCTTGTAGTAGGGTTTCATCTGCTTGTCGAGATCGGCGGGTTTGTTACTAATAATTTTCTTTACGGCATCGATGTCGGCCTTTGAGCCGTCCTGTGCCATGGCGTTGGCGCTGTATCCTGCGGTCAACGCTGCGATGAATAAATATTTAATTGCTTTCATAATCGTTTGTATTTTAAGTTATACTTATATGTTTAAATGTATCTTACATCTTACATCTTACTTCTTACCTCTTACCTCTTACCTCTTACTTCTTACCTCTTCCATCATCCATCTTACCTCTTCCATCCATTATGACGTATGACTTACTGAAAAGTTTATCTTTTTATTTATTATTCACAATTACCTCGCGATGGTTCATAGCTGCCTGAATGGGCAGGAGACCTGACTGGAGGATGATGGTTTGTCCCTTGGGCAGACGGCAGAAATGGGCAAAATTCGAGGGCAAACCTGTGCGCGGCTCGTTGAGCAGGGCATAGATGGTTCGTACTAACGGATAGTTGCCATTATATAAGTAGTACTGATAGGGTCGCCAACTGTTGGCAGCTGTTGCTGAGTCCATGCGGCTGACCTTCATGACTTGTATATTCTTCTTAAAAGTGACATTGGTAGTGTCACGGCTATCGTTGAGCCAGTTGGAACCGATAATACCCATAGCGTTGGGATGCTGTTCCACATAGTCAATGACGGCCTTGCTGGTCTTGACAGCTCCGATGTTGGGGGCCTTGATTTCCTTGCCTCCGAGAATGGAGTCAACACACCAGCGGACGGTGCTGGACAATGGATTGTCGAACACAACGTCGATTTCGCCCATTTTTGACTGAGGGTAGATGTCGCTCCATTTCACCAGTTCGCCTTGCAGAATGCGACGGAAGTCGCGCACGGTAATGCAAGTGTCGGGATTGGCATTGTTGGTAATGATGGCCAGACCGTCATAGGCGAGTGCATACGTGCGAGGCAGGTAGCGGCGGTCTTTTAGGTTCTGCTCTTCTTTCTCTGTCAGTCGACGGGTGGTGAAGGCGAGCCATGTCTCAAGGCGCATCAGTTTCTGCACAGCTTCCTGTTCGTTAATGTACTGTGCATCGAGGGTGTCGAGGAGGTTTTGGAAGAGGAATACTTGAAGCTCTTCGTCCAAGATGGGCTGGAAGCTGGCATCTGCCACAAAATAGCGGGCGGCACGCTGATAGTCCTGTTCCTCCTTACTATTTTTAGGCTTGTTCCCACAAGCGAGGAACAAGCCTAAAATGAGTGTTAATCCAATTAAATTGAATGCGTTTCTAATCATCTTACTGAAGTCTGAAGGTTACGGGGAGGGTGTACTTTACACGTACAGCCGAACCGTTCTGCTTACCAGGAATCCAGTGAGGCATAGACTTTGTTACGCGTACAGCTTCCTTGTCGAGTGACGGGTCAACGGATTTCACGACTCTTACGTCGGTAATCGAACCGTCGCGCTCAACCACGAATGTCACGATAACACGTCCTTGAACACCATTCTCCTCGGCTACTACCGGGTACTTGATGTTGTTAGACAGCCACTGGAACAGAGCAGCCTGACCACCGGGGAACGAAGGCATCTGTTCTACAACGTCGAATACCTTGGTTTCCTCTTCCTTCGGGGGCTCCGGCTGTGCGATAACTTCCTTAGCCTTCAGCACTTCGCCTGCAGCTTCGTCGTTACCCTTCACGTCGAAGGCACCGATAGCGGTGTTGGTCTTGCTCAGGTCTTCCTGAGACTTGATTTCTTCTTCGGGCTTTACTTCATCGTCCTTCTTGATTTCAGGAGCGGTGAATTTTACCGAACTCTTCACTTTCTCGACTTCAACCTTTTCAAGCTTCGGTTGCTCTTTGCGCTCAACTTTTGCTTCCTTCTTCTCTGCCAATTTTGTCAGCTCGACATCGGCCTCGATAGCAACGTCCTGTTTCATGGCGTTTTCTACGACACCTTTAATGGCTACGAAGGCTGCAATAGCGATACCGATGAGAGCCATTACCAGCAAAGCTTTCATGTTACGCTTGCCAGTCTCTCTGCGCAGCTGATAAGCACCGTAAGCCTGGTTCTTGCCCTCGAATACGAGGTCAGCCCATCTGTTGTCTATTAGATCTATTTTTGACATAGTTCTTACGTTTTAATGATTTCATTGATTACTTGACACCTGCCTTTTCGATCAGAGCCTTGTCCTCAGGGCCAATCTTATCAATGACATACTTATCAATACTACATATCAGCATCTCATCGAGAGCCGAAATCATATTCTCATACGTTGCAGTGTCCAAGGGGCGGATGATAACGGTCAGAGTAGGAATCTTCTGTCCGTCCACAATACCCTTCTTCAGTTCTGACAGTTTGTCCTGATACTGCTTGTCGGTCATCGTGCTGCCATAGGCACTCTTCTTGGCGTCGAGCTCCTTCTTGGCCTTCATGATGCGTGCAACGGGGTTGATGCCCTCCTCAGTGGTGTGGTGAATCAGCACGTCACGGATACCCTTGGCACCGTAGGTGGTCTCCTTCACACAAGAGGGATCTTCGTAGTTGGGAAGTCCGGCAATGTACCAAATCTTATTGTCAGCACCCAGATAGAATGTGAGGGTGTGTGAAGCCTTGGTCACAGACTTGTCTTCCTTTTCTACGTTGTCGTCGTTACTTGGCATCGTCAACTGCATAGCCTGTGGCTTAGCCAGAGTCGTACACAGCATGAAGAAAGTGATCAACAGCATCATCATGTCAACCATTGGCGTGAAGTTCACGCGGGTATCCATCTTCTTCTGCTTGGATAGATTCTTTTTTGCCATATCTTATTCCTCCGATGCAGTTTTAAGATTAGTAATCAACTGGTAACGGTTCTCGTTCATGTCCTGAAGCTCAGACATCATGGCCTTGATGGTCTTGTACGGTGTCGTAGCATCGCACTTGATGCAGAGCTTGATATCAGGATTAGCGTCACGAGCGGCCTTTACCCACTCCTGGAACTCACTCTTTCCACCATCGATACTATCGGTGGGGATGCCTAACGTCTGGACAACTTCTGCCATCTTCTCCGGCTCAAGGTTGAGGTATTCAGCCATCTTGTTGAGGGGAGCACCGATCATAGCATCCTCGCGGAAGTGCTTGATCTGGGTAGCATTGAGCGTGATGCCGAACTTGTCGGTCACTGCATCCAGCATTGCCTGCATGTTGTTCTTGTTCTCCGTACCAACGTAGATTCTGCCTTCTGGGCTGACCAGAATGTTCAGAACGTCGTTCTCCGGAATCTTTGCCTCAGATACAGAGCTTGGTGTGGTCACCTGAATGGGCTCTGGTGTAAGGAAAGTAGAGGTCAACATGAAGAAACACAGAAGCAGCGTCATCACGTCTGACATGGGGGTCATGTCAATCCAGATGTCTTTTTTCTGTATCTTAATTTTAGCCATTCTAAAACGGTATTTAAGGTTTTAAACGAATGGACGGAAATTAAGCCTCGTTGTGAGTTGAATCGTAAGTAGCTGCGATTGTGAAACCGATTTCGTCGAGAGCGTAGGTCAGCTTATCGATCTTGTTAGAGAAGAAGTTGTAAACAACGGTAGCAACCCAAGAGGTCAAAATACCAGATGCTGTGTTCACAAGAGCCTCAGAAATACCGGCAGACAGAGCCATAGAGTCAGCACCACCACCAGCAGACAGAGCCTGGAACGATCCGATCATACCGAGCACAGTACCGAACAGAGCGGTCAGGGTACCCAGAGATACGATGGTAGCAACCATAGGCATGTTCATCTGAAGGGTAGGCATCTCCAGCTGGGTAGCCTCCTCGTGAGCCTGAGAAATCTTGGCAATCTTAGCGGCCTTCTTCAGTGTGCTGTCGGTTTCAACAGTCTGATACATATTGATAGAAGCCAGCACGACGTTACCTACAGAACCCTGCATCTTGTTGCAAAGATCCTTAGCCTTTGTGAAGTCCTGAGCCTTGATGGCGTTCTTAACTTCAGCAGTGAACTTAGCGAGGTTCATCTTACCAGAAGCACTCTTGATAGCGAAGAAACGCTCGAAGCCGAGGCAGATAACGGTGAATAGCAGGGTCAGAATCAGACCTACCACGAAACCACCCTTATAAACGGTACCCAGAAGGTTTGCAGGATGACCTGAACGGTCGCCACCGATGAAGTTGTCGGGGTTACCCATTACGAAATACCATACACTGTAACCAGCGATAGCGCAAATCACCAGGATGATCCATGCGTCCTTAACACCTCCGAAGCCCGAATTCTTTTTGGCTGGGGCTGCAGCCTTTGTTGTTGTTGCCATAAATTTGAATTTTTTTTAGTTATTAAAGAAATTAAGTTTAAATATGTTTCTGATTTAAAGTCCCTTAGCATTTTGTTTTCGAACATGCACCAGCTAACTGATGTCTATTTCTCGGCAAAGATAACAATTTAGGGCGTATTTACGGCCTAATTAAGAACTTTTAACTTGATATTTCTCAATTTTTTATTTTAACTGCCCTAAAACGTCTTTAATTCTGCGCATTGCCTCCACAATATTCTCGTCGCTTGTGGCATAGCTCATACGGAAACAGGCAGGGTCTCCGAAGGCATCGCCACCAACGGTAGCCACATGTCCTTTCTCTAACAGGTACATGGCTAAGTCAGTACTGTTTCCGATGGTTTTGCCGTCAGGGGTCTGCTTGCCATAGAAACTGCTGCATTTTGGGAACAGGTAGAATGCACCCTCGGGAACGTTGACTTCCAGTCCAGGTATGTCTTTTGCCAACTTGACGATGAGGTCGCGGCGGCGCTCAAAGGCCTGACGCATCTCCTCGACACACTCCTGACTGCTGGTGTATGCAAACTCGGCAGCTTTCTGGCTGACACTACACGGTCCGCTGGTGTACTGTCCCTGCAGTTTGTTGCAGCCCTTGACAATCCATTCCGGAGCAGCGATGTAGCCAATACGCCAACCTGTCATGGCATATGCTTTTGATACGCCGTTGACAATGATTGCGCGTTCCTTCATACCCTCAAACTGGGCAATGGACTGATGCTTGCCAATGTAGTTGATGTGCTCGTAGATTTCGTCTGCAAGTACAAACAGGTCGTCATGCTTTAGTATGACCTTGGCCAATGCCTCCAGTTCGTCCTTCGAATACACGCTACCCGTAGGATTGCTGGGCGAGCAGAGGATAATGAGACGTGTCTTCGGTGTGATAGCAGCCTCCAACTGTGCGGCCGTCATCTTGAAGTTCTGTTCGAAACCAGCCTCGACTATGACGGGGTTACCGCCTGCCAGCAGCACCATCTGTGGATAGCTGACCCAGTAGGGGGCGGGGATGATGACCTCGTCGCCAGGGTTTACCAGTGCCATGACCGTGTTGCAGACGCTCTGCTTGGCACCGTTCGACACCAAAATCTCAGCGGGCGAATAGTGCAACTGGTTCTCACGCTCCAGTTTGTGGGCTATGGCCTGACGCAGGTCGGGATAGCCGGGAACTGGCGAATAACGGGAATAATTCTCGTCAACAGCCAGTTTTGCAGCCTGCTTGATATGGTCTGGTGTATTGAAATCGGGCTCTCCGACGCTCATGTTGATAACGTCGATGCCCTGGGCTTTCATTTCAGAACTTTTTTGCGACATGGCCAGCGTTGCCGATGGAGCCAGTCTCTGCAAACGGTCAGATAATTGTGCCATAATGATGCTTTATGTATAAATTTAGCTGCAAAAGTACGCATTTTATTCTTTATAAACGAATATTTGCGTCACAATTTATTCTTAATTTTTTAATTTTTAATGTTTCACTTCAGATGAAGCTGATGTCCCATACGGTCTTTCTTGGTCTTCAGATAGCGCAGGTTGTACTCGTTGGGAGCTATTTCGATGCTTACGTTGTCGACGATTTCCAGTCCGTAGGCTTCCAGTCCTACGCGTTTCACGGGGTTGTTGGTAATCAGACGCATCTTCTGTACACCCAACAGACGTAGAATTTGCGCACCGCAGCCATAGTCGCGCTCGTCGGCCTTGAAACCCAAGCAGAGGTTGGCGTCAACGGTGTCATAGCCCTCCTCCTGCAGTTTGTAGGCGGCCAGTTTGTTCATCAGTCCGATGCCACGGCCTTCCTGCTGCATGTAAACAATGACGCCCTTGCCCTCCTTTTCTATCATCTGCATGGCCTTATGCAGCTGTTCGCCACAGTCGCATCGCTTCGAACCGAGGATATCGCCAGTGGCACACGATGAATGTACGCGCACCAGTATGGGTTCACCCTCTTTCCACTCGCCTTTGATGAGTGCAAAGTGCTCCAGTCCGTTGCTTTTCTGACGGAAGGGAATGATGCGGAAATGGCCGTATTCCGTGGGCATGTCCACCTCGACGCCCTGTTCCACGATGCTTTCCTTTTTCAGTCGATAGGCTATCATGTCCTTGATAGTGATAATCTTCAGGTTATGCGCCTTGGCAAAAGCCATCAACTGTGGCATGCGGGCCATTGTACCGTCATCGTTCATAATCTCGATGAGGGCACCTGCGGGGTACAAACCGCACAGTTTACATAGGTCGATGGCAGCCTCTGTATGACCTGAGCGACGCAGCACGCCGTTGTCCTGCGCATATAGTGGGCTGATGTGTCCTGGACGCCCAAACGACTGTGCTGTCGAAGTGGGATCGGCCAGTGCACGGATGGTAGCGGCACGGTCGTGGGCCGATACGCCCGTCGTGCAGCCTTCTATTTTGTCGACGGTGACAGTGAACGGTGTGCCCAGCAGCGATGTGTTGTCTTGTACCTGGTGTGGCAGTTCCAACTCCTGTGCGCGACTGATGGTAACGGGCGCACATAGTACACCGCGTGCATTCTTCAGCATGAAGTTTACCATTTCGGGCGTTATCTTCTCTGCGGCACAAATGAGGTCACCTTCATTTTCGCGGTCTTCGTCGTCCACCACGATGACGAATTTGCCTTCACGGAAGTCATCCAGTGCCTCGTCAATAGTATTCAGTTTCATTTGTTCCATTCCTTATACCTTATTATATATTATATAAATTTGGTTTCTATTCTTTCTGTGATGGCCTTGTTGGCCTTTTCTATTATCTTTAGGTCGCGATACAGGCGCAGACGGAATCTGAGCATGCGCAGATAGAAGAAGATGCCTGCAGGCACCACTAGTCCTGTTATCACGTTCAGCCATTTCCTGCGGAAGGGACGTGTGTGGGCGTGTGTAGCCAGGATGGGGTAGGTGTTCAGTTCGTTCAGTATGATCTTGTCGCGTGTGTTCGACAAGTCTTCTATCACCTCCTCCAGTCTCTCGCTGATATGGCTGATGGCCTGGTCGTCGCCTGGGTGGAAGAATACCTTGATTGGGTTGGGCCAGTTGCGCAGTTTGTGTTCCTGTGTGTATTGGTCGATGTCAGCGGTAATCTGTCTTAGTGTTATAGCGTCCTGTGGGTAGTCAGGGGTATTGATAATTACCTCCTTGCCGATAGTCGGGCGTTTCTGGCGCAAGCCCAGCATGCGCATCAACAGCGACTTGTACAGGTCTATATTGAATACCACCGAGTCATTGTTGGCCTTATAGGTAAAGAAAATGGCGATAGGCGAAAGAACAGCTGTGCCCAGGAGTTTGCCGAACCATACTGTCCAGTTGTCGTCACGGGCCATCTTCATGCCAGTGTTGTCTAAGATATAGAATACGATGAACACCAGCACCGAGATAATCACTGGCACGCCCAAGCCACCCTTGCGGATGATGGCACCCAGCGGAGCACCGATGAAGAAGAATATCAGACAACTCAGCGACAGCGTAAACTTGTTGATGGCCTCCATCTGGTGCAGACGTTCCTCGCGGTTCAGATAGTCTGAATATTCCGATTTGAATTCCAGGTCGTTCATAGCCGCCTTTGCATCGTTCGATGCCATTTGCACGATGTTCTGTTTCTGTTCACCAGGTATTTTTGAATAGAGTAAATCGAAGTTAGCGCTGGCTTTCTCCACCTCTTTCATCAACTTTGTCGAATCTGCTTTGCTCAGCTGTGGCTTATGGAATGTCGCATAGGATGCCTCCTTGAAATACTGATGACCTACCGAGTCGTTGAACTCCCGTATCGAGTCCAGGTCGTGCATAATCTTGCCCAGCCCCTTCGAACGCGCGTCAGATGAAATGCCACCCACATCCGACATGTCCAGACCGCTGTCGAAATCCAGTACAATCTGCTTTGTCGAGAAGGTCTCACGTCGGTACGGCACGTTAGCTGCTACACCCATACCGCCTTGTCGCATGTTCTCGAACCATTCGCCGCTATACAGTGTCAGCAGGATGTGCTTCTTCTCTTCCGTAGCCTGAAGACGTCCCGAGTCAGCCAGAATTACCGCTGCATCCTCGTAGCCGCCATTCATGCGGTATATCATGATGCCGTAGAGCGTACCTTTCTCAACGTCTTTCTTTTGTACATAGAGGTTCGACCCTGGAATACCGTCGTAGAAGATGCCTTCAGGTATCTCTACCTCAGGATTCTTCTGCTTCATCGCTACCAGCAGTTGGCGGAACGATGCAAAGGCTTTCGGGCCGATGACCTCCTGGAAGTAGAACGACATGAGCGTGATGGCCAACGTGATGACTATCAGCGAGCGGAAGGCCTGCATCAGTGAGATGCCTGCCGCCTTGATGGCCGTCAGCTCCGAGCTCTCGCCCAGATTACCGAACGCTATCAGCGAACTCAGCAGGATAGCCAGCGGGAAAGCTTGTGGCATCAGCATGATACCCATATACCAGAAGAACTGGGCCAATACGTCCAGTGACAAGCCTTTACCAATCAGTTCGTCGACATAACGCCACAAAAACTGCATCATCAGCACAAACTGGCAGATGAAGAAGGTGGCTATAAACAGCAATCCGAACTGTTTAGCTATAAATATGTCTAACTTTTTAATCCGAAACATGTTTCGGGGTGCAAAGGTACAATAATTAAATGAGAAATGAGAAATGAGAAATAAGAAATGTTGCTATCATGTCTTGATTTTGACATTTTTTCATTATCATTCCTGATTTTTCATGTCTCATTTGTCAAACATCAGAAGCCACTGACACGGTGCAGCCTTTCAAAGTTGTCGTCCCAGATGCCTCGCAGGTCAGCTTCCTCGTCGTCATCGGCGGCAAAGTCTGTTATCAGCAGACTCAGCATGCCCGTCAGGTCGCTTTTCGATATTCTGATTTCCCAATATGCCTCGGGTGTATCCTCATGGTAGTCCCATAACAGGCGTATATAGTTCATCTTTTCTTTTTCCAATATGCGTGACGTCTTGGTATCTCGTTCTGTCCACGGTTGTCCCCAAGTGAATGTCATGCAGTCGTTAGCCTCCACCACTTTGTCGGCCAACCATTTCTGTAGTCCTGCTGCATTGCTAATCATATCCCACACCAATCGTGTGGATCTCGTGCTCAGCGGGTATTCTAAGGTAAGTTTTTGCATAGATTTCCTATTTATAGATTAGTAATGTTGTCTTTTGACAGTGCAAAAATACAAAAAATATCTATAATATCATCATTTTTTTTTGAAAAGTTTTGCGAGTACGGAAAAAAAGTATTACCTTTGCAGGCGATTTCGGAAGATGGCGGGGTAGCTCAGCTGGTTAGAGCGTCGGATTCATAATCCGGAGGTCGAGGGTTCGGGTCCCCCTCCCGCTACTACAGAAACCCAAGAAATGCCCTGTTTAAGGGCATTTCTCTTTTTTTTGCTCTTCTGCCATAACCATTTGGTTAGCAGAAGTATTCTATAAGAGTTGCTCGACAAAACTTTTGGTAACCTGGAACGAATGCTCGGCAATGGTGTTCCAGAAGTCATGATATTGCGAGGCATCGGTGTCGCGCAGGGGAATGTCGCTGATGACACGGAACGAGATGAAGGGCACATGACGCAGATAGCACGTCTGGGCGATAGCTGCCGACTCCATGTCGATGGCTTTGGCCTCGGGGAAGTGTCCGATAATCTCACGCATCTTGTCTTTCGAATCTACAAACCAGTCGCCAGTAGCAATCAGTCCGGGATGGATTGAAATATCTGTTGGATGAAGGTTGAGGGCTTTTTCTAACAGCATGGGGTCGGCCTTGAAGCGTTCTGGCAAACCCTGTACCTGTCCATAGACGCTTTCGCCTATAGCCCTGCCACAATAGACGTCGTGATAGACCAGTTCGGTGCTGACCACTACGTCCTGAATGTTGACATCGTCGCCGTTACCACCTGCACAGCCAGACGAGATGATGATGTCGGGTTTGTACTGGACTATCATCTCAGCTGCCCCCAAAGCAGCATTTACCTTGCCAATACCACACTTCTGCACGATGACGTTGCCATCAGAAAACAGGTGCTGCAACTGTTGCAACTCCTTGTCCATTGCTACAATAATTCCAATCTTCATACGCGTGTTCGTTTTATTTTTTTGCAAAGATACGAAAAAAAACACGAATTACGAATTATGAATTACGAATAATTTTGTAAATTTGCAGCTAATTTGTAATGTTCGGACGCAAAAGGGAGCATGTTGACCTGCTGGCGTACATCCGCGAAGGGCGCGAAATGACGCAAGGCGAGAAGCTTAGGCTGATTATCAGTCTGAGTATACCGTCTATTTTGGCACAGATATCGGCTACCGTCATGTTTTTCATCGACGCGTCGATGGTGGGGCATTTGGGTGCCAAGGCATCTGCATCCATCGGACTGGTTGAGACTACGGGATGGCTGATGGGCGGATTGGGCGCAGCAGCGAATATGGGCTTCTCCGTGCAGGTGGCGCATGCCATTGGTGCCAACGACTTCGAACGGGCCCGTCGTGTCTTGCGACAGTCGTTGGTGTGCTGCCTGTTGTGGAGCCTCAGTATTACGACTGTAGCCCTGTTGATCAGCGGTCGTCTGCCGTACTGGTTGGGTGGCTCTACCGAGATAGCCCACGACGCATCACTCTATTTCGCACTCATCGGCGTATTTGGCATCTTTTACCAGATAGAGGGGCTGGGCGGTTCGATGCTGAAATGTTCAGGCAACATGAAGATTCCGTCTATGCTTAATATCTGTATGTGCCTCATGGACGTGATCTTTAACTACCTCTTTATATATATATTAGGTATGGGTGTCATGGGTGCAGCCCTCGGCACGGGTCTGGCTGAACTCGTCACAGCCTGTCTCATGATGTATTTCCTGCTTGTGAGGTCTGACATGCTGTCGCTGGTGGGCCGGCCTGGTTCTTTCAAGCCAAAGGCCGATGTGGTGCAGAATGCCATAAAGATTGGTGCGCCCATGGGTTTACAGCACTTGTTGATGGGTGGTGCACAGATTGTCAGCACCCTGATTGTAGCCCCATTGGGTACGGTGGCTATCGCTGCCCATTCGTTAGGTATCACTGTCGAGAGTCTATGCTATATGCCTGGTTTTGGTATTGCCGAAGCAGCCACCACGCTGGTTGGCCAGAGCTTTGGTGCTGGCAAACGTAAGCTGACCCAGTCGTTTGCCCACATGTCAACGGGTTTGGGCGTAGCAGTCATGACGCTGATGGGTGTGCTGATGTGGATATTCGCCTCGGAACTGATGTCGTTGATGACGCCTGTCAATGAGATTATTGCCATTGGTGCCGAATGTCTGCGCATCGAGGCCTTTGCCGAACCGATGTTTGCAGCATCTATCGTCATCAACGGCATCTTCATAGGTGTTGGCGACACGTTGCGTCCTGCCATCATGAGTCTGGCGTCCATGTGGGGTGTACGCCTGACGTTAGCAGCCTTGCTGGCCACAACTTACGGATTGCCAGGTGTTTGGACGGCTATGGCCATCGAACTGACCTTCCGTGGCATCATCTTCCTTGTTCGTTTGGTACAAGGAGGGTGGATGAGGAAGATGGCAGATGTCTGATGTATGATGTATGATGTATGATGTATGATGTATGATGTATGATGTAAGATGTAAGATGTAAGATGTCTGATGGCAGATGTAAGATGTAAGGTGGGAGAGGGTAGAGGTGTATGATGGAATAAAAAAAGAATGCAGCTCTCGAATCATCCGAAAGCTGCATTCCCAACTTTATCAATAACTAAAAACCTAATCTTATGAAAAACGTCTCCCGACGTCATGTCATCCTTAATTCAATCTTAACTTACCTAATTATTAACTAAACCTAAATCCGATTTCTCTAAATCTTTTACCTTTTTATAACTAATACCTTTATGTCTGTTATCCAATCTTTAACCTTAAAACTAATTCTCTCTTGAAGACGATGCAAAGGTACGACGATTTTTGCTTCCCTCCAACTTTTCTGAGCAAAAGTAGCAGAAAAATGCCACATTATTGACGTAAATCAAGTGTTTGTGTTCGCACACAGTTCGCAAATCGAACTATTTGACTCTTTTGATGAGGTTGTTAGTTACTGCCCGTACCCCAACAATTTAAACTACCAATTATACTATCGATAATCCCAGCTATTAATTTGAGGAAAAAGAAATCCAGCACTCCTGAGAAGGTGGTGCTGGAATCTCATCGGCACATCGCAGTCATCCCGTCGTAAGCTCGCGTTCAGTCCGACGGCCTTAAACTAATAGTCCGACAGCTTCGGACTCGCAGTCCGAGCCGTTCGGACTGGGAGTCCGTAGGGACGGATTAATATCATTTGATTACGCTTCAGCTTCGGGCTCTACAGCACGGAAGCTTGCAAGGTCCTCAACCTGGAAGGCCTTGATGTAAGCAGACTTACCGAGTACATCCTCCTCAGTCATGCGAACATAGACGTTAGCACTCTTTTGGAAGAGCTCAGGAGCCTTAGTGGCATCGCGCAGGATGAGCAGCGACATCACGAGCTCGGCAGTCATATCGTACAGACGGCGAGCCAGGAAGTCTTGAGCATCCTGATTCTCCAGTGCCTTCACGTTGGCAAGTGCCTCCTCGTAAATGGGGATGAGCTTCTCGACGCGAGTCTTGAGGCCAGCAAGAGATTCGCTGACAGTGAGGTTAGCCAGCATATCCTTGATGTTAGCCAGCATGGTGCCGTTAGAGATGTAACGGATAGCTGCAACGACCTGCAACTGTGTCGTACCCTCGTAGATAGAGAAGATACGAGCGTCGCGGAACAGGCGCTGACTCTTATACTCCATAATGAAGCCTGAACCACCGTGGATGCTGATGGCATCGTAAGCGTTCTGGTTGGCGTACTCAGAGTTCATACCCTTGGCCAGTGGCGTGAAGGCATCAGCCAAGCGCTGGTACTTCTTCAGTTCCTGCTTCTCCTCAGGTGTGAGCTTGCGGTCGCGCTCGATGTCTTCGAGGCACTTGTAGACGTCAACATAGCAAGCGGTCTCGTATAGCAGTGAACGACCAGCATCGAGCTTGGCCTTCATGCGAGAGAGCATATCGTAAACAGCGGGGAAGTTGATGATCTTGTCACCGAACTGCTGACGCTCCTTAGCGTAAGCCAGACCTTCGTTGTAAGCCTCCTGCTCGACACCTACCGACTGTGCAGCAATACCCAGACGGGCACCGTTCATCAGAGCCATCACATACTTGATAAGACCCAGACGTGTGCTACCGCAGAGTTCTGCCTTGGCATTCTTATAGGTCAGCTCACAGGTGGGTGAACCGTGGATACCCAACTTATGCTCGATATGACGCACGTTGACACCGCCCTGGCGCTTGTCGTAGATGAACATCGACAGACCACGTCCGTCCTTCGTGCCCTCCTCAGAACGAGCCAGAACGAGATGGATGTCGCTGTCACCATTGGTAATGAAACGCTTCACACCATTCAGGCGCCAGCAGTTCTCCTTCTCGTCGAAGGTGGCCTTCAGCATGACGCGCTGCAAGTCAGAACCTGCATCGGGCTCCGTCAGGTCCATAGACATACCCTCACCAGCACAAACGCGGGGGATATACTTCTGGCGCTGCTCCTCAGAACCGAACTCATACAGTGTGTCGATACAGCTCTGCAGGCTCCAGATGTTCTGGAAACCGGCATCGGCAGCCGAAATCATCTCGCTCAGCATAGAGAACACTGCGTTAGGCAGGTTCAGACCGCCGTAACGACGCGGCATAGAGACACCCCACAGACCAGCCTTACGGGTGGCGTCGAGGTTCTCGTAAGTCTTAGAGGCGTAAATCATACGGCCGTTCTCGAGGTGTGGACCTTCCAGGTCAACAGCCTCAGAGTTTGGCTCGATGATGTTGGCAGCCACGTCGCCGGTGATGTCGAGAATCTGCTTGTAGTTCTCGATGGCATCGCCCAGGTCAACGGGAGCATAGTCATATTCTTTCGCATCAGCGAAACCCTTTTCTTTCAGCTCAACGATACGAGCCATCAGGGGGTGGTTCAAGTAGAACCCGATCTCAGGATGATCGCTATAATAGTTTGCCATAATTACTTCGAATTTTGCTTATAGTATTTAATGAGTTTGGGAACTACCTCCTCCACAGTACCAACAATCACGTAGTCGGCGATGCGGTTGATAGGTGCATCGGGATCGCTGTTCACAGAGATAATGATACCAGAATCCTGCATACCAGCGATGTGCTGGATCTGTCCGGAGATACCGCAGGCAATATACACCTTCGGATGAACGGTGACACCAGTCTGACCAATCTGACGGTCGTGGTCTAACCAGCCTGCATCGACGGCAGCACGGCTACCACCAACCTCACCATGCAGCACCTTTGCCAGGTCGAACAGCATGTCGAAGTTCTCCTTCGAGCCCATACCGTAACCACCAGCTACGACGATGGGTGCACCTTTCAGGTTGTGCTTGGCAGCCTCTACGTGGTGGTCGAGCACCTTGACGACGAAAGCCTCAGGGCTCACATATTTAGAAACTTCAGGGTAAACCACTTCGCCCTTTGCCTTGCCCTCGTACAAAGCCTTCTGCATGACACCGCTACGAACGGTAGCCATCTGAGGGCGATGGTCGGGGTTGACGATGGTAGCTACGATGTTACCACCGAAAGCAGGACGAATCTGATAGAGCAGATTCTCGTAAACCTTGTTGTTCTTCTTATCTTCGAAAGGACCAATCTCGAGCTCGGTGCAGTCGGCAGTCAGACCAGAGGTCAGCGATGAGCTAACACGTGGGCCGAGGTCACGACCAATCACGGTAGCACCCATCAGACAGATCTGAGGCTGCTCCTCCTTGAAGAGATTGACGAGGATGTCGGTGTGGGGCGCTGAGGTGTAGGGGAACAGGTCCTTACCGTCGAAGACAAACAGCTTGTCGACACCATAAGGCAGAATCTGATCCTCCACCTTGCCCTTGATGCCTGTACCGGCCACCACGGCGTGGAGCTCTACGTTCAGTTCATTGGCGAGCTTGCGACCTTTGGTCAGCAGCTCCTGAGATACTTCCTGTACCTGAGTACCTTCTATCTCGCAATATACAAATACATTGTTCATATTGTTTCTTTTATTAACGACAACTTGGACAACTAAAACAACTTTTTATATGTTGTCTATGTTGTTACAGTTGTCTTCTTTATAAATCAGCCAATGATTTTTTCTTCCAACAATTCTTTGATCATTCCCTCAATATCAGCATCAGAAGCCGTCAAAGTTTTCGACTCCTTAGCCTGGAACACGATGTTCTTGATAGCCTTTACCTTCGTGGGAGAGCCAGAGAGACCGCACTGGTTCACGTCGCCGTCCACATCGGCTACGCTCCACTGGTTCAGGGTCAGCTCAGGACGCTCATCGTACAGATAATCGTAAGGTGTGCCCTCGGCAGGACGCTCCATAGGACAGGTAGCACGCTTGTACTTCATGACCAGCTTGGCATTCTGAGGACGACAGGGAGCAGCACTTCCGTTTACGGTAATCACTACGGGCAGGGGAGCCTCTACGGTCTCAACACCACCGTCGATGACGCGCTTGATGGTAGCCTTACCATCCTTCACTGAGAGGACTTCTTCAGCATAAGTCACCTGATTCAGTCCCAGTTTCTGGGCCACCTGAGGACCTACCTGAGCGGTATCGCCATCGATAGCCTGACGACCACCAATCACGATGTCCACGTCGCCAATCTTCTTGATAGCCGTAGCCAATGCGTAAGAAGTAGCGAGGGTATCGGCACCAGCGAACAGACGGTCGGTCAGCAACCAACCCGTATCAGCGCCACGATAAAGTCCTTGACGGATAATCTCACCTGCACGTGGAGGACCCATCGTGAGGATTCCTACTGTAGAGCCTGGGTTCTGCTCCTTCAGACGAAGGGCCTGCTCCAGGGCATTCAAATCTTCTGGATTGAAGATGGCGGGTAGGGCAGCGCGGTTGACGGTGCCTTCGGCAGTCATGGCGTCCTTACCCACATTTCTTGTGTCAGGTACCTGCTTGGCAAGTACTACAATTTTTAATGCCATATTATTTATAATAATGTGTAAAAATGATATCCTTTTGCAAAAATCGGGTGCAAAGGTACACTTTTTTGCGTACACAGCCAAATAAAATGCACAAAAACAGCCAAAATGTGCACACTTCGGCTGTTTTGTGCAATATAATTCTCCTTCTCTAACTTCTTTAACTCCCTTACTTAATCAGATTGCCTAAGATGTCGCGCGTCAACTCCTTGGTGGCGGTACGCGTAGCGGCACTCGTGGCATTCTTGACCACGCGTCCTGTAGTAGAGGTCTTTGACTTGGTCTTCTTACCCGTTATCTTGTCGCTGACGTAGGTGCCGAGGACGGCAGCCAGTGTCGAGGTAACAGCAGTTAGGATGGCTTTCAGCACCTTCGACATCATGCCCGGCTTCTTCTTCTCTTCCTTGGCAACTTTGCCTGCAGCCTTGGCATCCTCAGCGGCAGCAGCCTCTTCCTGTTGGGCAACCATCTGCTGTTCGGCTTCAGCCATCAGTACCTCGAAGGCACTCTCACGGTCGATGGGCGTATCGTATTTACCATAGATGCGACTCTGCTTGATGATGTCGAGGCGCTGCCCTTCCGTGACGGCACCAATCTGCGACAATGGGAAAAGGATTTTGGCACGTTCCACCATGTTGGGTGCGCCTTTCTCGTCGAGGAAGCTGACCAGTGCCTCGCCCGTTTCGAGGTTCATGATGGCCTCGTCGGTCTTGAAGGCGGGATTGGCGCGGAAGGTGTCGGCAGCCGTCTTGACGGCTTTCTGATCCTTAGGTGTATAGGCTCGCAGGGCGTGCTGTACACGATTGCCAAGTTGACCCAGTATGTTCTCGGGGATGTCCGTGGGACTCTGTGTGATGAAGTAGATGCCCACGCCTTTCGAGCGAATGAGACGGATGACTTGTTCTATCTTGTCGAGCAAAGCCTTGCTGGTGTCTGAGAACAGCATGTGAGCCTCGTCGAAGAAGAATACCAGTTTGGGTTGTGGCAGATCGCCCACTTCGGGCAGGGTAGAGTAGAGCTCACTCATCAGCCACAGCAGGAACGTCGAATAGAGTTTTGGTTGCAACATCAGTTTGTCGGCAGCCAAGACATTCATGACGCCCTTGCCGTTTTCCGTCTGCATGAGGTCGTAGATGTCGAAAGACGGCTCGCCGAAGAACTTGTCGGCGCCCTGATTCTCCAGCTGTAATAAGGCACGCTGGATGGCACCGATGGTTGGCGTCGAGATGTTGCCGTACTTGGTGGTGTACTCCTTGGCATGCTGCGATACCCAGTCGAGCATCGAGCGTAAATCCTTCAGGTCGATGAGCAGCAGTCCGCGCTCGTCGGCAATGCGGAACACGATGTTCAGCACACCGTCCTGC
>CAMHTW010000032.1 GCA_946188165.1 uncultured Prevotella sp.
TCAATTGAATTAAGCGTATGGATATAGGAGTAATATCGATGAGATATGCGAGGGCACTCTTGAAGTGTGCTACCGACCAGAAGCAGGAAGACGCTGTCTATCAAGATATGATGACGGTGGCTAAGAGCTATTTGGAAGTCCCCGCATTACGCCATACAATAGACAATCCCATGCTTTCGAAGGATAAGAAGGAGGCATTGCTTATCGTCGCTGCAGGCGAAAAAAACTGCCAGTTGACTAAGGCTTTCATAGCCCTTGTCTTGAAGGAAGATCGTGAGAACGTGATGCAATTCATGGCCAACTCGTACATCACGCTTTATCGCAAGCAGAAGAACGTCATTCGTGGCAAACTCATCACTGCTGCACGTGTCTCTGCAGAAACAGAGCAGAAAATGCGTCAGATGGTGGAGAGTAAGACTAATGGTACTGTGGAGTTTGAGACTGAGGTGAATCCCGACATCATCGGTGGCTTCATCTTGGAATATGACACGTTCCGTATGGATGCCAGTGTCAAGTCAAAACTCAACAATATTCTCAACACCTTGAAAAGGTAAAAAAGTAAAAAGGTAAAAAAGTAATTATGTCAGATAAGATTAAACCAAGCGAAGTATCCCAGGTGCTACTAGAACAGCTGAGAGGCATTCAGAATGCCGAACAGTTTGATGAGGTTGGTACCGTACTTACCGTCAGTGATGGTGTGGCTCGTATCTACGGACTCCGCAATGCTGAAGCTAACGAATTGCTGGAATTCGAGAACGGTACGATGGCTATCGTGATGAACTTGGAGGAGGACAACGTCGGTTGTGTGCTTCTGGGTACCACTTCAGGCATCAAGGAAGGTATGGTGGTGAAGCGTACCAAGCGCATTGCCTCTATCCGTGTCAACGACAATATGCTGGGTCGCGTCATTAACCCATTGGGACAAGCTGTCGACGGAATGGGCGACATAGACCTGAAGGATGCTTTTGAAATGCCGCTTGACCGTAAGGCTCCAGGTGTTATCTATCGTCAGCCTGTAAAGGAACCTTTGCAAACGGGTCTGAAGGCTGTCGACTCGATGATTCCTATCGGTCGTGGTCAGCGTGAGTTGATTATTGGTGACCGTCAGACGGGTAAGACCGCTATTGCTGTCGACACTATCATCAACCAGAAGAGTTTCTATGAGGCTGGAAAGCCCGTATATTGTATCTATGTTGCCATAGGTCAAAAGGCCAGTACTGTTGCAACGCTCGTTCAGACACTGAAGGAGCATGGAGCCATGCCTTACACCATTGTTGTGGCTGCTACTGCTGCCGATCCTGCAGCTATGCAGTATTATGCACCATTTGCCGGTGCTGCCATCGGTGAATATTTCCGTGACCGCGGCTTCCCCGCACTGGTCGTATATGACGATTTGTCGAAGCAAGCTGTTGCCTATCGTGAGGTATCGCTGATTCTACGCCGTCCTTCTGGACGTGAGGCTTATCCTGGTGATGTTTTCTATCTGCACTCTCGTCTGTTGGAGCGTGCGGCTAAGATTAACGAACAGCAGGAAGTGGCCGAGCAGATGAACGACCTTCCAGCTTGCATGAAGGGACACGTAAAGGGTGGTGGCTCATTGACTGCTCTGCCTATCATTGAGACACAGGCTGGTGACGTGTCGGCTTACATCCCGACCAACGTGATTTCGATTACCGATGGTCAGATATTCTTGGAGAGCGACCTCTTCAATCAGGGCTTCCGTCCTGCCATCAACGTTGGTATTTCGGTATCTCGTGTGGGTGGTTCAGCACAGATTAAGTCTATGAAGAAAGTGGCTGGTACCTTGAAGATTGACCAGGCACAGTATCGCGAGTTGGAGGCCTTCTCGAAGTTCTCCAGCGATATGGATGCCGTGACAGCTATGACGCTGGACCGTGGTCGTAAAAATAATCAGTTGTTGATTCAGCCACAGTACAGTCCAATGCCCGTAGGCGAGCAGGTGGCAATCTTATATTGTGGTGTACATGGCTTGATGCGTGAAGTGCCCATCGATAAGGTGCGTGAGTGTCAGAACCAGTTTCTCGACAAGTTGCGTACATCGGCTCCTGAGGTCATCGAAACGCTGGCAGCAGGTAAGATTGACGATGCAACCACTCAGAAGATTGAGGCTGTGATGGCTGATATCGCAGGAACCTATAAAGCTTGATAGCCTATGCCGTCATTAAAAGAGATTAAAGGACGTATTGCTTCAGTCAACTCGACGCGCAAAATTACGAGTGCCATGAAGATGGTGGCTTCATCGAAGCTGCACCATGCGCAGGTGGCCATTCAGAACATGTTGCCGTACGAGACTATGCTGGAGCACATCCTCAAGTCGTTCTTGGCGGCTGAAGCCGAGGCACAGACTATCTATGATCAGGAGCGTCCTGTGAAGCGTGTCGCCTTAGTGGTGTTTAGCAGCAACTCGTCACTATGTGGTGGTTTCAATGCCAACATCATTAAGATGATGCAGCGCACTGTGGATGCTTATACTGAAGAGTTAGGGCAGGGTAGTGTCGAGATTTATCCCATTGGTCGAAAGGTGGCCGAGAAAGCACGCAAACTTGGTTACACTTGTTGTGGCGACTATGCTTCACTGGTTGACCATCCTCAAGTTCACCAGTGTATTGAAATCGCTATGGAGTTAGGCGAAAGGTTTGCTAAAGGCGAGATTGACCGGGTGGAACTGATTTATCATCACTTCAAAAGTGCAGGCTCACAAGTGCTGACCGACAAGCAGTTTCTGCCTATCGACATAGAGAGTGAACTCGAACGTGACCATGAGCGCGACTTGACTTCGAACGTTGCCACCAAGAAGGCGCAGGACTATCTGAAGAAGAATCGCCGACAAAGTGCTGAACGTCAGGAGGGCGAGGCTGTGCCCTTGAACGATAACTTCATCGTCGAACCGGACATGAATACTGTGCTCTCTCAGTTGATTCCGAAGATGGGGCACCTGATGCTCTATACAGCTCTGCTTGATAGCGTGGCTTCTGAACATGCTGCTCGTATGGTGGCTATGCAGACGGCAACGGATAATGCAGATGAACTATTGCGCCAACTGAACCTACAGTATAACAAGTCACGTCAGCAGGCAATTACCTCTGAACTGCTCGACATTGTAGGAGGTAGTGTCAACAATTAGCGATGTGATATTTTTGCTGATTTCATTTTTATAATCACCCTTGTTCAATTAGAACGGGGGTGATTTTGAGTATGCCTTTTTCTGCAACCTTCAAGTACACCATAACACATACACTGCAAAAAAGTACGCAACAGTGACTGTTTACCCATTTTTATTTGGGGTTTTTCTGTGTTTTTACAGAAAATTTTGTATCTTTGCAGCGGATAGATGAACAATAGTCATAAAATACAAGTACCGTCCACTATAAGCAACAAGATATAAAACAAAATATTTATGGCAGCAATAAAGATATTAAGCGTTGACGACGAGGCTCCCTTGGAGCTACTTATGAAACAATACTTTAGACGAAAGATCCGCAATGGTGAGTATGAGTTCTTCTTTGCTCACAATGGCTTGGAGGCCCTCTCCATCCTGTATAACAACCCAGACATTGAGATTGTCCTCTCAGACATTAATATGCCCGAGATGGATGGCCTTACACTTTTGGCCAAAGTAAACGAGATGCGCAATCCTGCACTGCGCGTCATTATGGTAAGTGCATACGGTGACATGAAGAACATCCGTGAGGCAATGAATAACGGTGCTTTTGACTTTGCCACAAAACCCATAGACATGGACGACCTAAGTCTGACGATTGAGAAGGCCATCGCACAGATAAACTATGTCCATGAGTCCATGAAGGAACATGCACAGTTGGAGTCACTGAAAAATGACCTGACTACAGCCCGCGATATACAGCAGTATATCCTGCCACGCGTGTTCCCGCCATTTCCTGAATACACAGACAAAGTGGATATCTACGCATCGATGGAGGCCGCCAAGGATATAGGAGGCGATTTCTACGACTTTTTCCGTATCGATGACGACCATATCGCACTTGTCGTAGCCGATGTCTGCGGCAAAGGAATTCCCGCTGCGCTGTTCATGGCTGTCAGTCGTACTATTATCCGTTCAAAAGGTATGCAAGGGTGTAGTGCCGAGACGTGTATGACGGAGTCTAACCATCTGTTGGCAGCCTATTCTATCGATAATATGTTTGTCACCGTGTTTTATGCTATCTACAACGTCAAGACCGGTTTCATCAGCTACAGCAATGCCGGTCACAATCCTCCACTCTTATTAAGGCAGGACGGCAGCGTTAGCGAACTGCCTGTTATGGAGAATACCATTGTGGGCGTGATAGATAACATTGAATATCAGAAGGACACCCTTCAACTGGAACAAGGCGACACGTTGTTCATGTTTACTGACGGCGTGACCGAAGCCACAGATGCAGCATACAATGAGTTCGGTGTTGAGCGTCTGGGCGATATTCTCAGTCAACATTCGCATAGTAACTGCCAGCAGATTGTCGAAGCAGTCAAGAAAGGTGTCAAAGACTTTGTAGGTGAGACAGAACAAAGTGATGACATCACGATGTTAGTTGTTAAAAGACTATAAGATGAAAAGGCAGGAGGTTATCATATGCGTAATGGGAGTTTTATTGCTGTCAACGATGGCAATAGGACTTTATACAAATCATGCTAACCGTGAACGTATCAACGAATTGGAATCTCAACTTAGTGTACTGCGCGCACAAGAGAAGCGTTCGGCGGTCGACCGCCGTGTGAGCAAACAGATGGAACAGATAGCATACGGACAGCAGGCCCTCTCAGAGGAACGCAGTCAAGAAGCTATCCACCAGTCAGAGATTGCCAAAAAAATGACAATCCTGTCAGAAGCAGAACGTAAGAAGGCCATCGAAGCGCAGGGTACAGCAGAAAAAGCGGCTGCTGAGGCTATGGCTGCCTACCAGATGGAAGAACAACAGCGTAACGAGGCTGACAGGCAGCGCCGTCAGGCAGAACATGCCAAGCTGGTTGCCGACACGTTGAACTATATCTCGTTAGGACGTACCCTCGGCGCACAGTCTTACTCCATTTATCAGACCGGAGAAACAGAACTTGGCAATATGCTGGCCTACGCATCCTACCTCTACACCCAAGACTACGGTGGTGATCTTTACACACCCTCGGTGTTCCAGGCTCTGACACAGTCGGCAGACAGCCGCCGCAGCTGGAGCAGTCATAAAGGCAGCATTTCCTGCATCAATATTTCACCGAAAAGTGGAAATCTGCTGACTGTAAGCACTTATGGTGAGCTATTCTCACACAGTATACATGACAACAGGATGAAGACGGATCGTCTAATAAACGACCGCCAATACTGTTTCCGCGATGTGTATGCTTCCAAGAGCGGCAAATGCTATGCTATCAGCAGTACTGGTCACTTGGTGATTGTCGATGGAAGCAGCTCCCGAGTCATGATTGTTGAGAAAATTGACAAACCATTTAGTCTGCAGGACATGAACGATGGGAAACAACTGCTTGTCATTGGCGAGAATAGCGTGGCACTTCTCGACATAAACACCGACAGAATCCTCGGTACGCGTCGTCTGCCATTCCGTATCATGTATAGTAGCCGACGTGACTATTGCCCCCTGCTCTTCGACAATCGTGGCGGTATGCACTTGGTTAAAAGCCTTGCCGACATTACTAACGAGAGAACGGGACTTGAAGGACAAGTTACAGCCTTTGCCAGCAGCAAGAATGAGCATCTTGCCGCATACGGTATGTACGACGGTACCATCTGGCTGATAAATAGCAGTGGCAAAAAAAATAAGCTTGTAGGGCACCTCTCACAGGTGACAAAGCTTAAGTTTAATGGCAAACGTCTATACTCTTCCAGCTACGATGGTAAACTGCTTTTCTGGATGACCAACGACCAGCAGATAAAGCCCATCACACTATTCCAGTCGAGCAGCTGGCTTACCGATTTTGTATTCAGTACCGACAAAGACTACATTTGGACGGGTGAGCAAAACGGCACCGTTAATGTATATCTTATCTCTCTGCCTAAGATAGCCAATCGCCTGAGTCAGAAAGTGAAACGCGACTTCACGCAGGAGGAATGGAAATACTATGTGGGAAAAGGCATACCCTTTAGGAAGTTGAAAGAATAAAGAATTGAAGGTTTTAAATAAGGCAAACATGAAGAGAAGTTTAAAAGGGTTTGTGAGGAGAAAAGGGCTGTGTACATGTTTACGCACAGCATTATTATCCTTTTCTATTCTTCAATTCTTTTATTTTACTGCACCTGCAGCAGCTCAGGGACTTCCGCTTATCCGCAATTTCACAGTGGCAGAATATGGCGGGCACAACCGTTGTTACGACATAGAGACCGACGAGGACGGCACGGTGTATGTTGCCAATTTCGAAGGACTGCTCTACTACGACCGTGTCCGGTGGCGCATCATTTACACTCCTGACATCAGTCGTGTTACTGTCGTATATCGTGACAGTAAGAACACGGTGTGGGTCGGTGGCTTCAATTTCTTTGCCCGTTTACAGCGGCGCGGCAATGGTGAACTCGTGATGCAGCAGATAGGGAAAGGCGTGTTTGAAGGTGAAGTTATGGAGATTTTTGAGGATGCCGGAACTTTGCAGTTTATAGCCAGTGATAATAAAATTTATCAGGTGAAAGGAGGAAAAGGCGAAGAATTGCCCACTGTCTCGCTGTACAAACGTATCAACGCCAATTTCAAGCCTGGTATAGAGTCAGAAATTGTGTCGCTGGAGGCCGTGAAATCCAATGCTGGAAATCCCGTTCTGGACAATATTACCCAAAAAGAGCAGTTGGATGGTGGACTTCAGGTGATGGTGAAGAAAAATAGCGGACTGATTGTTGCCGATAATTTGGGACGCGAACTCTACACTATTACTGAAGACGACGGTCTGTGCTCCAATCAGGTGTCCTACATAGCCTACGATCATCATGGTTTACTATGGGGCGCTACCGTTCATGGTATTTTTGCCATAGAAATACCCTCGGTCTATAGTTACATTTTGAACAAGGACGGACTCTCAGGAGAGATTCACTCCATTACCGCTTTTGATGGAAAGATATACGCAGGTGGCACCAACGGTCTCTACTGTATCAGTGCACGAAAACTACATCGTATTCCAGACATCACTAATATCTGCTGGACATTGTGCCATCAGAATGGTTATTTGCTCGCTGCGACCTCAAGTGGCATTTTCAGAATAGCTTCTAATGGCAGCGTGAGCCGGATTACAGACAATTCGACTACGGCTATGCTGGTAGATGATGATAAGGTGTATGCCGGTGAGCCTGATGGTGTGTGGCTTTACCAGTCAGACTTTCGGCAGCGGACGAAGGTCAGCAGCCTACAGTTAGTAATGAATATTCAAAAGTATGCTAAAGGTAATGTCTTCCTGCAGAACGTTCATGGCAAGACCGAAGGCAGGAATCCCGGTAAGACAAAAGAACCAGTTGCAGAGTTGCCTGGCTACCTGATGAAACCGCTTAGTGACATTGAGATAAAGGCTCAGTACCGATATGGCAACCAATTGTGGATAGGTGGTGATGAAGTGCTTGCCGTCATAGAAACCGACAAGATGCAACTTGCCAGGCTTTCCGACTGTCGGTCACTGCGTTTCCGCAGTATTACGATGGGCAGTGACAGTGTGCTTTGGGGCGGTTATGGAACGATGCCCAAGACGCTTCCGAAGTTAAACAGTGATGAGAGAAACCTGCATTTCTACTATGCACTCGACTATACACCGCTTTCTGGCAAGACGCAGTATCGTTACAGGCTGAATAACAGTCAATGGAGTACGTGGACTGAGAAGCAGGACGTGGAGTTCTTGAACCTGCCGTCTGGCTCTTATAACCTCAGCGTTCAAGCCCGGTTAGCCAACGGCGAACTGTCGGATGTGACTTCTATTGAGTTCAGCATCGCCTATCCGTTGCTGATGCGCTGGTATATGTATTTGATCTATGTTGTCATTCTTGCCTATATCGTCTGGTTGCTTTTCCGCTATCGTCTGAAGAGACTTCAAAGGGACAAGATTAAACTGGAGCAAATCGTTGAAGAACGTACAGCCGACCTCCGCAATGCCCAGCATGAACTGATTCGCCAAGAGAAGATGGCCTCAGTGGGTAAACTGACAGAGGGACTCATTGACCGCATTCTGAACCCGATGAACTATATCATCAACTTCTCGAAGATGTCTAACGACCTGCTGAGAGACCTGAAAGAGAACATTGACAACAATAAAGAACATATCGACTCTGATGACTATGAGGACACTTTAGATGTGCTCGACATGCTGACAGAGAATCTTCAGAATGTTGATAAGTATGGACAAAACACTACCCGTACGCTGAAGGCAATGGAAGAAATGCTGAAAGACCGCACGGGAGGCTATGTTGACATGGACTTGCTGCCTGTGCTCCGACAGGATGAGAAGATGCTGGCCAACTACTACGCCAAGGAGATTGAGCAGTATCATATCCACATCTCATTTTATCTGCCTGACGGTGCGATGCCGCTGCATGGGAATCCCGACATGCTCAGCAAGACCATGATGAGTCTGCTGGGCAATGCAGTGTATGCTGTAGTGAAAAAGGCACAGAAACAACAACAATACAATCCGGAAATATCTCTCACTGCTACAGTAACAGACGGACAATATATTCTGAAGGTCCGCGATAATGGTGTCGGCATTGAAGAGAAAATTCTCGGAAAAATATTCGACCCCTTCTTCACTACCAAGACCACCGAAGAGGCAGCAGGTGTAGGCCTATACCTGAGTCGCGAAATCATACAGAATCATGGCGGAGACATGAGTGCCGTATCTACTAAGGACGATTATACAGAGTTTACAATTACGTTATCAAACAATCAAACGATATGACAGAGATTGACCAATTAAAAAAGCAATTGCAGCAACAAGAGAAACTGGCTTCGCTTGGTATGCTCAGTGCTGGTATTGCCCATGAGATTCAGAATCCCCTGAATTTTGTCATCAACTTCTCGAAGATGTCCGACAAGCTCCTCAGCGATCTGACGGCTATAGTGGAAGATAATGCCGAACTGTTGTCAGAAGAAGATCGTGAAGACCTCATGGACATTGTGGATGGTCTCAAGGCAAACATGGAGCAGATTGCTGAAAATGGTAACCGTGCTGTAAGCATCATACAGAGCATACTGCTCATATCGCGCGGTAAGGAGAACGAACGCATACCTGCTGATGTATGTCAAATAGTGAAAGAATATGTGCGTCTGTCGTATCATGCGATGCGAGCCAACTATCATGGCTTCAATGTCACCCTGCGCGAAAACTATCAGGAAGGCATACCGCACCTGTTAGTGATACCGCAGGACTTGAGCCGCGCTGTGCTGAACGTGATGAACAATGCCTGCTATGCCGTCTGGCAGAAATCTCAAACAGCCGCAGCGGACTACACACCCGAAATCAGCATCAGCGTTGCAGTCAATGATAAAAGTCTTGTTATCAGCATTGCCGACAATGGCGAGGGCATGAACGATGAGGTGAAGCAACGCCTTTTTGAAAACTTCTTTACTACCAAGCCCATCGGACATGGAACTGGTCTGGGCATGAGCATCACTCGTGACATTATCGAAAATAAACATAGTGGCAAGGTATCCTTTACTTCGACTTTAGGTAAGGGCACCACATTCACCTTTACAATACCCGTGATGAAATGAGAAAGACAGTCTTCATATTATTTCTGACTCTCTGCACCTGTCTGGCCAGTGCTCAGGATACGTCGCAAAGCGAGACCCGCATGCGTGAGATACTTGCTCAGGCTGAAAGCGACTATCGCATCGGGCGTATAGAACAGGCACGCGACGCGCTGTTACAAGACCTTAAGGACTTTCACGGCAATCTGCGTCAGAACGCACTCCGTCTCATCGCTCTCAGTTATCTGGCCCGCTTCGATACGGAGCATACTCAGCAGTACGCCACGCTGATGCTTCAGGAGAATCCTTACTACAGTCCTGGTGCCAGCGACCCTGCCACCTTTGTCGAGATGGTGAACAGCATCAAAGCTGGCTTGACTGCCACCATCACCACCGCCTCCAGTCAGGCAGAGACGCTGGCTGAGGTTCCGGTCCCCACGACTCTCATTACAGAACAGATGATAGTCGATTGTGGCGGACGCAATCTGCAGGAAGTATTGGCTGCCTATGTACCAGGCATGAACATCATCGATTGCGATGACGATATCAACATTGCCATGCGTGGCATCTACAGCAACACACAAGAGAAGATACTCATCATGCTCAACGGTCACCGCCTGAATAGCCACTGCACCAATACTGCAGCTCCCGACTTCAGTATCTCGCTTGAGAAAATCAAGCAGATAGAAGTGCTTCGCGGTCCCGCATCGTCGCTTTATGGCGGTGTGGCACTGACTGCCGTGGTGAACATCATTACGAAGCAGGGTGCCGATGTTGATGGACTGTATGTCCGAGCAGGTGCTGGCAATTATGGACAGGTGAGATTCGATGGCATTTTCGGTAAGCGCTTCTTCGACCTTGACATGCTGGTCTGGGGCAGTTTCTATCGCAGTAGTGGTGAGCGGCGTAATGTCGTTGGCGAACGCCAGGGCGAAAGTCCGTTCGACATGCCCGTCGATGAAATCCGCTTGGGACGCATCGGCAAACAGCCTACCTACGATTTTGGCATGCAACTCAGCTACAAGGGTCTGCGCTTTCTCTACGATACCCATTTCTCGCAGGTTGTGGCTCCATTCACTATGATGTCATTAGCCCTGAGCTACGACCACGACCGCTATCGTACCTACAACGGTTTGCTGCCAGGCTTCAGCACTTCCTCGCGCCATGTTGACCTGAGTTATCAGGGGACTTTAGGCAAACTGCAGTGGAAGGTTTCAGCTACCTACGACAAGTCTGACCTGACGCGCTATCAGGTCATCAACGACTGGACCATGCCTACGTTGGGCCCGATGATCGGTCTGCCCGACAATTTCTCTGAGATGTTTGCCAAATATGGCGGCATCTCGCGCTACGTGAACGGTCAGGAGCAGGACTATGGCGTTCAACTGAAAGGCAACTACGGTTATACTTTGGGCGAAGACCATAAGGGTAACATCGGTTTTGGTGTCGAGTTAGGCCATTTCCAGCTCGACGACCTCCGCTACCAGATAGGCTATGACTTCGAACAGACCTTCAATGAAGACCCTATGCTGCGAAATGCGGGAATGGGCAGCGAGAACAGCGGCAACGCCTACTTGCAACTGAAGCACCAGTGGCGTTCGCTCATTCTGAATGCGGGTCTGCGTTATGACTATAAGAAACGTTATGACGACTCACGCGTCAATGAACTCTCGCCGCGTGTGGCGCTCATTCTGTTGCGTCCCAAGTGGAGCGTCCGCCTCAGCTACTCAAAATCGTTTGTCGATGCGCCCTACATCTATCGCAAGGCTAATCTGCTATCGACGCTGATGAGCGGTGAGCCCGAAAGTGAGGCCAGTACGCTGTCGCCAGAGCGCGTCCATTCGCTGCAATTGTCGTTTGCCGGCACCAACTGGGTGCGTGGACTGAATTTTGAGATAAACGGTTTCTATAACCGTGCCAACGACCTGATAATGACTCACATCATCAACTACGACAACGTCAGCAAAAACCAGACGTGCGGTGTGGAACTGATGGCCAGCTATGAGCCGTCACGTAGTCTGTCGGCACACCTCAACCTCACTTGGATCAATACCTTCAAGTCGAACATGATGGGAATCACGCTGCCTGAACAAGCAAAGGATTTCTTCTCGCCCGACATTGACGACAACAACAACACGCCGGCCCTGCGCGGCAATCTTGTTGTAGGATGGCAGGCTACTAAGCAGCTCCGCCTTCATGGTCATCTGCTGTTCGAGAGTCTTCAGACCAGCTATAACACGGACCTTGTACAACTGATTCATACCAACAACTACCTCGAGATGGCCACTTATTATTACGCACAAGGCGACGTAGAACAGGCAGAAGTCTACGGTCAAATGGCACTTGATGCCATGCAGCACGTCATCATGCGGAAGGAAATGCCGGCACGTGCCATCGTCAACTTAGGCGGACAATATCAGATTGGCCCCGTTAGTTTAGGTCTTGATATTTATAATCTGCTTGGGACAAGATACTATCGCAGCGGCATGAATACCAATCTCATACCACAACAGGGACGCTGGTTCATGGGTACTGTCGGCATTCGGTTATGAACATCCTCAGCTGATAGCAACAAAAAAGTGACACTCTGTTATGAAGTGTCACTTTTTAATTTGATTTATTGCTTGGCTAACTCAGCAGCCATTTCCTGTTGCAATTCTTTAGCCTTCTGGGCAGCCATCTCGGCAAAGTCATCGCCGTTCGAAGCGTAAATGATGCCGCGACTTGAGTTAACCAGCAGACCGCAATCCTTTATCATGCCATATTTGCAAACTTCCTGCAGTGAACCGCCCTGAGCACCGACACCAGGTACCAACAGGAAGTGATTGGGGGCAACCTTGCGGATGTCCTCGAACATCTGCCCCTGCGTAGCGCCAACAACATACATCATGTTCTCGTCGTTGCCCCACTGCTGACTCTGCTTCAGCACCTTTTCGAAAAGACGTTCGCCGTGGGCATCTTCGATGAGTTGGAAATCGTGTGAACCTTTATTCGATGTAAGTGCCAACAGAATCACCCATTTGTCCTTGTAGCCGAGGAACGGTGTCACGGAATCTTCACCCATATAAGGAGCAACAGTCAGTGCATCGACATCATAGCTTTCGAAGAATGTCTTGGCATACATCTTCGACGTGTTTCCGATGTCACCACGCTTGGCGTCAGCAATGACGAAGTGATGGGGATAGTTCTCTTTTAAATACTCTATAGTCCCTTCGAAGGCGGCGATACCCTCCATGCCGTAAGCCTCGTAGAAGGCCAGGTTGGGTTTGTAGGCCACGCAGTAGGGTGCTGTAACATCGATGATGCGCGTGTTGAACTCCAGCAGGGTGCCAAACGTGTACTCTTCTTCTTCGTACTCCTTCTTGACTTGCTTCTGTACTGATTGAGGAATCTTGTCGAGGTCAGTGTCAAGACCTACGCAGAGAAACGACTGCTTCTCACGGATTTGTTGTATCAGTTGTTGTCTATTCATCTATTTTACTCTTTTAATTAATTTACTTATGGAACGTAATATAAACTCTGAGGCAATATAGGTTGCTATCCAGACACAGACCCAAACTAAAACGTTTTTATCTCCGAATTCATCGGCAAGGAATACGGCAGAAACTATCGACAGAAAGTCTGGCCAATTATCCTTGACATGTTGCCATATCCACGCTTTCTTAACTTCTTTCCAAAATCCCATAGAGATATATTTTTAAAGTTCCGTTTCCTTCATGCGCTCGGCATTCTCGGCAACAATCAGTGCATCAATCATGGGTTGTATGTCACCACCAAGGAATCCCTGCAGGTCGTGGGTTGTATAGCCGATGCGGTGATCCGTCACACGACCTTGCGGGAAGTTATAGGTACGGATTTTTGCGCTGCGGTCGCCCGTTGACACCAGACTCTTACGACGCGAGGCGATATCGTCCATATACTTCTGATGCTCCTTATCATATATAAAGGTATAGAGGCGCGAGAGGGCACGTTCCTTGTTCTTGGGCTGGTCGCGCGTCTCAGTACACTCAATCAGTATTTCCTCTGTTTCGCCAGTATTGGGGTTCTTCCACATATAACGCAGGCGGACACCCGATTCCACCTTGTTGACGTTCTGGCCACCGGCACCACTGGAGCGGAAAGTATCCCATTTGATTTCTCCCTCGTTCACGTGTACCTCGAACTTGTCTGCTTCGGGCAGTACGGCAACGGTCGCGGCAGAGGTGTGCATACGTCCCTGCGTCTCGGTGGCAGGCACGCGTTGTACACGGTGTACGCCCGATTCATATTTTAAGGTACCATACACATCGGCACCTGAAACGGCAAAGTCTATCTCCTTGAAACCGCCGACGGCACCCTCTGAGACGCTGGTAATACTAAGCTGCCAACCCTTTGAGTCGCAGTAGCTCTTATACATCTTGAAAAGGTCGCCCGCAAACAGTGCAGCCTCATCGCCACCCGTACCGGCACGAATCTCCATCTGTACGTTCTTGGCATCCTCGGGGTCCTTTGGAATCAGCGCAATCTTGATTTCCTCCTCCAACTTGGGTTGCAAGGCCTCGTTCTCGGCCAGTTCCTCACGAGCCATCTCTTTCATCTCGGGGTCGCTCTCATTAGCCAGAATGTCCTTGGCTTCTGCGATGCTGTTCAGACAGGCGATATACCGTTTGCGGGCATCCATGATGTCGCCCAAGTCCTTGTACTCCTTAGTGAGTTTCACAAAACGGTTTTGGTCGGCAATCACGTCGGGGTCGGTAATCAGTGTCGATACCTCTTCGAAGCGAGCCTCCAGGCCGTCAAGTTTTTGTAAAATGCTGTTATTCTCCATACTTTCTTTGGCAAAAAGAGAGTCATTTCTGACTCTCTCCGTAAGCGGAAGGTGAGGGATTCAAACCCCCGATACCCGAAAGGGGTATACCGGATTTCGAGTCCAGCGCGATCGATCACTCTGCCAACCTTCCAATAAATTTCTATTGCTTTGCTCGAATGCGGATGCAAAGGTACTACTTTTTTCCGATACCACCAAAGAAAATGCAGGAAACTTGCGAAAATTATTCGAAACTGAGCTTAGCCAATTTCGATTTTAGTTGTTCTGCTTCACTTTTGCGGATGCTCAACACGATTTCACACGTATTATCATAAGTCTGTGAGACGATACGCGGATTCATGTCTTTAACAATACGCATCACGTCGTTCATTTGTGGATAGGCAAAGCTGTACTTCACAATTTCCTCCACCTGACGCGTCTCTATCGTTGCATGTGCCAATGAGTCGGCGGCAGCCTCCCGATAGGCTACGATGAGTCCGCTGGTGCCTAAGTTTACACCACCATAATAACGCACTACCACGATGAGTATGTTGGTCAACTCATTACTGTTAATTTGTCCGAGTATAGGTTTGCCTGCCGTCGATGAGGGCTCTCCGTCGTCGTTGGCACGAAATTCCAGACGCTCGGCCCCCAGCATATAGGCATAGCACACATGACGGGCATCGTAGTATTTCTTACGATAGCCAGCCACGATGTCCTTTACCTCAGCCACATCTTCTACGTGATGAGCAAAAGCGAGGAACTTGCTCCGCTTCTCGGTGTAGTATCCCTCGCTTGTGCCTGATATTGTGCGATATTCGTCAGTCATAGTCTGCAGACTATTGGACTAATAATAGATAGGCTTATTAGCCCTTATGAGAGTTTGTGAATAACCAGTCCTGAGCGCAACTTTGGCTCAAACCACGTGGCCTTCGGTGGCATAATCTTGCCACTGTCGGCAATGTCCATAATCTGCTGCATCGATACAGGGTAGAGTGCCAAGGCAGCACGCATCTCACCTGAATCTACGCGACGTTTCAGTTCGCCCAGTCCGCGCAGACCGCCTACGAAGTCGATGCGCTGGCTGGAGCGCAGGTCGCCGATGTTCAGAATCTCGTCCAGAATCAGACGGCTGGAGATGTCAACGTCAAGAACGCCGATAGGGTCGTTGTTGTCATAAGTGCCTTCCTTGGCCTTTAGGCTGTACCAGTGCTGGTCCAGATAGAGCGAGAACTCGTGTAACTGCTGGGGCTTATAAATTTCCGTACCCTTGTCCTCTACAAGGAAGTTCACCTGCAGGGCGGCAAGGAATTCCTCTGACGACATACCGTTCAGGTCCTTCACCACGCGGTTGTAGTCGAGGATAGTCAACTGGCTGGCCTGGAAACATACCGCCATAAAATAGTTATACTCCTCCGTACCATTATGGTTAGGATTCTGCTTCTGCTTCTCAGCACCGACCAGAGCTGCTGCTGCCGAACGGTGATGCCCGTCAGCAATATACATCGATGGCATTTTGGCAAACTCGTCGGTGATGGTCTGCATGTCTTGTGCGTCGCTAATCACCCAGAACTGATGGCGGAAACCGTCGATGGGAGCTATGAAGTCGTATTCGGGCTCGGTCTTGGCATATCGCATTATCAGCTCGTTCAGCACGGCATTATCCGGATAAGCAAAGAATACTGGCTCGATGTTGGCATTATTCACACGAACATGCTTCATGCGATCCTCTTCCTTGTCGCGACGGGTCAGCTCGTGCTTCTTGATGTTGCCATTCATATAATCGTCAACGTAGGCGCCAACCACCAGTCCGTACTGCGTCTTTCCGTTCATGGTCTGCGCATATATATAATAATGTTCCTTGTCGTCCTGCACCAGCCAGCCCTTATCCTGGAACTTCTGGAAGTTCTCGGCAGCCTTCTCATAGACGCGTGGATCATATTCCGACGTACCTACAGGGAAGTCTATCTCGGGTTTGATGATGTGATACAAACTCTTCTCGTTGTTGCCAGCTTCAGCGCGAGCCTCTTCTGAGTCCAGCACGTCGTAGGGACGACTTTCCACCTGCTCTACTAAGTCCTTCGGCGGGCGAATTCCTTTAAATGGTTTTATGATTGCCATCTTAGATTAAACATTAAACATTAACTAATAACCAATAACCAATAACCGTTACAGGTTTGCCTTGATTTTCTCAATCATTTCTGCGTACTCTGCATCCGACAGATACACCTTGCCAGGATTCATCTGGAACGTGCCACCATAGTCGGGGCCGTCCACATACTTCGGAGCCAAGTGGAAGTGCAGATGTGAAAGCTTGTCGCTGTATGCACCGTAGTTGATTTTCTCAGGATTGAAGGCCTTCTGCATGGCACGGGTTACCTTGGCCACATCAGCCATAAAGGCATTGCGGTCTTCGTCTGACAGCTCGTTCAGGTCGTTCACGTGGTCCTTATATGCCACGAGACAACGACCACGATAGGTCTGTTCTTTAAAAAGGAATGCGCGAGAAACCGTCAGTTGTGCAAACTCAATCATCAGATTGTGCAAGGTCTCATTATTGGTGCAGTACAAGCACTCTTTGGGATCACTTTTCATATTTTTGTTTAGCGTTTAGTATTTAACATTTAGAGGAAACTATCTTGCCGAAACGTATTTGTGCAGCGTCTTGCGCACGGCACCATTGCCAGCATACAACTCCTTGACCATACCTTCTATCTGCTCACCAAGCCCAGCCTCATAGAGGTCCAGACCGAACACGTCCTTGCGCGAGTACAGCTGTTTCAAGCAACTATAATCCTGGTCCTGTTTGCCGATTTCCAATGGAGCAACAATGGCCTGCAGTTCGTCGAGCATGGGGTCGGGCGAGCAGTCAAAGGCAGTGCCGTCGTCCTTGATGCCCTTCAGGTAGCGGGCATAGCCGGCCAGCGTCAGCGGAATCAGCACGAGGTTCGACTTGTCAAGTCCGCGTGCAATATACTTCTTCAGCGTCTCACCGAAACGGATTGGCAGTTTCTGCGATGTATCCATGGCGATGCGCTGGGGGGCATCAGGCATGAAGGGGTTCGGAAGACGTTTGTTAAGCACGGCACCAATGAACTCGTAAGGGTTCAGCACACCTGGGTCAACCACTACGGGCATAGCCTCCATATAACCAATCTTCTGGATGAAGGCACGCAAGTCCTCGTCGGCCATCTCAGCGCTGATAAGCGTGTAGCCCAGCATGCAGCCATAGATGGACATGGCCGTGTGCAACGGGTTCAGACAGGTCGTTACCTTCATAGTCTCCACCTTGTCCACCGTCTCGCGAGTGGTATAGAGGGCGCCACCCAAGTCGAGTGGGGGACGACCGTTGGTGTAGTTGTCCTCAATGACCAGATACTGCACTTCTTCAGCATTGACGAACGGAGCCGTAAAGGTGTGCTTCTCAGTCTCGATATAGTTGTTGTCCTCGAAGCCGTCCTTGGCCAGCAACTCCTTCACTTTCTCGTGTGGACGTGGCGTAATTTTGTCAATCATAGACCATGGGAAGGTAATCTTCTTTTCGTCCTTCAGATAGGCCAGGAATGCTTCCGGTACCAGTCCGTCCTTTACCCAACGCTCAGCGTATGCCATCACACCAGCCTTGACCTTGTCGCCATTGTGCGAGCAGTTGTCCATCGACTGCACAGTAAGAGGCAGTTCACCAGCCTTGAAACGCTCGAACAGCAGGGCGCAGACCTTACCCATGGCAAACACGGGGCTCAAGCCACGAGCCAAGTCAGCCTCGTTATAGGTGTAGCCCTTCTCCGTGATGGTGAATGAAATCATCTGTAGTGAAGGCTTCTTAAATATCTCTATAAGACGCTGCCAGTCAGTGAATTGTGGGTCAGCTTTTAAAGCTTCAGTTACACTTGCTATCACCTTCTTCTCGATGCTGCCGTCAGAGCAGAGGTTCACGCAGAGCGACAGGTTATTGTAAGGTGCGTAAGCCTTGTCGATGACTTCGAAGTCAAAGGTTTCGGCAACGATGACGCCACGGTCGTATTTGCCCGTATTCAGCGCATCGTTCAGGATGGCAGCAGGGAAGGCGCGGAAAATGTTTCCACCGCCAAAGTGTACCCATGTGGGCTCTTTAGCTGTTTTCTCACGCAATTTAGCAATGTCAAACTTTGGAAGCTCATAACCCTTGGCTTCCCATTCTGCGGCATTCAGCTGGCCGCTCAGTAGTTCGTTTAACTTCATAATAAAAATAAGGTTTAAATAATTTCTGCAAAGGTAGTGCAAATTGCGCAAAATACCAAAGGAAAAATCATTTTTCTTTCACAAGTCCCTTATTTCATCCTGCAAACGCTGAGCCGTCTGTGAACGATTCAGAGAATGGTCATAGCCCCGTGACAACAAATCGGGCTCCGCTGGTATATTCCGGGTCGAGGGTAACTTTGTAACCCATTGATATGGCGAGGCGGCGAGCCAGAGGCAGGCCAATGCCAAGGCTATGTTCGTCGGAATACAGACGGACAAAGGGTTCGAAGATGCGCTCGGCATCAGCAGCAGGGACGACTGGTCCCTCATTGGCGATGGATATGGCGTATTTTCCTTCGACGTTAGCATGACAGGTTACCAGGACAGAGCCGCCTGTAGCATACTTATCAGCATTGTCAAGCAGACAGTTCAACAAGTCCTGCAACAGCGGGTTGGTATTAATCATCACATCGTCTGCCACTTCGGTCTTGAACGCCGTCGCCAATTTACGCTTCTTGTAAATAGCAGAGGGGTGGATATCGTAACTGTTCATGACGGAACGTACCACTTCGTTCAAGCCTATTCTGTCCTGCCGGGGTGTCGGAAAATCATCGCCGTAGAGGCTGAACAGAATCAACTGGTTAGCCGAGGTGGCTACATGGTAAGCATTATGGCATACGTCAGCCCGCAGCTGCATATATTCATCGTGAGGTATCTGTCCGTTTCCGTCAATGATAATCTCTGAGGTACTAATCAGTGTTAGCAGCGGCGAACGGAGTGCTTTCATACAGATATCCCTCTCCTCGTTGGTAATGCCAGTAGTTCCTTGAGCAAACGAGTCGATAACGGGGTCAATCAGCGATTCTATGCTCCGGGCGGCAGCAAGGATGTCGCTGTACCGCTTGGGACGCTCTTCCGGTTTCAAGAGGAAATCAGGGTTGTTGAAGATGTGCGCATAGCCCATCAGCACATTGATGGGCGACTTCAGCTTCTCATAAATCGTGCTCACGA
Source organism: uncultured Prevotella sp. (assembly GCA_946188165.1). GTDB lineage: Bacteria > Bacteroidota > Bacteroidia > Bacteroidales > Bacteroidaceae > Prevotella. The sequence goes on from CAMHTW010000032.1 coordinate 19,714, forward strand.
AGGCTCGGCGGATGGCTTGTCCTGCCTCAGTGCTGCGTCGCGCCTCCTGCAACTGGAGGAACTGCTCCTTCAGTCGGCGGTTCTTTTTGTGGCGATATATAAGCATGCCTACGAGCAGGGCAATGATAGCCAAAGCCATCAAGCCAACTATCACCAATTGTACGCGGCGCATCTCAGCCTTGTCATGCTCAGTCTGAAGCATGTCGATATCATGCGCCATATCAGCCATGTGTAACTCCAACGCTTCACGCTCGTCAGCCTGCACCAGACTGTCTTTTAGCTCCGAGGCACGAAAGGCCCGCTCCCAGTCGCCCATCTGCTCATAGACGTTGATGCGCAGTTCTGTAGCCATCAGCGGCACGTCAAGTGAGTCGCACCAGGCGAGGGCTCGCTGATAGTCGTTCTGCATCAGGCTATGGCACACCATCACCTGCTGCAGGTTGGCAGCATTAAACTGCGCAGGCAGATTCGAGCGGATACTGTCATACTTGGCAAAATAGCGGTAGAAAGCCTCGCGGTCGCCCATCTTGTTGGCAATGATGCAGCGATAGCCCAGCACACCGCTCTCATACATCGGGTTAGCAAGCATTTGCTGCGGCAGGCTGTCAAGACATGCCATGGCCTCGGCAGGACGTTTGAAACTGAGCGACTGTGCCAGCGAGAGATAGACATTGAACACTGCCACAGGCTCCTTCTCAGCATCTATGCCCTGCAAAGCACGCCTGAAGAACTTCTCGCCCATTTCCGGCTGGTTGCGGCCATTGTAGAAAAAGCCCAGTCCCATGTTCGAGATGTAGAGATACCGCTCCTGATGGTGCTCTTTAATATGATCAGTAAGGTGATGAATTTCGATAAAGGCACGATGGAAATGCTTATGGTTCACTTCATATATGACACGATTCATCCACGTACGATAGTACTTTTCCCATTCCTGGCGGCGCTCCAGATAGTCCATGTACGTCTGTTGCGCCTCATAGAAGTCTGAATCGCTGCCACTCATCTGTAGTTCACTGATGCGCTGCACCATTTCCATCTCCTGTTCCGAGGGTTGTTGAGGTTTCTCCTGATTCGTAGGCTTCTGCTGAGCGGCAAGCGTCACGCCTGCCACCAGCAGAGCTACGAACAAAAATACAATCTTTTTCACTACTAATACCATATCTTAATCTTTATGTTGGCTATCATTTATCTTTTTGCCAGTGCAAAGATAAGCAAAAGATATGAAACGGCCGCGCCTCAGACACCAATAGGCGAAGATTTTGCAGATTTTGAAACAATTTTTGCTAATTTTGAAAGTCGCTGCACAAAATCAAACTTTTTTGATACTCATTTTATCAAAATAACCAAAAACATACATCTTTTGTTCGTTGCTGTAGAATGATTCGTTAAAAAAAGAAGATTTCTCTTGTTTTATTTGGAAGTTTCAACAATAATTCTTATCTTTGCCAACAGTATATCTCTAGTTCATCTCTAGTTCATCTCTAATTCATCTCTAGTTCATCTCTAGATATTATATTAGAGATATAGTAGAGTTAAAATAGGGAAGAACATGAAATAAATTGTAGTATAACATCAACTAAATAGTATAAGGATTATGGCAGAAATGACGAAAGACATGTACGGGGCTGTAGGAAGAGTTGGCAACAAGACGTACTACCAGCGACTGGGAAAGACCATTGTGAGGACTAACACCCGACCGAAGAATCCTAAGACGTTTGAGCAGTCGCAGCATCGGGTTCTTGTCAAGGCTGTCAACAAGAGCTACAGCCAGTTGAAGGATATCTGTAACCATACGTTCGAAGACTGCGACAACGCCTTCGAGTGTATGAACAAGTTCAAGAAGGTCAACTTGAAGTACCTTAGTGAGCACGCAATGTCGCTGATGAAGTCGGGGCAGACGCTGGGACATTTCTATCAGTTCACCCCTATTAACAGTGAGAAGTGGACACCCTTTGCAGCCATCATTTCCGAAGGTCATCTGCCAGTGGTCACGGTGGGCATCGATGCTGCAGAGGGCCACAAGGCTTATGTCGCTACGCCCGGCTGTACCTATGCCGACTTTGTCACGGCATGGGGACTGCAACGTGGCGACATGGTGACGTTTGTCACCGTTCAGAAACGCGAAGCCAATTATAATGTGGCGTTTGCCCGTCTCGTGCTCGACCCTGTCAATGCTGACGGCTCAGATGCTCCGATGACGACGGAGATAGTGGACAGTCAGGGCCGTTTCCCATGTCCGAACAGGAAGAACGAGCCGAACTTCTCGGCCTTTGTGTTTGCCGGCGACCGTTTCAACTTCGTGCTGGGTCGTGGCGGTGACGTGGCTGCTGCCGGCATCATCGTCAGCCGCGAGGGCGCCATGGGCAACTGGCTACGCAGCAACTGCCAGCTTTTGCTTGACGAAACAGCATTCGGCTCCGACCTCTGTAGTCTGGCGGAGGCTGTTGCATACAGTTACAAAACACCCGATATTGACATGGAATCTGAGTTATATCTCAATAATGCAGGTGGAGGCGGCAAGTAATTTTTTTTGTGATAATATTTTGATGTTTAAGAAATAGTTACTAATTTTGCCACTGAATTAAGACATCAACTGAAAATATGGCAAAGCACATCGTTCTCATCCTGTTTCTGATGGCTGCCTCGCTGCAGTCGTGGGCACAGCCGGTGGCTGCCAATGACATAGCTGAGCTGCAGAAACAGATGTACCAACTCTATAACAAAAACGACCAGGCGGCCTTCATGGACGTGACCAACCGGCTGAAGGAGGCTGCCCAGAAGGCTGGCGACGAACGCACCTTCTACAAGGCATGGGCCAACCAGGCACTCTACTTCGCCAACCGTCAACAGCGCAACAGGGGACAGCTGACGGCCAAGGACATGCAGCAACATGCACTGAACTACGACCATAAATTCGGCATCTACACGGGTACCCACGTCATGGGAACCATACTGGCCATGATGGGCGACTATGAGGAGGGCACGCAGAACTTCAAGAAGGCCATCAGCTATCTGCACCAGAACTTCCCCAACGAGAGTGCCGCAGCCTCGTGGATAGAGTTGGCCCGCATCAGCCTGACAATGAAAAGGTGCCAAGAGGCCATCCGCAATGCCGAACAAGCCCTGAAGGAACCCAACATCACGGCGATGCACAGGCTGAACGCATGGTCGGTCATCTGTCTGAGCAAGTCGGACACCACCATCTATCGCGTCAAGGACGCTACCGAATACGCTAAGGAGTTCAACTATGCCTACGCCGAGCGCGAGAAAGCCAAGCGTGCCTACGGACGCGATGACTCAAGCGGCCCCATTATCGAGGTGTGGCGCAAAATCAACGACCACCAGTACGAAGAGGCATTGGCGCTGAGCGACAAACTGAGGTCGCCGCTGTTCCGACTTGACATTCGCCACCTTATCTATAAACGCATGGGCGACTACCGCAATGCATATCTCGGCCAGATAGCATACTGGAGGATGCGCGACTCCATCAACAACACGCGCAACAACCACCTGCTGATGGAGATGACGGCGGCCATGGACCTGGGGCGCGTGGAACTGGAAGCCAAGGAGCTGAAGCTGCGCAATCAGCAGATGCAGCTGGACATGGCTGCCGACGAGCTGGCCAACAAACGACTGGCGGAGGAGGCGTTGATGCTGACACTGAAAAACCGCGACGCAGAACTGGCCAACGCCACCATGCAGATAAAGAACGACAGTCTGGAGGCTCACAACAAGAACCTGAAACTGAGCGAATACCAGTCGAAGATGCAGGCCCAGGAGCAGAAGGAGCACACCCACCACGTCATCATGGCTGCCACGGGCGCCATCGCCCTGCTCGTCATAGCCTTCCTCAGTTTCTACCTATACCGCCGCCAACTCGCGGCACGCCGGCTGAAGCATGCCTACCACCAACTGGAGGTTGCCTACGACCAGCTGGAGGAGACGACGTCGGCCAAGGAGCGCATAGAGAGCGAACTGCGCATTGCCCGCGACATTCAGATGTCGATGGTGCCGCACACCTTCCCGGAGCGCACCGACCTGGACCTCTACGGCCTGATGAACCCCGCCAAGGAGGTGGGCGGCGACCTCTACGACTTCGAAATCATCGACAACCAGCTCTACTTCTGTCTCGGCGACGTCAGCGGCAAGGGTGTTCCCGCCTCGCTCTTCATGGCGCAGGCCATCCGACTGTTCCGTGCACTGGCCAAGCAGCGGCGTAAGCCCAGCGACATTGCCACCCGCCTGAACAACGAGCTGTCGGAGAACAACGACAACGGCATGTTCGTCACCATGTTCATAGGCGAGGCCGACCTCACCACCGGCCATCTCTACTACTGCAATGCCGGGCATAACCCGCCACTGCTGGACGGCGAGTTCATCGACGTGGATTCTAACGCTCCCATCGGCCTGTGGCCTGAGCTCGACTTCGTGGGCGAGGAGCTGGCGTCTGTCAGCGGCAAACTGCTGTTCATCTATACCGACGGACTGAACGAGGCAGAAAACCCGGCACAGGAGCAGTTCGGCGACGACCAGCTGCAGCAGATGCTGCAACAGATGAAGTCAGACAGTGCCAAGCAGGTGGTTGAACGTTTCTGTCAGGCAGTTGAGACGCACCGCAACGGTGCCGCGCCGAACGACGACCTGACCATGCTGGCCATCAGGTGTCTGAATAACTGAACGATAAAACAACTAACTTTTGCATGAAAATGAAAGAAAAGATGGATTTTTCTTTGCATTTTGCTCACTTATTTGTACCTTTGCACCCCAAAATCAGGATTTAATGCATTAACAATAAGATTATGGCTAAAATGAAAGGTGCCATCGTGGTGGATACTGAAAGGTGCAAGGGATGCCAGTTGTGCATCATAGCTTGTCCCCAAAAGGTCATTGCGCTGGCTAACAAAGTGAATCTGCACGGCTACCCTTACGTGGAGGCTACGAACGAGGAGGCCTGTGTGGGCTGTGCTTCGTGCGGCATTGTCTGCCCGGACGGCTGTATCACCGTGTATCGTAAAAAGATGGAGGAGTAAAAATGGAAGAGAAAGAAGTTGTATTGATGAAAGGCAATGAGGCGATTGCCCATGCTGCTATTCGTTGCGGATGCGACGGCTATTTCGGCTATCCTATTACTCCGCAGAGTGAAGTGATTGAGACGTTGGCTGAGCTGAAACCTTGGGAAACCACTGGTATGCAGGTGGTGCAGGCTGAAAGCGAGCTGGCTTCTATTTATATGGTCTATGGTGCTGCCGGTGCCGGCAAGCGTGCCATGACCTCGTCCAGTTCTCCTGGTATTGCCCTGATGCAGGAGGGTATCACATATATGGCTGGTGCCGAGGTGCCTGGCGTATTTGTCAACGTGCAGCGCGGCGGCCCCGGACTGGGCACCATCCAGCCCTCGCAGGGCGACTATTTCCAAGCTACCCGTGGTGGCGGTAATGGTGACTACAAGGTCATCGTGTTGGCTCCTTCTTCCGTACAGGAGATGGCTGATTTCGTTGATCTTGCCTTCGAGTTGGCTTTCAAGTATCGCAACCCAGCTATGATTCTGAGCGATGGTGTCATCGGTCAGATGATGGAGAAGGTGGTGCTGCCGCCCTACAAGCCCCGCCGTACCGACGAGGAGGTGATTAAGCAGTGTCCATGGGCCTCGACCGGTAAGCCGAAGGGTGGGAGAGAACGTGTGGTTATCACGTCGCTGGAACTGAAACCTGAGATTATGGAGCAGCGCAATATCGCCCTGCAACAGAAATATGCTAAGATTCAAGAGAACGAGGTGCGCTTTGAAGAGCAGCTGATGGACGATGCTGAATACGCTATCGTTGCATTCGGTTCTGCAGCCCGTATTGCTGAAAAGGCTGTTGAGATAGCCCGCGAGCAGGGTGTTAAGGTCGGTTTGTTCCGTCCTATCACGTTGTTCCCCTTCCCCGAGAAGCAGATTGCTGCGTTGTCGAAGAAGGTGAAGGGCATCCTCGTGGCTGAAATCAATGCCGGACAGATGGTACAGGATGTTCGTCTGGCAGTGAATGGTGCGGTGCCCGTTGAGCAGTTTGGTCGTCTGGGTGGTATCGTTCCCGACCCTGAAGAAATTGTGGAAGCACTTAAAAAGGTTATGTAAGCTATGGATAGAAATCAAATAGTTAGTCCAGAGAACATCGTCTGCAAGAAGCCGACGCTGATGAACGACAACAATATGCACTACTGCCCAGGCTGTAGTCATGGTGTGGTGCATAAGCTCATTGCCGAAGTCATCGAAGAGATGGGTATGGAAGACAAGGCTGTAGGTGTATCGCCTGTAGGCTGTGCCGTCTTCGCGTACAATTATATAGATATAGACTGGCAGGAGGCTGCCCATGGTCGTGCTCCCGCACTGGCTACGGGTATCAAGCGCTGCTGGCCCGACCGTCTGGTGTTCACCTATCAGGGTGATGGCGACTTGGCATGTATTGGTACCTGTGAGACCATCCACGCCCTGAATCGTGGCGAGAATATCGTCATCATCTTTGTCAACAATGCCATCTATGGCATGACGGGTGGTCAGATGGCGCCTACGACGCTGATTGGTCAGAAGACTTCTACTTGTCCTTACGGTCGTGATCCGCAGTTGCACGGTTATCCTTTGAAAATGGCTGATATTGCCGCTGGTTTGGAAGGTACCTGCTATGTAACACGCCAGAGTGTCGAGACTGTAGGTGCCATCCTGAAAGCCAAGAAGGCACTGCGTAAGGCATTCGAGGCTTCAATGGCTGGCAAGGGTTCAAGTCTCGTAGAGTTTGTTTCTACCTGTAACAGTGGTTGGAAGCTCTCTCCCGCTAAGGCTAACGAATGGATGAAGGAGAACATGTTCCCCTTCTATCCTAAAGGAGACCTCAAGGACACGACAGGCGAGAAGTAAGATGTATGATGTAAGAAGTAAGAAGTTATGAAAAAGGAAATAATCATTTCAGGTTTCGGAGGTCAGGGCGTGCTTTCGATGGGTAAGATTCTGGCATATAGTGGACTGATGGACAATAAAGAGGTAACATGGATGCCTGCTTATGGTCCTGAACAGCGCGGTGGTACAGCCAACGTGACGGTAATAGTCAGTGACGAACGTATATCTTCGCCCATCCTCAGCAAGTATGACATCGCTGTGGTATTGAACCAGCCCTCGCTTGAGAAGTTCGAACCCAAAATCAAGCCCGGCGGTATTCTTATCTACGATGGTTTTGGTATCATCAACAAGCCTACTCGTAAAGACATCACAGTCTATGAAATCAATGCTATGGACAAAGCTGCCGAGATGAAGAACTCGAAGGTGTTCAACATGATTGTATTAGGCGGATTGTTGAAGATTGCTCCCGTCGTAAGTACGACGGGTGTTGAGAAGGCGTTGAAAAAGACACTGCCTGAACGTCACCACGATTTGATTCCTCTGAATATGCAGGCCATAGAAGAGGGAGGTAAGATTATTGAACAGCAATAATTCCCGCGCGTACATAAATATTATATAATGTACTATCTGATAACAAATATGTAAGATTTCCAGAGGTTGCCTACTACTAATAGTATGGTAACCTCTTTTTTTTGCCTATAAATAGGGCGTTTCCTCCTGCATTTGGTCCTAAAAGGATAAAAAATACACTTATTTAGATATTTTTTTGCAAAAAATTTTGGAAGATTACAGTTTTTTTCGTTACTTTGCACCCGAAATAAACTATTTAATAGGTACATAATTAAATTTTTATCAAAATGAAGAAATTATTTTTAATGCTTGCTGCAGCTACTTTTGCAGCTAACGTAAGCGCACAGAACACAGTAATTACATCGAACAAGTTTGGTGATAACTGGTATGTTGGTGTCAATGGTGGTGTTGCTACTCCTATGCAGAAGTACGGTGACAATGGCTTTATGAAGGGTTTCGCTCCTAATGTAGGTCTCCGTGTTGGTAAGAACTTGACTACCGTATTCGGTTTGGCTGCTGAGGGGCAGGCTTATTTCCTTTCAAAGAGCGATTCTAAGTCTATGATGGGCAACAAGACCTTTATCAACGCAACTAATGTTAGTTTGCTGGGTACTTTCAACCTGAGTAACCTGTTCGCTGGTTATAACGGTGAGCCCCGCAGCTTCGAAGTGATTGCACTCGGCGGTTTTGGTTGGGAGCACATTTTTGGTGGTCTGAGCAAAGCAAATGCATTGACTTCTAAGGCTGCTATTGATTTCGCTTTCAATCTGGGTGCTGCTAAGGCTTTGCAGCTCTACATTGAGCCCGCTGTTGTGTTCGGACTTGATCACTATAGCTTGTCTGCTGCTGCAAATGCTCTTGCAATGAATCCTGGTACTATGAAGTATGACAGCCGTAACGGCCTGTTCCAGCTGAATGTCGGTTTGAACTACAAGTTCGGTAACAGCAACGGTACTCACAATTTTGCTAAGGCTCAGCTCCGCGACCAGAACGAAATTGATCAGTTGAACGCTAAGATCAACGAGCTTCGCGCTGAGAGCAATGCTAAGGATGGTAAGATTGCTGCCGACGGTCGCACTATCGCTGACCTCCAGGCTCAGCTGGTTGCTTGCCAGAACAAGCCCGCTCCCACAGCTAAGGTTGTCGTTAAGCAGAACTCACAGCTCCAGCCTATCGTCATCTTCGGTGCTGGTAAGACTTCTATCGACGCTGCTCAGTATGCTAGCATTGAGATGGTTGCTAAGTACATGCGCAACCACAAGGATGCTAAGATCCTGATTAAGGGTTATGCTTCTCCCGAGGGCGACGAAGTGAAGAATAAGGCTCTTGCTGACGGCCGCGCCGAGAGTGTTAAGAACGCTCTGATTAAGCGCTACAAGATTGCTGCTGATCGTATTACTGCTCAGGGTATGGGTGCTACCTCTGAACTCTCTGAGGAGAACGACTTCAACCGCGTAGCAATGTTCTTCGATACTACTGTAAAATAAGTCGAAACATAACAAGTCAATAAATGGTCCCTGCAGATTTGATTCTGCAGGGATTTTTTATAGGGTAATTATTTGGCTTTTTCATCACTTATTTGTATCTTTGCAAACAAAATGCTAAGTGTTATGAAACTAAAACTACTATTTGCAGCCTTATTGTTCAGTCAGCTGACAATGGCACAAATCCGTCGTGAGATTAATTTGAAGTCGTGGGAGTTCTCTCATGACCAGCAATTGTGGACGAAGGTTGACATTCCTCATGACTGGGCTATAGCAGGACCGTTTGACAAAAAGTGGGATTTGCAGAAGGTGGCCATTACCCAGAATGGTGAGACAGAAGCTACCGAGAAAAGCGGACGTAGCGGTGCCTTGCCCTGGATTGGTGAGGGATGGTATAAGACGACTGTTGATGTGCCTGCGGGATATGAATCGGCAGAACTGGTGTTCGACGGGGCGATGTCTGATCCTTGTGTCACGATTAACGGACAAGACGCAGGTCACTGGGCATACGGTTATAATGCCTTCCGCATAGATGCTACCCCTTACCTGAAAGCAGGAAAGCTGGACATCAACGTACATCTGCAGAATGTGGAAGAGAGTTCACGATGGTATCCTGGTGCAGGATTATATCGTCCTGTGACATTGGTGCTGAAGCAGAATGCGCATTTTGATGACTGGAGTCTGTATGCCCGTACGATAAGTATCGAAAAGGATAAAACCATTGTTGAGGTTGAGGGTAGGACAGTGAATGCTCGTGGTATGCACGTTTTTTTGCACCTTGCGGGCCCCGCTGGAGAAAAGGCTAACAACGAGGTGCGTATAGAGCCCGATGGAAAGTTCTATGCTAAGTTTGTTTTAAGGAATCCGCAGCTATGGACGCCAGAAACGCCCAATCTTTATACGCTGAATGTTTGGCTGAGTGATATGAAGAACATGCGAAGGATGGACAGCAAGACGATGAAGATAGGTGTTCGTACTGTTCGCATAGATCGTGAGCATGGCTTCCAGTTGAATGGTAAGACGCTGAAACTGAAGGGCGTCTGTCTGCATCACGACCTTGGTCCGTTGGGCGCTGCTATCAACAAGACGGCACTGATTCGTCAGATTAAGATGATGAAAGCGATGGGATGTAATGCCATTCGTACTTCACACAATATGCCATCGACGTGGCAGATGGATGTGTGTGACTCGTTGGGTATGATGGTAATGGCTGAGTCGTTTGACATGTGGATTTATCCGAAATGTAAGAACGGCTATGCCCGTCATTTCCGTGAGTGGGCAGAACGTGACATTACTAATCTGGTGCTGAACCACAGGAATCATCCAAGTATCGTAATGTGGTCGATAGGCAATGAAATTCCAGAACAAGGCAGCGAGGAAGGACGGCAGATTAGTATTCAACTGCAAGGGCTATGTAATGCTCTTGACCCCACACGTCCTGTTACTCAGGGAATGGATCGTGCCGAAGCAGCTTTGAAGAGTGGCTTTGCCCAGGTGATGCAGGTGCCGGGCTTTAACTATCGCGTCCAGAAGTATGCCAACAATATCAAGCAATTGCCGCAGGGTTTCCTGCTCGGGTCTGAAACGGCATCGACGGTCAGCAGTCGTGGCGTCTATAAGTTTCCTGTTCAGGTAACAGACAATTCGCAGTATGCATCGTGGTCGCCCAAATACGATCCGAAGGCTATTCTGAATGCCGACGGACAATGCTCAAGCTATGATGTGGAATACTGCTCGTGGAGCAATCTGCCTGACGACGACTGGGTATGGCAGGACGACTACAAATGGGTGATAGGCGAATTTGTATGGACCGGCTATGACTATCTGGGTGAACCGACACCATACGATGAATACTGGCCAGCCCGTAGTTCGTATTTTGGAATATGCGATTTGGCAGGACTGCCTAAAGACCGCTACTACCTCTATAAAAGCAAGTGGAATCAAACGGAACATACCGTTCACTTGTTGCCCCACTGGACATGGCCTGACCGTAAGGGAAAGGTAACACCCGTCTATTGCTATACGGATGGGGTAGAGGCAGAACTCTTTATCAATGGCAAGTCTCAGGGACGTATTCGGAAAAATCCAAAGGAACGTTTAGATCGTTATCGTCTGCGTTGGAATGACGTCAAGTATGAGCCTGGAGAAATCAAGGTCATTGCCTATGACGAAAAAGGCAATCAGATTGGTGAGGATGTGCGTCAGACGGCAGGCAAGGCCGTACAGCTGGTAGCTCAAACGGAAACTGAGGAACATAAAGCTGATGGCGAAGATTTGATTTATGTCAGAATCAGTGTAATGGATAAAAAGGGCGTACCTGTACCCACTTGTCAGGATGCTTTGACATTCAGTGTGAGTGGTGAAGCCAAATTTGAGGCAGCTTGCAATGGAGACGCCACTTCACTGGAATCTTTCAGACAGCCTAAGATGAAACTGTTTAATGGCGAACTGATTGTCATACTACGTCCAACCACGAAGGCTGGAAATGTGACGCTGACAGTCAAGGACCAGCGTGGAAAACTGAAGCCTGCAATCTTGAATCTTGAAACAAAATGAAGCGACGTCTAAACATACTTTTTCTTGCTTGTGTCTCACTGATCGTCAGTGCACAAAAGACCTTTTGGCTTGGTGCAGACATCAGTGGAACAACGGATTTGGAAGCTCGACATGTACAGCTACGAAACAGCAAGGGGGAACCTCGTGAATGTACGGCGTTGATGCGCGAATTAGGATTGAATGCCGTCCGTCTGCGTGTCTGGGTGAATCCTAAAGACGGGCTTTGCAGCAAAGATGATGTCGTCAAAATGGCACGTCGAGCCAATGACTGGGGTATGGCTCTGATGATTGACTTCCACTATAGCGACTGGTGGGCCGATCCTGGTCAGCAGAACATCCCTGCTGCTTGGAAGGAGATGAACTACGAACAGATGAAGCAGGCCTTAGCAGAGCATACGCGTGAAGTGCTGCAAGCCATCAAAGAGGCTGGGGTAGACGTGCGATGGGTGCAGGTGGGTAATGAGACTACCAACGGATTCCTATGGCCTATGGGGCGTGCTCAGGAGAACATGCGCCAGTATGCAGGCTTGACAGATGCTGGATATGCAGCTGTCAAACAAGTATTTCCAAAAGCAGAGGTAATTGTCCATTTGGACGGTGCTTATGATCCTAAACGATATGACTATATCTTTGACGGACTAAATAAATATGGTGCCCGATATGATATGATAGGTCTGAGTGTCTATCCTTACTGGGATATGCGAGGTAAGCATACGGCATCGTGGCAGGAGACGGTAGAGAAAGCAACCATCAATATTAATCGTTTGTGGACTAAATATCACAAGCCTATGTTGGTGGTGGAAACTGGTGTCGAAGCCGCAAAACCTGTCGAGGGCAAGAAGATACTGTCGGCTGTTATTGATATGGCCCGTAACCATTGTGGAGGGCACTGTCAGGGCGTGTTCTATTGGGCACCAGAGACAGACCGTTTCTATAAGTTAGGAGCCTTCCAAAATAATCGTCCAACAATCATCATGGATGCCTTTACGGAAGCTTCTAAAACTATTGATGCTGAATAATAATTGCATATTGTGTAAAAGAAATCATTACGAAAGTTTGGAATTGTCACATAATGTTCGTATCTTTGCACCGGTTTAGAAGAGAATTGCGGTGTTATGAAAAATCCGTTTGATAAGATATTAAATTGGTATTTTACCAAGAATTCATTACCATATTGGTGCATCCTTTTTATAGATTGTGCCATTATTATTTGTAGTGGCTTTATTGTATATTTATTGTTCCGTAGTATTGACATCTTACTACTGAATGCCATTCGCCTGATGAATACTATGCTGATTTTTACAGCAGTCAGCGTTATAGGATTTAGGATATTTCACACCTATTCTGGTTTTATGCGCTATGCATCATTTGTCGACCTGATGCGTGTGACGTATTGTAATTTGGTGAATTTAGCTTTGGCATTAGCAGCAGATATCGTCATAGATACCCTGCCTCTTCGATTATTTGTTCATTTTAGTACGACAAGAATATTCCTTATATATGTTATTGCAACTTTGCTGATGTGGGGGTTGCGTATCTTCGTAAAGACTCTCTATGATGTGGCTTTTTCTAATTCAAGAGCTATCCGAGTGCTGATTTACGGTACGATGACTGGTGGCGTAGGCTTGGCTAAGATGATTATGAACCAACGCCCCAGACATTATGTCGTAAAGGGTTTCATTACTCATTATAGAAAAACCAAGCATCAGGAAATACTTGGAGAACGTGTTTATACTGTTGATGAGGATATAGCGGATATTATTAGGTCTAATGACATTGAAGCTGTTATTGTATCTCCTTATAGAGCTGCAGATTTTCGTAACAATCAAGCTATGCAAGATACAATCTTGGCTGCTGGTGCTAAGATCCTGATGGCACAAGGTGCAAGGGAAATGATTTCTGACGATGATGAATACAGTCAGGAAGAATTTAATGCTCTACAGTTACGCGAAGTTAGTGTTGAGGAATTGCTGCCGCGCGATGAGATTCGTGTTGACCTGAAGAGCGTTGAAGAACTGCTGAAAGGTCAGCGTGTACTGATTACGGGGTCGGCAGGCTCTATCGGTAGCGAAATTGTACGTCAGGTAGCCAGCTTCCATCCTGCTGCCTTGATGCTGATTGACCAGGCAGAAACGCCACAGCATGACATCCGACTGATGATGGCAAAGGAGTTCCCGAATATCAAGGCAGAGACGGTTGTTACGAGCATTACCCACCAGATGCGTATGGATGATATTTTCCGTACATTCCGTCCCGACTATGTGTTCCATGCTGCTGCATACAAGCATGTGCCGATGATGGAGGATAATCCCTCTGAGGCTGTATTCAATAATATTTATGGCACAAAGGTTATTGCTGACTTAAGTGTGAAGTATGGTGTCAAGAAATTCGTGATGGTTTCTACCGACAAGGCTGTGAATCCTACCAATGTCATGGGCTGTTCAAAGCGAATCTGCGAGATATACGTTCAGAGTCTTGACCAGGCTATCAAGGAGAAGCGTGTCACTAATCAGATACAGAGCCTCAGTAACGAGGAGAGTTTTATCACTAATTCTCAGATAGGAGGCCCAATGGTTCGTACCCAGTTTGTGACCACTCGCTTCGGCAATGTATTGGGTTCTAACGGCTCAGTTATTCCTTTGTTCAGAGAACAAATTAAGAATGGTGGTCCTGTCACGGTAACAGACGAACGTATTGTGCGCTTCTTTATGCTGATACCTGAAGCCTGTAAACTGGTGCTTGAAGCAGGTACGAAAGGTAATGGCGGCGAGATTTTCGTATTCGATATGGGGCAGCCCGTCAAAATTGCTGATTTGGCTAAGCGTATGATTAAGCTCTCAGGTGCCAAGAATGTTGAGATAAAGTTCACTGGTCTGCGTCCAGGCGAGAAGCTCTATGAGGAAGTGCTTAACGAATTGGAGGGTACCAAGCCCACTTTCCACGAGAAAATCCGTATCGCTGAAGTTCGTGAGTATGATTATGATGAGGTCAGAAAGGCCATCAGTGACCTGATAGAGATATCGAAGCATTATGACGATATGAAGACTGTCCAGAAGATGAAGGAGATTGTTCCTGAATACAAGAGCAACAATTCTGTCTATGAACAGTTAGACAAGAAACAAGAAACTGCCTCCCCCATTTTATCGCAAAAGTGAGTTGATAACACTGAATAATTAAGCGGAAACAAAGAATTTCCGCTTTTTTTTGGCTATTAGGCGGAAATTGTTTAATTTTGCATGCTAAAATTAGACAATTACTAAGAGACAGTTATGAAACATCAACTTAGAAGCAGTGTCTGCACAGAAGGCAGGCGTATGGCTGGTGCCAGAGCACTCTGGGTAGCCACAGGTATGAAACACGAGCAGTTTGGGAAACCGATTATTGCCATTGTCAACTCGTTTACACAGTTTGTTCCTGGTCATACACATCTGCATGAAATTGGTCAGATAGTTCGAGAAGAGATAGAAAAGATGGGCTGCTATGCTGCAGAGTTCAATACTATTGCCATTGACGATGGTATTGCTATGGGGCACGATGGCATGCTGTACTCCTTGCCTTCTCGCGATATCATTGCCGATAGTGTCGAATACATGGTTAATGCCCATAAAGCCGATGCCATGATTTGTATCTCAAACTGCGACAAGGTAACACCTGGTATGTTGATGGCTTCAATGCGTCTGAACATTCCTACAGTATTCTGCTCTGGCGGTCCTATGGAAGCAGGACGCTGGCGTGGTGAGAATGCTGACCTGATTACAGCCATGGTGAAGGGTGCCGATCCTGAGGTCTCTGATGAAGAGATGAAGGAAATTGAGCAATGTGCTTGTCCTGGTTGCGGCTCATGCTCAGGCATGTTTACTGCCAACTCGATGAACTCGCTGACTGAGGCAATTGGTCTGTCGTTGCCTGGTAATGGCACCATTCTGGCTACGCATACCAATCGTGTGGAATTGTTTAAGGCGGCAGCCCGTCAGGTAGTGAAAAACGCCTTTGCCTATTATGAGGACGGCGATGAGAGCGTACTGCCTCGTAACATCGCCACCCGTAAGGCTTTCATGAATGCTATGGCTTTGGATATTGCCATGGGTGGCTCTACGAACACGGTACTCCATTTGTTAGCTGTGGCTCAGGAAGCCGGTGCTGACTTTACAATGAAAGATATCGATGAACTGTCACGCCGTGTACCCTGTCTGTGCAAGCTGGCTCCTAATACTCAGAAATATTCTGTTCAGGAGTGCGGACGCGCAGGCGGTATTCTTGGCATCCTGAACGAACTGAATAAAGGCGGACTAATTGACGGCTCTGCACCACGTGTGGATGGCATGACGCTTGGCGACGCCTTAAAGAAATATAGCCTCACCCCCGAGCTTTCTCCAATGGGAAAGGGGAGTGATGACCCAAGACACATTTACTTCTCGGCACCAGGCAACCGCTTCTCGACGAAGATGGGTTCGCAGTCAGAGCTGTACGAGACACTTGACACCGACCGTGCCAACGGCTGTATCCGCGACCTTGAACATGCCTACACCAAGGATGGCGGACTGGCAGTACTCTTCGGCAATATTGCTCAGGACGGCTGCGTGGTAAAGACTGCCGGCGTTGATGAAGCGCTTTGGCACTTCGAAGGTCCTGCCGTGGTCTTCGATTCTCAGGAAGATGCCTGCGAGGGTATTCTTGGTGGCAAAGTCAAGAAAGGTGACTGTGTGGTGATTACCCACGAGGGACCGAAGGGTGGTCCTGGAATGCAGGAAATGCTATATCCCACAAGCTACATCAAGTCGATGCACATGGGTAAGGAATGCGCCCTGATTACCGATGGTCGCTTCTCAGGTGGTACGTCAGGTCTCTCCATCGGACATATATCGCCTGAAGCTGCTGCTGGTGGCAACATCGGTAAGATTAAGGATGGCGACATCATCGAGATTGACATCCCCAGCCGTTCTATCAATGTGAAACTTACAGATGCAGAACTTGAAGCACGCCCACAGCAACCTTTAAAGCGTAATCGCGTAGTAACCAAAGCTTTGCGTGCTTACGCTCAAAGTGTATCTTCAGCAGACAAGGGCGGTGTGAGAATTATTGATTAATGGATAATTGATAATGAATAATGACAATTAATATTCATGTTAAGAGATAGAATTACAGGATCTAAAGCGCTGATGAGGGCGCTACAAGCCGAGGGCGTTAAGACCATATTTGGTTACCCTGGCGGCAGCATTATGCCCGTTTACGATGCGCTTTATGACTACACACGAGGTGAGAAAAAGGTGTTTGACCATATCCTTGTCCGCCATGAACAGGGAGCCACTCATGCTGCCGAGGGTTATGCCCGCGTCAGTGGTGAGGTTGGTGTGGCACTGGTAACCAGTGGTCCTGGCGTTACGAACACCTTGACGGGTATTGCTGACGCCATGCTTGACTCGACGCCTATCGTCGTCATTGCTGGTCAGGTGCCCATCGGTGCGTTAGGTACCGATGCCTTCCAAGAGGTTGACCTCGTGGGTGTGTCACAACCTATTTCCAAGTGGAGCTACCAGATACGCCATGCCGAGGACGTTGCGTGGGCTGTCAGCCGTGCGTTCTACATTGCCCGTAGTGGTCGGCCTGGTCCTGTGGTTCTGGACTTTGCAAAGAATGCACAGGTGGAGGAGATTGACTGGGAGCCCAAAAAGGTTGACTTCATCCGCTCTTATGTGCCTTATCCTAAACTGAACGAAGAGACTGTACGCCAAGCTGCTGAGCTTATCAATCATGCTAAGAAACCACTCGCCTTGGTAGGACAGGGCGTGGAATTGGGCAACGCACAAGAAGAGCTGAAAGCTTTCCTTGAAAAGGCTGATATCCCTGCTGGCCGTACTATGTTAGGTCTCTCAGCCTTGCCTTCCGATCATCCGCTGAACGTCGGTATGCTGGGTATGCACGGTAATTATGCTGTCAACCTGAAGGAACAGGAATGCGACGTGCTGATAGCTATCGGCATGCGTTTCTCTGACCGTGTTACTGGTAATACCAAGACCTATGCCAAGCAGGCTAAGATTATACATCTTGATATTGATCGCAGCGAGATTGACAAGAATGTGAAGACCGATGTGGCTGTGGTGGCTGACTGTAAGGAGTCGCTGCCTGCCATTACCGCTCTGCTTAACAAGAATAACCACCAAGAGTGGCGCGATTCATTTAAAGAACTGGATTTGAAAGAGCGTACGAAGGTCATTGAGCCTGCCATCCATCCTGCTGACGGTCCGCTGCTGATGGGCGAGATTGTCAATGCTGTTGCTGAGCAAGCACCCGATGGCTCGGTACTCGTTACCGACGTTGGTCAGAACCAGCTCTTTGCCACCCGTTACTTCAAATATACGCAGAATCGTAGCATCTGCACCAGTGGTGGTTTGGGAACGATGGGTTACGGCATGCCTGCCGCCATCGGTGCCACGTTTGCTACCAATCGTACCGTCTGCTGTTTCATGGGCGATGGCGGTTTCCAAATGAATATCCAGGAACTGGGTACCATCATGGAGCAACAGTCTCCAGTAAAGATGATATTGATGAACAACCACTATCTGGGCAATGTGCGCCAGTGGCAGGATATGTTCTGGATGCGTCGCAAGTCGTTTACCAAGATGCTGAACCCCTGCTACGAATCTATCGCTCAGGGGTATGGTATTCCTTATCAGGCTGTGACAGATCGCAAGGACTTGACTGCTGCTGTCGAGAAGATGCTGGCTACCAAAGGGCCGTATATTCTGGAGTGTGCCATCAAGGAAGACGACAATGTGTTGCCCATGACCCCACCGGGCATGAATGTCAATGAAATGATGCTGGAGATTTAAGGGAAAAGGGGAAAGTGAAAAGTGAAAAGTGAAAAGTGAAAAGTGAAAAATTTGCTACCGCCATTGAAAGTGAAAAATAGGCTACCGCTATAAAATATGGAAGATAATAAGAAATTATATACGTTGCTGGTTTACTCAGAGAATGTAGCTGGTATTCTGAATCAGATTACCGCTGTGTTCACGCGTCGTCAGGTTAATATCGAGAGTTTGAATGTGTCGGCCTCGTCCATTGAGGGCGTCCATAAGTACACCATTACCGCATGGAGTGATGAAGACCAGATAGTCAAGATTACGCGTCAGATAGAGAAGAAGATTGATGTTGTCAAAGCCAACTACTTTACTGACGACCAGCTCTTTATCCGTGAGTCAGGTCTCTATAAGCTTTCTACGGAGAAGGTACTGAATAACCCTGAGATTTCGCGTACTATCCGCCGTAACGATGCCAGCATCATGGAGGTTAATCCTACATATACCGTGGTTATGAAGAACGGCAAGACTGAGGACATCCTGAATTTATTCTACGCATTGAACGAGTTCGATTGCGTTTTCCAGTACACTCGTTCAGGCCGTATTGCCGTGACGCGTTCCAAACAGGAACAGGTCAGCGCTTTCCTTGAAGAACGGGAGAAAACCTTTAAAGGTTAATGGTTATTGGTTAATGGTTATTGGTTAATGGTTATTGGTTAATGGTTATTGGTTAATGGTTATTGGTTAATGGTTATTGGTTAA
>CAMHTW010000033.1 GCA_946188165.1 uncultured Prevotella sp.
ATCTACCATCCGTCATTCTATATCATCAACTCAGCGATGATGCTGCTCGTCGCCTGCCACTACTGGGCTTCGTACAAGCTGTTTACCCGCATGCAGGTTATTAACAATAAATGGTTGAACGTATAAACAACAAACAGAGGAAAAGCGTATGACATTCACTAATGATAAAGCGATATACATCCAGATGGCCGACCGCCTCTGCGATGAGATACTCGCAGGAACATATAAAGACGACGACCGCATTCCCAGTGTCCGCGAATATGCTGTGATGCTCGAGGTCAATGCCAATACAGTCGTCAAGGCTTACGACGAACTTTCGCGCGCGAACATTATATATAATAGGCGCGGCCTGGGGTACTTCGTGACACCTGGTGCCAAGAAGCAGATACTGAAGGAACGCAAGCAGGAGTTCATGAAGGAACGACTGCCGGAACTGTTCCGTCAGATGCTGCTGTTGGATATTACGATGGACGACGTTGCTGAGGCTTTTAAAAGTGTACAAAATGTTAAGGACTGACGATTCTTCTATCCATTTGTCACATTTGTCCGCAGATTGTCACAAAAATTTGCAAGGAACTGCAACTTTTCGTATATTTGCACCGTCTAACGAATACAATTAAGGTAAAAAGTTTGTTTTCATGATTCATCTACAAGACATTCACAAGACCTATCAGGGTGCTCAGCCACTACACGTGTTGAAGGGCATCACCCTCGACATCGAGAAAGGTGAGTTCGTCTCGATTATGGGAGCCTCAGGTTCAGGCAAGTCAACACTCCTGAATATTTTAGGCATCCTCGACAACTACGATTCGGGCATCTACGAACTGGCAGGCGTACCCATCTGGAATCTCTCAGAACGCAAGGCTGCCGACTATCGTAACCGCATGATAGGTTTTATCTTCCAGTCATTTAATCTCATCTCGTTTAAAACAGCAGTAGAAAATGTTGAGTTGCCACTTTTCTATCAAGGGGTGTCGCGTAAAAAGCGACACACCCTTGCGCTGGAATATCTGGAGCGTTTAGGACTGCTGGACTGGGCTGAGCACTATCCCAACGAACTCTCGGGCGGACAGAAACAGCGTGTGGCCATTGCCCGTGCATTGATTACGAAGCCCCAGATTATTCTGGCTGATGAGCCGACGGGTGCCCTCGACTCGAAGACCTCTGTCGAGGTGATGCAGCTGTTGAAGCAGTTGAACGACGAGGAGCACATGACCCAGATTATCGTGACTCACGACCCCAATGTAGGTGCACAGACGAATAGGATTATCCGCATCAAGGACGGCATCATAGAACAAGAGTAGAAGCATGGAGCTATTGAATGAAATATGGCAGACGGCCCGTCGCAATAAGTTGCGTACCGCGTTGACAGGTTTCGCTGTGGCGTGGGGCATCTTCATGCTGGTGGTGCTCCTTGGTGCCGGTAACGGCCTGATCAATGCCCAGCTGAGACAGTCGAGCCGTTTTCTGTCGTCCTCAATGGTGGTCTTTGGCAACTGGACATCAAAACCCTATCAGGGACTCAAGGAAGGTCGCGACATCCGTCTGCACCAGAAGGACATCGACATTACCAGTCAGGAGTTTGCTGGCACAGTCGATGAGGTTGGTGCCCAATATCGCACCTCAGCCACCATCAGCCTGGGTCAGCAGTATATCGCCACCAGCATCTGTGGCGTCTATCCCAATCACACTAAGATAGACAAGGTGGAGATACTGGATGGCCGCTTCATTAATCAGATAGACTTGAAAGACAAACGCAAGGTGCTGGTTATCAGTAATAAGCAGGCCGATGAACTGAAAGCGAAGATAGGCTCGTACGTCAATGTCGGCAACTTTGCCTTTCAGGTTGTGGGCATCTATAAGGAACAGCAGAACGGGCGTGCTGACGGGTTCTCGTCGTACTCCACCATCAAGTCTATTTATGGTGCCAATACCGACGATGCCGGACGCATCGAGTTTACTTTCCACGGGTTGACAACGGAGCAGGCTAACAATGACTTTGAGAAAGACTATCGTCGCCGTCTGAATGCTGAGCATCAAGCACATCCTGAGGACGAGGAGGCTATATGGATATGGAACCGTTTCACGCAGAACCTGCAGATGGAACAGGGTATCGATATCATCCGTACCTTCCTCTGGGTGGTAGGCTTGTTTACTTTGCTCAGCGGTATCGTGGGCGTGTCGAACATCATGCTCATCACCGTCAAGGAGCGTACCCACGAATTTGGCATCCGTAAGGCCATAGGCGCCAGACCTTGGAACATTCTGAGGCTCATTATCGTCGAGAGTGTCATCATTACCACCTTCTTCGGTTATATTGGTATGGTGCTGGGCGTGATGGCCAACGAGTATATGGATGCCACGTTGGGACACAACACCATTGACACGGGTTTGTTTAAGATGACCATCTTCGTCAATCCGACGGTAGGACTTGACGTCTGTTTCGAGGCTACAATGGTCATGGTGCTGGCTGGTACTATAGCAGGATTGATACCTGCTTTCAAGGCTTCGCGTATTCGTCCCATAGAAGCGCTACGCGCTGAATAGGTCCTATAAGTCTCATAAGTCCTATAAGTCCCATTGGCCTCATAGGCCCAATAAAATAAGATAACAATGAGAATAGATTTAGATACATATCGCGAAATACTCGACACGCTGACTCGCAACAAGTCGCGCTCGTTCCTGACGGGCTTTGGCGTGTTCTGGGGCGTCTTCATGCTGATAGGCTTGATGGGCGGCGGACAGGCGCTGAAGGAAGGTCTGGAACAGAACTTCGCCGGCTTCGCCACCAACTCGGCCATGATTTGGGCACAACCTACGTCGAAGCCCTACAAGGGATTCCGCAAGGGGCGCTATTGGTCGATGGACCAGAAGGACGTGCAGCGTCTGCGTCATGCTGTTCCTGAACTCGACGTCATTACACCACTGCTGTTCTCTAACGGTGGAACGGCATACTATCAGGAGCGTAAGGCAGAAGTAGGCATCAACGGAGCTCTGCCCGACTACCAGCGCGTCAACAGTCCGATGATGTTCTACGGACGCTACATCAACGATGCTGACATTCGCGACCACCGCAAGGTGTGCGTCATTCAGAAGCAGACCTACAAGGCGCTGTTCCCTGGTGGTGGCGACCCCTGTGGCAAGAAGATTCGCATCAATGGCATCTACTATCAGATTGTGGGTGTTGACTATAACACGTCCGAGGGCATGAACTTTGGTGGCGAGGCTGGCACAATGGTCATACTGCCGCTGACCATGATGCAACAGGCCAACAATCGGGGCAGCAGTATCGACATGATTGCCGTAACGGGACGTCCAGGTGTGGTGATGTCGAAAGTGAGCGACCGCATCCGCGAGACGATAGCCCGTGCGCACTATGTCGATCCGACAGACGAGCAGGGGGCTATGGTGTTCAATACCGAGGTGCTGTTCCAGATGATAGACAACCTCTTTAAGGGTGTCAACTTCCTCGTCTGGCTGGTAGGTCTTGGAACGTTGTTGGCTGGTGCTATCGGTGTGTCGAACATTATGATGGTTACCGTCCGCGAGCGTACCACAGAGATTGGCATCCGTCGCGCCATTGGTGCTACACCACGCATGATTCTGGGGCAGATTATCTCTGAGAGCATCGTGCTGACGCTGGTTGCCGGCATGAGTGGCATCCTCTTCGGTGTCCTGATTCTGCAGATGCTGGAGATAGGCAATACTGAGGACGGCATCGTGCAGATTCATTTCCAGGTAGGCTTCTGGACGGCTATTTTTGCTGCCCTGATGGTGTCAGCTATGGGTGTTCTGGCTGGTCTTGCCCCTGCCGCCCGTGCCATGTCTATAAAACCCGTCGATGCCATGCGCGACGAATAGAATCCACCCCCGTTCCCTCCCATATGGGAGGGGGGAACTGAAATGTATTAACAAGAAAAAAAGAATATATATGAAAAAGTACAGAAAACTCATCATCGCAGCCATTATTGCACTGATTTTCATCGGAACCTTCGTGTTCCTTTGGCAGAAGAGCCAACCCAAGGAGATTGTGTACTCCGAGTTTACGCCTAAACTGGACAGCATCCAGAAGACGACCATCATCACTGGTAAGATTGAGCCTCGCAACGAGGTCTATGTCAAACCGCAGATTTCTGGCATCATCACAGAGATTCTGAAGGAGGCAGGCGACTATGTGCAGGCTGGCGAGGTCATTGCCAAAGTGAAGGTGATTCCTGATATGGGTTCGCTGTCGAATGCTGAGGCTCGCGTACGTCTGGCTGACATCAATCTCGAACAGGCCAAGGTCGACTATGACCGTGAAAAGAACCTCTACGACCAGAAACTCGTATCGGCTGACGAGTTCGACAAGGTATCACAGCAGTTGCGTCAGGCCAAGCACGAGCTGAGTGCTGCGACCGACGCCTTACAGGTGGTTCGCGACGGTTTCTCGAAGAGCAATGCCTCGGCTTCGTCGACGCTCATCCGCTCTACCATCAGCGGTGTCATTCTCGACATCCCTGTTAAGGTGGGTAACTCGGTCATCAATTCGAACACCTTCAACGATGGTACCACCATCGCTACTGTGGCTAATATGAACGATCTCATCTTCCGTGGCAACATCGATGAGACAGAGGTGGGTCAGCTCTCTATGGGCATCCCCTTGAAGATTACTATTGGTGCCCTGCAGGATATGACCTTCGATGCTGCCTTGGAGTATATCTCGCCAAAGGCTACTGAGACCAATGGTGCCAACCAGTTCGAAATCAAGGCTGCCGTCACTGTGTCTCGTGATGCCGATGCGAGCAAGAAAGGTGCCGCCAAGATCCGCTCTGGCTATAGTGCCAACGCTGAGATTGTGCTGGCCCGTGCCGATAAGGTGCTTACCATTCCTGAGAGTGCCATCGAATTCAGTGGCGATTCGACCTTCGTCTATGTGCTCACCGATTCTACTGCTGAGAAGAATTACGACCGCCGCTATGTCGAGACGGGACTCTCTGATGGTGTCAATATCGAGATTAAGAAGGGCCTTACGGACAAGGACAAGGTGCGTGGTCCTGAAATCATCACTGACGATAACAAGGAGGACTAATATGCGCTTCGCTAAATAAAAAATGAAAAATAAAAAAAGAGTATGGATATACAGACAATGAGACGTAGTCGAGGGGCTATATTATTTATTCTTTCTTATTTTATATTTAGCCCCATAGTGGCGCAGACCGCTTGGGACCTGCGCGAATGCTGCACCTATGCCGTCGAGCATAACATCAGCATCAAGCAGCGCGAGAACAACCGTGAGCAGCGCGAACTGCAACTATCTACCGCCAGGAACTCGCGACTGCCAGACCTCAGTGCCTCGGCATCAGAGAGTTTCAGCTTCGGACGTGGCCTGACGCTCGACAACACATATACCAACCGCTCAACCAGTAGCACCAGCTTCAGCCTGGGTACCAGTGTACCCATCTTTACTGGTTTCAGGATTCCCAATCAGATCAAACTGAACGAGTTGAACCTTGAGGCTGCGACAAAGGATTTGGAAAAGGCCAAGAACGACATCCGTACGCAGGTGGCTCAGGCATACGTGCAGATTCTGTTTGATATGGAAATAGCAGATGTAGCCAAACGACAGATAGAGATCGACTCCCAGCAGGTGGTGCGTCTTCAGGCTTTCGTCAACAATGGCAAGGCCAGCATGGCCCAGTTGTCACAGCAACAGTCCACCCTTGCACAGGCTCATCTCACGGCCACACAGGCTGAGAACAACCTTCAACTGGCTGTCCTTGCCCTTACTCAGCTCTTAGAGCTCCCCACACCAGAGGACTTCTCTGTTGTCCGCCCTGATTTGGGTGCAAACTCTTCATTCTTCACGCTTCACTCTTCTCTCCCTTCCCCTGAGGCCATCTACCAAGAGGCACTGGGTATCAAGCCCGAGGTGCAGGCTGAGCAGCTGCGACTGACGGCTGCAGAGCGTAATATCGATATTGCTAAAGCGGCCAACTACCCGACGCTGAACTTCAGCGCTGGCTTGCAGACCAACTATTACAAGACGAATGGAATGAAGGCTGAGAGTTTTGCCTCGCAGATGAAGAACAACTTTTCGCAGTATATCGGTCTAAGCCTGAATGTACCCATCTTCAATCGCTTCCAGACGCGCAATAGTGTCCGTAGCGCAAAGATTGACCGCGAGAACCAGCTGCTGCAGTTGGAGAATATGAAGAAGTCGCTCTACAAGGAAATCCAGCAGGTCTATTATAATGCCGTCGCTGCCGGTTCGAAGTATCATAGCAGCGAAACAGCAGCACAGTCCAGCAAAGATGCCTTCACACTGACGCAGGCCAAGTATGAGAACGGCAAAGCCACCATTACTGAGTTCAACGAGGCCAAGAATAACTATCTGAAGGCTGAGTCCGACCTCGTTCAGGCTCGTTACGAATACCTCTACCAGACAGCCCTCTTGGATTTCTATCGCGGCAAGGACTTGAACTTTTAGTGGCTTATAATGACTTTCCGACCGTTAAATAGGTAGATGCCTTTGACCTTTGGCTTGCCAGTCATACGGCGACCGTCCAGCGTGTACCATGTTTGGTTATTGGTTAATGGTTCATGGTTCACGGTACCAATGCTTGAACTACCGCCAACGAAGTTCTTCAGTTCGTAGAGGGCAGCATAGGGCTTGCCTGTATTGTGGTCGTAGAGGGCTGCATTCCACCAATTATTAGTGACTTGCTTGTTGCCGTTGTCCTCAGGCCACCACCAGAAGAGACCCTTTACGCTGTTGTGTTGGTTCAGTAGGGTAACGAGGTCGGCAGTAAAGCGGCGCTGTCCTTCTTCGGTATAGGGGTAGGTGGCTGTATAATTGAACTCTGTACCTATAGCCCATGCATAGCTGTAACCTGTCTCGACTATCATGATGTCTTTGCCATAAGCTTTGCCCTCCAGCGTATTCAGGGCAGTTTCCAGTGTGGCCAGGTTGCCATGATGGTCAGGGTAGTAGCTCAGACCGATGATGTCATAGTCGATGGCATTGTTCTTCATCCTGTCAAAGAAATCCGTGAGAACGCCGGGCTTGGGTGTTCGTTCACTATGTAGGATGATCTTGGCGTTGGGACACGTCTCGCGACAAGCTTGACCAGCCTTTTTGAGCAAGTTGAAGAAACGGTTCCAGTTGGCAGAACTGCTGCTGGTGTAGCAACGGTTGGTTTGGTTGCTGCCCACGGCAGCCTGTGTTCCCCACAGCATGCCATAGGATATCTCGTTACCCGTCTGAATCATGTCAGGCTCGGCACCAGCATCCTTCAACTGCTGCAGACAGTCCTTCGTGTACTCATAGACCTTGTTGGCAAGGTCGGCATCGTTCAGATTCTTCCAAGCATCGGGCGTCCACTGTTTGGCAGGGTCTGCCCATGTGTCGCTGTAATGGAAGTCGAGCACCAGTTTCATGTCGGCATCCTTGATGCGCTTGCCTAATGTCTTGACGTAATCGAGGTCTTGACACACGGCTTTGTCGTTGTCTTGCGATGGGTCGACGAAGAGGCGTACGCGCATGGCGTTCATACCTTCTTGTTTGAAGAAGGCTATGACGTCGTTGACGGTGTTGCCATTCTTGTCCTTGTAGACCACGCCAGCCTGTTCGTATTTGGGAAGCATCGAAATGTCGCCCCCCACATATCTTTGTGCCGAGACCGTCGTAGTCAGCACCATGCAAACCATCAGTAGTAATGTTTTCTTCATATCGTAGTTCGTTTTAGTCTTACTTCTTACATCATCCATCTTACATCATCCCTCAGCCCTCTCACTTCTTATGCCTGTTGGCCCGCTGTTCACGGTATTTAGCCTTCTGACGAGCAGAGCCACTGCCGTGAGCGCCAGTGATATACTTTTTCTTCTTGGCCTTGGTCTTCACCTTGTCCTCCTCTTTGCGGGGACCACCGCCACGACCAAACGAAATGCCATTCACCAAGATGTCTTCAAAGTCACTTTCCTTACTCATAATTTGTAAAGTCATTATAAACTCCCCTCCCGCACGGGAGGGGTAGGGGGTGGGTTAATGGTGGAACAATCTCACTCCTGTAAATGCCATCGCAATACCGTATTTGTCACATGTCATGATGACATGATCGTCGCGAACAGAGCCACCAGCCTGGGCGATGAACTCAACACCGCTCTTGTGGGCACGCTCGATATTGTCGCCAAAGGGGAAGAAGGCATCAGAGCCCAAAGCGACCTTGGTGTTCTTGGCAATCCATTCCTTCTTTTCAGCCAAGGTCAGCACCTCGGGCTGTTCCGTAAAGAACTGCTGCCATGCACCGTCGCGCAGCACGTCGTCGTGCTCGTCCTCAGAGATATAGACATCGATGGTGTTGTCGCGGTCGGCACGACGGATACCCTCCTTGAAAGGCAGTGCCATGACTTTCGGATGCTGGCGCAACCACCAGATATCAGCCTTGTTGCCTGCCAGACGTGTGCAGTGAATGCGGCTCTGCTGACCAGCACCAATACCAATAGCCTGTCCGTCCTTGACATAGCAGACAGAGTTTGACTGGGTATATTTCAGCGTGATGAGGGCAATAATCAGGTCGCGCTTGGCCTCAGGCGTGAAAGTCTTGTTCTGTGTGGGAATATTCTCGAAGAGGGTAGGGTCGTCCAGCTTGATCTCGTTGCGGCCCTGTTCGAAGGTCACGCCAAAGCACTGCTTGCGCTCGATGGGCTCAGGCTTATAGGTGGGGTCAATCTTGATGACGTTATAGGTACCCTTACGCTTGTCCTTCAGAATCTCGATGGCTTCAGCGGTGAAGTCGGGGGCAATCACTCCGTCGCTCACCTCGCGCTTCAGCAGTAGGGCGGTGGTAGCATCGCAGGTGTCACTCAAGGCTACGAAGTCACCATAGCTTGACATGCGGTCGGCACCACGGGCACGGGCGTAGGCGCAGGCAATGGGGCTGTCGTCCAATCCCTTCACATCGTCCACGAAATAGATTTTCTTCAATGTATCGCTCAGTGGCAGACCTACAGCAGCACCAGCAGGCGAGACATGCTTGAACGAAGCAGCAGCAGGCAGGCCAGTGGCAGCCTTTAGCTCCTTCACCAACTGCCATGCGTTCAGTGCGTCCAGGAAGTTGATGTAGCCTGGGCGACCGTTAATCACTTCAATGGGTAACTCGCCCTCGGTCATGAAGATGCGTGAGGGCTTCTGATTGGGATTACATCCGTACTTCAGTGCTAATTCTTTCATATATCAATAATGTATAATCGTTGTTTTGGCTGCAAAATTACAAAATAATGCTGAAATACGGAAGCGATTTACATGAAAATAAAAATCAGACCGACAAAAATCAGTCCTCAGACGTCATTACTACAGGTAAGCAGAATACTGAAAGGAAGCTGGTAGGCAGAGAAAGCCGAGTCTGCAGTTTTTCCGTAGCTTACAAACTCTGATTCCGAAGTCTGCAAACTGACAGTCCGTGCCCGTCGGACTGATGGTTTGCATTAATAGTCATATCTGTTTCCTCAGTATGTTAGTGGTGATACCATAGGTGTAGGGGCAGTGTAGGGTGAGTGAGGGGCTACATGCACCCTACACTCATCGTGAGCCCTTTGTACAAGGACGTTTTAGCCATATTGAGTGTAGGGTAAATCGATAAAAATGCTTTCCCCAAAAGCTGAACCTGTTTCTTATCGATGCCTGCTTGATCCCGTATGTGTGCTCAATAAGTAGTTTTTCGTTTAATTATTTGGAACTTTCGTTTTTTTTATCTATATTTGCAGCGATTAAACATCATACGCTTATGTTAGACAGAGCACAGACAATAGAAAAGCTACAGTCATCCCGTCAGTATCTCAGTGAGCACTACGGGGTGAGTTCGATGCTACTTTTTGGTTCAGTTGCCAGAAACGAACAAAAGGAAGACAGCGACGTCGATGTGTGTGTAGAGATGAAACCCAATCTATTCAAGCAAGCTGGTGTAAAAGTCTATCTCCAAGAGTTATTAGGTTGTTCCGTAGATGTTGTCCGCTTAAGGGAGAATATGAATCAATTGTTTAAACAACAAATTCAAAAGTATGGAGTTAGAGTCTACTGAAATCACTGCACAGGTCTACGAGACCCTCAAGAATATCAATCTCGCTATTACCAGATTACAAAATCGCTCTGTGGGAATTAATTCTGTGAATGACTATCTGATGTCACCCACGGGTATGGAGAAGCTCGATGCTGCTTGCATGGTATTGATTGCATTGGGGGAGAGCGTAAAGACACTTGATAAACTGACTGAAAAGAAACTTTTACCCACATATCCTTCTATTGACTGGAAAGGAGTGATGGGAGTCAGAGATGTCATAGCCCATCACTATTTCGAGGTTGATCCTGATGCAGTTTACGACATCATCAAGAACGATCTCGACCCACTAAAGAAAGCCATTGACTTCTTTATGGAGCAGATATTCCCAAAAATGTAATGACTCACAGGTAAGAGACCCCGTGAGTCAGGTACGCTGCGAACGCTGACGACTTTAGCCACGCCCGTTGCCTATATCAGCAGCGCCCGCTTCTGATAAAAGACACGTCCGCTGCTTACTTGCAAGAGATTGCTTCTCTCCCTGTTACAACGTCACTTACTCCCTGTATGCGAGTCACTTTCCCCCTGTATTAACGTCACTTTCACCCCGTACCTGACATACTAACAACCGAAAGGCTACATAAACGCTAACACCCCTTAGGTCACAGCGTGCCTTGTGTTACCTCAAACAAAAGAATCGCTACCAGTGGATGATAGCGATTCTTGAGTTTGGGCGTCAAGTGCACAGAAGGGTCAGTTCCGCTGTGCACTTTGTCACTAATAGAGAGCAAAATAACTCCCGCTATTCACAACTTTTAAATCTGTGCCTTGCTTTTTGCACAACTTAATGAATTTTTGAAATTTAACGTTTGCTTTTGGAATATGAGGTGTGACAGCAATTGCAACTTTCTTGTTAACATCTCCAACATTGATGTTCTTGGTTGAAGCCAACAACTGCTCGTAAGCAGTATCAATATCAACACCTTTCATCTCTATGAAGAAAGCATCCGATGTCTCTTTTCCTATTTCAAGATAATCGCATCTTTTTTCTTTGGTTTCAGTAAAAGTATACAAATCACCATCAATCTTAACTTCATGATACAATTTCTTTTGAGGATTTAGAAGTGTTATCTTGCTTTTCTTTTCCTTTAACACTATCAGAGAGTCCCTTCTCTTGCGAATGATACTTACTGGGATGTCTCTCATAATTCAATTAATTGATTGAAAATGTTAGTAATGTCATCTGAGACAGTATCAAGTTCAGAAGGAGACATCAGTCGTAACTCATCATCTTTAATACTATGTACACTACCATTGGAAATAGCAAAGGCAGCCACATCGTCGTACTTAATTGCTCGCTTGCCACCAATAATCTTTGCAATCTCAGCCTCTTTCTCTGGTGATTCCTCTATAATATCCCCAGCTTGAATCAGATTGTTAAAGGCTGACATGATATAAGGGCTATGAGTAGCTATAAACAATGTGTGATTCCTTTCACCGTTCACTGTCTCTACCAACCAATTAACCAAATCTCGTTGAGTCTCAGGGAAAAGGTTCTCTTCTGGCTCTTCAAGGAAAATGTCGCTATGGTCATAATTTGTAAAGTTATCAACAATATTATCTAAATCATCTGAAGCAACGGAAATACCGTGATTTTCAATAGTAATATACTCGCCAGAAGGATGATTTTCCTTTAATTGGTAGAGTAAATTAACTTTTGCATCTTGATCCTTTATGCTTTTAATATCTAATTTAAAAATATCTTTAGAAATATAATCAATGAAAACAAACAATGGAACAAGGGATTGCAATCCACTTGAAGCATTTAGCAAGCCAAACTCTTTCCCATCATTAAGTATTATTTTATCTATCCCTCTATCTTTGTCGTATTTGTATCCGACACCAGTATTTAGAATAGGTAGTTGTTCTCTTGTTCCTAAATTATTTCTAGCATTCTGCCATTCTTTCATAAAATAACGGATACTATTATTGGGGAAATCAATCTCAAACCAATTGGGAATAACAGAAAGAATATTCCTCTCGGCTACAATATAAGCAATTTTACTACGCTTGAAATCCCAACGTCCCTCCTTCCATTCAAAATCAGATTTGTTTTCTTTAAATGAAAAAGAGAACTTCATAATATCTGTTTCGTATTCAAAGAAAGAATTATCATTGACGTAACCTTGCAAGTTGTGAAAGGCTATCAGATTCTTATCTATAGACTCTCTTGTTAGAAAAGTTCTTTTGTCCTGGTTTAAGGAAATTGATTTTTCTAACCATGAACAGAAACTGGCAATTTTCAAGATACAACTCTTTCCCGTACTTTGAGGTCCAATAATCAAGTTGATTTTACTCAAAGCAATATCCACCTCATTCAGTGGACCGATGTTTCTTATTATGAGATGCTTCATATATACTTAATTTAGGCGCAAAGATACAAACTTTTTTTTATTTATAATATTCTTCGCCAATATTTTTACTTTAACTTAAGTTTTTTCCAACTTTACCAGCGAAAGGTACCTCTGATTCATTGCGATATTTCTCATTGCCAATAACAATGGCAAGTCAGCAAGGCGCGAGTGATAACCTGTAAACAAATTGCAGGTATAGGGGTAGAGTAGTATTTTTCTAGCCCTCAAATAACATCCAAGATAAAAAACTATATCTTTTTTTTGTTGTTTCCGAATTATTTACTAACTTTGCCCCTTGAACATCGCAATGATGTCCGAGTGCGGAAGCGGTGTGACATTGTGGAATAAAAAAAGAAGCGTTATGCTCATCTTGTAAGTTGAAACCTGAGAAATTTCATGTACGGCAAGAGAACATGATGACTTCCACGTATAGCGTGGAATGTTATCCTATCTCCCGTACAAGGTTTTCTCAGGACCGCAACTTGAAGATGTGGACATACAGTTCCACGCTTCTCATATATAAAAAAAAATGTCTTCCTAGGGGCTGGGAGGATTGGCAAAGAAAACTATAATATTATGGACTTTAAAGATTCTATTTTACAATTAGCTGAACGAGTATCGGCTCTTAAGGAATCAATCCAAACCGAAGAAGCAACTAAAAACGCATTTATCATGCCGTTCATTCAGATTTTGGGATACGATGTCTTCAATCCATTGGAGGTCGTGCCTGAGATGGATTGCGATATAGCAAAAAAGAAAGGTGAGAAAATAGATTATGCTATCATGAAGGATGGCTCTCCAATTATGTTAATAGAGTGCAAGCACTGGAAGCAGGACTTGAACTTGCATGACAATCAATTAAAGCGCTATTATGTAGCCTCTAAAGCAAAGTTCGGTGTATTGACGAATGGCATTGTTTACAGATTCTATGCAGACTTGATTAAGGAGAATATCATGGACGACGTTCCATTCCTCGAAATTAATCTGGAGAAAATCCGAGAAGCACAAATTGAGGAAGTGAAGAAATTCTGCAAAGAAAACTTCGATTTAGATAATATCTTAAGTAGTGCCAATGAATTGAAATATATGTCGGAAGTCAAGAAGATTATACGTTCTGAATTCGATGAGCCATCAGCAGAACTTGTTAAACTGCTGACCAAGCGTGTCTACGAGGGCATTGTAACGCAGAAGGTATTGGATCAGTTTACTGACATTGTGAAACGAGCATTGAAGAGTCATATTAACGATGTGATGAGCGAGAAGCTCGGCATTGCCATCAAAGCGACGGAAGCTGCTGGTGCTCCAATTCAGGCATCCTCACCAACTACTGAACAGAAAGACGAAGAGCCTGCAAAAGATGATGACAAGGCATCAAAGATTGTTACGACTGTCGAGGAGTTGGAAGGCTATTATATTGTAAAGAGCATTGTTTGCGAAGTAATACCATCAGAACGAGTAACCTATCGTGATTCCCAGTCTTACTTTGCTGTCTTTGCAGACGATAATAATCGCAGGCCCATTTGCAGATTGCATTTCAACAACACAAGCAACAAACGTATTGGCTTTATTGATGAAAACAGAAACGAGCAAATGGAATGCATCGATAAGTTGGACGACATCTATAATTACAAGAAGCAACTGATAGAAGCTGCTAAGCGCTACCTATAAGATGGAGTCAATAAGGCGTATTTTTACTAATGATATTATAATGCTGGTGTTGGTACTCATCAACACTGGCATTATATTTATTAGTGGTTTCATGCCCAATCAAGGGGGAATCCTGCTCATAGTAGACAGCATATTTACCCTACTATTTCTATTTGAAGCTATTGTAAAAATTCAAGTGGATGGTTTCTCGCAATACTGGGCAGACGGTTGGAATCGTTTTGATTTCATCCTTGTGCTGTTAGCGCTTCCTTCATGCATGAACCTTTTCGGAGTATTATTCCCAGCTACGAGTATTCTATTGTCATTAAGAACGATGCGGGCATTTAAGTCTTTTCGTTTGCTTCAATTCATTCCAAATATTGATAGTCTACTTAATGGAATCAAGTTGGCGTTCAAGGCATCTTTTATTGTCACAATTGGGCTGATAGTTTTTTTATTGGTATTCAGTATTATTACAACGTTCCTATTCGGTAGTTCAGCACCCCAGTTCTTTGGCAATCCTGCTCTTAGCGTGTATTCCATCTTCCGCTTGTTTACCATTGAAGGGTGGTATGACATGCCAGAAGCCATTGCTACTAACAGCGGTGCAACTATGGCAGTCTTTGCACGAATCTATTTTTCAATCCTCCTATTCATGGGAGGCATTATCGGAATGAGTCTTGTAAACAGCATTTTTGTTGACGCTATGGCAGCAGACAACAATGACGAAGTTCTTGAGAAACTTAATCAATTGGAGAAGAAAATTGATATAATGCAAAGAAAAGAGGATAAATATGACAAATAATTGTTCAGGTAACCCATTCAGAGTTGTTGAGTAACAAGGCTTCTCGCTCATCGAGAAACGGCGTGTTGCTGTTAGTGAAACGGCATTTCTCTTATCGTGAATACCAAAGTTTAGGAGTTTAGATGTTTAGCATTTGTAGTAAAAAAGAATAAAATTTAAATTTTTATATTTACATATATACTAAAAACTAAACTTCTAAACATCTAAACTTGCTAAACTATAGGACGCATTTGTTAAGTACTAGACGGCACTAAGCTGTGCAATACTTTCGGAGTAATCAGAAATACTCCGAGAGTATTCAAAATTACTTTCGGAGTAATAATTCAAGCAGGCATTGTCACTGTCTGACAGAACCTACTTTTTCAATTCCTCTATGAAAAAGCAAATTGCCTGCTTTAATGGAGAAATCTCATTCTTAATAATCCACAGTATTTGTGATGCATCTACATCAAAGTAATGATGGGCGATGATGTCTCTCAACCCTTTTACGTTTTTCCAAGGAATAGAGGGGTAAGTTGGCAACAGCAGACCATCGGTGGTCTTGTCCAGATTCTTCAGACTTTCACCAATTGCAATGAGCAGCATACACGTGGCATCCAACAATACCATACCTGATGAGGAACAAAGAAAATCATCAATGGTATTGATATTTTTCGTCCGCTCTTCAACTTTCTCGATGGCAGAAAGAATGTCTTCGAGAATATCCAACGCAATGCTTTTACTCTCAGAAGATAAAGATTCCATCCTTTAAAATACGTTTTCTTAAACGAGGGTTCAGATTTTGATGATTGCGGACGATATCGACAGAAGAGCCTGTTGCCTCCTCCAAAAACTCCTTGGCATCCATAAGGAGGAAAGGATTAGGTGTCTCAGTATCAACAAACAAGTCGATGTCGCTGCCTTCCTTTTGTTCTCCCCTTGCCGTTGAGCCAAAAAGAGACAAAGACGTTATGCCATACTTGTCTTTAAGTATGCTCATATACTTTTTTAGCAGAGTGATACATTCGTCTTTTGTCATATTCGTAATCATTAACAATGCAAAGATAGGCATTATTTTTGAAACGACAAAGAAAAGCGCAATAAATTTGGTTTTTCGCTCGATTTGCACTAACTTTGCAGGCGTTATGGAGAAAAAGAGACATGCACTACGTAAGCTGTTAGAGGCTGTAGAGAAAGAATTGCTGCACAAGCCAGACAGAAAGATGCTTGACCGACTGTCGCTATTGGCGGGGTTTCAGGACTGGGAGTCGTTTCAGGAAACCCTGCATGGCGATTTGGGAGGTGAAACGATCTATGGTGGCCATCATCCAAACAAAAAAGAGACACCCAATCAGTGAGTGTCTCTTTTTTATGGTTTTTACGAAGGATTACTCCTTACCAGCAATACCGCTGCGCTTCTCCTTGATGCGAGCAGCCTTACCAGTGAGCTTGCGCAGATAGTAAAGCTTAGCGCGGCGAACCTTACCAACCTTGTTCACTTCGATGCTCTCAATGTTGGGAGACTCCAGAGGGAAGATACGCTCAACACCTACGGTACCCGACATCTTGCGAACAGTGAAGCGCTTCTTCTCCTGATGGCCGCTAATCTTGATGACTACGCCACGGAAGAGCTGGATACGCTCCTTAGAACCCTCGATAATTTTGTAAGCGACAGTGATAGTGTCACCAGCCTTGAAACTGGGATGCTGCTTGCCGGTTGCAAATGCTTCTTCAGCAACTTTAATTAAATCCATTGTTACTTTAAATTTATAATGTTGTTGTTATCGTTCCATGCGCAACATAACAGGCCTCTCGTTTCTTCCTGCCAGCGATTACGCGGAAAGCGGCTGCAAAGGTACTGATTTTAAATGAGAAATGAGAAATGAGAAATAAGAAATAAGGTAAGTATTAATATTATTTAACTGTTGTGGCATATAATTCTTCACTCTTCACTCTTTCATCTTCCATTTTTTTTTCGTATTTTTGCACCACAAAACTATAAAAGTATGAAGAAAACAACTGCTATTTATTTGCTCATGCCTATGCTTTTGCTGTTCTCGTGCAAGCAGCACTATGAGGTGACGGGCATGCAACGCAGTCGTATCTTGGTGGATGCCAGATATGACGTACAGCCCGACCAGAAGGTTGCCGATTTCCTGAAACCTTACAAACATCAGGTGGATTCTGTGATGGGGCCTGTGGTAGGTCGCTCTGCCAGGTACATGACAGCTCAGCGTCCTGAAGGAACACTGAGCAACCTGTTAGCTGACATCTTGGTATGGGCAGGCAAGGACTATGGCGAACAGCCCGACTTTGGTGTATATAATATGGGTGGTGTGCGTGCCGACCTGCCAAAGGGTACTGTAACGTATGGTGATGTGCTTGATGTGGCTCCGTTTGAAAACAAGATTTCGTTTATTACGCTGAAAGGTGATGTCGTCATGGAACTGTTCGGACAGATTGCCAAGACGGGAGGCGAAGGCATGAGTCGCGCTGTCCGCATGGTGATTACGAAGGACGGGCAGTTGAAGCGTGCGACTATCAACGGTCAGCCCATTGATCCGCAGAAAGAATATCGTGTGACGACTATCGACTACCTGCTGGGTGGTACGGACAAGATGGAGGCATTCAAGAAGGGTACCAATATCAATGCCCCAAAGGAAGTGTCGAACAATACGCGCTTCATTATCATGAACTACTTCCGCGAAATGGATAAGCAGGGCAAGGTTGTGGATTCCGAGATTGAAGGAAGAGTTGTTGTGATGTAAGATGTATGATGTTAGATGTAAGATGTAAGAAGTATGAAAAAGTACCTATTTATTATATTATTAGGCCTTGTGTCGCTCAGCGGGCAAGCCAAGAAGCAGAAGCAATTGGTGATTCTGCACACTAACGATACCCATTCGGCTATCTTCCCTATTAACCCACAGTTGCCTGATACGATGAAGGCAGGTCGGGGAGGTTTTTTGCGGCGTATAGCCATGCTGAAGGAGGAACGCCAGAAGTATCCTGATTTGCTGTACTTTGACTCAGGCGACTTCTGGCAGGGGTCTGCCTACTTCACCATGTTTAAAGGCGAGGTGGAGATAGGACTGATGAACCAGATGGGTATAGATGCATCAACCATTGGCAATCATGAGTTCGACTTCGGACTGGAGAATATGGCACAGATGTTCCGCAAGGCCAACTTCCCCATCTTGTGTGCCAACTACGACTTTACGGGTACCGTTATGGAAGGCATTACCAAACCTTGGATTATCATCAAGCGCAATGGTGTGAAGATAGGTGTCTTCGCAGTTTGTCCTAAGTTGAAGGGGCTGGTATCCGACAAGAATTGTGTGGGTGTGAAGTATTTGGATCCTGCAAAGGTGGCGTTGGAGACGGCTACGATGTTGAAGCAGGAAAAGAAGTGCGATATGGTGATATGCATCTCACACCTTGGTTGGAACAGTAATCGTGGTGAGGACGACCAGTATATGATTAGCGGGTCGCGTAACATCGATTTGGTATTAGGCGGGCATACCCATACCTATATGCCATCCCTTGAACATTGGAACAACATGGATGGCAAGCCAGTTCCTGTAGACCAAAACGGCAAGTCAGCTGTATTTGTAGGAAAGATTGTTGTGGACTTGAAATAAGTTTCGATATATCGTCGACATGTCTACTGTTATTCGAAGTAGAAGGTCAGCACGATCATTTTCGACTGAGCGCTGCTAACACTGCCTGCAAAGGCCTTGAGGTTGACATCGCGCAGTTCGTTGACGTGGTTCGTATCTAACACGTTGCTCAGTCCGAAGCAGAACTTCAATTCTGGAATCAGTTTGAAAAAGGGCAGATAAAAGTCGCAGCCCAGACCCACTTCCACCATCGTCGAGAAACGGTTAAGACGTACGATGTCTTGATCACCCTTTGTCATGTTAATCATCGGATTGATACCTGCAATCAAGTAGGGACGATGGTTGTTCCAACGGGGAGCAGCAAACTTGATGTCAATAGGCAATGAAAAATAGGTGTTCTTCAAGTCTTGTGTCTGCTTGAGAGGCTTGCCAGTAGCACCATCCTTGTTTTGCAGATCTATGAAAGTGAGATGCTTAGCACCGAAGTGCATGGTTGGCGCCACGCGAAGCGAGAAATTATCGTGCAGGCGTAACTCACCAAGTACACCCACAGAGAATCCTGGGCTCCAACGGTCAGCATCGCAGACTATCAGCTGATTGGTCACAATGCCGTCGTCGTCAGTGATGGTCTGCATACCGACATTCTCGAATTCCAGATCTTGCAGATGGGCACCAACGAGGATGCCGAAGTGCATAGGACGCAGGTCGATATAGGGTTTGTACTGCACGCGGCGGTCGCTTTGTGCAACAGCTGTCAGCATGCAGACTATAATGATGCCCAGTATTGTTATTGTTCGTTTCATATACTCTTATAATAACGGCGCTTTATGCGTGTTTATTATTTCGATAACGTATAAATTAATCGAAAAAACAAAAAAAGACTACCATAAATTAGGTAGTAAACAAAATAATGCTTACCTTTGCATCACGATTTTTGAGTATTAACTAATTTAAAAGTAACAAGTATTATGGCATACGTAATTGGTGACGACTGCATCGCATGCGGTACATGTATCGATGAGTGCCCCGCTGGAGCAATCTCTGAGGGCGACAAGTATTCTATCAACCCCGATGTTTGCACTGAGTGCGGCACTTGCGCTGACGTTTGTCCGTCAGAAGCTATCAGCCTTCCTTAAGGAATACGCTGAATTATGTGGTTAAAAACGAAGAGGGTGTGCTCAGGCACATCCTCTTTCTTGTTGCATAGCTGAGTCGGATTGACTATAAATGACGATTCTTTGCTATGAGTTTCTTAACCGTTTCAACGCTGGCACTGGTGGTCAATCCGTCCTCGGGCGTGTTCATACAGTAATCTGTGAGACGGTTGATAGTCGATGTAGCTACATGCATGCGGGTATCAGCCGTTGCATAATAGATGAACACCTTGCCGTCGTCATCAGCTATCCAACCGTTGGCAAAGGCTACATTCATTACATCGCCCAAATATTCGTAACCTTCGGGCACCAGGAAGTAACCGCCTGGACGGGCTATGACTTTTGTGGGATTGTCCAGTGCTGTCATATACATATATAATACGTAGCGCAGACCGTCGGCTGTGGCTCGTACGCCGTGGGCCAAGTGGAGCCAGCCCTTTGGTGTTTTGATGGGATGAGGCCCCTCGCCGTTCTTCACTTCCGTAATAGTATGATAGTTACGTTCATTAATGATTTTCTCCTCTTTGATTTCAGCATGGGTGATGTCGTCGACCAGTGCCCAACCGATGCCGCCACCAGACCCTGTTTCGATAAAACCGTCCTGTGGACGGGTATAGAAGGCGTATTTCCCATCCACAAATTCTGGATGAAGCACAACGTTACGTTGCTGACTATCGGACTTCAGGTCAGGCAGTCGTTCCCAAATCTTCAGGTCCTTTGTACGGGCAATACCAGCTGTTGCTGTAGCTGCCGAAAGGTTGCCAGGTTGTGAGTCGTCATGACGCTCGGCACAAAACACGCCATATATCCAACCGTCCTCGTGCTGCGTTACACGCATATCGTAGATGTTCGTGGCAGGGATGACATCGTCGGGCATGGTAACAGGTTCCTCCCAGAAGCGGAAGTTATCAATGCCATTGGGGCTTTCAGCTACTGCAAAAAACGACTTCCGATCGGCACCTTCCACACGGCATATCAGCAGGTAACGGCCATTCCACTTGATGGCGCCGGCATTAAACACCGCATTCATCATAATGCGTTGCATCAGGTAGGGATTGTCCTGCTCATTGAAGTCATATTTCCACTCCAAGGGAATATGTTCGGCAGTAAGCACGGGGTAGCGATATTTTTCATAGATGCCATTCTGTGAAAAACGGAATGTGCCGAAAAAACTATCTGCAGTTGTTGCTAACTCATTCTTGCGTGTCAGCAATTCTTCATGCTGTTGGCGTAGTGCTTTTGCTTTCTGTTCAAACAGTGTCATCGCTATGTCTTATTGATTATTTGTCGTTATAGTATAAAATCATTGGCAAAGATACGGATTTTTTTCAAAAAAGCAATAAAAGGTCAACTTAATTTGGCTTTTTTCTTCACTTTTTGTATCTTTGCGCTCAATAAGAGATATGAATAATATGAGAGAATTAAAGACAATCATGATAGTGGCAGTAGCGTGGCTTCTGGTCTGCTGTACACAGAAGGGCACTGAAAAGGCCAATGGTTTTGTTGAACGACAAGAAGCAGGCTTTGTACTTAATGGTAAGGACTATCGCTATGTGGGTACTAACTTTTGGTATGGCGCTATACTAGGTTCTGAGGGACAGGGTGGCAATAGGGCCAGACTTTGTCACGAACTGGACAAACTACATGAACTGGGATTAGACAACCTACGTATACTCGTGGGTAGCGATGGCTTGCGTGGGGTGACGACTAAGGTGGAGCCAACCCTGCAGGAGGCACCAGGCGTTTATAACGACACCATTTTGGCAGGTCTTGACTATCTGTTACAACAGATGGGCGAGCGGAGCATGAAAGCCGTACTCTATTTGAATAATGCCTGGGAATGGAGCGGAGGTTATGGCTTCTATTTAGAACAGGCAGGTGCTGGCAAAGCACCGCGCCCCAACGAGACCAGCTATCCAGAATACATGAATTTTGTCAGCCAGTTCTCTACCAATACCAAAGCTCAGGAGCTTTTCTTTCAGTATGTGCGTGACATCATTGGCCGTACCAACCGCTATACCAACGTACCTTATGTGGACGATCCTACCATCATGTCGTGGCAGATTGGCAATGAGCCACGTGCCTTCAGTGAGGACGCTAAAGCACCTTTCGCCAAGTGGCTCAGGAAGGCATCAGAGCTGATACGCAGTCTGGACAAAAACCATCTCATCAGCATTGGTAGTGAAGGTATTTGGGGGTGCGAGATGGACTCGACGCTCTATGAGCAGATATGTGCCGACCCTAACATCGACTATATGAATGCCCACGTGTGGCCCTATAACTGGAGTTGGGTCCATAAGGATTCGTTGGCAGAGCATGTGGAACGTGCCTGTCGGAACACTGCTGACTACATTCATCGCCATACTGCTATTGCCGAACGCTTGCAGAAACCACTGGTCATCGAGGAATTCGGCTACCCACGTGACGATTTTAAGTTCGAGCCAGGTTCAAAGACGGCAGGACGTGACCACTATTACGACTTCGTATTCTCTCTCATCAAGCGTGAACCAATGGTTTACGGTTGTAACTTCTGGGGGTGGGGCGGAGAGGCTCGTCCCAACCATGAGCAATGGCTGGTGGGCGACGACTACTGTGGCGATCCTGCACAGGAACAGCAAGGGCTGAACTCAGTATTCGACTGCGATACCACCACATTGGAAATCATCATGAAGAATACGAAGACACCAAGTGAACAACTGGCCAAACGCCTGCAGACGTTGCAACAACGGGGCTATATGATGGGCCATCAGGACGACCCGATGTATGGTGTGACATGGGAGGGAACCTATCAAGGCGACGGTGCCGAATTGGGCCGTAGTGACGTGTTGGCTACAGTGGGCGATTACCCTGCCGTCATGGGCTTTGACCTGGGCGGCATAGAGATGGGGGATGCCAAGAATCTGGACAGTGTACCCTTTAAGCGTATCCATGACGAACTGATAGCCCATTATGAACGTGGGGGGATTGTTACCTTGAGTTGGCACCCTCGCAATCCGCTGACAGACCGTCAACACGGTGGCACATTCCCACAGGGCTCTGCTTGGGACGTCACAGATTCTACCGTCGTGAGGAACGTACTGAAAGGTGGTTCACAATATAAGAAATTTCAGACTTGGATGACAAGGGTGGGCGATTTCATGGCCACACTGAAGACTGCAGACGGACAGCCTATACCCATCATTTTCCGCCCTTGGCACGAGAACAACGGCTCCTGGTTTTGGTGGGGACAGAAGCTATGCACGGATGATGAGTTCCGTGGTTTGTGGAACATGTTGCAAGACTATTTGACTGACGAACGGGGACTCAGTAATTTGTTGTGGAGCTATTCGCCTAACCTTGACGGTGGTTGGACAGAGGAACGCTTCATGCAGCGTTATCCAGGTAACGACCGCGTGACGCTTATTGGCGAGGATGCCTACCAATGGGGTACGGAGGATGACTTTAAATCGGCTTTGACTGCTGACCTCGCTTTTTTGAGCGACTTTGCCAAGAAGAACGGAAAACTGTTGGCCATGACAGAATGTGGACTGAAGAATATGACAGACCCGACATGGTGGACACGCGTGCTAAAACCCATTATGGACCAGTATCCTATCAGCTACTTCCTACTGTGGCGCAACTATAAGGAAGAGTATTTCGGACCCTCGCCAGAATTACCCTGTGCAGCTGATTTCAAGAAATTGTATGCATCTAAGAACGTGTTATTCCTAAAGGAAATCAAACAATAAGAGAAGATAGTTTTTATGGTTGAAACGATAATACAACTAAGGACCGAGATGCAGGATGTGTTGGAAAACAACATTCTGCCTTTCTGGCTCAACCAAATGCAGGATGTGGAAAACGGTGGTTTTTATGGACGGATGGACGGTCACATGCAGTTACATCCGGAAGCTGAGAAGGGAGCCATCCTGAATGCCCGCATCCTTTGGTCATTCTCAGCTGCATATAGGGTTCTTGGTCATTTAGTATATTTAGAAGCGGCAAAGAGGGCCTATACCTATTTTGTTGACCATTTCATTGATTCTGAATATGGTGGCATCTATTGGAGTGTTGACTACATGGGACAGCCCATCGATACCAAGAAACAGTTTTATGCCATCGGTTTTGCCATCTATGGTCTGTCGGAATATGCCCGTGCCACAGGTGACAGGGAAGCCCTCGACTATGCCTTGCTGTTGTACGACTGTATAGAGGAACATGCTTTTGACCGCGAGAATAACGGCTATATGGAGGCCTGTACCCGTGAATGGGGTGAGATAGCGGATATGCGCTTATCGGAGCTTGACGCCAATTACCCTAAGTCGCAAAACACTCACTTGCATATCCTCGAGGCATACACCAATTTGCTCAGATGTCTTAAAGACTTGCATGCCCAGGAATCGTGCGACTATGTACCTGTCATAGGTTCGGTACTTCCCATCGGTATAACTATTCCCATGGAAACCATCGTCGCTGTCGAAGTATCACTACGTAACTTAATCGATATCTTTACAGACAAGATTCTTAACCCTAAAACACATCATTTGGACTTGTTCTTTGAGATGGACTGGACACGCGGTGCGGGACATTTGGAAAGCTATGGCCACGA
The DNA here is from genome assembly GCA_946188165.1 of uncultured Prevotella sp. GTDB lineage: Bacteria > Bacteroidota > Bacteroidia > Bacteroidales > Bacteroidaceae > Prevotella. The sequence continues at coordinate 24,242 of CAMHTW010000033.1, forward strand.
CATAGAATGCTCATGGCTGTTGCATGAGGCTGCACTGGTGCTTGGTGACAAGAAGTTATTAACAAAGGTGGAACCAATTATACAGATGATTGCCGAAGCATCAGCAAAGGGGCTAAAACCTGATGGTGCCATGATACACGAAGCCAATCTCGACACTGGGCATATAGATGAGGACTTGCACTGGTGGGTACAAACAGAGAACGTCGTGGGAAGTCTGAACATCTATCAGCATTTTGGTGATGAGAAGGCTTTACAGAGAGCCGTCGCCTGCTGGGAATACATCAAGCGGAACCTCATTGACTATGAGCATGGGGAATGGTTCTGGAGCCGCTACAAAGATGGCACACGGAATTTGGAAGATGACCATGCAGGATTTTGGAAATGTCCTTATCACAATAGCCGTATGTGTTTGGAAGCTATTGAGCGTTTTCGTTAATTACATGTCCTTCTCAATGTAGGTAAATATAGTATTGCCGATGGTAAATGATTTGCCATGGTACAAACGAACGGTCTGGCCACTGACGATGGCTTCACCATCGACAAAGATGCCTTCTTCCAGTGCTGTCAGGTAGGGTATTTGTTCTTGCATCCTGATTTCTGCATGTATGGGTGCCACGTAGCCATTGATGTCCCACGAGAGTTGCAGACTACAGTCGACAGACTTGCCAATGGAGACCACACGGTTAGGATCGTTGCGCAGCCACTTGTAGAGGGCTACATCCATATCCTTGATGGCCCCCTGCACCTTTAGGAAGTAGCGTTCTGAGCGTGGTGCCGACATGGCGACGCTGGCTGCAATGCCAACGGCAAAGAGGATAAAGCTGTAGAGCAGCATGACCCGGAAGTCGATGACATTAGTGAAATAGAAGAGGCTCCACAGATACATGGACAAGAAGCCGATGATAACGCTTAACAGTATGAGCGACTTGGGTAGTCTTACACGTGTGCCATACGTTCCGCATACAGCAATGAGATAACCAGAAGCTGCCCATGGAATCCAATCTACAAGGAAACTATAGTCTTCGATATCGAGAACAACACAGATGGCGTTGGTAATAAAGAAAAAAGTATAACATCCTATGGCAGCAATGACTGAGCGTATCAGGACGCTTTTGAAGTTCTGTTTTATATTTCTGATGTGTAGTGCCAGCGATGCAATTCCGAAGGTCAGGAACAGTCCGATATAGAAGCCGAAAGCAGGCATGTGTGTGAGAATATGGTCGCGCAGCAGGGATTGGGCTTCTGGACTACCGCTCTTCAGTCCATAGATTGACAACAGAATGGCGGAGTTGATACCGTTGTTGATGAAATACAATCTTAATGTGCTTAGTGTCCATGCGATGATTGCCGCCGTGATGCCCATAAGAATCCATTTCATGTAAAATGAGGCATTGTTCTTGTCCAGCAGGTTCTGGCTATTGTAATAATGCGCTCCGTGTTTACATCGGTCACTGTATTCTGGACAGTGATAATCATTTTCGTCCCAGCACGACTTATGCATGGTGTGCTCGCACTTTGCTACAATCTCATCGCCAACCTCAAAAGGCTGTTTGCAGAGGTAGCATGTCTCTTGTACCAGCGTCTTGCCTATGCCCATATTGCCTCCAGTATAATGCAGTACATACTTATGTTGGAAAATGCGATAACGTATGAAGGGAATGACAAACTGGAAGAGAATCCAGATAGTCAAGATAAGAAAAGTTCCCAGTGTGACACCTTGCAGAACGACTACGAGGATTGGCTCCCCATGCACGATAATGGGATTATATATACTGCCTTCCTGGATGGCAGTTGAGAACGATGTGATGATACTATCGTTCTGGGCATCACGGAAATGGACGGTCAGTGTCTGCCGTTCGCCTCTATAGACCTTCCCGTCAGGATTCTCGAAGGTCAAGTCATTGGCATCTTGGCTGATATGGAAGGTGTTCAGCATATAGTCCTTAAACTTGACACCATTGTATTTTTCCATAAAGGTGCCGTGATTATTCTGGCAGAACAGTTTCAGCACGTTGTCCTCATGGAGATCTTCCATGTTGTTGGCATTGCCTATACTGGCATAAAATGCTGCAAAATCGGGCCCGACGACACTGTCATTTGCAATCATTTGTTCTTCCATCTGATAGTGTGAAGGATCTAATGGCTCATCGGTATTGTTGTCGTATAATGCTATGTCTGAGAAGATAAGCAATGCCATTTTCCTGGCATCAGCCCAGATGCCAGTATGGCTTGTCATCTCCTGTTTCTTTTCAAGAATAGAACGGTAGAGATAGACATATTCATTGTCGCTCCTCTTGAAATGGTGCGCCAAGACATAATCAGTAACCAACATGTTTTCGCTGACAGTATTGCCATCCATAAAGGCCACATACAGGTTCTGGTTGGTGAAAATGGCTGTAAGCTCTCCGATATAGTTACGGATTTTGTCTATCTCAGACTGTGGCAGTGTCCTGTTAACAAGTGTCAGTGCCTTGACACCAGCCTTCCTGACATTGTCGCCCTTCAGGTTGCGAATGTTGATGAGACGTGGCTGTGTCCGTTTACTTTTCAGAACCCCGCCAGTTGTCTCTTCAACATCTATCTTGACTTCCGAGGTGTCTGTCAACGAGTAAGGACCAATATCGTCGCTCATCTGTGTCGTGATGACGAATCTCTTATAGTCAGGCGAGAACTGCAGGTTCTTGACTTTAATAGCATCTTTCTTCGTGATGCTCTCGTGGGCCAGTACTTCGTCGAGTTCGGCAAAGTCTTCCGTGCCAGCCCCCAGTTCGTCGCATGCAACGAATAAGCATAATGGAAGGAGAAGCAGTATCCATATCTTTGTTTTCATAATGCTATCTGTTATATTTTTATTTTTTTACTTCATTCTTCACTCTTCACTCTTCACTCTTCACTCTTCACTCTAAATAGTGGGATAGTCGCCGACACCATTTTTGTTGAGCATATTCTGATATTGTGCCATTGACTTGCGTACCTTTCTGGCCGCTTGCAGTTTTGCCACAGCTAAATGCATGAGCAACAAGAGAATGGCGACACATGCCATCCCTATCAGGTAGTCTTTGATACGTTGGATAAAAGGTTTGTATTCCATCTCCTGTATCTTCTTTGATATGACCTGTAGGTTTGCGTACTTGTCATCGATAGCACCCATATGTTTGTTGAGCATGGGCAGTAGCTCTGTGGCCTGTTTCGCCTTGGCATAGCTGGTCTGTATCTTTCCTGACAAATTCTGCTCAGTGGCTTTCACTTTCTCTAGTTTTGTTGCCAGCTTAGCCGCAAGTGAGTATTTCAGAGCTGCCTTATACAGCTTCTTGTACGTACTGTCCTGATTCATAATTAGTTGCCGTGCGTCTACAAAATCAGTCAGTGCCTGGCATTTCAGCTTTATGGAGTTGATAGTGTCGCTGACTTCCTGTTTAACCAGATTCACTTTTGTCATCTGATCCATGAGATCTTCATTGTCGGCAATGTCTATCTGCATAGCCTGTATGAAGGTAGTCCATCTCATATCTATTGCTTTGTAGTGGTTTTCTATCACTGCCAATTTCTCGCGCAGCACCGCACTATATGATGTCGTGAGTGGTATGCCTTCCGAGAACTGCATCTGAATATTGCTGACGACTCCCAATTTGCTGAAATCGTCAGAATATTGCTCCATGCGTCCTTCCAATTCCGTCTGCAACGAGTCGACCACAGATGCCATTCCTAGGCCCTGTGCTGCTGACGTGAGAGAAAGCAGGCAGCATCCCCAGATGAGTATATGTCGGAAACTTATTTGCATGATTTGTTGAAGTACTTTTCTGCTTGACGGAAGATATTGACTGCGTTTCGTTCTTCAGCTGTTTGTATACTACCAGTACTGATGATGATATTGGTGTCCTTGATAATGCCCTGGCACTGTTTTTTCAAGTCCTCACGTTCTACTTCGTCGTTGCTTCTGAGCCAGCTTGCTACGTTTTTGTCTATTTGTCTGGCGTTCGACAGAATCATCTTGGTGTTCATGGCACGCCCCTTTACGCCCATGATGTTCGTTGTGGCTTCAGTAGGTGTATCAATCTTTACATTTAGGTGGTTGATAGAATCTACCACCAGATTATATTGGTCGCGCATTTTCTGGATGTCCGGGCATGCACTGATGTCTGTGTTTTTGGTGAATTGGCTGGTCAGCACGCTCTTCATCTCCTTAAACAGCTTCAGTGACTCTTCCGAGCTAACCCTTCCCTTGCCGTATTTCTTCTTGAAACTCTGATAGCTGGTCGTTATACCAACCAGACTTTTTTGGGCTGCAGCCAACTCCTCGTCTTGTCCAAAACAAGGATTGCGCTGTATCGTAATCTGATAGTCGATATTCAAGTTTTTGCCGTTCGACAGTTCATAGCGCGTCGAACGCCCCTTTTTGCCTGTTTGGTCTAACAGCAGTATGTCGCGCAGCCTGACAACTACATTCGTTCGCTTGTTTTGGATGTCAAATTCCTGCTCAATGAAGTCGTTTACCATTTTCCGTTCTTTGTCCACGGGTTGCAGTCCTTCGTATTCTATCCACTTCTTGAAAATATGTTTTTTGCGAGGCTTGGGCAACGACTTGCGATAGCTTTTATTCAGTCGGAACCTGTCATCAGAATTGTTGGTAATGATAAAGGGCAACTTGTCGATATGCAACTTGCCAGAACCACTGAACACGCCTTTATAACGTGTGTCGTCCCAGAACACAAAGAGTCGTCGATAGGAAATCAGGCTGACGGTCAATGTGTTCTTATCCTCGTTGAACACAAACTTTACCATCAGGTCCTTGTCCTTGACGTCATTGGTCAACATGATATGGTCGGTATATGGCTCGTCCTGCGCCACAGTGATGGCCTTGACAGTTTGAACAGACTCTTTGGAAGTCTGTGCCAGCATCATAGCAGGTAGAATAGCCAGTAGGGCATACCAAATGATTCTTCTCATAAATATATCTTAATTCTTAATTCTTCACTCTTCACTAAATACCGTATCTTTCACCCTGACTGCGCACCCAGGCTGCAACTTGCAGGTCTTCAGGATAGGGAGGCTCCAGTGTGGCATGATAAATGTCGTATCTTAGGTATGATGCCACGCGCCTTACGCCCCATAGCAGGTCGGTATAGGTGTCGGCCATATTAATGCATACTCTTCCTGCAAATGCTCCGAAATAACGGATGTTTGGATGCCAAGGGTGGGGCAGTGGCTCTCCTGTCGGTGTGCTGGTCAGGAAGTTTAGCACTGGTGCGCCGTCCACGCATGGGAATTTTGCTGGCAAGTCCAATTTCATGGTAAAGTGGTCGGCATAGATAGGCTTGTTCTCTACGTTTAGCTCGTTCAGTCGTTCTATGTCCGTCACCCCGCAGATGCTGTGTATGTGGTAGTCAATCAGATAGCTAATGGGCAGTCCTTCGGCATTGGCCTTGGCTACATGCCAAGTGATGTCAGAGCGCCCCTCGAGGCCTTGCTCTAACTGCTGCCACTCGTAGAGCAACCTGCGGTTGCGCCCATTGAGTTGGCTGACTATGTATTGACTACTGCTCTGCATCACCCTGGAAACGGATCTGGTACCAAATATACCATGTCGCCATTCTCTATCTGATAGTCTGCCAGCGTCTGGTTGGTATGTCCGATACGTGGCCGTAACACTCTAATCTCGTGCACCACGGGATCTTCCTTGCCAAAGAAATAATCGAGAGGTGCTCCCGTCTGGTCAATGGAGGGGAAGTCGAAAATGAGCTTACCGTCGTTACCAATGGCATGGCGTAAGTTCGTCATCAGCGTCTCCAGCGGCGCATCAGGGTTCACGACCCTGAACTTGACCGTTTTGTTCTTATAGACAATGTCTAACAGGAATTCTTTATCTTCCATATATTATGTTATTATTCGTTTTTTACTTCCTTCATGCTGATATTCACAAAGATGGGGTAGATATTGGCACTTCTTACTGCCATCATACGCTCCAATAACGTCTCGGCCTGCGGAATCTTGTCCGAAAAGTTTCGTTTTACAAAGGGGTTCTCTTCCAGTTCGATATTCACGTAGAAGGCATATCCACATGCAATACGGTCTTGCTGTTGTGCATGGTTGACGCTGATGTTGCTGACCATCTTCGGTACGATAGAGTATCGGCTCATCAGCTCCTTATAGCAGAAAATCTTCATGTCGGCGGGCGTCACAATACGGTCGTTGGTTACCATGTAGTAACGCACTAAGCTTTGTATGCTTTCGGCATCTTTTACCTCGTCGTAGCCAATGCTGGGGTCGGCTATTTGCTTGATTTCCGTACCTTCCAAGCCTGCAGGTACTATAAATTTGCTGTCAGCTTGCAGATGTTCGTTTACAACCGCACCGTCTGTTGTTAGATAATCTATGTCCAGACTGATAGACGGTGATGATTGTATCGCCTGTCTTTTCAGCATGATGTAAACACCTTGTATGTTGTGCTCGTCATCATGGGCAGCATTGCTGAGTTGTGTCAGTGCCTCTTGAAGGGTGTTGATGATAGTCTGCGTATTCGTATCTTTCAGACTCTGGAAGGCATAGTAATCGCTGTTGAACTTATTGATTAGACTGTTTACCAGTTTTAGCAGAGCCCCTTGGTTGAAACGATCAGCCGCTACACGTCTCACCTCCACGGGGGTCTTGCCAAACAATTGATCCTCAGCAGGTGGAATCAGGTGCATCAGTTGTCTTGTCTTACTGTTTGCTTGTGCCGATTCGTTGAAGCCAGTCACGCGCATGAAAGGCAATGCCGAGGTCAGTGTACATGTATTCAGTTGGGTATTCACCAATATCACGGCATTCAGCGAGAAGTGGTTCTTGTCGAAAACAAAGTCGTCAGATATGCCCGAGAAGTCGAACGTCAAATCAATGCTCTCGCTCTCGACATGTATAAACTGTTTGGGCTCGTGTTTCTTGACATAAAAGACAGCTGTGTTCTGGCGTGCCAGCAGGTCGAGTCCTATTATGGAAGAGCGATACAGTTGAGCATGGTTATAAAGCAGAGTGTCAATCGTGAAGCATGGCTGTAACGGCATGTCGGCATGCTGCCAAGGTTTTACCAAAGGTAATAGCTGGCCGTTAATGCTTACCTTGATGTCTTGGAATTGTGCATTCTTGATGGCAAATGTCAGTCCTGACAAGTCGGTAATGGGTTCATGGAACTTTAGAGTCAGTTTCCATCGGCGTCCATCCATACGTACTATTGAGTTTACCGTTGCATTGATGACGCGCGACTGCAACAAGGGCATGAACTGATAACCCACCCCCTCTAAGAGAAAGGTCGACTTCTCCGTCAACTCTATCTCTGAGACATGGTTTTGTGGCGTGACCTCTACCACGGCAGTTGCTGGTATGGCATGGCCTACCTCATAGGGCGTCAGCAGACGAGCATATTCGTCCAATACGTCCTGCTTCAGGCGCTCTATGTCGCTGTCGGTTTCGTTGGCCTGATAGGCCAAAGCAGTGATAAGCAGTGAGAACACGGGGTCGCGTTCCACGCCTTCCAGTTCGTCGGCATGGTCGCTATTTCGCCAAATACTGATGCTTTTTTCAAGCAGTTCGATGGCTCGTTGCCGTGTATCGAATATTTCTTGCTTCATATCTGATTAGTTCCAAATGTTGAGTATGGTATCATACTGATATTTTTCTTTAGTATCTACGATGATGCCAGTCACGGTAACGTACACCTTGCGTTCTTCGCGAATATACGACATCGTCGCTGTCACGTTTTCAAGTCTGGGCTCATACTTGATGATGACTGCCCTCAATTCAGTGGCAAAAGTATTGAAGTTCTTTGAGTTACCTGATATCTTCTTGTTATACAAGTCATTCTCTGCGTCATCGTCAGTTGGCATAGAATTATATATCACACCCTCACGTTCGTTGAATATCTCAAAGCGCATATTGTTAAAGATGAAACCAAACTGTGGGTCAATAGGACACTCGCCGCAGGTGGAGCCCAACAGCAGACTTAGGAAGGCGTCGATAGCCTCCTTAGTATTGCCGGCGCGCATCAGTCCGCGTTTTGTCAGATCCAGAGGTGTTAGCAGGTTGTCCATTATATCAGTGGTATATATTCTTTCTCTTTCGGCTCAGGCACATAAAGTGCGTTGAACAGGTGTTCGAAGAGTTCGGTATAGAGTTTCTCGTATAGTTTCTCGTGCAGTTCATTGCTAAGGATGCGGCCCAAGTTGGGTTTCAGGGTTTCTTCCATGTAGGTCGTGAATTCGTGGGTCAGTTTTGAGGTCAACTCCTCACGTAGCTCCTCTTTGATGTCGGCCAATAGTTTTTCGTACAACTCAGGGTTCAACTGGTCGTATAGCTCCTTCTTGGCTTGAGCCAACAGCGCTTCGTAATCGATGGTGTCATCTTCCAGTACCAAACCATCCAGCATCGTAGCTGCCCCTGCCAGAAACTCTTCCACCCATCGTAGCCATTTCATCACGTCGCCTTGCATGGGCTGTGGTATCTCCACTTGTTGCTCGGTATTCGGTTTCATGATGAAGTAATCCACAGCATGGGCAATCTCCTGTGTCAGGTTCACGAAGTCGGCCACGCGTCCTTCCATGTTAAAGGCTTTCATCATAAACAAATAGCGCTGCATGGCACGCTTGCCGTCACCTTCCTTTAGGTTGGCGTGCTCAGCCAGTGTGGTCAACTGTTCAACGTAGTGCTGTCGCAGTGTGGCAAACACGCTGTGACTTGGCAGCATTAGACAGGGGGGGATAAAATCATTGTCTACAACAAATACACCGTTATTTACCACGAAGCGTATGATAGGCAATACGTCATTGAGGATTAAGTCTTCCTTCGCTATGATGGCGTAGGTATATTGTGGACGGATGTAGGAGACACCCTCTTTCTCGAAGGTTGTCTGTCCAGTGCCCAATCCCACCGTCAAGTAGTATTCGTTGCCATACAGAATGGGCACCGTCACGCTTACGGGCTCGTCCACTTGTATCATCTTGCCTGAGGGTAACAGGGCCGTACACTGGAAGCGTTCTATTTCAAACTTGTTGGTATAGAACGATCCCGAGCAGTGGAATGGCGTCTCAGGCAGCACGCCCATGCATCTGTCGCCCAAAGCGGCACGTATGGCCACCTGTTGTCTGACGTCAAGATTGGCATCCAAGTCAAGGAAGGTCTGGGCGGTCAGTTCCATACCCGGCTTCCAGTTGATTCTTGCATTGATGTTCACCATATATCTTATTCTTAACTTTTTACATTATACTTTCAACTCAGAATTGTAGTCCAGTACAAGGTTTTGGCTGATCAGTGGTGGTTGATGATGCCACTTTACCACGATATCGCACTTTACGTCGAAAGGTATCAGCCATTCACCGATGAACTGTTTTACGGGTTCCATGTCCATTATCATTTGTCTATATTCTTCGGCTGTCATGTCCTCTATCAGTAACTCGTAGGTTATCAAGGGAAACCACCTGCGCGTGTTGTCGGTCTCACCATAGCGTCCGCGCTGACATTCCACATGACAGTTGAACAGCGAGGCCAGCAGGTTGCGTACCAACAGCAGGTCGCCCCTCAGCTGACTGACAAATGGCAATAGCCTTGCCAACTCACGAACATATTCGTTCGTCTCTGCCGCCAGATCGTAGTGGAAATAGGTCTTTAGTACATATTCCAGTTTACTGTCCAACAGTTCCGATACCTGTCGTTCAATAGCCAGTTTCCTACGGAAAGCAAAGGTATCAAAGGGTTGAAACAGATCGTTCATTAGGCGCATCTTAGCCGTCTGCCGTTTGATGTTTGCTTTGCGCTGTCCTTTCTTCGGGCCTTGTTCGTTGAAAAGCATGCCTTGCGGCAACAGTTTTATGAAACCGTCGCGAGCCACCTGTATTTCAAAGGTTTCCTCGTCATAAGTCAGCAGGTCGCGCGTATAGTTACGGTAGAAAGTGCCCATGTTCTGCACCTTCCACTGCTCGTCCATCTCAGGAAAGAGATAGTTGATAAGCATCTCTGCGCTGGCCTCCGACAAATTCTGGTTCGTTCGCCTAATCATCTATTCCTTAACTCTTAGTTTTAACTCTTAACTTCTACAAACCCATGGTTCGTATAAAGAATTTCACACGCTGGTATTCCCAGTTCCTTCAGCGTCAATTGCTGATAGGGAAAAGTGTCATCTATCTCGTAATACTCATTTTGCAGCAGGTCGCCTGTCAGACATCCTCGCAACGTGGTATGCTGCTCTATGTAGTCGGCTACGGCTCTGGCGGGTAGCATTACTCTCGTCTGCTGACCTGTTGACTTGTGTTCTACGTAGTCTACAAAGGCATTGTCCAAGTAGATGCTTATTTCGTTGCTCTTCAGCAGCGCCTTCAGCCTGTCCAGACTTTTGCCTACAGTCATCGTTGTCGTCACGTCTGATGCAACTATTGGCTCCCATCGTTCATGTACAGGACAATCGTCATCGTATGCTTGGAAGCATACAGTCTTCGTCGTCAAGTGTTGGCCCTCATAGCAGAACATCTTTCCGCATAGCGACGTTAGCTCGCCTGCCTCCAGTTGCCTATCGTGTATCAGCTTCAGTGCCTCTTGCACCTGTACGGCAGCAATAATCGATGCCGTGATGGGGGTCGTGGCAGCACGTCCTGCTTCTTGGTTTCTGCGAATGATGCCTGAACAAGGCATACGCCATGCCAGGTCTTTTAGTGCTTCTGGGCCCAGATTGCAAGCGTAACAGTTCTCGCCAGGACGAAATACACGAGCCGTCCCCTCCAGTCCGTCAATGCCGCCATCAACCCACGGCTTGTTTGCCCGCATACACAGGCGATTGATGCAGTAGCGTGCCCAGCGATTGTCTACGCAGCCTATTACCACATCCATGTTCCTTACGAGCCCTAATCCTACGTCGTAGGCAATATCACCATTGATAGTCTCTACCTCGGTTTGGGGACTGATGTCCCTGATATGTTTAGCGGCAGCCTCTACCTTTGGGCATTGCCTCATGGCATCCTGCTCTGTAAACAGAATGGAGCGCGACAGGTTTCTTGGCTCTACGCGGTCAAAGTCCACCAATGTCAGGTGCCCCACGCCCAGCAATGCCAAATTCTTAAGTACTTCGTTTCCCAAAGCACCACATCCTACCACCATTATGCGTGCTGAAGCAACCCTTTCGGCACTCATCCACGATAACAATGAGAATCGGTCGTTTCTTGTCTGCTCGCTTGCCATTTTTACTATATTGACTTCTGCTCGCTTTAGATTATGGCTACAAAGATACGAATAAGTAAAGAAACTGCAAAGAAAAATCGCATTTTTCTTTGCAGTTTTAGTAAGAGAATCTTCACCAAAGGTGAAAGATGGTATTAAATATGCTTTATTTCACTTCCCAAATATCGTTTGTTTCGAGCAGTTCCTCGAAGTTATGATATTTCTTCTGGGCCGACACCTCAGCGAGCTGGGCGTGAACGGCATCGTTGTAGGTGGGCGCCTCGACGTCGCGGATGACACCCAGGGCAATGGGGAATCCGTCGCCGTTGCCCATGAGGGCGAGCTTCAGCTGCAGGGTGTTGTCCTCGCAGTGGGCATCATGAACGAGTACGTCGTCGATGGTGTAGCCGTCCTTGCCGATCTCCACGATCTTCAGTCCGAAGCCCTGCTGAACGAGTCCGAATTCGTTGTTCTCGCCAAATACGAGCTTCTCGCCGTGTTTGACATAGATGGCGTTCTTTTTTCGGCCTTCCTTATTATAAACGGCCTCATGACAGCCATCGTTGAAGATGACACAATTCTGCAGAATCTCACAGACTGAAGCCCCTTTATGTTCATAGGCAGCCTTCAGAATGTCCACAGTACCCTGGGCATCGGTAGCCACGGCACGAGCAAAGAAATGGCCGCGGGCACCAAAGCAGAGCTCGGCAGGACGGAAGGGGTCCTCTACTGTGCCGTAGGGGCTCGACTTAGATACGAAGCCACGAGGTGAGGTGGGGGAGTACTGACCTTTGGTCAAACCGTAGATGCGGTTGTTCAGAAGAATCATGTTCAAGTCGATGTTACGACGGTTGGCGTGGATGAAGTGGTTACCACCGATAGCCAGCCCGTCGCCGTCGCCAGATACCTGCCATACGGTAAGGTTGGGATTAGCCACTTTGGCACCAGTGGCAATAGCGGCTGCACGACCATGAATAGTGTTCATGCCGTAGGTTGCCATGTAGTGAGGTAGGCGGCTTGAACAACCGATACCGCTGATTACCGCTACATTCTCGGGAGCTACGCCAATCTCGGCCATAGCCTTATGGAGTGAAGCCAGGAAGAAGTGGTCGCCACAACCGGGGCACCAACGAGGCTGGCCTTTCTTAAAATCTTGTGCTGTATATTCCATATCTCTTAATTTTTCACTATTCACTTTTCACTTCTTCAAGATGTCCTCGAAAGCATTCACTAACTCTTCTACAACGAAGGGCTGACCCTTTACTTGATTGAACTGGTAGGGAACGAAGCCGTCGACCTTCATGCGGAGGTAGGCAGCCAACTGCCCCATGTTCTGTTCGGCCACCACCACCTTCTTGTACTTCTTCAGTACAGCGGCAGTGTTCTTAGGCAGCGGGTTCAGATATTTGAACTGAGCCTGAGCCACCTTGTACCCCTTGGCACGCAGTTCATCCATAGCAGAATGCAGATGACCATAGGTAGAACCAAAGCCTACAATGAGCAGGTCGGCATCCTGTACGTCACCATCTACGTCGAGGTCGGGCACCTGGATATTGTCTATCTTCTGCTGGCGCAGACGCGTCATCAGGTCGTGGTTCTCGGGATTCGTCGAGATGGCACCGGTGTTAGAGTCCTTCTCCAGTCCGCCGAGGATATGCGCAAAGCCCTCACGACCGGGCACAGCCCAGTAGCGGGTGCCGTTCTCGGCGCGCATGTAGGGTGTCCACTTGCCCTTCAGCTCCTCAGGAACGTAAGGAGGATTAATGGCATCGAGCTTAGCCATCTCAGGCAACTTGAAAGCACCAGAACCGTTAGCGATATAAGCGTCGGTGAGCAGCACGACAGGCGTCATGTGCTCCAAGGCAATCTTAGAAGCCTGATAGGCGGCGTCGAAGCAGTCGGCAGGACTGGTAGCAGCCATGACGGGCATGGGACTCTCACCGTTACGGCCGAAGAGGACCTGCAGCAAGTCGGTCTGTTCTGACTTGGTGGGAAGACCAGTGGCAGGACCGCCACGCTGTACGTCGAGAACAACCAGAGGCAGTTCCATGATGACTGCGAGGTTCATGGCCTCACTCTTCAGACAGACACCAGGGCCAGATGTCGAGGTGACGCCCAATGCACCAGCGAACGAGGCGCCCAGTGCTGAAGCACAACCGGAAATTTCGTCCTCACACTGTACGGTGATGACGCCGCACGACTTGTGCTTGGAAAGCTCATGGAGTACGTCGGTAGCAGGCGTAATAGGATAAGAACCCAAGTAGAGGCGTAAGCCAGCCTTCTCGGCAGCTGCAATGAAGCCGTAGGCCGTAGCCTTGTTACCCGTGATGTCCATATAGCGTCCAGGAACCTTGTCCTTGGTTTCTACACGATAGACGTTGATGGCGCTGGAATGGGTGTTGTGACCATAGTCCCAACCAGCCTGAATCACTTTGATGTTTGCTTCAGCGATTGCTGGCTTCTTGGTGAACTTCTCTTTCAGGAAGTTTGCCACGAGGTTCAGGTCGCGGTCGAAGAGCCAGCAGACCAGTCCAAGGGCGAACATGTTACGGCACTTCATCATGGCTTTGTTGTCCATGCCTGAGTCTGCCAAACAGCCCTTGACCATCGTGGTCAGCGGGCACTGGATGACGCGGTCGGGGTCGATGCCCATCTCGCCGAGGTAGTCCTCAGTCTGGAACTGGGCCTTCTCCAAGTCCTTGGGACCAAACGAGTCTGTGTCGATAATAATCGTCGCACCAGGCTTGGCATAGCGATACTGTGTCTTCAGCGCAGCAGCGTTCATTGCTACCAGCACGTCGCACTT
>CAMHTW010000034.1 GCA_946188165.1 uncultured Prevotella sp.
CTCTGCGCTTTTCCTATCCTCGACTCTGCCGTACGTATGATTAACGAAATGAATAACTTCGACAATGGAAATATCACTAAATACTTCTAAATGGTACGACCGTCTGTGGGCGGCACTTATCTTCTTCACCCGTCTGCCTTTCTGGCGTGTCTATCAGCCCCCGAAGGATGCCTATAAGGGTGTTGTGGAATTCTGGCCGTTGGCAGGATGGCTTACGGCAGGCACGATGGCGGGCGTGCTCTATGGTGCCTCGATCGTTTTCAGTTATGAGATTGCCATTGTGTTGGCTATTATCAGTCGTTTGTTATTGACAGGTGCACTGCACGAAGACGGATTGGCCGACTTCTTTGATGGTTTCGGCGGTGGTGGACGCGACCGTCAGCGCATCTTGGAAATCATGAAAGATTCGCATATTGGCACATACGGTGTGCTGGCCCTCATTCTCTATTTTGCATTGCTGTTTTTTGCCCTTCATTCTCTGGCACCCGTTGACGCGGCACTTGCTATCCTTGCCGTTGACCCGTATGCCAAGATGGTGAGCGCCCAAGTGATACAGATGATGCCGTATGCCCGCACAGAAGAGACGGCAAAGAACAAAACCGTCTATCGCAAGTTCTCTGCGGCTGCCGGTATAGGTCTTGCCATACAAGGTCTGCTGCCCATCGGCCTCTACCTTTGGTGGATGCAGGGGCGAATAGAATGGAGCTCGCTCATCTTCTTGCCTTGTCTGACGATGTACTTCCTCTATCTCTTCATTTGGCGTCGTTTGCGAGGTTACACAGGCGACTGCTGTGGTGCCCTCTTCCTGCTCACAGAACTGACAGCTTATCTCGTTATTATTACGAATTAAGCATTAAGCATTACTGAAGGAAATCCTTGTAAGGTCATTTCGTCGAAATACTGTTGGGAAGTCGTCGAAAAAAATATTAATCCGAACGATTATTACCTTATCTTTGCACCGAGATTAAAACTCGGAACGATTAACATAAACAATGCAAAGATATGAAACAGGTAAGAATTCTTTTCGTGATGATGCTGTCGATGACTTCGGTATGTATGTGGAGTCAAGAGAATCGCGAAGTAAACACAGACTCTATTAGCTCTGACAGTTTGGAAGTGAAGATGGGTTCGACGATTCAGGAAGTGGAAGTTGTCGCCCAAAAGCCGCTGGTGAAGATGAAGGTTGACAAGATAACCTACAATGTGGCCGAAGATGAAGATTCAAAATCGAATACCGTCCTTGACATGTTGCGCAAGGTACCGATGGTAACCGTTGACGGCGAAGACAATATCAGCGTCAATGGCTCGTCGTCATTTAAAGTGCTGGTTGACGGCATGCCCAACGTACTGTTCTCACAGAACCCCTCGATGGTGTTCAAGAGCATGCCAGCCACTGCGGTTAAGAGCATCGAGGTCATCACTAATCCTGGGGCAAAATACGATGCCGAGGGTGGGGCAGGTATTCTGAACATCGTGATGAACAAGATTCCCCAGATGGGCGCGCAAACCCTGAATGGCTACAATGGCTCAGTGCGTGCCTCGTTGGGCAACCGGCAGGCTGGCGGCAGTGTGTTTGTCAGCGGTCAGCACGCCAAACTCTCTTATAGTGCCAATGTCATGACCTCATATAATAGTCCTGGTACGACGACGACCGAAATGGAGCAGGTACAGGATTTTCCTGCTGTTGGCAACGCAGCTGTCGGCGGTGGTTTCTCACAACTGATGACTTCGACCAACGAGGTGAAGACTCCGTTTACGATGGGAAGTCTTTCCCTCGGTTACCAGCTCGATGCGTTGAGTGCCATCAATGCGACGGTTTCCGTTAACCGGATGAGCATGAAGAGCACAGGTACCTCGACAACAGCTATGAACGGCTCTTACTATGGCGACGGTTTCAGTTTCGGCAGCAGTACCGATATGAAGAATTCGCGCACGTCGTTCAGCGCCAGCGTCGACTGCCAGCATTTCTTCAATCAGATGCGTACCCATTCGATGGCATTCACCTATCAGTTGAACTACAGTCCGGGCACTACTGAGATGACGAGTAACTTCGGTGCTACTTCCTCATTCATTGACCTGACGAACCGTTATTCGGAAAATAACGACAAGACCGTCAGCCATATCTTCCAGCTCGACTACACATTACCGCTTGCTTATGGGCATACGCTGAGCCTGGGTTGTAAGTACCAGCTTCACGATGCTACCTCCGATGCACATTATTATATGAAGGATGTTTACGACCCGAATTCAAGCACCGACTATGAATACAAGAACAGCATCCTTGCCAGCTATGCTGAGTATGCCGGCAACTGGAATAAGTTCGGTGCCAAAGCTGGATTGCGCTACGAACATACGTGGCAGGATGTCATGTACCACTTCGGCAACGGTTACGACTTCAGCACCGACTATGGACGTTTGGTGGTCAATGCTAGCTTGCAGTATAACATCAGCGTGGGCAGCAATCTTGGCCTGACCTATAACATGCGCATCTCCCGCCCGGGCATTACCTATCTGAATCCGTATGTTGACAAGTCAAACCCCACCGCGCTAAGCTACGGCAACAGCGACTTGGATATCGAGAAAACCCATCATTTCTCGTTGGTCTATAATCTGTTTTCGCCAAAGCTGATGGTGAATGTCAATTTGCACCATAGCTTTACAGATGACGGTATCTCACAATACAGTTTCTACGACAGCAACAACATGCTGAATACCACTTTTGGCAATATCATCAAGAACAGTCAGACGGGCGTGAGCGCATACGTCAACTATCTGATAAAAAAGAATACCCGTCTGTTCTTAAACGGCGGCCTGAACTATACCGACGCCCAAAGCGCCGTCCTCGACCAGTACAACAACGGCTGGACCGTCAACATCATGGCAGGCGTGCAGCAGACGCTACCTTGGAAAATCAATCTCAGCGCCTTTGTCATGACTTCCTCCAAGACCTATACCCTACAGGGATGGAACGGCGGTTTCAACATGCTTACTGCCAGTGTGTCGAAGTCGTTGCTGAAGGATAAGCTCAACCTGAGCATCAGCGCCATGACTGGTCTTAACAAGGGTGGCAAGCTGAACATCGACAGCTATAGTCGTGGTCAGAATTTTACGTCGACGACCAGTGTCAAGGTACCCGTCACGGGCGTGACGTTCACGGTGGCTTATACCTTTGGCGATACCAGGATTATGGCTAAGCAGCACGTCAGCCGTGTACAAAACGATTTCATCGAACAGCAGTCGCAGGGCGAAATGCTCAATAGCATCGGAAATACAGAAAATAAGGAAAAGTAAGCTGACTTTCAACTTTTTTTATTATCTTTGCAGCGATGAAGAAGATAGAGAAAAAAGATATCTGGTTATTCCTGGTACAGGCCGTTGTCTGGACGCTTGTACTGACGGTCCTGCCATTGGCCACTTTCCTTAGTACCCGCAACTGGGAGACGACGTCCACTTCACTCTTGATGGTGTGGCAGATTCTCCGTGGTCCGCTCATCGTCTATTTCGCCAATTTCTATCTCTTCGGACCCTATCTGTTCTTCCGTCGTAAGTTCTGGTGGTTTGCCCTCAGCAACCTGTTGCTCATCGTGGGGGTTAACTATGGTTTCTTCTTCAGCTACCTGATGATCAAGGAATATGCGCCCAGCATGACCAGCGACGCATGGATTGGTTTCTTTTCAGGCGCATTCCTCTTCGTGCTGCTCAATATGATTATGGGCGCCATTGCCATTGGTATCCTTCACTTCATCCGCGTCCGCAAGCTCAGGCAGCAGCTGCAAGAAGAGAAGGCCAAGAATACCGAGGCCGAACTGGCATGGTTGAAAAGTCAGATAAACCCTCATTTCCTCTTTAATACGCTGAACAACATTTCCAGTCTGACGCAGATTGACTCTGATGCGGCGCAGAACGCCATCGCTCAGTTGAGTGACTTGCTGCGCTATGCCATGTACGAGACCAACAAGCCCAAGGTTCCCCTCGATGGCGAAGTAGAGTTCATGCGCAATTATATTGACCTGATGAAACTACGCTGTAACGAAAAGACCATTGTCAATTATCAATTATCCATTATCAATGATCAATTTGAGATAGCCCCCCTGCTGTTTGTCTCACTCATCGAGAACGCCTTCAAGCACGGCGTCAGCAGCGGTCGTCCGTCAAGCATCGATATCCGTCTGGAGCAGACTGACAACCAGATTGTCTTTACTTGCGACAATACCAACTATCCCAAAGACGATACCGACCGCAGTGGTTCCGGCATAGGTCTGGAGAATACCCGCCGCCGTCTGGAACTGATGTACCCCGACAGCTATTCTTGGGAACAGTCGCTGCAAAACGATCGATACCACGTCAGGATAACAATAAACAATAAACAATAAACGTTAAGAGTTAAGCATTAAGAATTAAGCATTATGATGTCGCTCTCTTGTATTATCGTCGATGACGAACCGCTAGCTGTCAAATTGCTCGAATCGTTTGTAAACAAGACACCCGATTTGGTGTTGCTGGGCTCCTATACCGATTCCGTTGAGGCTATTAATGCCGTCAGGAACCTGCAGCCCAATCTGCTGTTTCTCGACATCCAGATGCCCGACCTCAATGGCATGCAGTTGGCTCACATGCTGCCCGACGGCACACGCATCGTTTTCACTACCGCCTTCAAGGAGTATGCCTTCGACAGCTATGAGGTGAAGGCCCTCGACTTCTTGCTGAAGCCCATCCAATACAACAAATTCTTCGCTGCCGTCGAGAAGGCCAAGGAGTGGTTTTCGGTTTATAGTTTAAAGTATAAAGACGACAACTCAACCATCTTCCTCAAGGTCGATGGCGAGTACCGTCAGATTGCCGTTTCCAACATCCTTTATGTTTGTGGCATGAAGGACTACGTGATGTTCTATCTCGATAGTCAGCCCAAACCGCTGATAACCCACCTCACCATGAAGTCTGTCGAGGATATGCTGCCCTCACAGCAGTTTATGCGCGTTCACCGTTCCTACATCGTCGCTCTTGATAAGATTCGCAAGGTAGATCGTAACGACTGCATCTACATAGGAAATGAGATCATCCATGTGACGGAAGCCTATTTGTCGGCTTTCCATCAATATTTCGCTTCCAAATTCCCTGGCAGAAGTTGAACGATTCTACAAAAGCTAAAATATCTCCAAAGATTTGAAAGCAAGCTTTCATCTTCAGAGATATTTCATCTTTCGTGATCCGGTCGGGATTCGAACCCGAGACCCACAGCTTAGAAGGCTGTTGCTCTATCCAGCTGAGCTACCAGACCGACCATAAATAAAGAGCCGAAAAACGGGAATCCCGAATTTCGGCTGCAAAGGTACAAAATATTTATGAGACCTACAAATTTTCGGCCTACAAAATTACTTGTTTACCTGGAACTTGGTGTCGCCGTCCTTGAAGAAGGCATTAATCTGCTTGGCAGCGGCGATACCAGCGTTGATGTTGGCCTCAGCTGTCTGGGCACCCATCTTCTTAGGCGTAGAGAAGTAACGACCCTCGAACTTGGCAAACTCATCGTTAGCATCGGGCATGATGTCGGTGACGAACTTCAAGTCTTCACGCTCAGCCATCAGCTTAATGAGGCCAGCCTCGTCAATGACCTCCTTGCGGGCAGTGTTCACGAGGATGCCGCCCTTCTTCATCTTACCAACCAGTGCATAGTTGATGCTCTGCTTGGTCTCAGGTGTAGCGGGGATATGCAGCGATACGACGTCACAGGTTTCGAAAAGAGTATCCTGATTAGCAACGGCGTGAACACCAGCCTTCTCGATTACTTCTGCAGGGCAGAAAGCATCGTAAGCATATACGTCCATACCGAAGCCCTTGGCAATGCGAGCCACATTGCGGCCAACGTTACCGAAAGCCAGGATACCGAGTTTCTTGCCTAACAGCTCTGAACCGCTCTTACCGTTGTAGAATCCGCGAACAGCCATTACCAGCAGACCGAATACCAGCTCTGCCACGGCATTAGCGTTCTGACCTGGTGTATTCTCAGCCACTACGTTGTGGGCAGTGGCAGCGGCGAGGTCGATGTTATCGTAACCTGCACCTGCGCGAACTACAATCTTCAGCTGCTTGGCAGCGTCCAGCACCTCGGCATCAACCTTATCCGAACGGATAATCAGTGCGTCGGCATCCTTCACTGCATCCAGCAGTTGTGCTTTCTCAGTATATTTCTCGAGCAGTGCCAACTCATGGCCGGCTGCTTCAACTTCTGCCTTGATGCCATTGACAGCTGCTGCTGCAAATGGCTTCTCTGTTGCAACTAATACTTTCATAAACCCACCCCCCATCCCCTCCCGAGCGGGAGGGGCGTAAAACTCTTCTGGGGTCTCCTTTTTTTTGTTGTTTGTTTCTTTATTATTACTGTGTTTAACCCACGTCACCATTCAAATTCCCCTCCCGCTCGGGAGGGGACAGGGGTGGGTTTAGTGGTTAGCTTCGAATTCCTTCATGCAAGCTACGAGCGCGTTGCAGCCCTCGATGGTCTGAGCGTTGTAGCAAGAAGCACGGAAACCACCGACAGAACGATGGCCCTTCACACCAACCATACCCTTAGAAACGGCGAAGTCGAGGAAGTCCTTCTCAAGTTCCTTGTACTCAGGAGCCATCACGAAGCAAAGGTTCATCAGTGAACGGTCCTCTTCCTTGGCAGTACCTACGAAACACTTGTTGCGGTCAATCTCGCCGTAAACGATCTCAGCACGCTGATGAGCCAGCTTGTCCATGGCAGTAACACCACCCTGAGCCTTAATCCAGCGCAGGTTCTCCAGTGCACAGTAAATGGGTACTACAGGAGGCGTATTGAACATAGAGCCCTTGTCGACATGTGTACGATAGTCGAGCATGGTGGGAATCTCACGAGGAGCCTTACCCAGAGCGTCGTCCTTCACGATGACGATGGTTACACCTGCCATAGCCAGGTTCTTCTGAGCACCAGCGTAAATGGCATCGTACTTGGCAACGTCGATAGGACGGCTGAAGATATCGGACGACATGTCAGCAATCAGACGTACGGGAACATCAAGGTCCTTACGAATCTCAGTACCGTAGATGGTATTATTAGTAGTGATGTGCAGATAGTCTGCATCAGCAGGAACACTCCAATCCTTGGGGATGAAGGTATAGTTAGCGTCGGCTGAAGAAGCCACTTCTACTACCTCACCGAAAAGCTTAGCTTCCTTCATGGCTTTCTTAGCCCATACACCAGTGTTCAGGTAGGCAGCCTTCTTAATCAGGAAGTTGTAGGGAATCATGCAGAACTCCAGAGAGGCACCACCACCGAGGAAAATCACTGAGTAACCCTCGGGAATGTCGAGCAGCTCCTTTACCAGAGCTACAGCCTCATCTACAACGGGCTGAAAATCCTTAGCACGGTGGCTGATCTCCATCAAAGAAAGACCAGAACCATTGAAATCAAGACACTGTTGAGCGGTCTTCTCAATCACCTCGCGAGGAAGCATCGAGGGACCTGCATTAAAGTTGTACTTCTTCATGTTGTTTGAACGTTTTTGTTATTTATTGATACGTATGTTTCTGAAATGTGGCGCGAAGTTACACTTTTTATTTCAATTGACCAAATATTTGAGCAATAATTAAGTAAAATATACCATTTTGATTGCTTTTTGTCAAGTCAGAGTGGCAAAAACATTACCATTTACCATTGACGATTGAACATTAGTGGATGGGCTCAATGATCGTTTTCAGACCTTTGATTTTTTGCCCTTGAACCAGATGCAATGTCTGTTTGAGCTTTTCGCGACGGATAGCTACGTAGGCATAGCGGTCTTTGATGTCGATGCGACCAATATCGTCGGCCTTCAGTCCACCGTTCTTACAGAGGAATCCCACGATGTCACCCTTTGAAAGCTTGTCTTTCTTGCCCTTACCGATGTAGAGCGTCGCCATGCGAGGCAGCCTCACCTCCAACCCCTCTTCAGAGGGCGAGGGGAGTAGATAGTTCTCGATGTTGCCTTCTACATAGTCGGGGATATGCTCAGAGGCATTAAGGATGAAGAATGAACGGCCTGTGGCATCCCATCGGGCTGTTCGTCCCACACGATGGATATAACCCTCCTGACTCTCAGGCAGGTGGTAGTGAACGATGTTCTGGATGTTAGGAATGTCGAGGCCACGTGAAGCCAGATCGGTGGCGACGAGGACATTGGCCGAGCCGTTGCTGAAACGATAGAGCTGATCCTCGCGCTGGCGTTGTTCCAGTCCGCCATGGAAACAGCTGGTGGTAAAGCCCTGTTCGACGAGATAGCTGTTGACACGTTCTACGGACTCGCGGTAGTTTAAGAACACGATGCTGCTTTCGTCGCCAAAGCTTAACAGCAGTAGTTTGAGCGTTTCCAACTTATCCTTCTGAGGACTATGCACTTCGTAGAGCGTAACGCGTTCAGATGTTTGCTCTTCCTCAGGGAGGAAGTCTATCAGCGTGCCCTTCTTCGACATGTTGACAAACTGTGGAATCTGCTCGGCATTGGTAGCTGAAAGCAGAATGCGGCGTTGAAGTCCTGGCAGGCTCTTGATGAGACGTTGCATCTCGGCCTGGAATCCCATTTCCAAACACTTGTCGAACTCGTCGATAATGAGATAGCGGATGCCGTAACGCGAGATGTTTTCCTTGTCAAGATGGTCGTTCAGACGCCCCGGTGTACCGAAGACTATCTGCGGACATACTTCCTTCAGCACCTTATGTTCATCCATTGCTGCGCGTCCACCATAACAAGCTGTAGAGCGCAGGCCACAACCCATGCTTTGCAGTACTTGATGCGACTGTAGAGCCAGTTCTCGTCCCGGAGTAATGACCAATGCCTGCGGTGAACATTGACCATTGACCGTTGGCGATTGATCAATGAGCTGAACCAGGGGTAGAAGATAAGCCAGAGTCTTACCGGAACCCGTAGGTGACAGTAAAACGACATCACCGTCGGAGCCAGTGATGGCTTCGGCGGCGTGTTGTTGCATCTCGTTGAGTTCTGAGATATGGAGTTTAGTCAGAATCTTCTGTATGTCCATCCTTCCTTCACATCTTACATCTCGCATCTCACCTCTTACTTCTTCTTCTCATCCTTCTTGGTCTCAGCAGTCTTCAGGGTTGACTTGTAGCGCTTGTTCAGACCGTTGATAACGTCGGCAGTAATGTCGAAACGCTTAGCGGCATAGAGAATGTTGTCGCCCTGCTTGGTCAGGATGAGGTCGTACTTCTTGTCCTTGTTATAGGCATCTAGGAAATGTGATAGAGAGTCGCGCAGACCGGCATTGTACTTCTGAGTCTCCTGAGCCAGCTCGTTCTCCAGGCGAGCCTGCAGTTCCTGAAGACTCTGCTGCTGACGCTGGATAGCTGCCTGCTGGCCTTCAGCCTGTTCGCGGCTGGTGAAACCATTGTTCTGAAGCTTCTGCTGGAAGTTAGCCATTGCACTCTGCAGTGCCTGACCCTTTGAGTTCAATGTGTTGCGAGCATTGGTGCTCTTCTTCTCAAGGATAAGCGTGAACTCCTTGCAGAACTCGTACTGAGTCATCAGCGAGTCAACCTCAACGTAGGCAATCTTCACACTGCCTCCCTGGCCGGCATCATCAGCTACGGGTTTCTCATCCATTTTAGGGCTCTCGTTGTTGCACGATGCCAGAGCTACGATAGCAGCTGCGGCCAAAAACATGTACTTTTTCATTTCTTTAGTTTTATTCTTAATTATAATCGTTATTTCGTTGTATCGTGATACTGCGTATTCTGTAAATACGCTATTCCTTATTACGACCGCTCACTGACAGCCGTCCTTGCCGTCCGTCGCATTTCGCGGTCTTGGTCCATGACGCAGTGGATGCCTCGTTCCTTCATCGCCTTGCTGTCGTGAATGTGTTGTGACGAAAACGTCCCGTTCTTGCACGACAACACCTTGACCAACAGCAGCAACATTCCAGCTGCAATGATGATTATACTGACCAATAGCGTCTCTACCATATTATGTTTTATATAAGCGACTGCAAAAGTACGCAAAAAAAGTGAACTGACCAAACCTCAGCCTACCTTTTAGCATTTATTAGGCCTCTTTATAACAAGGAAAAAGGCGTTTGTGTGTCAAGGTAATGTGGCTTGACGGTTGTTGGGACGTCAGATACAGCCGTAAGGTGACTGGCTTATAGGGGGAAAGTGACTGACTTGCAGGGGGAAAGAGCCTTTGGGACAGGGAGAGAAACGGTCAGTTGCGAGAAAGCAGCGAGCGTGTCTTTAATCAGCAGCGGCCGCTGCTGATATCGGCAGCGAGCGTGGATGAAGTCGGCAGCGTTCGCTGCGTACCAGTTTTTATGCTGCCTCTATAAAGAAGGAGAAGGGGCAACAAATGTGTAGTGCCAAGTGCGGCCTTCGCGGTAGCGGCTCAGACGCGGATTCTCTCCCTGGCAAAGACTGTCAAGATAACGCTGGGCAGACTTGTTTTTCAGTCCGCTGTATATCTGAAAGGCCTTGATGGTGATATATCCGTGACGGACGCTCTTCCGCAGGGCTTCGTCCATTGCCTTTTGGTCGTACATCTGGCTGTTGCCAACTCTGTTCTTACTGCATCGGAACCCATGACGCTCGCAGTCGGCATCCTTCACGAACTGTTTGGCGGGTATGAACTCAATGCCGCCATATATCACGTCGCGACCCGTCACCTTTGCAGGGTCGGTATGTTCTCCAAGCAGTTTTATCTTTGGGGCAAACGAGCCAAAGGGAGTCTCCACGCGCTGGCCTTTACTCAGCCACATGGTGGTGACTTCCTCCAAGAGGGCAAAGAAGCGCTTCATCTCGCCTTTGCTGGTGTGGCGGTATTTGTTACAGAAATCGTCGATATCGTCGAGATTGTATTTGTATTCTATGACGGGTTGGGCATAGAGCAGTGGTTTTCCGTCCTCACCCTTGGTGGGGCGCGGTTGAAGTTCAAAGAGTACTCCGTCTGTCTTACGTGGCATAGCGATTTAGTTTTTCAATCATGTGATTAGCACTTGCAAAATTACGAAGAAATATTGAAAAAACGAAGAAAAGATGAACTATATTTGGTTTTTCGCTCACTTATTTGTACCTTTGCACAGAAACGGCGAATAATTACAAACTAATTAAAACAGAAATATGAATAAAAATGAACTGAAACCGGTTGCTGTCTTCGAGGAGTTTGCGAAGATTAACCAGATTCCACGTCCCTCGAAGCGTGAAGAGAAGATGATTGAGTACTTGAAGTCATGGGGCGAGAGCCACGGACTGGACACCAAAGTTGACGAGACTGGCAATGTCATCATCCGCAAGCCTGCCACCAAGGGTATGGAAAACCGCAAGACGGTGATCCTGCAGAGCCACATGGATATGGTGTGCGACAAATTGGTGGACTACGAGATTGATTTCGACAACGACCCCATCAAGACCTACATTGATGGAGAATGGTTGACAGCAGAAGGTACGACGCTGGGAGCCGACGACGGTATCGGCTGTGCTATGGAGTTGGCACTGTTGGCATCAGATGATATTGAGCATGGGCCCGTCGAGTGTGTCTTTACCCGTGACGAAGAAACTGGTCTGACTGGTGCCGAAGGTATGAAGGCAGGTTTCATGACAGGCGACTATCTGATAAATCTTGATTCAGAGGATGAAGGTGAGATTTTTGTGTCATGTGCCGGTGGTCGTAACACGACGGCAAAGTTTGCTTTCAAGAAAGAAGACGCACCTGCTGGTTCTTTCTTCCTGCGTGCGCAGCTGAAAGGCTTGGTGGGTGGTCACTCTGGCGACGATATCAACAAGCAGCGTGCAAACGCTATCAAGTTGTTGGGCCGTTTCCTGTATCAGACCATCAATAAGTACGAAGGTGTGCGTCTGGCTCAGTTTAATTCGGGTAAGATGCATAATGCCATTCCTCGTGACGGCATGTTTGTGATTGCCGTCCCACACGACACAAAGGAAAACGTGAAGGCCGACTGGAACATCTTTGCTTCACAGGTAGAAGAGGAGTTCTGTGTGACAGATACGCAGATGGTATGGGCGATGGAGAGTACAGAAGCCGAAAAAGTGATAGAGAGTGGGGTAGCCCGCAACTTTATCTTTGCCCTGCAGGCTGTGGATAACGGTATCTATGCCATTTGTCAGGATCCTGCTTTGAACGGAATGGTTGAGACGTCGAGCAATATTGCCAGCATCGAGACGTCAGACACAGAGATTAAGATTGTATCTTCACAACGCTCGAATGTGATGTCGAACCTCGATAATATGTGTGCTACCGTTGGTGCCTGCTTCCGTTTGGCTGGTGCCGAGGTGGTTCATTCGGATGGTTATCCTGCCTGGAAGATGCGTTCGAACAGCGACCTTCAGCGAATCGTGAAGGAATCGTACGTGAAACTGTTTGGCAAGGAACCTAACGTTCGCGGTATTCATGCAGGACTGGAGTGCGGTTTGTTCTCTGAGCGTTATCCTAATTTGGATATGGTATCGTTCGGACCTACTTTGCGCTTTGTTCATACGCCTGACGAACGTCTGCACATTCCGACAGTACAGATGGTATGGGATCACTTGCTCGATGTGCTGAAGAATATTCCCCAGAAATAATGAAGCATATATATATAATAATAGGTATAGCCCTGTTGCTGTTCGTTTCGTGCGGACGGCAACAGACGGCTAAGTCTATCGTCAAGGATTTTATGGAGGCTCATGTCGAGGACTACTCAAAGGTAAGCTATCTGGAATTCTGTGACATAGATTCCACTCGTAACATCAGTGATTCGCTGATTCAGCTACTGCATGGACGTACACCAGCTCATTTCGGTAAAAACATCAGCTACCAGCAGCGTGGCGGAAAGACCTTATGGCTCATACGTACGCGCTATCTGATGGATGAGGACACTTGTAGTGCCACATTCTATTTGGATAAGGAAATGACGGGTGTTGTCGCATTCAAAGAAAACTAATTATTAAGATTATTCAATAAAGCTATGAGAAAGCTGTTATTAGCCATGATGACAATGGCAACAATGGGCCTTGCAGCACAGCAGGCACCAGAGTGGAAGAATCCACAAGTGAACCAAATGAACCGTGAGGCTCGCAGGGCCTGCTTCTTTGCTTACGAGACGCAGGAGTTGGCTGCAAAAGCCAATAAGCAACAGTCGTCACGATACCTGTCGATGGAGGGTATGTGGCGATTTAACTTTGTAAAAGACCACAATTTGGCTCCAAAGGATTTCTTCGCATTGAAGTACGACGACTCGAAATGGGTAGATTTTCCAGTGCCAGGACTCTTTGAAATCAACGGTTATGGCGACAAGATTTACAAGAACATCGGTTATGCTTGGGGGACGACCTTCGACACAAACCCTCCATTTATTGGCGAGACAAACAACTATACTGGCTCTTATCGTCGCACATTTGTGATGCCTGACAGTTGGAAAGGACAGGAGGTCTATTTCCATGTCGGTTCTGCTACCAGCAATCTGAAGGTATGGGTGAACGGTAAACTCGTGGGCTATTCAGAGGATTCGAAGGTCGCAGCCGAGTTTGACATTACCAAATATCTGAAGAAGGGCGAGAACCTGATTGCCATGCAGGTTATGCGCTGGTGTGACGGCAGTTACTTGGAAGACCAGGACTTCTGGCGTTTTACCGGTATAGCCCGTGAGGTATATCTCTATGCACGTCCCAAACAGCATATCGAAGATATCTTTGTCTGTCAGGACTATCAAGACGGACGCGGCGTGTTGAAGGTGGACGTAAGGGCTCCAAAGGGTACCACCACAGAACAGCTGTTAACAGATAATAATGGGCAGGAAATTGATTTGGCTCAGGTAAAGCCCTGGTCGGCAGAGACGCCTAATCTTTACAATCTGTATATTACGCTAAAGAAAGGCAAAGATGTGCTGGAGGTTGTTCGCCAGCGTGTAGGCTTCCGTCATATAGAAATCAAGAACGGCCAGCTGCTGGTGAATGGAAAAGCCATCTTGATTAAAGGTGCTGACCGTCATGAACTGGATCCTGACAGCGGTTATGTGGTATCGGTGAAGCGCATGATTCAGGACATCAAGATTATGAAGCAGTTGAACATCAATGCCGTACGTACCAGTCATTATCCTGACGATCCTCGTTGGTATGACCTTTGCGACGAATATGGCATCTATGTGACGGCTGAGGCCAATCTTGAAAGTCACGGTATGGGCTATGGCGACAAAACACTGGCTAAGCGTCAGGATTTCGAGAAGATGCACTTAGAGCGTAACGAGGCTAACGTGAGGATATTCAAGAACCATCCGTCAATCATCGTATGGTCAATGGGTAATGAGGCTGGCTATGGTCCGAACTTCGAGAAGTGTTACGAGTGGATTAAGCAGTACGATACGACACGTCCTGTACAGTATGAACAGGCAGGCGATTGGGGTAAGACTGACATCTTCTGCCCGATGTATGCTGACTATAATCATTGTGAGAGATATTCGAAGGGCGATAACCCGCGTCCGCTGATTCAGTGTGAGTATGCCCACGCTATGGGTAATTCGATGGGTGGTTTAAAGGAGTATTGGGATTTGGTACGTAAATATCCTAAATACCAGGGCGGCTATATCTGGGACTTTGTTGATCAGGGATTACGCGATAAGAGTCCTGTAACGGGCAAGGAAATCTTTACCTTCGGTGGTGATTATGGTAAGTATCCTGCCTCTGATTATAACTTCAACTGTAATGGTATTATTGCTCCAGACCGTCGCCTGAATCCCCATGCCTATGAAGTACAATACTGTTATCAGAACGTGTGGGTGAAGGATGTGGATTTGAAACAGGGTAAATTCGAAATCTACAATGAGAACTTCTTCAAGACACTTGACGATTTACAGCTCGAATGGTTTGTCGGCGGTGCTGGTGAACATCATCATGACAATCCAGGTCGTCCTGCAGGTATGACCTTCGGGCATGGTGGTACGATTGATATCAGTGGCATTCAGCCCCAACAGCGTAAGGTTATAACTTCTGAGGATTTGCAGAAGACTGTCAGTCGTGTACTGGGCCATCATGGCGACAACGAGATTTTTGTGTCGTTCTACTTTAAGTCGAAGAATGGTGCACCCCTCATTGATAAGGGACAGGTAATGGCAAAACAGCAGTTCTGTATCAATGCCTACAAGTATCCCTCTATTGCTAACTATGAAGCCAATTCTGGCATTGGTGGAATTGAAAAGGAAGAAACCAACACTTACGTGAAACTCTCGGCAGCAGGTACAGAACTCTATGTAGGAAAGCGTACAGGTTGGATTGACTATCTGACTGTCGATGGTAAAGAGATGTTGCAAAACCGTGAGAGCATTGTACCCGAATTCTGGCGTGCTCCCACAGACAATGACTATGGTGCTCGTCTGCAACAGCGTTTTGCCTCATGGAAATCACCGCGTATGGAAATAAAAGGTTTTGAAGCCGCAGGTAATACCGTTATTGTCCGTTTGAATATGCCTGAGCAGAAAGCTTCACTAATAATGACCTATGCCATCACAGGAAAGGGTGAGGTGGTTGTTCGTGAACAGATGTCTGCAGATAAGGAGGCTAAGATTAGCGACCTCTTCCGTTTTGGAATGCAGCTGCAGATGCCTAAGCAGTATGATCAGGTTGAATACTATGGCCGTGGTCCTGTGGAGAACTACATTGATCGCAACAACAGCGAATTCATAGGTGTCTATAAGAATGCTGTGCTGAATGAATACTACGAATATGTACGTCCGCAGGAGAGCGGAAACCATACCGATGTGCGCTGGTTCTCGGTTATCAATAACAGCGGTGAGGGCTTGCAGTTCTACTCGAATGCTCCGATGGAGGCTTCTGCCATTCCTTATACAAACGACCAGATAGACGACGGCATGCGTAAGGAAAAGCAGTGGGGACACCATAGTGGCGACCTGATTCCTGCTGGCAAGACTTGTGTACATATTCAGCAACGTCAGTTCGGATTGGGTTGTGTCAACTCATGGGGTGCTTGGCCTCGTCCGGAGTATCGCCTGCCTTATGGCGATAAGGACTTTACGTTTGTTATTAAGCCTTTGCGTAAATAAATAGTTTTCGTGTAATCATTGTTAGTATGAAGAAGGTTCATTCGCTGTTTTTTGAACTCATACAGGTATCTGTCGGACAACTGGATTGTTTATCACGAGGACCAGAACCCGATGAGTGGTTTGAAATGTATGAGATATCAAAGCAGCAACATGTTGAAGGAATCAGCTATCAAGGTGTGATGAAGCTATTTGAGTTTGGCTTGCGTGCACCTCAGGACATTAGTCTTGACTGGATGTCTGAACAAGAAACCATACGAGAAACCAACGAGATGGCTGAAAAGCCATCTGCGTTGGCTCAATGTTATGGCGAAGAATTGTGCTACTTAAGACGGCAAGGGGCTGAAGAGTTGCCGACGGCATCAAAGCTAACTATACAGTACCTTTATAAGCAGTATTTGCGCCATAGTCTGGATATGCGACTGCTGATGGATTATTACTTCGTATTGCGTAAGAACAGTGGAAAGTACGAATCATTGAAGGGTGGGGGATTGCTTGGCTTTTGGGGAGTCCGACGCTTTGCACGTGGCGTGATGTGGATGTTGCAAGAGACGATGAACTTGGACAAGCAGTATATGCCCTTTGAACCTTTAGAAATAGAAGGACGCTTCCTGCTCAACGATATGATGCAAGAAGCGTCTAAGTTGGAACGTGTTGCCCACGTATTGTTTACTTATCCTCTTGGAATAAAGGATCTTCGGGCATAACCATTACGGGCTTTTGCTCGTAGTCTTTTAGCAGTTTTTCGCTGACATACTGCTTGTCAACAACCAAACGGAACATGTATTCACGGAACCAGCGGGCTGTCATGATGAGACAGCCCTGCTGTCCCCATGATGCTCCCCAAGAGTTCTCAACTTTCCACTTGAGTGGTTCACCCTGCGCATTCAAGTCAACAGCAGTCAGAGTCATGGCGTGTGTTGAACCGCTATCGAACGTAGAGATACGCTCTGCCTTAGTCATGTTGAACGTGGTGTTGAACAATGATGCGTAGTCGAAATTCTCAGTATCGCTATAACCACGCTTACGGTCCAGTTGCTTGCCAACATCGTAGCTGGAGTAGAGTTTACGACCATCTTTCAACGAGGCAATAGCCAGTGTCTCGATATCTTCCATCGGGAGATTCAGATACTTCCAGTTGTGACCATCGTAAGTGTGACGATCGTATTCTACCTCGTAGGTCTTATAGTATTCGCGACGTGGATCGTTCATCACCATGATGAAAGTACCGTTCAGCGGTCCGCCTACAATCTCCTGATAGAACTCCTTCGGTGTGTACTTCTTGGGTGTAGAAATGGCTTTGCCATTCTTATCCTTGAAGGCGAAGGTGAACTCTTTAACGGGTTCGCCTAGGGTGATAACCAACATGTGATAGACCTCAGAAAGCATTTCGGTCTTACGCTGTTGGATATCCTTGGCTTTCTTGCCTTCAGCTACCATCTTACGCAGTTCCAAACCAAACTCACGCAGTTTCGATTTAATGACGGATGACATCTTAGAAGTATTCTCAGCAGAATAAGTATCAGGCTGGATGCTTGAGGGAACCAGTCCATACTTCTCTGCCAAGTCTGCAACACCACAGAAGGTGCCACCATCGTTGAGTGGGTAGTGGAAGAAGAACTGGACGCGCTGGTCGTCGATGGGTTTCTTGCCCGTATCGATGACCCCTT
This sequence comes from uncultured Prevotella sp., assembly GCA_946188165.1. Lineage (GTDB taxonomy): Bacteria > Bacteroidota > Bacteroidia > Bacteroidales > Bacteroidaceae > Prevotella. The sequence goes on from CAMHTW010000034.1 coordinate 17,724, forward strand.
GAAGCATCAGGTTTGATTTCTCCAGCTGATCCCAGAAGAACAAATAATCCTGCGACAAATCGACTGTCAGCGAGTCGGTCCGTTTTGCAAAGTTAGAACGCAGAACATTGAGTCCGCTGAACATCCAACAACGTCCGCTCGATTTCTGATCTGTTATCGACTGCTTTTTGGTCTCTACACTGAAATAGGTATCCAATTCACCTGCATTCTTGCTGTTCTGAGCCAACTGATCAATGCCGTTAGCTGCCAAGGCATTACGTAATGCCCTGTCCGTAGCCGTTGGCTCGTTCTGTTGCTGAATCTTTTGCAGCATCTGTGGTGTGATGCCGCCGTCTTTGGTTTGTGCCATTGCGTTAACGCTCAGCACACATGCCAGGCAGACTATAGCTTTTCTCATGTTTACTTCTTTTTCTTTGTGGTAGTCTTCTTTGCGGTAGTCTTTTTTGTAGTGGTCTTTGGGGGGACATAATATTTCTGAGCCTCTGGCAGCCATCCCTGAATCTGCTGGATACGTGTAGCATCAGAAGGGTGGTCAGCGAAGAGAGAATTGGAGCCGCCACCAGTAGCTGACGACATGCGCTGCCAGAATGTTACAGCCACTTCAGGGTTGTAACCAGCCATGGCAGCAAAGATAAGTCCGATGTGGTCGGCCTCGCTCTCTTGCTTGCGCGAGAAACCAGATGTAAACAATGCTCCACCATATTGATGAACAAGACCAGCCAGCTGTTGCCAACCCGAGCTGACGCCAGCACCTTGCATCAAGGCACTCAAAGCTGCTGCACCATATTGCTCTTTATAGGCATTGCTCAAACGCTCAGCCGAGTGACGGGCTACAGCATGCGCAATCTCGTGTCCCATCACAATGGCCAGTGATGCTTCATCCTGAGTGACAGGCAGCAGACCTTCGTAGACAACAATCTTACCGCCAGGCATACACCAGGCATTCACCTGCTTGTCCTGCACCAGATTAAACTCCCACTGATAGGTCTTCACCTCTTCAGCCATACCATTTTGGGTAAGATAGCTCTCTACGGCTGATGCAATACGCTGACCTACGCGCTTCACCATAGCCGTATTAGTTGAGTTGGTGGAAGGCTTAGCCGACTGCATATATTCACTGTATTGCTGAAATGATAGGCTCAATACTTGATCGTCGCTCACCATCAGTGATTGATGTCTGCCCGTGATGGGCACAGTCTTTGTCGTTCCACAGCTAACCAATAAGGCAGCTGCTATTGACATCAGAAAAAGTCTTAAGTGTTTCATAACGTATTTGATTGATGATTATTTCACCATATTAGCAATCGTGGCAATCATAGCAGCCAAGCCTGTTACACTGCTTCCGATTGATAGCCATTGAGTGACGGCTGCCATATCTTTCTTAGCCTTTGTGGGTACCACAATTTCGCAACCGGGTTCCACCTTGGTGCCTCTGCCAACTTCAGCCATTGTGCCATTCTGATAGATGATAAAAGTCTTTGACTTCTTGGCACGGTTGCCAAAACCACCAGCTTTGTTGATGTACCACTTGTAACCTTTTCCCTCGTTGAAGGCAACTGTATTGGGGAATTGTACGTTACCGGAAATCTTAACGGTACCATTGTACTCTGGTACGATGATTCGGTCGCCGTCACGCAACACAAGGTCGTAGTCGCCACCAGGATTTTCAATGGCCTTGTCAAGATTGATACCTACAGTGTAGGTCTTAAACAAGTTCAACTGACTTGTCTGTATCGTGTCTTTCTGGTCACCAGTATTCTTAATCTGTCTCATCAGGTCCTCAGCACGATTGCGCTCATCCTCAGTGACAGTACGTAAAAGACGGGCACCTTTTACATAAGCCTCCTCTGTAAAACCACCGGCAGCCTTTATGGCATCAGACAAACGTTGATTCTTAGAACTCAGCGTGATAACGCCACCAAACTGCACTTCACCTTCAACAAAAATGTTACGTGGCTCCATGTAGGTCGGGCTACGGCGAACCTGTACGATATCATAGGGCTCTAAAATGAAACCGGGCTGTCCGTCAATGACGAAACCATCTTTCAGTTCAAAGGTGTATGTCTTGGAAATAGCACTACTGCCTTCTTTAGCTTTGGGGTCCATGATACGACGTGAAACGTCAACTTTAGCTGTTGATGCTGCATCCGTCAGACCACCAGCCTGCAACACAAGGTCTTCAATAGTGGTGTTCTCAGCGAATTCATAGTTGCCTGGTGACATAACCTCGCCTTCAATAGTTAATATACGCTCGTTAAGACGGTCTCGTTCTGTCGGAATGAAGAGTACGTCTTCGTTCTTCAAAGGTATATCGGCAACAGTACCACTCAGAATACCTGCAACATCAACGGAAATAACTTCAAGCGTACGGTTCAGACGCATACGATGAAGTACGGCATGAGCTGTAAAAGCATCCTCTGTCACACCATCAGCAGCTTCAATCAAACTACGGACGGAAGTGATATCCTTGCCCAATTGGAACTTGCCAGGACGGAAAACTGCACCTTTGATTTCAACCATGTTTTCATAACGGTTTAGAATGCCATCTACGGTTACAGCATCGCCATCATTTATCTTAAAGGTGCTCATATCGAACTCCTCAATATTATAAACGGTATAACGATCGCCACTCTTACGAGTCAGTCGAACTGCCTTTTTGTAAGCATCTCCCGTGAAACCACCTGCATACTTCAAAACAGTTCCAACGCTTTCTGTAGAACGCATCTCGTAGAACATCGGGCGTTTTATGTTACCTTCAATACCTACCAAACACTCATACGGACCTACAACAATCACATCGTTCTCCATGAGGCGGATGTTACCAGCCAGACGTCCGTTGAGGATATACTCATAGACATCGACGACTGTAATCTGACGACCATTACGGAATACCTTAATGTTACGCAATGTACCAATATCATTGATACCGCCAGCCATGTAGAGGGCGTGGAAAACGGTAGAGAATGCTGAAAGCGTATAGGTGCCAGGAACTTTTACCTCACCCATTACGTTGACTGTCATCGAGCGGGTTTGTCCTACACTAATACTAATTTTTGAACTGCTGTAGCGTGAACCTACGGTGCTGCGAATGCGCGACTGAGCTGCGGCTACAGTCAGTCCACTGACTTTTACAGGACCGTAACCAGGAATCGTAACCGTTCCCTCAGGACTAATCTGCAATTGCTCTGATTTCTGTGAAGCGCCATAGATATCAATAACCAGTTGGTCGCCAGGCCCCAAAACGTAGTTCTGGGGGGTTGCGATATTCATATTGGGCTCAAAGGTAAGCAATCTGTTATTGAAAATGTCGTGACCAAAGACAGTTTTCTTTTTTTCTGCTTCTTCCTGTCTTTGAGTATTAACATTATTCTCAATTTTGTCGTATTCGTCAGTTGCTACTTTTTGAGTTTCATTTTCATCATCTGCCTTTGCAGTTACTGTTGCCTGGGCGTTTTTGTTACTTTGGTTTTGACGCATACGTGAAGACATCTCATTCACTGCGGCATCAGCCTGTGCGCTCTTGCCAGCCTTATTGAGTTGTTTGGCATACTGGTTGCGCAGACGGCGAATCTGCTCGATTTTGACGCCTTTCTGCATCAGTTTGGTAACAATTTGCGATTGACTAGAACCAGCTTTCTGTTCTCTGGCAATAAATGCTATAACCTGCTGGTCAGACATCTGTGCATGAATGCTTAATGTAGTAATCAGACATAATGCCGTTGCTAATAGAAATTTCTTCATTTTTTGATTATCTGTTGTTTGTATTTTCCTAAGATTGCTAAATCGGGTGCAAAGTTACAACTTCTTTACGAGAAAAACAAACTTTTTAGAAGAATAATTATTGGATTTTAAATTGTTGTTCGCACGCGTAATGATGCTTTGTTAAGGACTTTTTTCCCCAGATATACTCATGTTATTATGTTCATAGTACAGTAAACTTATGTTTGTAGTACTATGAATAGTTGTTTGTAGTACTATGAACTTATGTTTATGGTACTATGAACATAAACTCATAAGTGTGTTGGACAAAAAAATCAAGGGGCTGGAACAACTACCAACCCCTTGGAACAATCATTAAACGTAATTACAATTTCATCTCTGTATTAACGCAGTCCACGATTCAAGAGTGTTACATTGAGCAACTTGACGTACTTGCGATACTGATCTTTGCTCAGGACATAGTCCATATATGCCAAATCCTTCTTGATGGCTTTCTCAACCATTTTGTTACGCTCTTCGCCTTTGCTCTGTGCTGCAAACATCATTTCGGCTGCGAAGGTCTTATGAATTTCTGCAACACTTTCGTACTGGTCTGTTGTCAGATTCAGTGCCTTTGCCAGCTGATTCATGTTTACTGTCATGTTGTAAGCCTCAGTGCTGTTCAGGCTGGCGGCGTTCTCGTTTTCTGCAAATGTCATAGTCATGCTCAGCACGGCTACCATAGTTAAAAACAATCTTTTCATTTTTGTTACCCTTTCTAAAAATCTTTAATGTTAAACTTTATTTTTGTTATCCTTTGTCAGGGTCAGCTCTCATGCTGAATGACGATGCAAAGGTAGGTGGTTCCATGAATAATTCCAAGTTTTTTATCAAATTGTTTGCGAACACAGTGCTAATTCTTGACTCACGTCAAACTCTTGATTTTAATCATTTTGTGTGTTTTTTAAGCTTTTATTTGGCATTTTGCCCACTTATTAGTACCTTTGCAGCCAAAATGTATTTTAAGTAACGATTATGGAGAATAATAATAGATTTGTGTCTATATCTTATAGTTTGTATATAGACGAAGATGGAGAAAAACGATTGGTTGAGAAAACTACTGATGACAAGCCGTTTGAGCTTATTACCGGTTTTGGTATCGCACTTGATTCTTTCGAGCAGCAGGTAACACCATTGGAAAAGGGTGCTAAGTTCGATTTTTCATTAACAAAGGATGAGGCTTACGGTGACTATCGTGATGACCTGTTGATGGAACTGGGGCGTGACGTCTTCAGTATTAATGGCCATTTTGACCACGAGCATGTCTATCAGGATGCTGTTATTCAGATGCAGAATGATGAAGGTAACCGTTTCTATGGCCGTGTCGTTGAAGTAGGCGAAGAAAAGGTAAAGATAGACCTGAATCATCCGTTGGCTGGTGAGACGCTTTATTTTAAGGGAGAAGTATTAGAGAACCGTGAGGCTACTGAGGATGAGATTAATCATCTGATGAAGCATCTGACTGGTGGCTGTGGTGGTCATTGTGGCGACTGTGAAGGTGGTTGCGGACATGATCATAGCCACGAGTGTTGCGATCATCAACATGAGGATGGTTGTGGTTGCGGACATTGCCATTAAAGGTAAAAAAGTAAAAAGATAAAAAGTGAATACGTTCGGACAAATATTCAGGCTAACCACGTTTGGCGAGAGTCATGGTGAGGCTATTGGTGGGGTAGTGGACGGCATGCCTGCAGGTATTGAGATTGATGTCGATTTTATCCAGCAGGAGTTAAATCGTCGCCGTCCTGGTCAGAGTGCTATTACTACCAGTCGCAAAGAGCCTGACCAAGTGGAACTTCTTAGCGGTGTGTTCGAGGGTCGTTCTACGGGATGTCCTATTGGATTCATTGTGCGCAATCAGAATCAGCACTCCTCTGACTACGATAATATGCGTAGGTTGTTCCGTCCGTCGCATGCAGATTATACCTATTATTATAAATATGGTACGCGCGATTATCGTGGCGGTGGTCGTTCTTCAGCCCGTATCACCATCAGTCGTTGTGTAGCCGGTGCTTTGGCAAAGTTGGCACTTCGTCAGTTAGGCATCAGTATTCATGCTTATACATCGCAGGTGGGCGATATTGCCTTGGAGCGTGATTATCATCAGTACGACCTTTCGCTGACGGAGACAAATGCAGTGCGTTGTCCTGATGCTGAGAAAGCCGCGCAGATGATTGCGCTGATTGAGCAGGTAAAGGCTGAAGGAGACACAATCGGTGGTGTTATTACCTGTGTCGTCAAAGGCTGTCCTCCAGGTTTTGGAGAGCCTGAAGCTCATAAGTTGCATGCAGACTTAGGTGCTGCCATGCTTAGCATCAATGCAGTCAAGGGGTTTGAGTATGGCGAGGGTTTTGCTGGTGCCAACCAGCGAGGTTCTGAGCAGAACGACGTGTTTCTGCCTGGTATTACCACTAAGACCAATCATAGCGGAGGCATACAAGGAGGTATTTCCAACGGACAGGACATCTATTTCCGTGTGGCTTTCAAGCCTGTAGCTACTATTTTGCAGGCACAGGATACTGTCGATATTAATGGGCAGGCTACCACGTTGACAGCTCGTGGACGTCACGATCCATGTGTACTGCCTCGTGCTGTTCCTGTTGTTGAAGCGATGACCGCAATGACGATATTTGACCATTTTTTACTGAACAAGACGGCAAAAATGTAGAAAAAAGGCATTTTATGCAAAAAAAATCCAAAAAAGCATTGCAGTTTAAAAAAATAATACTATCTTTGCAGTGCTATTCGGGTTTGTGAAAATCGGAATATGCTTTAGTTAAGTCTAGTTTAGTTTTTGTGTTGGTTGAGAGCGGTCAATTGTAGACCGCTCTCAAATTGTTTTAATTAAAGAATGAACGAACAGAAATAAGAGATATGAAAAAAGAACTACTACTGACTGCTGGTGCATTGTTGGCCCAACAGGCTAATGCTGCAGAACCACAGAGTCGTAAGGCTACGCCTGAGCGTCCCAACATCATCTTCATTCTGGCTGATGATATGGGCTATGGCGATTTGTCGTGTTATGGCAACAAGTATATCAAGACGCCCAATATTGACCGTTTGGCTGCTACAGGCACTAGCTTTACGCAGGCATATGCTGGCAGTGGCATTAGTTCGCCTTCGCGCTGTTCATTGATGACCGGGCGCAACACTGGTAATACGCGTATTCGCGACAACCAGTGCTATGCTGGTGGCATGACGGGGCTGAAAATCAATCCTCGTGGTGATACAACCATCGTTCGTCGTGCCAATCTCCTGCCTGAGGATACCACACTGGCTACGGTTATTCGAACGGCAGGCTATCAGACATGCCTCGTCAACAAGTGGCACCTTGACGGCTACGACCCAGGCTCGGCTCCTAATCATCGTGGCTTCCACGAATTCTACGGTTGGACTATCAGTACGGTTCATAGCAACTCACCTTATTATTACCCATACTATCGTCTGTGGGGCGACAGTCTGATTCATATCAACGAGAATGCCCACGATGCCCATGTGCGCCATAATACGGAGATTTCTACTGACGATGCCATCGCCTTTATCCATCGTAACAAGGAGAATCCCTTCTTCTTGTTCTTAGGCTACGATGCACCTCACGAACCTTATAATATTGACGATACATCGTGGTACGACGAGCATGGTGAATGGTCGTTGAACACCAAGCGGTATGCAGCCTTGGTTACCCACATGGACTATCACATTGGACGACTGTTGGGTGCGCTTGACAATTTAGGTCTGCGCGAGAATACGCTTATTATCTTTGCTTCTGATAACGGTGCTGCTGTAATGGCACCCATAAGCGAACTGAATTGTCATGCAGGACTGAAGGGACGCAAAGGTCAGTTGTACGAGGGTGGCATCAAGGTGCCCTTGATTGTCAATCAGCTTGGTCGTGTCCCTGCCCGTCAGATTACTAATCAGGTTTACTTCCCTGACTTCATGCCTACGCTGGCAGCTCTTACGGGTAGTGCCAATGCACTGCCTCAGACGGACGGTATGGATGTCTCACCCTTGTTTTTTGGAGGCAATGTTGATACCGATCACCGCTATCTGTACTGGGAATTTCCTGGTAAGCAGCGTGCCGTTCGTTATGGTGAATGGAAGTGTGTCACGGTGAAGAAGGGTGCACCTTTGGAACTTTACCGCATTAGCGAAGACCCTAACGAACAACATAACTTGGCTGCTGAATATCCTCAGATGGTGCGGGAACTTGACGAGGTGATGCATCGTATGCACAAACCTTCCGTCAACTATCCCATTCCTGAGGATCAACAGAAGCCTGTCGCTAAAGCACGTAAGAAGAAAAAGTAGTGAGTTGGAAGCAGGCCGTGAACCAGCCAATTTGATGCTTTATAAGAGAGAAAGTAGAAAAAAGTAAGGCAAAACGTAATTTTTCTGTCAAAATGTTTGGCTGTTTCATGAAAAAGTTATACTTTTGCAACCGTTAAACAAAAAATAGAGAACAATGAACACGTTGAATAAGTACTTTTACGGCTATTATTTTTACTTTGCAAGCAATTGTGAAGCGGGTCGTTGCGTATAAAGTTCAACGAAAGGATAAGAAGAAAACAACAACCCCGCTTCACATATGTGAAAGTGGGGTTGTTTAGTTAAGAGTTAAGAATTAAGAGTTAGATAATAAAGATGAAGAGAATAGCAATACAAGGATTGGAGGGGTCGTTTCACGATATAGCTGCTCACCTGTATTTCGAGGGCGAGCAGATACAACTCATTTGCTGCAGCACCTTCGAACAGGTGTTCCAGAATATGAAGCAAGACCCTACAGCCGTTGGTATGCTGGCTATCGAGAACACCATTGCGGGCTCGCTACTGCATAACTACGAACTGTTGCGCGACTCTGGTACAACGATTGTCGGCGAGCATAAGCTGCACATTACCCATTGCATCTGCTGTTTGCCTGAAGACGATTGGGACACCATTACTGAGGTGCATTCCCATCCTGTGGCGCTGATGCAGTGTCGTGAGTTCTTAGCTCAGCATCCTCAAATGAAGAATGTCGAGGCCGAGGATACCGCTGGCTCTGCCAAGATGATTGCCGAGGGTCAGCACAAGGGGTGGGCGGCCATCTGCCATGCCGAGGCTGCACGTCTCTATGGCTTGAAGGTGTTGGAAGACCACATCGAAGACAACAAGCATAACTTCACACGTTTCCTGGTTGTTTCGAACCCCAATAAGGCCGACTTACTGCGCCCCTTGATGGATACCAATAAGTCCAGCATCGTCTTTTCGCTGCCTCACGAAGAAGGTTCTTTGAGTCACGTTCTGGCCATTCTCTCGTTCTACAAGATTAATCTGACCAAGATACAGTCGCTGCCCATCATCGGACACGAATGGGAGTATCTGTTCTATGTAGACCTGATGTACGACGATTTGACACGCTATCGTCAGTCGATCGACGCTATTATCCCATTGACCAAGGATTTTAAGATTTTAGGCGAGTACAAGGACGGGAAACAGACGAATTAGTAATTTGAAATTAGGAATTAGAAATTATGATTAGTAAGATACAACCAGCAGAAAGATTGAGTTTAGTACAGGAGTACTACTTCAGCCGTAAGTTGAAGGAGGTGGCACAGATGAATGCCGAAGGCAAGGACATTATCAGCCTCGCTATTGGCAGCCCTGATATGCCCCCTTCTCAGCAGACCATCGATAAGTTGTGCGAGGTGGCAAAACTGCCCAATGCTCACGGCTATCAGATAACAGTTGGAACACCCGAGTTACGCGAGGCCATGGCTTACTTCTACAAGCGTTGGTACGATGTTGACCTCGACCCCGCTACTGAGGTGCTGCCTCTGATTGGTTCTAAGGAGGGTATTCTGCACGTTACGCTGGCTTTTGTCAATCCTGGCGACGAGGTGCTGGTGCCCAACCCTGGCTATCCCACCTATACGTCACTGAGCAAGATTCTTGGTGCTAAGATTGTAAACTACGACCTGCGCGAGGATAATGGCTGGCAGCCCGATTTCGACGAGTTGGAGAAGATGGATCTCTCGCGAGTAAAACTGATGTGGACCAACTATCCCAACATGCCGACAGGTGGACGTGCACGTATGGAGACCTATGAGCGTTTGGTGAAGTTTGCCAAAGCCCACAACATCGTCGTGGTTAACGACAACCCCTATAGTTTCATTCTCAGCGAGGAGCATCTGAGTATTCTTCAGGTGCCCGGTGCCAAAGACTGCTGTATCGAGTTCAATTCTATGTCGAAGTCGCATAACATGCCGGGTTGGCGTGTGGGCATGTGCTTGGCGAATGCCACTTTTATCTCATGGATTATGAAGATTAAGTCGAATGTAGATTCAGGTACGTTCCGTGGCATACAGCTGGCTGCTGCTGAGGCCTTGCACAATTCTGAGGAGTGGCATCGTGAGTTCAACATTGAGAACTACGCCCGTCGTCGCCAATATGCTGAGCAGATTATGGACGTGCTGGGTTGTACTTACGACAAGAATCAGGTTGGTATGTTCCTTTGGGGCAAGATTCCTGCTGATATCCAGAACGTAGAAGACCTGACGGAGCGTGTACTCCACGAGGCCCGCGTCTTTATCACCCCAGGCTTCATCTTCGGCTCGAATGGTGAACGCTACATCCGCATATCCCTTTGTGCGAAAGAGGAGAAACTCGAAGCAGCGCTCCGTAGAATTGAAGAATTGAGATAATGAGATAATGAGAAATTAAAAAAACAATATAATTATGGAACTGGAATTAGAAAAACTGAACCTTCCGAGTGACAACGAACGCCCCTTCGTCATTGCAGGTCCCTGTAGTGCTGAGACTGAGGAGCAAGTGATGGAAACAGCTCGCCAATTGGCTTTGAAAGGCTGTCACAACTTCCGTGCTGGTGTGTGGAAACCTCGTACCAAGCCAGGCGGTTTTGAGGGTAACGGCGAGAAGGCTCTACCCTGGATGAAGCAGGTGAAAGACGAGACGCACATGCTGGTCGCTACCGAGGTGGCCACGCCTGAACATGTCGAGCTGGCTCTCAAGTACGATATGGACATCCTGTGGATTGGTGCCCGTACGACGGCTAACCCCTTTGCCATGCAGGCTTTGGCTGATGCCATGAAGGGCGTGGATATTCCTGTGTTCGTCAAGAACCCCGTGAACCCCGATTTGGAACTCTGGATAGGTGCTCTGCAACGTCTGAATCAGGCTGGTGTGAAGCGTCTCGGCGCCATCCATCGCGGCTTCTCCAGCTACGAGCAGAAAATCTATCGTAACGCACCAATGTGGCAGATTCCCATCGAGTTGCATCGTCGTATTCCTGAACTCCCCATCATTAGCGACCCCTCGCATATCGGTGGTCGTCGTGAGTTGATTGCACCGCTGTGTCAGCAGGCTATGGACTTAGGTTTTGACGGTCTGATTGTTGAGAGTCATTGCGATCCTGACAAGGCTTGGAGCGATGCTAAACAGCAGGTGACGCCCGATGTGCTCGACTACATCCTCTCATTGCTGATTATCCGTGATGAGCATGCTACGACAGAGGGCATTCAGCAGTTGCGTAAACAAATTGACGAACTGGACAACCAGTTGATGGACCTGTTGGCTAAGCGCATGCAGGTATGTCGTCAGATTGGTGAATACAAGAGGGAGCACAACATGACCGTGTTGCAGGCTTCGCGCTATAACGAGATTCTCGAGAAGCGTGGCGTGCAGGGAACGCTGACAGGTATGGCTGCCGAGTTTGTTGCCAAGGTGTTCGAGAGCATTCACGAGGAGTCAGTCCGTCAACAGATTGAAATCGTCAACAAGTAAGTTATGAAAATTCTTGTTATGGGTGCAGGCAAGATGGGCTCGTTCTTCATCGACCTGCTGAGTTTCGACCACGAGGTGGCAGTCTTCGAGCGCGATGCCAAACGCATGCGTTTCACGTATAATTGTCAGCGCTTTACGACCTACGAGGAGATTCAGGCCTTCAAGCCCGAACTGCTCATCAATGCCGTCACGCTGAAGTACACCATTCCTGTATTTAAAGAGGTCATTCCATATCTGCCCAAGGAGTGCATCATCAGCGATATTGCCAGCGTAAAGACGGATATGAAAGATTTTTACGAATCGACGGGCATGCGTTACGTTTCTACGCACCCCATGTTTGGTCCTACGTTTGCCAATCTCCAGCAACTCTCTGAAGAGAACGCCATCATCATCAGCGAGGGCGACTACATGGGTCGTATCTTCTTCAAGGACCTCTATCAGAAGCTTGGACTCAACATCTACGAATACACCTTCGAGGAGCACGATAAGACCGTGGCTTACTCGCTGTCAATCCCGTTTGTGTCAACATTCGTCTTTGCTGCCGTCATGAAGCATCAGGACGCACCCGGTACTACCTTCAAGCGCCACATGCGCATAGCTAAGGGCGTGTTGAACGAGGACGACTACCTGTTGCAGGAAATCCTGTTCAACCCCTATACGCACGACCAAGTTGCCCAGATTCGAACGGAGCTCAAAGAACTTCTGGAAATTATCGACCTGAAAGACGCCGATGGCATGAAAGGCTACCTGACGAAGATTCGGAATAACGTCAAACGCGACATTGAAATTAAGCAATAATAAAAGTAGGCCCGCAGTTTCCTGCGAGCCTATTTTTTTCCTTTCAGAATGGGCCGTGACCCATGCACGATGTCGTTCCCAGTGCGGTCAGTGCCGCCGTCAGAATGCTAATTGCGACCTGAATAATCGCCTTCCATGTCTCCTTCTTCATAATGTTGAATGTTGATTGTTCCCCTTTCGGGCACACTCTTTGCTAATTTTCGCTTGGTTCATCGTCACCACCGCCACCGTTGTTGCCTCCGGTATTGCCGCCAGTGTTACCGCCAGTGTTCGAACCTCCGTTACCCGTGGTTCCATCATTGCTTGGTGCGCTCGATGCGTTCTCATTGCCCTTCATGAGCGAATCGACGTTGATAAACTCGGCCTGCTTGATGAACTCACGGCTGGAGATGTTCTCCTCGGTGGCCTGCTCGGGCAGGAATCGGATGTGCAGCGCCTTCAGGTTCGAGTTTACGTTAAACTTGTCCTTCGACTGAGCACCGCCCTTCTGGTTCTCCAGCGTGCAGTAGAACGTGCCGAGACCCTCGATTTTCACCTTCTTCGAGTTCAGGAGCATCTCAATCAGGCAGCTGCGGAACTTCTCCAGCACGCCGTACACCACGTCGGGGGTGTAGATAGAGCCGTGCTCCGAGATGTGCTGCGCCAGCTTGCGCGTGTTCAGCGTTTCCAACGTTTTCACCTGTGCGAACCACTTGCCGTAAGCAACGCTGGACGAGTTCTGGTTCTGTTTTACTTCATACAAAATCTTTGCCATAATAAAAATGTGTTTTTCTTAGTATTAGACTCTTTGCGACCATCTACATCGGGTGGCCGACATCCCGCTATATCGAATTGAAAATTGAGAATTGAAAGTTGAGAATTATGATTACCTCTGCAGCGGTAGCAAATTCTTCACTCTTCATTCTTCACTCTTCACTTTCGATAGTGCAAAGGTACAACATTTTTCATTTGCTTCCAAATTTTGCCCATCGATTTGGGGCGATTTTGATGAAGAATTCATCGAAATCGCTCACGCTCGACAGAATTCATGCGAGCATGATTCTGTTCTCGCTTAATTGCGATTTTCAGCACGAATTTGACGAATTGGAACGAAACGTAATTTCGAGGCGTCGAATCCGTAATTTTCGAGCCTTTGAGATTACGTTTCGTCGATAACGGGCAGGGTGGGCAGTTTTTTTACGATTTCCCGATGACAGATGACAAATGACAGTTATTGAAAATCGGTGGATGATTGAGATTAGTATTATATATATTATAATATATATATACTAATGCCTCTTTTCATCTCAAATTCAGAAAACTGTCATCTGTCATTACTGTCATTGGTTTGTGTTTTTTTGCTGTTTCCAAGTTTTTTTTGAAAAGTGTTGGTTATGCCGCAATATTTTTATTGTACACACAAAAAAAAGGTTCTTTTTGTGTATAAAAAAAGAGTCGCCACGAACCTGACAACTCTTCCGATCGGGGACACCCCAATCCCAATAAATGGAACACGTCCATTGTTCTGTGTGCAAAGATAGGCATGATTTCTGAAAACCGCAAATATTTTAGCGATTATTTTAAGTTTTTTGAGAAAAACCGACTATATTCGATAACTTTTTCGTAACTTTGCAACGGCTGATGTTGCCTATTCAATTTTGGCAATGATAACAGCGACATATTGGAATAAGAAAAAAGTTATGGCAAAGACATATACTCCATCAGAGTTCCTAAAGGAGAAGAAGCTTCGCGAGATACGCGTGGAGTAATTAAGAAGACTATATGACAATGGAAGCAAATGGGTGTAAATACAGCAGACGAAAAGCTATGGAGAAACTCCGAAAATGGGAGGCTTATGGCTTAGGGTTTAACGCCGATTATGATGTCGACGGTTATGTCTGTATAGGTTCAGATGTGTCTCTATATGATACGGAGGATATTGCAGAATTTGTCATGAACACGCCACCACCTCCAAGCGGACCGCATTATTTTGAGATGTCACTGAATGACCGATTGGAATTTGGCTATTCGGGGAGACCATATATCTTTTCATCTGAATATAGAACCTTCATTGAGCAATTTCCCAAATATGAGAAAAGTTTCTTGAAGCGTAAATCAACCTATACGTTTCGTAAACGTAGCATGAAGGCTCTTAGCCAATATATTGACTATATTAGAAAAGAGGATGGGTGGCTTATTATTGATGGGTAGATAAAAAATAAATGCAAATTCTAAATGACAAGAAAGAACATAAAGAAACAACCTCAACAATTGGATCTATTCCAACTGCAACAGGAATATCCTAAGGAGATAGTCCAAAATCTGAGTCAAGAAATTGATTTGGAAGACTTGGATGTTTCTAAGAACGTACTTATTTGCAACGTCAAAAGGGACAATACCAGACATTTTCTAAATGGTACTGCCAAGATTTACTATACAGGCAAGAAGTTTCCATCGACAATAGCTCTTAACAAACTATACTATTTTATGCCGTATTTTGGTGAGAAATGCGGTCTTGGATTTACAGGTATTCGCGATTTGTATTTGATTAAAATTGCCCGCGTTGGGACTCGAAAAGAGGGTGAGCCTGAGAACGACCCCAATGATTTACGATTAGTATTCGAGTTGCAGTTTGTAAAACGTCTGTATGACCAATATCAATCGCATCGCTTGAATATCTGGGATACCTTCACAGATACCACTCTGGCAGCTCTGAACGCGGCAAACAGCCTACAAGACTCAGTAGCAAAAGACCCCTTAGTGTTTAACGAGGGTGATGTGAGGCTTCAGGAAGGCAAATTGACACATATTGACTGTTTTGCCGGACCTGGCGGTATTTGTACAGGATTGCATGCTGCAGGTTTGCAGACGCTAGTCGCTATTGAATATATAAAGAGCTGTTGCGAGACTTACTCTGCCAATCACCCCGAAGTGCATGTAATCCATTCTGATATACGAGAAGTAACAGAGAATCAAATTCTACCGTTTATTCCTGCTAATGGCGTGGATTTGGTCACTTCGGGCATGCCGTGTGAAACATTCTCAACGGCTGGCAACACTTCACGTTCCTTCTATGATGATCGACAGTTCTTGTACCGTGAAGGTATTAGGATTGCACAAATCGCCAACGCTAAAATGATTCTTTTCGAAAATGTTCCTGCTATTACCTCAAAACGAGAAGCAAAACAATCAGGAGAATTGATTGTTGACATTTTGAAAAGAGAATTAAGGGAAGCTGGATATGGCAATTATATTGAAGTGGTTTTGGATTCCACAAAATACGGAGTTCCACAGAAAAGAAATCGCTTTTTTATCCTTGCCTGTCGTTTCCCGGAATGGAGACTTCAGCCACCAACGCCAACAGCGGGTTCTGTTGTAACAGTAAAAGAGGCCTTGGCCGGGCTACCTAATGTAATCGCCAATAGCAACCAAGAAGGTAAAGAATACACAAAAGAGCATTCTAATTATGAGCAGTTGATGCGTGATGATGCTTTCTGGGATAGAGAGGCTATGACATCGCAGGACATATTGAACCATTTGCCAATGAAACATCGCAGCTGCACTCTACAACGTTTTGCCTTACTCAACCAAGGAGAGAGTCTGAAGAACTTGTTCGACCGCTATCAGGGCGAAGAGCGTGAACGATTACAGAAAGAACGCATCTTGCCTAAGAAAATGTTCATCAAGCGTAACTATCGCTTAATACCAAATGAACCATCACCTACAGTCACCAGTCATTGCCTGGACGAATTTGTGCATCCAGACTACAATCGTGCTTTGACAGTTCGTGAATGTGCTCGATTGCAGTCTTTCCCTGACTCATATAATTTCGCAGGTGGGCCATATATTGTTCCTCACATTGACAGAACTGTGCAGGATAAGTATGAGCAAATCGGTGATGCTGTCCCTCCATTGCTTGCATATG
Source organism: uncultured Prevotella sp. (assembly GCA_946188165.1). GTDB lineage: Bacteria > Bacteroidota > Bacteroidia > Bacteroidales > Bacteroidaceae > Prevotella. The sequence goes on from CAMHTW010000034.1 coordinate 33,967, forward strand.
CGTGGGGGAGAAAAATAAAGGAACTTTTTGAAACAAATGATTAAACAAATATGGAAAATAAGTATTACAATTTTTGTCTGACTACATATCAGGAGGAATATTCACGGTGCTTTGACGAGTTGAAGGCGAACCATAAAAATGGTTCAATATCCGAAAAACAATCTGAAGAGTTTGACCGCGAAGCTCAAAAATCGGCTATTCGCATTTCAATCACCAAAGCTTTGCGTAAATATCCTGACGAGCCCGTGGCAGAATTATGGAGTGCTATTTACCGAGCACACTTATTCCGCAAGTCGGGCATTTCTGACCTTGAAACTATCAGTAAAGTCATTAGTGCTGACCAAAGTTGGAAGAAGTCAAGCGGCCACGCCTTTGAGGAAATGGTCAAGGAACTTGCATCGCTTGCTTTGTATGGCACTGGGGTTGAAATCATCTTACAGCGCGACTTGAACACTCTCATCAAAGCCAACGAACTGGCCAACGAACCGCGAGATATAAGTTGGCTCAAAGAACAAATAAAGTCAAACATCTTTGATTTATATGGTATTCTGACGATTGATGACAAGAAATACTGTTTCGGCTGTGTGCAGGCAAAGACAAGTATTCGAGACCGTGTAACACGCGACCGCGAACCGTCAATCCACGCTATGCAGTCATTCTTCTGGAGTGTCGTTTTTGTCCTTGATGGCGATTTTCTGCGCCTGCCCAAGTTCGTGAGTATGATTAACGGTGGCTCAGAAGAGTTTCGCGAAAATGGTTGGCATGGCATGTATGTATTGTCTGTCAAAGAAACGAATCAACGTATTTATCCGCTCAACATGGATTTTGAGATATTTAAGAATCATGCTTTACAGGCTGCTGAACAGTGGCAGAAACGCCGCCAGTGGTTTGACAGCAAATGGATGGCAAGTGATATGTAGGTGATTGATTATTGGCCAGATAAGTTTGAGAGTGGCGAGGCTTTAAAGTAGCCAAATTACTAAAAATAGTTTGAAAATATCATCTTTTCTCCCATATCTGCAAAAAGGTGTGGGATTTTTCGTACCTTTGCAGTTTGAAAAATGAATAAGGAATAGAAATGAACAAAGAACAATATCAACATATATTTGTAATGCTTCGTGAGGGGATTAATAGCCCTGATAGCGTTGAATGGTGTACTTGGAAGTACATGAAGCAAGATATTGACGTAATGATTGCCAACGGCATGATGGACTATGTTCACGAGCAGATGCAGGATTTTTATAATGAATACCTGTGGGGAAACATTGAGTCGTACAATGCCTGGAACTTTATAGACTTTGTAGCCCACAAAGATGATTATTTCGGTGAATGGGCTACTGGAAAGATAGACCTTATGGCCCTCACTGAGGCGTGGATAGAAAGAGGAGACAGCCGAACATTACTGTCATTATTGACGCGTTTAGGCCAGACAGGATACGAAACAGACTGGCAGGAACTGCGCACGCTGTTAGATGAGAAACTGCGCCGCATGGAGGTGGAAGGTACTCGTAATGGTATGAAAGAAACGGGATATTTTTACTGTCTGCTTCATGCCTTCACAATGATTATGATGTCTGAACGTTCTGTAGAGGATAAGATCCAGTTGCTTGAACAGTTTTCTCAGCAGTGGGCTTTCCTCCGTACGGTATATTCTGTAATGGTAAGACGCATTGTTGGGCTAAACTATACTAACTTTGCCCAATTAGCACAATACGTTGTTGGCGGTCAGCAAGATTTTGACCCCTTCCTCCATCTGTGTCACGCTCCACTAAAGGAACGTTTCGAGGAGCTTGTAGAATTGGGTACAAAACGTGAAAGCCTTACAAGGGCTTTGGATAAAATTGAGAAACGGATGAATAACACACAGCAGTCACCAGATTTGGACGTGCTTTGTGAAGTGTTATTTCCTGAAGAATTCTGCAATATGCTCAATATGCATCGTCTTCCAAGTTATCAAGAATTGGAATCTGAAATAGACAGGATAAGGATGGAATTGGACAGTACTCAGGAAACGATGAACAGACAAGCTAAAGAGATGGCCACCCAGTTGAGTGCTGCTTTGAATGCTTCTGTACCTATTGATGTTATTGAACAAAGGTTGCTAATATTTCCATCAACGACTGCCCTCAGTGTTTATATGCCTCTGAACACGATGTTGCAGGTAAATGCAGTCTGGCAAGCTCATTCAGAGGGCATCCTACAGAAAATCCTTGCCAAGCAGCAGCAAGAGTTGCAACTATCGATGAATATCACAGCACAGCCGGGATCGAACGTGAATGGTATTGTGCAACAGCAAATGAATAATGGCATTCTTCCTAACAAACAAATAGCATAAATATGAACGAACCAAATATTAATATAACAGTAATGCCTGGCGCTCAGATGAACGGATACGTGAAGGAGCAAAACAACTACTTCGGTAATGTTCAGAAGCTTACTGGCAGTGAGGTTAAAGAAAATCCTGTCGTTGACGCAGAATTGGTGACAACAAACAAGCCTATCCATCAGGAAGCGCAAGAGCGAAACGAGGAGAGATTTCATTTTGTTCACCCTGAGGTAGAAGATGATGAGGCTTGGCGTATTCACGATGCCGTGAAACGGCTTGTGGCTCACCAAAGGGTACCTGAGATATGCGCGTATCTGAAAGAATTGAAGCAGAAGGGTAAGGTCATGTTGCCTTCTATTTCTGCAATCATGTATAATGAGTTGGTACGATTGGGAATGCCGACTGGCGAAGGCTTTAGTGAAAAGCATTTCAGTAATAGCTATACGAAATAGGATACTTCACATTTGAAGTTTACAAGCATCAGAATCATCTTCTGGTGCTTTTTTTGTGCCTTTACGGAAGGGGTATAACGGGATATCAGAGGGTAATTCGGGATATCACGGGATAGTACGGGACGGCCACTTTTAAAACCATATAACCGTGAAAAATAGTATTTACCTTTGCATCGTGAACAAGAACCACGGGCTCTATAAACCCCGTTCGGATGAGTTCCAAGAAGTAACATTAGTATTAACAAAAAAGGAAAGTAAAGATGAAAGATTCAGTTTTCCAAAAGCGCTTCCAGCGCAAACAGCAGAACCGTCAGGTTCATGGTCAACAACTCACAGTGTTCTATCGCGACATGGTGGCAGATTTTCCCGTCAGTGGACTTGTCAAACTGATGCTTCGGCGATGTGAAGGCAGCGTCAGCCCGAGTCTCTATCACCAGATGGAAAAAAGTCTGGTTGGGTTTGAAGAGGCCTTGCAAGTAGAGATGGCCGACTGCCTTACGGAGTGTGTGATGGGCGTTGCGATCTACACAACAGGCATCAAGCACGTTGACCGAATTTTGTGGCCCCTGTATCACAAGATTCAGCGAGAGATGGCTAATAACAACATTAGCAAAGTAAACAGATAAGTTAAACCTTGAGTTGAAGTGAGGAGGATGTTCCCGGGTAAATGCGCAAAGATTCCAACCTTCTTCTCGCAAA
>CAMHTW010000035.1 GCA_946188165.1 uncultured Prevotella sp.
TTTTTCCAACGCACCAAATAATATACAAGATATTTTAGACTTTTTAAGAAATAAATAACGGGACTTGATATGAGTCAAGCCCCGAAATATTATATACCTTATTATATATACGCGCGCGATAGCATTCTGACTAAAAAACATCATTAAGCGCACCAATGATACCCATAATCAGTCGTTCAGGAGTGCAAGAAAAGCGAAAGAATGAAAAAAGCTGTAAAAAAGATAGAGAAAAGTTTGGTAGAATGGTATAAATTGTATAATTTTGCAGCCAAATTTGAATAAATATACCAAGATGAAAGTAAAAAACGACCGTTTGGAGGCGCTTAGGATGATTATTTCAAGTCAGGAACTTGGTAGTCAGGACGAGTTGCTGGAAGCCCTTAAGAAAGAGGGATTTCAGTTAACACAAGCTACACTAAGTCGCGACCTGAAACAGCTAAAAGTTGCCAAGGCAGCCACGATGCGGGGTAATTATGTATATGTATTACCCAACGACACGATGTATAAACGTGTCAGCACACCACGTTCCGTACACGAGATGATGCAGGTACCAGGCTTCTTGAGCATCCATTTTTCCGGCAACATGGGTGTCATCAAGACGCGCCCAGGCTATGCCAGCAGCATTGCATATAATATAGATAACAATCATATTGACGAAATTCTCGGAACTATCGCTGGTGACGACACCATCTTTATCGTTATTAAGCAAGGAACGACAAAAGACGAAGTGATTGAAGCACTCAGTGAAGTGGTGCCGAATATGAGGTAATTCATAATTAATAATGCATAATGCATAATTAAAATGGAACAGAATAATATTGAGGTATTTGTGGCAGGTCCTGAGCATGAGGTTTATGTGGACACTATCCTGCAGACCATAGCAGACGCAGCCAAGGTACGAGGAACAGGTATTGCTAAGCGTACACATGAGTATCTGGCCACAAAAATGAAAGAGGCTAAAGCCGTGATAGCCCTCAGTGGCGATACTTTTGCCGGTTTCAGCTATATTGAGACATGGGGCAACAAAAAATATGTAACAACCTCGGGTCTGATAGTACATCCCGACTTTCGCGGACTGGGTGTAGCGAAGAAGATTAAGGACATGACCTTCTCGTTGGCTCGCACCCGCTGGCCACATGCGAAGATTTTCTCGCTGACCAGTGGCGCTGCCGTGATGAAGATGAACACCGAATTAGGCTACCAGCCAGTCACTTTTGCAGATTTGACAGACGACGAAGCCTTTTGGCGCGGTTGTGAGGGTTGTGTCAATGTGGACGTCCTGCATCGCACAGGTCGTAAATACTGCATCTGCACAGCGATGCTCTACGATCCAGAAGAGCATCTTCCTGCCAAGATTCCTGAGGAGGTGATTGAACGCATTAAAGCACTTGATGAAAAGTAAAAAGTAAAAAAGTAAATAATATGAGCAAAAAGAAAGTTGTCGTAGCATTCAGTGGTGGCTTAGACACCAGCTACAATGTGATGTATCTGACCAAGGAGTTAGGTTATGAAGTTTATGCTGCCTGTGCCAATACAGGTGGTTTCTCGGCAGAACAACTCAAAAGGAATGAGGAGAACGCCTATAAACTGGGTGCAGTAAAATACGTGACACTCGACGTGACGCAGGAGTATTACGAGAAGTCGCTAAAGTACATGATCTTTGGCAATGTACTCCGTAACAACTGCTACCCCATTAGCGTTTCCAGCGAACGCATCTTCCAGGCTATAGCTATTGCCCGCTACGCCAAGGAGATTGGTGCCGACGCCATTGCACACGGTTCTACAGGTGCAGGCAACGACCAAATCCGCTTCGATATGACCTTCTTAGTGATGGCTCCTGGTGTTGAGATTATCACCCTGACACGTGACAGGAATCTGACGCGTAAGGAGGAGGTTGACTATCTGAATGCCAACGGCTATTTCGCTGACTTCACTAAATTGAAATATTCTTATAACGTAGGTATCTGGGGTACCAGTATCTGTGGTGGCGAGCTACTCGACCCAACACAAGGACTACCAGAAGAGGCCTACCTGAAGCACGTGACAGCCAAGGAGCAGGAGACGCTGCTGAAGATTCAGTTCGAGAAGGGCGAGATTGTCGGTGTGAATGGCGAACATTTCGATGACAAGATAAAAGCCATCCAGAAGATTGAGGAGATTGGCGCATCATACGCTATTGGCCGCGATGCCAACGTAGGCGATACCATTATCGGCATCAAGGGTCGCGTAGGTTTTGAGGCTGCCGCCCCCAAACTGATTATCGAGGCACACCGCCTGTTGGAGAAGTCAACACTCTCTAAGTGGCAGCAGTACTGGAAGGACCAGGTTGCCAACTGGTACGGCATGTTCCTGCATGAAAGCCAGTACCTGGAGCCTGTGATGCCCGACATGGAGGCCATGCTGACTTCTTCACAGCGCAACGTGACGGGTACCGCCATCCTGAAGCTTCGTCCTTACGGTTTCGAGACTGTAGGCATTGATAGCGCCAATGACCTGACAAAGAGCAAGTTGGGAGAATACGGAGAAACACAGACCGGTTGGACTGCCGACGAAGCCAAGGGCTTCATCAAGGTATCGAGCACCCCATTGCGCGTTTACTACGGTATCCACAAGGACGAGAAGAGATAAAGCCTCCCCTGCCCCTACCTGTGAGGGACGGGAGTAATAAAATGAATTTATGATAAAAGTTGGAATATTAGGAGCTGCTGGCTATACGGGCGGAGAACTCATCCGCCTGCTGCTAAACCATCCTGAGGCGGAGATTGTGTTTGCCAATTCTGAGAGTAATGCTGGCAATCTGGTTTCAGAAGTGCATGAAGGACTGATTGGCGACACCGAACTGAAGTTCACAGATGAGATGCCTTTTGACAAGGTTGATGTCGTGTTCTTCTGCTTTGGTCACGGCAAGAGTGAGGCGTTCCTCAAGGAGCACACCATCCCTGCGAATGTCAAAATCATAGATTTAGCTCAAGATTTCCGTATCGAGGGCAATCACGACTACATCTATGGTCTGCCAGAGATTAATAAAGAAGAGATAGCCAAGGCGCAGCATGTGGCCAACCCAGGTTGCTTTGCCACTTGCATTCAGGTAGCCCTGCTGCCAGCAGCCCATCTGAACCTGTTGAAGGAGGACGTAGCCGTCAATGCCATCACGGGTTCGACGGGTGCAGGTCAGAAACCTGGTGCCACCACCCATTTCTCATGGCGCAACAACAATCTGAGCATCTACAAGCCTTTTACCCATCAGCACATCGCAGAGATTCGTCAGAGTCTCAAGCAGGTACAAGGCTATTTGGATGCCGATATCGATTTCATTCCCTATCGTGGCGACTTTGCCCGTGGCATTTTCTGCACGGCAGTTATCAAGACCAAAGCACCTGTCGAAGACATCATTGAAGAGTACAAGGATTTCTATCAGGATGCCGCCTTTACCCACTACACCGACAAGTCTATTGACCTGAAGCAAGTCGTAAACACCAACAAGGCATTAGTGCATTGCGAGAAGTATGGTAATAAACTGCTCGTCACCTCAGCCATCGACAATCTCCTAAAAGGTGCCGTTGGTCAGGCCGTACAAAACATGAACATCATGTTTGGTATCGATGAGACAGCCGGATTGAAATTGAAAGCATCTGCTTTCTAACCTTTTGCCATTAAGGCTCGAGAAAAGTATTATTATGACGTGATAATTTATGTTCATGGTACCGCGAACAGATGTTTATGGTACCATGAACATATATTTACAGTACCGCAAATACAAGTTTATAGTACCATAAACATACAAACCATAGGATAGAAAAGAAAGAATAAAAGGCTGTTACCACAAAAGGCACCCCATACGGAGTGCCTTTTAAAGTTATTGCATTTTAAGAATTACTTCTGGAAGTACTTCTTACCATTCAGGATATAGAGACCCTTAGCAGCCTTGGTAACCTGACGGCCCATGAGGTCGTACATGATACCATTCTTAACAGAAGCAGCGGTTACGGTAACGATACCAGCAGTCTCAAGCTCAGCATACTTAGCTTCAGCATCAACCAGTGTCTGATAGTTCGTAATAGCCTCCTTAGAAGCATCGCTCAGTGCATCATATGCCGAACGAGCAGCGTCGATGCGAGCCTTACACTCTTCAGTAAATACTACTTCACCAATAGCGTCAATCTTATCGATGCAATCCTTGATGTCATACAGACGCTGATATTCAGCCTCGGCAGCTGTCAACTTGTCGTAGTTAGAAACGTTCTTCTGACCATATTCAGGCAGAGCGTCGTAAGCTTTACGTGCTGTCTCGATAACATCCTTGCTCTCAAGAGTTACAACCTCGTCAATAGCATCAATCTTATCCTCAACGGCCTTAACGGCCTTATCATAAGCTTCTTTATCAGCAGGACTCATCAAAGTAATGTTGTACAGATAATACCAACCACTCTGTGAAATAACCAGCTTAGTATTCACAATCTTACCATCGCCAATGGTAATCTTAGCGGCAGGATTGTTCCAAATCTCAAGGTCAATATTGTTGCCGTTGATGGTCTCAGTATTAAAGTTCAGACTGATACCTTTATCATCAGTAAGACCCAGGAAGTAACCATCAGCACCAATGAAACCACCATCCTTCAAAGTCAGCATGCTGCTGTACGTATCAATCATGTGACCATCCTCTTCGGGATCCTCTTTCTGATCAAGCAGTTTAATACCATCACCCTCCTTAGGATTGAGCAAGAAGTCAAAGTTCTCAGCATCGTACGTCTTCAACATAGCGGTAGCATCAAGATGATAGACACCATCTTCGCCCTCAACAGGAATTACAAGATATTCAGCTGTACCAAGTGTACGGTCTGCATCGGTCACATTCTCTTCAGTGAATGAGCACTCCTCGAAGATGAAATAGAAGTTGTTGTCGTCACCTTCCAGAGGTACACAGTCGAAAGTAATAGTCTGACAGCCATTAGCGCCTGAAGGAATGGTCGGCCATTTACCCTGACCATCACCTAATGTAAATAATGTCCATTCAGTAGTAAGTGGATAATCGCTTTCTTCTCCAAATGTGTTATAAGAAACATACTGGCCGGGGCCTCTGTGTGCCTGAGTACCAAGGGCAGAAGGTTTGTCAGCCTTTGCCTGGAACTTAAATCTATATCTCTCACCACCCTTCATCTTGTGCAGTGTAGAAACAAAGAACTGGCAGGTCCAACGAGCAGGAGCACTGGTTCCAATCTCAGTACCATCATTCCAATAGTAGACGCTCTTCATCTTCACATTACCATCATCATCGAACTGCTGATTGCCCTCTTTATCAAGGTCTTCTACTTCCTTAATATAGTAACCTCTTACAGGCACCTTTACAGCATATACGCCAGGTTCGTTGGGAACCTCAACAACGGGTGCAGGCTGCTGCTGCTCCCCTGCAGGCTTGTTAAGATCCTGAACTGTAAAGTTAGTACAATGCCAAGGCTTACCATCACCATCTACACCAGTAATATTATCCATTGAATAAATACCTCTTCTCATGAAGTTAATCCAGTCAGAATTTTCATCCTGCTGCTTGGGGGCCTTCGACTGCAGCTTAATGTTGTCGAAATAAATCACATTACCGTCTTTAGTAGTAGACAGGTTGAAGGCAACGCTCTGGAAACGCTTATTGTTGCTTGCACCAGCCTGGTCACTAGATACCACCACAGCATCAGTAGTAATCTCCTTCCACTCAGTGGTCACGTTAATGTCGCCGAACAACTGATAGTGGTTGTAGTCACCAGGACCCCAGTGAGCCTGAGACTCAATCTTACCAGCCTTATCAGCCTTTACCGACATGGTCAAGCGAACTTCATGACCTACGGGAATAGAGTCAGTAGCATAAATAAAGAATTGGCAGTCCCAAGAAGCAAGAGCGCCATTGGCCTCCACTCTGTTTCCTGCAGCGATAGCCTCTGCATCACTACGCACGACAACCTTGACGCACTTAGAACCGTCAACGCCGAGTCCATCAACGATAGTGGCTGTACCTTCATACTGAGTTTCACCAACTTCACCCTTTGGCCACTCATGTACCCAGAATGAGTTCCATGCATTGACATCAGTACAATCCTGATACTTTTCGTATGCAGGAGCAGTACCTTCACAGTCACCATTCACCACGAGGTTTTTCCATTTTTGTCCGAAAGCACTACTTGCCATCAGAATGACTCCTAATAAAGTAAATAGTTTTTTCATAAAAGTGTTGATTTAGTTAATAATAAAGATTAAGTTAAATAAAAAAATGTTCTCTTTCAAATCTTCAGACGACATAAAGTTCGTCATTCCGATTTTCAAGTGCAAAATTAGTATATTTTGATGAAATGGACGTTTTCTGATGTAACAAAAAACATTTCTCATGTAACTAAGGCAAAAAAAAGTCACTTTTTTGAGATTATTATTAAAAAAAATTAGCTAATTTTGCAAGCAACTTATTACAACGGCTCATTGATTCTAATCAACGACCTACTTTATATATAAATAAGGTATAGGAACCTTGCATGAATAACTTTAAAACAACTAATATTAAAAAAGTATTATGGTACAGAAACACAACGCAAAACAACGGCATTATTGGATGATCGCCGCCTGCGGATTGCTGATAGGTACCTCAGCTTTACAGGGCTGTAAGGACGATGACGTTCTTACAGGACAGCCCTCATGGTTGGGTAATTCTATCTATGAGCGTCTGGAAGAGGATGGCAATTACAAGACAATGCTGAAGTTGATTGACGACCTGGGACAGCACGAGGTGCTCAGCCACACAGGTTCGAAAACTTTGTTTGCAGCTGACGACGCTGCTTTCCAAAGTTGGTTTAAGAACGGCAATAACCCATGGGGAGTTGACAGTTATGACAAGCTCACCCCTGCCCAGAAGAAGCTCTTGTTGAACAACTCTATGGTCAACAACGCTTATCTGATTGAGCTATTGTCGAACGGCAAACCTCAAGGAGAGGACAACCATCCTGAGGAAGGTCGCACGATGCGTCGTCTGACGGCTACCAGTGTTTTCGACTCAGTTCAGATTATGAAGCCCGAACAGATGCCCAACACAGAGGTATGGGCTAAGTTCAAGGACAACGGCAGAAGCATTCCCATCCTGAAGGATGCCTCAGCAGCCCCGATGATTCACTTCCTACCCATCTTCATGAAGATCAACCAAATGACGAATATGGACTTGGAGGTGCTGACTAACCATCAGGCCAACGACATCAACGAGGCCTGGGTCAACGGCAAAAAAGTGATAGAACGCGATATCACCTGCAAGAATGGTTATATCCAGAAAGTCGGTGGCGTCATTGAATCATCGCCCAACATGGCAGAGATTATCCACCAGCATGCGGAGATGTCGAAATGGGCAGAGTTGATGGACCGTTTCTGTGCCCCCTATTATACGGCAGACGGCACGAAGGAGTACAACCGTCTCTATAACAATCAAGACTCGGTCTATGTCCTTCGTTACTATAGCGAAAATTCTGGTGACGGTCCAAACCTCTCCACACCAGACGGCAAGTCCATATCCGCCAAGTTGCCTTTTGACCCAGGATGGAACCAATATGTCAGTTCCTCTGGAGATGCCAACATGAACTACGACGCCGGTGCCATGATTGTACCTACCAATGAGGCTTTGAATAACTGGTGGGACAACGAAGGAAAGGACCTGAAGACTGAATATGGCGAGATTGACAGTCTTCCTGATGCTACACTTTCCAAGCTCATCAAGGTCAATATGCTCCCTGTATTTACAGAGGCTATTCCCTCGAAATTCGACCTTGTGCTCAATGATGCCAAGCAACCGATAGGCATCAAGAATGAAGACATTGCATCCTGTTTCATGGGATGTAATGGTGTGGTTTATATGACCAACAAGGTATTCACCCCTGCTGAATTTCAGTCCGTAGCATATCCTGCTTTGGCTCACCCCACAACGATGAACGTCATCTACTGGGCCATCGACCAGCTGGACTTCCTGCCCTATTTGCTTTCTATGGACTCGAAGTACAGTCTGATTCTGCCATCTAACGATGCCATGCTGTGGTATGTTGACCCCTACTCTTACGGAAACGAGAAGAACGGCATGGAAGCTCCGAACGTATTTGCCTTCCAGTATGATGCGACAAAGACGACCGAGGCAGAAAAAGTAAGAGCTTTCCAATATGCATGTACTGTCGGTGATGATGGTACGATAACCATTGATGAAAGTATTGCAAGAAGAGAGGTTACTGACCGCAATGTCATAAACGACTGCCTAAGACGCTTGATGAATCAGCTGATTATCGTCGGCGATATTGAAGACGGACATGAGTTCTATAAGTCAAAGGGAGGCACGCCCCTCCGTGTATTCAAAGATAATGGTCGCTTGGCCATTGCCGGTGGCTGGCAGATGGAACATCATAACAAGCCCCTGCACGTTGATGACATCTACGTAAAGAACAATGGTAAATCCTATATCATCAACGACCAGATGCCTTTGACTACGGATCAGACCGTCTACCTGACATTGGAGAAGCACGAGGAATTCTCGCTGTTCAAAGAGTTGCTAGAGTACGATGTTGCCGACTTAATGGCGACCACCGTTACCAAGAACAATTACAGTGCCGGTATGCAGAAGAAGGGAAGCAAGAACCTGAAACTGCTCGACAACTACAACTATACTATTTATGTACCCACGAACAGTGCCATCCAGAAACTGATTGACGATGGTCTGCTGCCCACATGGGAAGACTATGAGGCTCAGACTGAGGAAGTCTGGGGGTCTGAAGAGCTTGCAGCACAAGCTCAGGCTATAATCAAGGACATCATTGTCAACTTTGTCCGCTATCACGTACAAGACCATGCGATTCTGATTGGCATGGATCCTGAGAATGGCAAGTACCAGAATTCTTTCGAAACGATGAAACGTAATGATGAAACAGGTCGTTTCTTCTCCCTGACAGTCAACAATGAAGGTAACCAGATGTGGGTCAAGGATGTCCTTGGCAAGACACACAATGTTATTAAGACCGAAGGACTCTACAACAGCATCTGCCGTGAATACTGGTTCAAGAGCACCGGTCAGTGCTACATGGCATCAGATGCCGTTATCCACCAGATAGACGGTGTGCTCCTGACCGAAGAAATGACTCCTTGGCAAGACAAACTTAATAAACTCAAAAATCAGTAAGGTATGCGAATACTCAGATCAATCATCATAATATTTGCGCTGATGACGGCATTGACTGTCAGTGCACAGACAATATCCTCGGTCCATGGAAATGTAAGCGATGAAATGGGCCCGGTGATGGGTGCTACTGTTTGCGAGATTGACGGCAACGGGCGTATTATCGAGTCAACCGTCACTGACCTAAACGGTAACTTTACCATGAGAGTAAAGAACCAGAAGGACAGAATTCGCTTCAGCTATGTCGGTTCGAAGACTGTTACCCACCCCATCAACCGTACGAACTACAAAATCGTCCTGGCTTCAGCCACCCAGCTGCAGGATGTTACCGTCAAGGGTAAGCGCCGTGTCCAGAATATCGGTCTGCCCATCCCTGAGCGAGAAGTTGCCAACGCTACCCAGACCTTCTCCATGAAGGATGTGGAAGGTATGGCCTTCACGACGATTGACGAAGCTATCCAGGGTCGTATTGCCGGTCTTGACATCATCGGTAACTCTGGTGACCTGGGTTCTGGTTCTACGATGCGCTTGCGTGGTGCCTCGTCACTTTCAACCCTGACAGACTCTAACCCACTTATCGTTGTCGACGGTAACGTACGCGAGGTAAACCTCAGCAACTTCGATATGGCTGGTGCTAATAACGAGCAATTCGCCGAACTGCTTAACATCAACCCTGAAGACATTTCCGACATCCGCGTGCTGAAAGATGCCGCCGCTACAGCCATCTACGGTTCACAAGGTGGTAACGGTGTCATTGAGCTTACCACCAAGCGTGGTGTCCGTGGTAAACCCCGTTTGCAGTACTCACTGAAGTTGACAGGTACCTACCAGCCTAAGGGCTATGACCTGTTGAGCGGTGATGACTACACGATGCTGTTGAAGGAGTCTTACTTCAATCCAGAACAGAGCAGTAGTGCTTCAAACATTCCTGAGTTGAACTACGACCCCACGTTCTCGGAATACGAGCAGTATAACAACAACACCGACTGGCGTGATGCTGTTACCCAGTGGGGTCTTCGCCAGAACCACTATGTGACTATCACTGGTGGTGGTGAGAAAGCCCTCTTCCGTATCGGTGCTGGTTACGACCATGAGACAGGTACTATGATAGAGCAGAAGCTGCAGCGTTTCTCTACCCGTGTGAACCTTGACTATAATGTCAGTGAGCGTATTCGTGTCAGCACGAACTTCTCGATGACTTACACCAAGAACGACCGCAACTCTGACGACCTGCTGTCCATCGCCATGCGCAAGATGCCAAATATGAGCATTTATGAGCAGAATCCTGTAACCGGAGAAGACACGCCATCCTACTACACGATGCTGCAGAGTGCCAGCTCAGTATTCGACCGCAACCAGAAGGATTTGGTTAACCCCGTAGCCTCTGCCCGTTTGGCTAAGAACCAGCAGACCACCTACGACATGCAGCCTGAACTCATCATTCAGTACCAGCTGTTAGGCATGGACGAAGACCATTGGAAACTGGATTACCGTGGTTCTGTCCTGATGAATATCAACAACAGGTATGAGAATAAATACTATCCGCAGGAGTTGAAGAGCGTCTCTTGGAACAGTGGTGTCAACACGACTCATGACAGTTCTTCGAAGAGCGTATCTTTCAACACCAAGCAGCAGCTGATTCTCAGACCTGCCTTCAAGAACAAAGACCATTCGCTCATGATTCTGGGCCGTTTCGAACTTACCAGCGGTTCATCTACTGGACAGTTGGAAGAAAAGCAGGGTGTAGCTTCAGGCATCACCAGTACACAGGGCGGTGGCCAGATTACCAACATGCAATCCAGCTACAATGAGTGGCGTTCCATGTACTTCACAGCCAATGCGCACTATGCTTATAAGGAGCGCTACATCATCGACGCCTCACTACGTGCCGACGGTACCACCAAGTTCGGTCCTGGTCACCGTTGGGGTTACTTCCCCTCTGTTTCGCTGAAATGGATTATCAGCGACGAGCCTTGGATGAAGCCTACCCGTAAGTGGCTGTCCATGTTTGCTATCCGTCCCAGCTGGGGTCGTGTAGGTAACCAGCCTGGTCAGGACTATCTATACACTTCAAAATATGTTTCCACCAACCGCTATATTGACATGATGGCCATGAAACCGGATAACATTCGACTTTCTGACATGATGTGGGAGATTAAGGAGAGTTGGAACGGCGGTATCGATATCGGTCTCTTTAACGACCGTATCAATCTCACCATCGAAGGCTATGTACAGACTACGACAGATATGTTGATGGCGAACTTCCGTATTCCCTCCAACTCTGGTTTTGCTACCGTCCCCTATCGCAACAACGGTAAGATGCGCAATACCGGTTGGGAGTTCCATATCAGCACCAACCGCATGATTACCATTGGCAAGAAGTTCTGGATGGACATGAATGCCAACTTCGGTAACAATCGTAACGAACTGCTTGAACTCGACGAGAACCTGCTGGACAACAAGAACTCCGTCTATGGTTTTTCAAACGACGAGCACCTGCGCCGCGTACAATTGCACAATCCAATGGGCGCTATCTACGGCTTCCGCTACAAGGGTGTCTACCAGTATAACTATTCAACCTTCAAGCGCATGACGCCCGAGGAACAGAAGCAGTTCCTGGCAGAGGGCAAGACAGCCCCTGTAGCCTTGAACGAGAAGGGTGAAGTCATCTTGGATGCCAAGGGTGATCCCCTGCGCATGATGTTCAACTACACTAATGATGCTACAGGCCGTAACTATCACTTCAACGGTGGTGACGCTATCTACGAGGATATCAACCACGACGGTCAGATCAATGCCCTTGATATCGTTTACCTGGGTTCTTCACTGCCTAAGCTCACCGGTGGTTTCGGATTCTCCTTCAACTACGGTGACTGGCGTCTGACCACCCAGTTCAACTACCGCGTTGGTAACAAGATTCTGAACAAGGCCCGTCTGCATGCCGAAGCCATGATTGGTAACGACAATCAGAGCCAGGCCGTGAACTACCGCTGGCGTAAGGAAGGTGACGTCACCTCTATTCCACGCGCCATGTACGGTAATAACTCGAACTACAACACCCTGGTGAGCGACCGCTTTGTAGAAGACGGCTCTTATCTGCGAATGAATTATGCACAGCTGAACTACACTATTCGGAAAAAATATCTGAAATGGGCTGGTGTCAACCGCGTCAGCTTATACGCCAGTGTCAACAATCCATTCGTTATCACCAAGTACTCTGGTGTAGACCCCGACATTTCGTTTGGTGGTGAAGATCCTGCCATCGACAATGCCCAGACACCGCGTTCACGCTCTTACACATTAGGTATCACTGTTGAGTTCTAAAGAGATTATGATTATGAAAAGACTATATTATAATATTATTTACGCTATTTGCGTAATAGCCGGGTTCTCTTCCTGCTCTGACTTCTTAGTCATAGAACCCCAGAACGAGATTATCTTTGATAAGTTCTGGAATGAGAAAGCCGATGTCGAAGCTATTATTGCCGGATGCTATTCTGGTCTGCAGGAAGAAGCCGTCATCAAGCGTATGATGGTCTGGGGCGAATTCCGTAGCGATAACATCGGACCAGGCAACAATGTTCAGAGTGACGGAAATCTTGAAAAAATCCTCAAGGAGAATATCGATGCCAAAAATAGTTACACCGAGTGGAAAGATTTCTATGCTGTCATCAACCGTTGTAACACGGTCATCAAATATGCTCCAGATGTTTCTGCCAACGATGCTGCCTATACGGAGAGTGAGTTGCAGGCCAACATCGCTGAAATGGTGGCTATACGCAGTCTTTGCTACTTTTATCTGATCCGCGCCTTCCGCGATGTACCTTTCTCCAGAGAAGCTTACACCGATGACGATCAGACCATGGACCTGCCTGCTACCAAGTTTGACGCAGTGCTCGACTCGCTGATTTTCGATTTGGAAAGTGTGAAAAACCAAGCTGTGAAGCGCTATCCTGAAACTAAGGAACTTTACCAGACAGGGCGTGTCACACAGGATTTCATTCATTCTTTACTCTGTGAGCTCTACCTTTGGAAAAAGGATTATGAGAAATGCGTTTACTATGCTGACTTGGTCATTGATTCAAAGAAACTCATTTATGAGGAGAACCGACAGAAGCGTACTACAACCAGCTCCAATGATAACGACATTGACCGTTACAATGGTTTCCCATTGGTCAGCAATTCAAGACAGACCAATTACTATGGTGATGCCTATACCATTTTGTTTGGTAGAGACAGAAACTATACAGACGAAGTCAATCAGGAAATCATATTCCAGCTGGTATTCAGTGATGACCCACAAGGAAACGGTATGATGGCCAATGGCGCTGTTAACTCTTTCTACGGCAATGATCGGTCAAGCGTGGGTCTGGTTGCACCGTCAGACTACATCTACGCCCAGGTTGAGGCAACAGGACAGGACCGAAAAGTCTATGCCGATAAGAACAAGATGTGGGATGCCCGTATCTATATCAATCATATCTATAGAAAAGGTGGCAACAATAGCAACAAGTCTATTAACAAGTACACGACAAGAGATATTGAAATCAGCGCAACGGGCGGCACGACTCCAGAAGCTTCATATTACGATAAATATACCGAGAATCAGAACGGTTCTAACTGGATTATCTACCGTCTGACGGATATCATGCTGCTGAAGGCCGAGGCTCTCACCCAGATGATTCGTGAAGGCGATGATGCTGCAACCGTCGACTACAACAAATCCCTGATGGACAGAGCCTTTACGCTGGTCAATGCCGTTAACAAGCGCTCTATCTGCCAGACCCTGCTTCAGGACACCCTTGTGAGAGCTAATTATGGCAACAAAGGTGATATGGAAAACTTGGTTCTTCAGGAGCGCCAACGCGAACTGATGTTCGAGGGTAAGCGATGGTTCGACCTCGTCCGTCTCTCACAACGCAATGGCAACACTTCAGTACTGAAAAATGCTGCCTTGCAGAAAGCAACGACTGGCTCCGGTCTGATTAGCAATCACCTGTCAAAGATGGATGCCATCTATTGGCCATACAATCTTGAAGAATTGAAGGTCAACAAGAAGCTAGTACAGAATCCTGCTTTCGGCAGTGGTGAAGACGAGAGTTACAAGAAGACGACTAAATAATAATGAACGCTATGAAACATAAGAATATATTCAATAAAATTGTGGGAGTTATGCTTTTCGCCATGTTGACTCCCCTCAGCCCGCTGATGCTGACCAGCTGCTCTGATGAGCCTGACAGCGAATATTTCTACACCTTCACGGGTGAGATGATGAGCGATTATCTGAAGAATCGTCCTGAATACAGTGAATTTGCAGAGATTGTTGAAAGAGCTGGTCTGATGGACCTCCTTGCCGCATACGGTCACTATACCTGCTTTGCGCCCAACAACGACGCTGTGGACGAATATTTGAAAGGACGTGGTTTCACCAGTGTTTCACAGTTAAGCCAAGAAGACTGTGACACGATTGCCCGTACGCACTTGGTGTCTTACATGTATACCACTTTTGACATGATTGGCCACAAACTGCCATCAGTGAACATGTTAAGCCGCTATTTGGCTACTGAGCCCGGTTTCGACAGCGACAGTAACGCCGTCATAGTACTGGAAGGCTTGGCCAAGATCAAGTTTGAGCTGAAAGATGACTCCGTAGAGAATGGTATCATGCAGCCCATCGACAGAGTCATTGAAAAGTCGAACAGCTATATCACAGACTTGATGCGTGACAATCCCAAGATCAGCCTCTTCTACGAGGCCCTAGTGAAAACTGGCGTCATCAATGATGTATTACTGGTTGAGGACGCTGACTATGATTATAAGAAACTCGGAAATAATCCCGTCTATCTTAAATCAGGCGACTACGAACAACAGGGCAAGCCCTATTATTTGCCTGAGACCAAGAAATATGGCTATACTTTCTTTATTGAACCAGACTCCATATTAAAAGAAAAATATGGTATCACAAACATCCAAGGTCTCTATGACTTGGCTTGTAGTATTTATGATGAGGTATATCCTGATGATGTGAATGCACCTGGACACAGTTTCGAGAATCTGACGGACGACGTCAACCCTCTACGCCGCTTCATTCAGTATCATATTCTTAACAAGATTGCTGCTGCAGCCGACGACCTGACTCCTCAGGAGGTTACTAATAAGCCAAACTTTGAAGGTGCCATCGGTATTATCGAAAGTTTGGTTAATCCCAGTGACTGGCATTACACCCTTTTGCCCCACAAGATGATTAAGGTGGATAAGGTCACTGTCTCAAAATATCGTGAAGGTTGCAAAAGAGGAGAACGCTATGTCAACCGTCGTTGCGATGAAAAGTACAAATTCATAGGTCAGCATATTCTAGCGGATCAAGACGATAAAGACAAAGCAAAAGGGTTAGATCACGATGGCATCAATGGACATTATTTCTATGTTGACGACATCGTGGCATTTAACAAGGATGTAGAGAACGTTATTCACAATGTTCGTATCCGCATGGACTTCAATTCAGTCTTCCCAGAGTTTATCACTAATGGTCTGCGCATCTTAGGTGACCCTTGGCAATCAGATAGCGGTGAAGAGAAATACGGTCGTAGTGTATTGTTCCCGGAGGGTTATCTTGATGGTGTTACATTCAGCAACTGCCAGTTTACCTGGAGACGACCTGTTGCCATGTATAATATCTACATGTGGGACGAATTTGCCCTCAAAGGCAACTATGACTTCACATTCCGTCTGCCACCTGTACCATTCGATGGTGAATGGCAGATTCGTCTTGGCTTTACATCACAGGAATCTCGTGGTGTTGCCCAAATTTACGTTGACAATGTACCACAGGGTATTCCTTTGGATATGACCAAGAATATGAACACGGAATTCTACATGGGTGATGACTTTATCAGCGAAATCGAGGATTACGACAATTTGAGCGAAGAAGAGAAGGCTGAGTACATCAAGACCATGAAGAACCTTGGTGTCTACACCTATCCGCGTTCTGTATTCTGTGACAATGGCGGTTCCGGCAACTTGGGCTATCCTTGTGTATACGATATCGGTTTCCGTAAAATCATCAGTCAGTCGTATCTGGATTCTACTAAGGACCATTATTTGAGAATACGTGTGGCCTCTGATGGTAAGCAAGGTAACAATAACGAGTTTGCACTCGACTTCCTCGAACTGGTACCCAAGAGCGTCTATGGCGTTGGCAGCGACGGTGAGACGGAGGATGACCTCTAAATAATTGATAATTGACAATTGATAATTGAAAATTGACAATGATGAAAAAATATAAAATATATGGTAAGGTCGTAGGGCTCGCACTCGCAGCCCTTACCTTCACGGCCTGTGCTGACAAATGGGATGACCACTATGACAGCAAAGGTGAAGGGATGAATGACGCATCACTTTGGCAGGCCATCAACGAGAATAGTAACCTCAGCAACTTTGCCAGCGTTGTCAAGGCCTGCGGTTATGACAAGGCTTTAGGTAGCAGTCAGGTGTTTACGGTCTTTGCGCCTACCAACGACCAGTTCTCTGCCCAAGAAGCTCAAGAACTCATTGCAGCCTATCAAGCAGAAAAAGGCAAGGTTATAGAGGATGACAACACTGTTATCAAGGAGTTTATCCAGAACCATATCGCCATGTACAATCACTCGATTGCGCCTACAAGCAATGACTCACTGGTCTTAATGAATGGTAAGAAGACGACACTGACAGCCAAAGCATTCGGTGACAACACCATCCTGACGACCAACCAGCATTTTGCAAATGGTATCCTTTTCACGATACAAGGAAAGGCCAAGTATTTCCCCACGGTATTTGAATACCTGCGTAAGGATGCTGACCTTGACAGTCTTGCCAGTTTCTTCTACAATTCCCGCTTCTACCGCAAGGAATTTATTCCTGGCCGGAGTGTTGCAGGTGGAATTGAGAATGGTAAAACCGTTTATCTCGATTCTGTCTTCGTTCAGCAGAATGACCTGTGGGACTACCTGTGGGCTTATACCAATGAAGAGGACAGTACCTACTGGATGGTTGTACCTACCAATAAGGAGTGGAAGAAACTGATTGAAGAATATGAACCCTACTTCAATTACGATGATCAGGTCAGGTTCCGCGACTCAATGCTTTACACCATGCCTCGTTTGGCTATCGTGGATGGTACTACCTTCAGTCGCACCATGAACTCTGACGCCCATCTGCAGGACTCTGCCTTGTCGACCAGTGCTGCAGAGGCATACATCTACCGCGAAAGCTATTGGGGAAACAAGAATCTCCACTACTACCAGTTTGGCGGCAAATCTGACGAGAACACGCAAAAGCCCTACGCTCCTACTGGCATCTTCTCTGACACACAGGATGTAATTTGTTCTAATGGTATAGTTAAGAAATCTGACAACTGGAAGATTAACAAGCTAAACACCTTCTATCAATGGATCATCGTCGAGGCAGAGGGTAGAACTTCCATTAAAGAGGTCAGTAAAATAGAAGAGAACAAGGAGATGAAGCCAACAGTCAGAACAATAGAACGCGAGGTTATGAACGACAATAAGTTCCATAATAAGGTTTGGAATAATATGTTCATTGAGTTTGAGCAAGTATATTCAACTGTCCAGCACAAAGTCACGTTCAACATCGAAAATGTACTCTCCAACATTGGCTATGACATTTATCTAGTCACTGCGCCGGCCTTGGCTAATGATAGTAACGCAACAGAAACAGAACTTTTGCCTACCAAAGTGAATTGTTATATCAATTACCACAATCAGCAGGGCGAGACTGAGAGAAAGACACTTGTGACAGGAAAAGCAAACAATCCACAGATTGTAGATTATATCCTGTTGGCAGAAGACTTTAAATTCCCGACTGCCACGTTCGGTCTGAGAGAAAGTGAGCCACAGGTCACACTTGAGGTACAAACCGCTGTGTCAAGTAAGGAACAGAGTAGGAAGCAATTTGTACGTACATTGCGTATTGACTGTATCATGTTGGTACCACATGGCATCTCGAATGTCAGTGAGGAACGATTTGAAGTAGCGCCTCATGGCGACGGTGACACCTTCTTCTGGTTGAAGAAATAATGTTTGAGTATGAATTTATAACTGTAAGGATATGAAAAAATATATTATATTAGGACTTACACTGCTGATGGCTTTCCCCTTTAGCGCAGTTGCTCAAGACGAGGAATCGGGTCAGGACCAGTTAGAGACCTTGGCCCGCAAGCTAATGCCCAAACAAAAGCAGTATCCAACCAGAGTGATACGTGGTCGCATTGTTAATGCTACGACTGGCAATCCTATTGCTGGTACCATTATCAGTGCTGACAACATTGAAGGTTACAGTACGCTCACTGAGGAGGACGGAACCTACAAATTAAAGGTGCCGGAGTTTACCACATCTGTCTACATTAACATGCCAGACTTCAACCCAGTCCGCATGGGTCTGCAAGACGGTGAACAACAGCGAGACATCAAACTGTACCCCACCACGTTCTCTGCAGAATATGACAAGCAGATTAACGTTCTCAGTGACTATACCACCAAGAACTTCGCATACACCAATGAGGTCAATATTAAGGACGAAGTTCAAAAGAATCTGGGCGGTCAGGTGTACACCATCTCCCGCAACGGTACACCTGGTGTAGGAAATGTGATGTTCATACAAGGTCTGAACTCTCTTAATGTCAATGCTCAGCCATTGGTTGTGGTAGACGATGTAATCATCGACCAGCAGTATGGTCGTACCATGCTCCATGAAGGTTTCTTCAACGACATTCTGTCGACCATCAACCCGTCGGACATCGAGAAAGTAACCGTCATGCGTAATGGTACGGCTCTGTATGGTGCCAAAGGTGCCAATGGTGTCATCATCGTCCAGACCAAGCGTAATAAGTCGATGGCCACCCGTATTACGGCCAACATTTCTGCTGGTGTTACCCTTAAGCCAATATTCCTCTCAGTGATGGATGCCGAGCAGTATCGCAGCTATGCTTCTGAGATGCTGAAGACCACCAACACCCGTAACCGTACGTTCAAGTTCCTGAAAGAGGATCCTGACTACTACTATTACACCCAGTACCACCAGAATACTGACTGGAAGGATTATATCTACCGGAATGCCATGACTCAGAACTATGGTATTAATGTAGAAGGTGGTGATGCCGTAGCAAACTATAATCTCTCTGTCGGTTATGTCAACCAAAAGAGTACATTGAAGTTCAACGACATGGACCGTCTGAACATTCGTTTCAATACAGACATTTCACTGAGCGAACGCTTTACTGTCCGCTTCGATGCCTCGTTCGGTAACATTACCCGCGATATTCGTAACGACGGTGCCCCTGCCAGCTATGACGAAGGCACGCCAACGTCACCAGGATTCTTGGCATATGTCAAAGCCCCTTTCCTCAGCCCATATAGCTATGGTCTTGGAAAGATCTCTACAGCCCATTATGACATCGAGGAAGAGTCATACCTAACGGAGGCCTTGGCTAACTACAGAAACTACAACTGGAAATTAGGTAATCCCGTTGCTATCAACGAGTATAGTGAAGCCGAGAATAAGAACCGTCTGGAGAACTCGATGCTGAACTTGACTGTAACGCCAAAGTTCCGCCTCACTCGCAACCTCACGTTATCTGAGCACTTCAGCTATAACTTGGTAAATACCAAAGAGCAATTCTACATTCCCATCAACGGAACACCAACTTATTATGTCAGCAGTCTTGGTGATTACGAGCAGAATGAGGTACGCTCATTAGCATCAAAGCAGAACTCAGTGATGAGTGATACCCGTATTGATTGGAGTAACCGTTACGGAGCTCACTTCGTACATCTGTTCGGAGGTGCCCGCATCAACTGGGAAAGTTACTCCATGACTTCATTGGTAGGTTACAATACTGGTAACGATAAGCAGCCTTTCATGAAGAAGGAACTGTCGCCAAAGGATGACTTTGGTACCAATGACGACTGGAACTCGCTGGCTTGGTATGCTCAGGCTGAGTACAACTACAAAGGTCGCTACTTCCTGCAGGCTAACCTGACAGTAGAAGGCTCTTCACGATTTGGACGTGATGGCGGTGATTTCCGCGCCTTCAAAGCACCTTGGGGCATATTCCCGGGCATACAGGCTGCATGGGTGGTTAGCAATGAGCCTTGGATGGCTAAGATTAAGCCTATAAACTACCTGCGCCTGAGTGCCGGTTACGACGTCAGCGGTAACGATGACATCGATTACTATGCTGCTCGCAGCTATTTCAGCAGTTCACAGTTCTTAAATGCTATTGCAGGACTCAGCTTCGATGGTATCGGCAACACGAAGATCCAGTGGGAAACAACCCGTCGTTTGAACGTAGGCATAGAGACCAGTCTGTTTGACAACCGTCTGAGTTTGAGTGCCAACTATTTCAGCTCAACGACTAACAACCTGTTGACAAAACAGTCATTAGGATTCCTCAGCGGTCTGGATGAGAACTGGACTAATGACGGTAAGCTGAAGAACCACGGATTCGATGTATCAGCAGCCGTGAAAGTTCTGGCCCTGAAAGATTTCCAGTGGGAATTGGGTGGTAGCATCGGACACTACAAGAATGAAATCACTCAGTTACCTCAGGGTAAGGACTTTGTTGACACAGATATTTATGGAGGTACCATCCGCACACAGGTAGGACAGGCTGCCAACCAGTTCTATGGCTACAAGTCGCTCGGTGTATTTGCTACTACTGAAGAGGCAGAGAAAGCCGGACTCTACATTATGGACGAGAATGGTATTGACAAGAAGTACTTCAAGGCAGGTGATATTCACTTCGATGACCTCAATGGTGACCATCAGATTACAGAAGCAGACCGCACTATCATCGGCGATCCCAACCCTGACATCTATGGTAACATCTTCACAACATTTGCATACAAGGGACTGAAGCTTGACCTGCGTTTCAACTACTCGTTGGGTAACGATGTCTACAACTACATGCGCTCACAGTTGGAGGGTGGTTCACGATTCATGAACCAGACTACAGCAATGTTGCGCCGTTGGCAGGTAGAAGGTCAGGTAACAGACATTCCTCAGATTACATTCCAGGATCCTATGGGTAATTCACGATTCAGTGACCGCTGGATTGAGGACGGCAGCTATCTGCGCTTAAAGAGTATCACCTTAAGCTATGACCTGCCTATGAACAACGAGTATCTGCAGGGTCTGCAATTCTGGATCCAGGCCAACAACGTATTTACATGGACAAAGTATCTGGGTGCTGATCCGGAATTTGCCATGACTTCTAACGTCATTGGACAAGGCATTGACTTGGGACAGCTGAGCCAGAGCCGTTCTATAGTGGCTGGAATAAAGATTAAGCTGTAATTAAGAATTAAGAATTAAGAATTAAGAGTTAAGAATTATGAATACTAAATTCAATAAATTCATCTTCGGTCTCTGTGTCTGCTGCGGTCTGCTCTCCTGTTCCGATTTCTTCGATCAGGATCCAGATCACATTATCTTCGCAGAAGAAAACCACCTTATCAATGCCACAGATACCATCTATAGCGTTACGGGTATACTGAACAAGCTACAGGCCATTGGAGACCGCACCGTCTTACTTGGAGAGGTGCGTGGCGATCTGGTAGACATCACCAGCTATGCCAATAAAGACATACGCGAATTAGCCGAATTCAACATCAGCGATGACAACGCCTATAATGTTCCCCGTGACTATTACGCAGTGATTAACAACTGTAACTACTTCATTGAGAAAGTCGATACAGGTATGAAAAACAACCGTAACGAATATCTCTTCATGAGGGAATATGCTGCCGTCAAGGCCATCCGTGCATGGACATACCTTCAGTTGGTACTCAACTACAAGGAGGTTCCTTTTGTAACAGAGCCCATTCTGAGTAAGCAAGATGCTGAGAAAGATTACCCCAAATATAATCTTCAGGCCATTTGCGAATACTTTATTAATGATCTGGCTCCGCTCACCGAACGTTGGGGTAATGAGTATCCACGATACGGAACTATCCGCGGCAACGATTCACGTTTGTTCTATTTTCCCCTCAACATTGTCTTGGGTGACCTCAATCTGTGGTTAGCTAGCGAGACAGGCAGTAAGGATACTTACCGCGAGGCTGCTTACCGTTATTACAAGTATATCAATGAGCGTAACGGTGACAATTCCGCCTACCCCACTGGTGTCAACTACTACGCTTGGGAATCGGGAACCAGTAGCTGGAACTCAATATACGGTCGTTCTTCCGGTACTCTCTCGTCAGAAGGCTATGGTACCAATTCCGAGATGATTACTATGATTGCAGGTGACTCTATCCCCGCAGAAGGTAACTACAGTGAATTGCGTAACCTCTTCAACTCAAACGTTGACAACAACTATCATGTCAGTATCATACCTTCTCAGAGCATGTTTAACTTGTCAGAAAGCCAGAAGTTCTGCTGCGTGGAAACCAATGGAACAACCGCCTATTATGCACCTGACAATCTGACAGAACACAGAACCGGTGACTTGCGTCTGTACTGGTACTATTCATGGGGTTGGGCCACAAATCGCTCGACTGGCGAACGTATGGAGACTTCATACATCAGTAAATACGAGTCACAGAATATACATATCTACCGTAGATACATGCTCTACCTGCGACTGGCAGAGGCTTTGAACGGTGCAGGATATCCCCGTGCTGCCTTCCAGATTCTATCAACAGGTATTAATAATGAAATTAAGGATGACTATGTATATCCCTACTATTCAGAGAGTGACTCTATATGGCTGAGTCGTCTGGACTTCGATAATGAGCGTTATGAAGTCTGCACCGCTTTGGAATTTGCATCGTCCACTGCCGTCCAACGTGCAAGCAATACCATTGGTATTCATACCCACGGTTCGGGATGGACGCCATTGAACGAGTATTATAAGCTGCCTGAGGCTCCCATGCCTGATCCTGTTGACGAAGATGGTGATGGCATTCCTGATGAGCCAGTCATCATCACGAAGGATACACCAGAACTGATTAAGACGCAACAAGAGTTCGTTGACAGCCTGTTACTGAACGAATGTGGATTGGAATTGGCTTTCGAAGGAACCCGTTTCTATGACATCATGCGTTTTGCCTTACGCCAGAATAATCCAGAGGAGTTCCTCGCTAATAAGGTTGCCGCCCGCCGTGGTGACATCGACGGAACATTAAAAAATCGTCTTTTGAACAGACGCAACTGGTACCTCAAATGGAAAGGCCAAATTGGACTGTATTAATAGAACGTAATCATAGCTAAAAAGAGGGTTGCTCATTCAAAGCAACCCTCTTTTATGAATCGGATAACGGCATTGCGAATACTGGTAAGGCCGAATTCGTCCGGATTCACTTCCCTGACAGGAATCCAAAAAGCCTCAGCGGCATCGTCGGCAGCCTTGATGGGAGGTATGTCGCCGTGGACACGGACAATGAAGTCCATATCAAGCGTATGGACGCCCAAACCACTGTATTCATAGACATTGGGTGAAGAAAACAGATACTGGATATCAGCGACATCAAGTCCAGTCTCCTCCTTGATTTCGCGACGCATGCCGTCTTCTACCGTTTCATACATATCTACAAAGCCACCCGGTAAGTCAAGTGTTCCTTTAGCCGGTTCCTTGGCACGACGGACAACCAGCATTTCCTGCCTGTCGTTGACAATAAAGGCTGCTGTTGCCGAACAGGGATTAGCATAATAGGTAAATCCGCAATCCTGACAACGCTTGCTCTTAAAGTTATTAATATCAAAATGCTGACTGCCACAGACAGGGCAGTAGACAAACTTGTCTAACGGGTGAGCCATGACATCTATTCTTTATAAGCTGAGTTCCTTTTTACGAGCTTCACCGAAAGCCGATGACACATAGTTCTGAAGACTGCCACAAACCTCGGCAGAGAACTGTTGTCCACTACTAATGAGGTGATCCCACTGCTGTTCCGTCAATCCCTGTTCCAACTGTTGACGAGTGATGCCGTCGCGAATCATTCCGAACAACAAACCGGCATTAAAGTTATCGCCAGCACCAATGGTGCTCACCGTTTCAATGGGCGTAACGGGATACTGTTTATGGAATCCGCCTTGGCTAAACAACTCAATAGGCTCTGATGCCTGCGTATAGATAAACTGCTTGGTATAGAACATGATTTCCGAGCGATAGACTGCCGAGCCTTCCTTTTTATGGAAAAGAATCTCGAAATCTTCCGACGAACCACGTACGATATCTGCCAATTCAAAGTTCTCCAGCAGATTGGCTCTCAGTCGCATGGCCTCGTTCTGATGAGAGGCGCGGAAATTGACGTCATAATAAAGGATTGCACCCTTTTCATGGGCATAATCCAGGAAACCTTTCACTTGCCCACGGATAACAGGATTCAAGGCATAATACGAGCCAAAGAGCACGATATCATCTGGCTGTACGTCAGGATATACGAATTCAAGGCGGTCGTTAGGATGGTCCTTGTAAAAGATGTAGTCGGCATCGTTCTTTTCATTCAGGAAAGCCAGCGACAAGGGTGACTTCGTATTGGGATAGACGCAGACACTTGATGCCGAGCAGCCGTTCTGTTCCAAGAAACTGGTAATGAACTGTCCGACACGGTCATGTCCCGTCTCACTGATAAAACCTGTCTTGACGCCTGCCCGTCCCAATGAAATGATGGCGTTGAACGTACTGCCACCAGGCCATGCACTGATGGGCTGCTCGTCACGGAAAATAATGTCGAGCACTGTTTCTCCTATTCCTATTACTTGACGCATAATCTTTGTTTTTCGTGCAAAGGTACTAAAAAAATGATAATTGATAATTGATAATTGATAATTATTTTGTAATTTTGCACGAAATGAAAAATTACAATATAGCAACACTGCCCAACGGACTGCGCATTATACACCTGACGTCAGCATCGCCAGTGGTGTACTGTGGCATCGGTATTGCAGCCGGGTCGCGTCATGAGGAGTCGGGCGAAGAGGGTGTCGCCCATTTCTGTGAACACATGAGTTTCAAGGGCACTCACCGCCGTTCGGCTATCCAGATTCTGAACTGTCTGGAGAGTGTTGGTGGTGACCTGAATGCCTTCACCACCAAGGAAGACACGACGTTCTATGCTGCCATCCAGAAGGAACATTTCTCACGTGCCGTCGATCTGTTGACGGATATCGTTTTTTGTAGCCAGTTCCCCCAACACGAGGTTGAGCACGAGGTCGATGTCATCTGTGACGAGATAGAGAGCTATAACGACTCGCCTGCCGAACTCATCTATGACGTCTTTGAAAACCAATTATTCAAAAGTCATCCCCTGGGGCATAACATCTTAGGCACGCGCCAGCAGGTACAGCAGTTCACCTCGCAACATGCGCTGCGATTCACCAATCGGTACTATCGTCCAGACAATGCCGTCTTCTTTGTCTATGGAGACATCGATTTCGCACGATTGGTGAGAGGACTTAAGGTAGAAGGCATTGAGCGGAGGGCGGAAGGCGGAGGGCTGAAGGCTGAAAGCCGAAAGCAGAGCGCAGAGCGCGAAGCTGAAACTACGGCGGCAGCAAACTCTACACTCTGCACTCTACACTCAAACCACCACCAGGCCCACGTCATGCTGGGATGCCAGTCGTTCAGCTATGACGACCCGAGGCGCATCACGCTCTTCCTGCTTAATAATATACTTGGAGGCCCCGGCATGAATGCCCGTCTGAACCTGAAGTTGCGCGAACAGCACGGACTGGTATATACCGTCGAGAGTACGATGGCCAGCTATAGCGATACGGGCGTATGGAGCGTCTATTTCGGTTGCGACCATCACGACGTGAAGCGTTGCATCCGACTGGTGAACCGTGAACTGGACCGTATGATGCAGGCACCTTTAAGCGACAGGCAGTTGGCTGCTGCTAAACGACAGTTGAAGGGACAGCTTGCTATTGCCGCAGACAATCGCGAGCAGTTTGCCCTCGACATGGCCAAACACTTTCTGCACTATGGCAAGGAACGCAGCCTCGACCAACTGATAGCTCAGATTGATGCCATCACGGCACCCCAGCTGCAGGATGTAGCCCAACAGTTGTTTGCGCCAGAGCATATTCAACAAGTCATCTTATAACACACACATGGAACAACTACTGCATTATTGCTGGAAACACAAGATATGGCCTTTGGAAGGTCTGCAGACCACTGATGGCCGTAGCGTGGAAGTCATCGACCCCGGTCTTCATAATCATCATGCCGGTCCCGACTTCTTCAATGCCAAGGTTAAGGTTGGCGGAACCCTCTGGGTGGGTAATGTGGAGATACACGACCGTGCGTCACACTGGTATCAGCATGGTCACGACAAGGACGAACATTATAATAACGTGGTGCTGCACATCGTAGGCGAAGCTGACCGTGACGTACAGACGCAGGAAGGCCATTATGTGCCGCAACTATGTCTGAAGGTCCCGCCGTCCGTACAGGAGAACTATGAAGAGCTGCTGAAAACCGACCAGTATCCACCCTGCTATAAGATCATCCCCACCCTGACACCACTCATCGTCCATTCATGGATGGCAGCCCTGCAGACCGAACGACTGGAGCAGAAAACCATTGCCATACAACAAAGGGCTCAAGAGCGTAACGGCTCGTGGGAGGACGCCTATTTCCAAACATTGGCACGTAACTACGGCTTTGGCATCAATGGCGAGGCCTTCGAGGCATGGGCACGCCACATTCCCTTGAGTGCCGTAGGTAAACACCGTGACGACCTGTTTCAGATTGAAGCCATCTTCATGGGACAGGCTGGTCTACTGGAACTCAGCACCATTCCGGAACGCTATCAGCAGCAGGCCCTCAACGAAGGCTATTTTGCCAAGCTGCGTAACGAATACCAGTATCTGGCCCATAAGTTCCAGTTGGAGCCCATGAACGCCCAACTGTGGCGATTCCTCCGGTTGCGGCCCCAGAACTTCCCCCACATCCGTATTTCACAGTTGGCCAACCTCTATTACCAACGCAAGGCTGGTCTTTCTGAACTGATAGAATGCCCTGACGTCATCAGTCTGAGCGAGAAGATGCACACACAGGTAACGCCCTACTGGGAGACTCACTATACGTTTGGTTCCGAGAGCATCCGTAATGCCAAGCACCTGTCGCCATTCTCCATCAACCTGCTCCTGATTAACACCTGCATACCCCTGCTCTTTGCTTACGGGCGCTATACCTGTCGCGAAGAGTTGTGCGACCGTGCTTTCGACTTTCTGGAACAGCTCAAGGCTGAGAATAACCACATTATCCGCATGTGGCAGGCATGCGGTCTCGACGTAAAATCAGCAGGCGACTCACAGGCCCTAATTCAGTTGAAGAAGGAGTATTGCGACAAGAAGGACTGCCTGCGCTGCCGCATTGGATATGAATATTTGAAAAGGAACGAAATATCGAAATAGCGAAATATCGAAAAGAATGAGCAAATACTGTTTTGAAACCCGTATGGAGGTTCGCGACTACGAGTGCGACATCGAAGGCATTGTCAACAATGCCAACTACCTCCACTATACCGAACATACACGTCACCTGTTCTTGAAGGCGTGTGGTCTCTCGTTTGCCGAGATGCACGAAAAAGGCGTCGATGCCGTTGTGGCCCGTATGAATCTGCAGTTTAAGACACCCTTGCGCTGCGACGACGAGTTCATCTCGCGTCTGTGGCTCGAAAAACAGGGCATCAAGTATGTTTTCCACCAAGACATTTTCCGTGCCTCTGACGAAGCGCTATGCTTCCGTGGCGACATCACGCTGGTATGTCTCATCAATGGACGACTGAGCGACAGCGAAGACTATAACCAAGCATTCAAAGATTTTATCCAATCGGAATAACGACATGCCTGAATGTCGAAATGTCGAAAAAATGACCCACTCCGACGAAATATACTACTCAATAGCACTAACCCGCATGACGGGCTTCAACCAGCAGATGGCCTTGCAGCTCTATCAGTCATTGGGTAGCGCCATGGCTGTTTATGAGCATCGCAACGATATTGGCGACGTCATACCTGATACGACACCCCGTCTACGCGACGCCATGAAGAACTGGGACGATGCGCTGAAACGGGCTGCTGTCGAAATGGCATTCGTTACCAAAAACAACATCCGTGTGCTAACCTTGGGCGATGCTGACTATCCCCAACGGCTCAGCGAATGTCCTGATGCTCCCCTACTTCTTTATTATAAAGGAAGTGCTGACCTCAACCAGCGTTACGTTCTCAACATCGTGGGTACACGTCATTGCACAACCTACGGACAAGATATCGTCCTTCGTTTCATCACTGACCTGCACGCGCAGTGTCCGCAGGTGCTGGTAGTCAGCGGTCTGGCTTACGGCATCGATGTCTGTGCGCATAGCAACGCCCTACAACAAGGTTTCGATACTGTTGGCGTGCTGGCTCACGGACTGGATCAAATCTATCCCTATGCCCATCGCGACATAGCAGCAAAGATGCTGAAGCAGGGCGGACTGCTCACAGAATATATGAGTCAGACGGAAGCGTTACCCAATAACTTCCGCCAGCGTAACCGTATTGTGGCAGGTATTTCTGATGCAACCATCCTTGTCGAAAGTGCCATTAAAGGTGGAGGACTCATCACCTGTCGTATTGCCCAGGAGTATGGACGCGACGTCTTCGCCTTCCCCGGCGCTGTAGGCATGCCCTTTAGCGAGGGCTGCAACAAGATGATTCGCAACAACACGGCAGCACTCATTACCTCAGCAGCAGACTTTATAGAAAGCATGAGGTGGAAAACCATTCAGAAGAAGTCTGAAATTGTTGAACGACAGCTGTTTCCAGACCTGACGCCTCAAGAACAACAAGTCGTCAGCCTGCTCCAGCAAACCAACGACTTGCAACTCAATATCATCAGTGTCAAAACCAATATCCCAATTGGTCAACTGACAGCCCTTCTCTTCTCGCTTGAGATGAAAGGCATCATCAGACCCTTGGCTGGTGGCACCTATCATCTGCTGACATAGCTATCAATAGGCCTGTTCGTGGACACCTTTGACAGCACGACCACTGGGATCATTCATATTCTTAAAGGCAGCATCCCATTCAAGGGCGATAGCAGTACTACAAGCCACACTGGCCTCACTGGGCACACTCCTGGCAGCTGAGTCGCTGGGGAAGTGCTCGGCGAAGATGGAACGATAGTAGTACTCCTCTTTGTTCTTCGGTGGATTGATGGGGAAACGTTCAGCGGCATGCGCCATCTGCTCGTCGCTGACGGCCTCAGCAGTAATCTGTTTGAGGGTGTCAATCCATGAGTAACCCACACCATCGCTAAACTGCTCCTTCTGGCGCCATGCCACCTCTTCAGGCAGCAGGTCGGCAAAGGCTTCACGCACAATCTTTTTCTCTATCATTGAACCTGGGCACATTTTAGCCTCAGGATTGGTACGCATGGCCACATCCAAGAACTCCTTGTCCAGGAACGGCACACGACCCTCGACGCCCCAAGCCGAAAGGCTCTTGTTGGCACGCAGACAGTCGTACAGATACAGCTTGCCGAGTTTGCGCACGGTCTCCTCGTGGAAATCCTTGGCCGTAGGCGCCTTGTGGAAGTAGAGGTAGCCACCGAATATCTCGTCAGCACCCTCGCCTGAAAGCACCATCTTAATACCCATCGACTTGATGACACGGGCCAACAGGTACATAGGAGTAGAGGCACGGACGGTCGTGACGTCGTAGGTCTCAATGAAGTAGATGACATCGCGGATGGCATCAAGACCCTCCTGAATGGTATAGTTGATTTCGTGGTGTACCGTACCAATATGGTCGGCTACGAGCTTGGCCTTGGCAAGGTCTGGTGCTCCCTTCAGACCCACGGCAAACGAGTGCAGGCGGGGCCAGTAGGCGCGTGTCTTCGAATCATCCTCAATACGGTGTTCACTGAACTTCTCGGCAAGTGCAGAGATAACGCTGGAGTCGAGACCACCGCTGAGCAGCACGCCATAGGGCACATCACTCATCAGCTGACGCTTCACGGCAGCAGTCAAACCGTCACGGATAGCTTCAACACTGGCAGGGTTATCCTTCACCGCATCATAGTGCATCCAGTCACGACGGTAGTACCACTTCTGCCCTGGGTCCACACTCCAATAATAGTGTCCTGGCAGGAATGGCTCGTAGCGTTCACACTGTCCTTCAAGGGCTTTCAGCTCTGAGGCCACATAGACAGTGCCGTCGCTGTCGTAGCCAATATAAAGAGGTATCACGCCAATAGGGTCACGGGCAATGAGGAACTCGTTCTTTTCCTCATCGTAGAGCACGAAGGCAAAGATACCGCTGAGGTCTTCAAGGAAGTTGATGCCCTTTTCACGATACAGAGCCAGGATCACTTCACAGTCCGAACCCGTTTGGAACTCATATTGTCCGGCATAGCGGCGACGGATTTCCTGATGGTTATAGATTTCGCCATTGACGGCAAGCACGTGCTTTTTGTCTGGCGAGAACAGGGGCTGTCCGCCACTCTCCGGGTCTACGATGCTCAGTCGCTCGTGGGCGAGGATGGCTGAACCACCACAGTATATGCCACTCCAGTCAGGACCGCGATGACGGATTTTCTGACTCATCTTCAATGCCTTATCACGCAGAGCATGTGTCTGCTCCTTG
Organism: uncultured Prevotella sp.; assembly: GCA_946188165.1. Classification (GTDB taxonomy): domain Bacteria; phylum Bacteroidota; class Bacteroidia; order Bacteroidales; family Bacteroidaceae; genus Prevotella. Next base: position 30,809 of record CAMHTW010000035.1, read on the forward strand.
ACATTCAATATTGCTACGATTCCACACATAATATTTTCTTTTTTATTCGTTATTTCGATATCGCGATTATAAATAAGAGAGGTAAAGATAGTTCGTCTGGGCGGGATATTCCGCTGCAAGGGTGTCAATCTGGTTGACAGTAGGTACGATGCCGAGTTCCTTACGCCATTTGCGGATAGTAAGACCGGCCTGTTCCATCTTCATGCGATTCTCCAAACCTATGGCACGGCCTACCTGGAAATCAGAGAAGCCATAGACCTTGGCAGCATACAATAGCTGGTATATTTCCGGTGAGCGCAGGTATTCCATGAACTCACTGGGTTCCATAAACTCTGACACCTCGGAAAGCAGGGCGTTCTCCTTTAGTTGCTGGTCGATATCTACGATATGTTTCAGCTTTTGCAGGAACCAGCGGTCAATCTTTGTCAGCTGGTGAATCTGCTCAATGGTATAGCCAATCTTCATGGCCTTCGATACCACGAAGATACGCATATCCGTTGGTTCGCGGAGGGCTGTCGCAATGTCTGCAATCTTGATTTCGTGATTCTCTACAAAACCGTGCATGCCCTGACCAATCATGCGGAGCCCCTTTTGCAGTGCTTCCTCGAAGGTACGTCCAATAGCCATTACCTCGCCTACACTCTTCATCGACGAGCCCAGCTGGCGCTTTACGCCATGGAACTTAGTCAAGTCCCAACGCGGTATTTTTACAACGGCATAGTCTAGGGCAGGCTCAAAGAAAGCACTCGTGGTCTTGGTAACAGCGTTCTTCAAGTCGAAGAGACCGTAACCGAGACCCAGTTTGGCAGCGACAAAGGCCAAGGGATAGCCTGTCGCTTTCGATGCCAATGCCGACGAACGACTCAGACGGGCGTTCACCTCGATGACACGATAGTCCTCAGATTGTGGGTCGAAGGCATACTGTACGTTACACTCGCCCACAATACCGATGTGGCGGATAATCTTGATGGCCAGGGCACGCAACATGTGGTACTCGCTATTGGTCAGCGTCTGACTGGGTGCCACCACTATCGACTCACCAGTATGGATGCCCAACGGGTCAAAGTTCTCCATGTTACACACAGTGATACAGTTGTCGTAACGATCACGCACCACCTCGTACTCGATTTCCTTCCAACCTTTAAGGCTCTTCTCGACCAACACCTGTGGCGAGAACGAGAAGGCTTCCTCGGCTTGTGACAGCAGTTCCGCTTCGTTGTCGCAGAAGCCGGAGCCAAGTCCACCAAGGGCATAGGCAGCACGCAGAATGACGGGGAATCCCAACGCGTGGGCGGCCTTCTGAACCTCTTCAACGGTATTACAAGCTTCGCTCTTGATGGTTTTCACGCCAATTTCGTCCAGTCGCTTCACAAACAGGTCACGGTCCTCCGTATCGATGATGGCTTGTACGGGCGTCCCCAACACCTTGACACCATATTTCTCTAAGACACCCTTCTCATACAGTTCCACGCCACAGTTCAGAGCCGTCTGTCCACCAAACGACAGCAGGATACCATCAGGACGCTCCTTTTCGATGACACGTTCCACGAACTCTGGTGTTACCGGTTGGAAATACACCGTGTCAGCTACATCCTTCGAGGTCTGTACGGTAGCGATATTGGGGTTAATCAGTATCGAGTGAATACCCTCCTCCTTCAATGCCTTCAATGCCTGGGCACCGCTATAGTCGAACTCGCCGGCCTGACCAATCTTCAGTGCACCGCTACCTAAAAGCAGTACCTTACGGACAGTTTTCCGATTGGGCACGCCCGATTGCTCAATTGGGTGCACCCGATTGTTCGATTGGGCAGGGACTTTTGCCAAATCGGGTACGTCCGATTGCTCAATTGAGCAGGGACAATTGTCAAATTGGGGAAGACTTTTGCTCAATTGGGCAGGGCCAATTTCACAACTGAGCAGGGCCGATTGCTCAACTGGGCACGCCCGATTAGACAACTGGGCGTGCTCGATTAACTGACTGGGTGGGACCATGGTACTAACGAACGTATCGAACATCCATTCCGTATCCGTAGGACCCGAGCAAGCCTCGGGGTGGAACTGTGCCGACATCCATGGATTCGTCTTGTGGCGGATGCCCTCGTTCGAACCGTCGTTCATGTTCACGAACAGCGGTTCCCAGTCGGCAGGCAGCGTCTTGTCGTCAACAGCATAGCCGTGGTTCTGGCTCGTAATGTAGCAACGGTTTGTACCGACCTCGCGCACAGGCTGGTTGTGCGAACGGTGTCCGTACTTTAGTTTGTAGGTCTTGGCGCCAGCGGCACGTGCCAGCAGCTGGTTGCCCAAGCAGATGCCCATGCAGGGACGTATCGTTTCATTATGGAGGAACGTGCGGATGTGTGCCACCGTCTTGTCGCACTGCTCTGGGTCGCCAGGACCATTAGCCAGGAACAATCCATCGAACTCCAACTCGTTGAAGTCGTAGTCCCAAGGCACACGAATCACCTCGATGCCACGACGTATCAGGCAACGGATGATGTTGGCCTTCACGCCACAGTCCACAAGCACCACTTTTTTTAGTGAAGAGTGAAGAGTGAAGAGTGAAGAATTTGCTACCGCCGTTGTATCAGGCCGATAGGTGATGACTTCCTTACAGCTGACTTGCTCCACCCAATTCACGGAGCCATAGTCTTGAGTGTCACCACTCCCCTCCCTACTTGGGGAGGGGTTGGGGGAGAGGCTTATCCTTCCCATCATCACACCATGCTCTCTCAGCACCTTGGTCAAACGACGGGTATCGACGCCCGTGATGGCAGGAATCTTTTCACGTTTCAGCCAGGTAGCCAACGACTCTTTGGCATTCCAGTGTGAATAGGTCTCGCTATAGTCGGCTACGACGAGGGCCTTGGGGTGGATGCGGTCACTCTCCATAAACAGGGGCAGGCCATCGCTGCCCATGCCCGTATCAGGTACACCATAGTTGCCTATCAGCGGAAATGTCGTTACCAATATCTGTCCAGCATAACTGGGGTCTGTCAAACTCTCAGGATAGCCCATCATAGCCGTGTTGAATACCACCTCACCTACCGTCTCAGCCTCATAGCCGAACGAGTAGCCGTGGAATACCGTGCCATCGCTGAGTATCAGTCTTGCTTCTCTCTTCATCATCTATTTAATCTCTTTACGCTTTATTTTTTACCTTATCCACGTAGTTGACGAATGCCTGGTTGCAAAGGCGCGTACCGCCCGGCGTGGGATAGTGACCTGTAAAATACCAGTCGCCAGGATGGTTGGGACAAGCCTCGTGCAGTCCCTCGATGCTTTGGAACACCAGTTCTATAGGTGCCTGCATACCCTTCGGACGTAGCATCTCAACTATCTTTTGGTTGATTTCCTCGACAGTGAACGGCTCGTATAGCGCACGAACATGATTCGAAATGAGGCTTCTCTTGCATGCCAAGTACACATCATTCACCAACTGCCACATGCCTCGCTCTTCTATTAATGCCATCGTGGCACGGAAGGCGCAAAACTCCTCCAGACGGGCCATGTCGATACCATAGTAGTCAGGATAGCGAATCTGGGGCGAACTCGACACCATCACAATCTTCTTAGGGTGCAGGCGGTCCAGAATCTTAAAGATGCTCTCACGCAGTGTCGTGCCACGAACTATCGAGTCGTCAATTATCACGAGGTTGTCCTCGTAGGGGCGCAACGAGCCGTAGCTGATGTCATAGACGTGGGCAGCCAAATCATTGCGCTCACTGTTGTCTGCAATGAAGGTACGCATCTTGATATCCTTCCAGACAACCTTTTCCGTACGCACCTCGCCATGCAGCTTACGGAAACCGTCCGTCATGCCGTAATAGGCTACCTCAGCGGTGTTGGGAATATATGAGAATACTGTGTTGGTTACATCATTGTCAATAGCTTTCAGAATGGGTTGCGTCAGCTGTTCGCCCAGACGTTTGCGTTCCTGATAGATGTCGCTATCGGAGCCACGACTGAAATAGATGCGCTCGAACGAACAAGCTGCCAGTTTCTGAGCTGGCATTATCTGCTCCAATCGACTCTCGCCGTTCTTGCGGACGATGAGTGCCTGTCCTGGCTGCAACTCCTGAATATCCTTGCTGTCTAAGTCGAAGGTGGTCTGCAACACGGGGCGCTCGCTGGCCAAAGCCACTATCTCGTCGTCGCAATAGTAGAATGCAGGACGGATGCCCCACGGGTCACGTACGGAGAACATCTCGCCGCTTCCCGTCAGTCCGCACATCACGTAGCCGCCGTCATAGTGCTCCATCGTGGTGCGCAGCACGTTGGCCATCTCCACATGGTTGTCTATATAGTCGGTAATGTCGGTACCCTCTAATCCTTGTTCCTTTGCCTCGACGAACAGGCGCTCCACCTCACGGTCCAATCGGTGTCCCATTAGTTCCAGTGTGATGTACGAGTCGCCAAAGATACGCGGCGACTGCCCTTGGGCCGTCAGGAAACGAAACACCTCGTCAATGTTGGTCATATTGAAGTTACCACACAGACAGAGGTTCTTGGCACGCCAATTGTTTCGACGCAGGAATGGATGCACGAACGTCAGTCCACTCTTGCCCGTGGTCGAGTAGCGCAGGTGACCCATCAGCAGTTCGCCCTTCATTTCCTCCGTCACCCTCGAAAAGATCTCCGTGATGGCGTCCTTGCCCTCGGCCTTCTCACGGAACATATACTCCGTGCCAGCCTCGTTCTTCAGACTGACGGAGGCGATACCCGCACCTTCCTGTCCGCGGTTGTGCTGCTTCTCCATCATCAGATACAGCTTGTTGAACCCGTAGGCCCACGTACCGTACTTTTTCTCGTAGTAATCCAAGGGCTTCAACAGGCGAATCATCGCCACACCACACTCATGTTTTAATTGCTCCACCATGCTATTTTACAATTTGACCATTTACGATTTTAGCATTTAACGCAAGCCTTAACAAAGTCCATAAACAACGGATGTGGATGCAGCACCGTCGAAGAGTATTCTGGGTGGAACTGCGAACCGATATACCATTTCTTCTCAGGTATCTCGACAATCTCGACGAGGTCGGCAGCAGGGTTGATACCTACGCACTTCATGCCAGCTGCTTCGTACTCGTCCCTGTATTTATTGTTGAACTCATAACGATGGCGATGTCTCTCACGAATGGTCGTAGCTTTTCCGTAGGCCTCCGCAGCACGACTGCCTTCTCGCAGCTCACAATCGTATGCGCCCAGTCGCATGGTGCCGCCCATCTCTGTGATGTTCTTTTGTTCTTCCATAAGGTCAATCACGCAATGGTAATCACTCCCCTCGCCCTTTGGAGAGGGGCTGGGGGTGAGGCTTTCCGCACTTATGGCATCCTTATAGCCCAACACGTTCCTTGCAAACTCAATCACCATCATCTGCATACCCAGACAGATGCCGAAGGTGGGAATGTCGTGCGTACGGGTGTATTCAGCTGCGATAATCTTTCCCTCGATGCCGCGCTGTCCGAAGCCTGGACAGATAACGATACCTGCCATACCATCCAATTTCTCAGCAACGTTTTCCGTCGTCAACCCCTCGCTGTTCACGAAATGAATCTTCGTCTTCACATTGTTGTAGATGCCTGCCAGATTCAAACTCTCGCGGATGCTCTTGTAGGCATCCTGCAGGTCGTACTTACCCACCAGTCCGATATGTACCTCGCGCTTGGCGTTGCGCTGCTTCTCGAGGAAGTCGTGCCATGGTTTCATGGCTGGCGTCTCACCCACTGGGATTCCTATCTTGCGCATGATGGCAGCGTCGAGTCCCTGTTTCTGCATGCTGACAGGTACCTCGTAGATGCTGGGCATATCCTCGCTCTGCACTACGCATTCCAAGTCGACATTACAGAAAGATGCCACCTTCAGGCGTATAGCGTCGCTGAGGTGGCGTT
>CAMHTW010000036.1 GCA_946188165.1 uncultured Prevotella sp.
CACCAAAGGTATTGGTACGCAGACGCATGTGGGCGTTCTTACGCATAGCCTCGAAGCTCTGGCCCTTCTTCTGCATGGGGTAGTCGTTGCCACAGAGACCATAAACCTCCAACTTGGTGGCCTGAATCTCACTGCTCTGACCTGCGCCCTGACTCTCTACAAGTATGCCCTCAGCATTGATACAGGCACCTGTAGTGATATCCTTCAGCAACTGCTCATCAAACTTCGTGGGATCGACGACAATCTGCACGTTCTTGATGGTTGAACCGTCGTTCAGGGCAATAAAGTCTACAGCCTTAGAGCTGCGGTGCGTGCGCACCCAACCCTTCACACATATCTCTTTTCCAAAATCCGTACTTTTCAGTACGTCAACTATCTTTGTTCTTTTCATATTTCTTAAATTAGAAATTAGAAATTAGAAATTAGAAATTATGATTACTCCCTATGCGAAATATAAGAATGGTAAGTCCTCTATAATTCCGAGCTTGAACATATCACAATTTCTAATTACTAATTACTAATTTATTAATTACTCATAAGCACCCATGCGCAGGCGGTCAACCTCTTCCTCAGTCAGGTAACGCCAGTCACCGCGACGAACATTCTTCTTGGTCAGTCCGGCAAACTGTACGCGGTCAAGCTTGACAACCTTGTAGCCCATGCTCTCGAAGATACGGCGTACGATGCGGTTCTTACCAGAGTGGATCTCAATACCCACCTGCTTCTTGTCGGTATCACTGGCATACTCGATAGCATCGGCCTTGATTTCGCCATCTTCCAACTGAACCCCCTCGGCAATCTGCTGCATGTCGTGAGCAGTCACAGCATGATCCAGATGTACATGATAGATCTTCTTCTTCAGGAACTTCGGATGTGTCAGCTTTGAAGCCAAATCGCCATCGTTAGTGAGCAGAAGCACACCAGTGGTGTTGCGGTCCAGACGACCTACAGGATAGATACGCTCAGAACAAGCGTTCTTTACGAGATCCATCACAGTCTTACGCTGCTGAGGATCGTCGCTGGTGGTTACATAGTCCTTGGGCTTATTCAGCAGAACGTAAACCTTCTTCTCCATGGTTACGGGCTGATCATGGAACTTCACCTCGTCGCTGCGCAGTACCTTAGTACCTAATTCGGTAACGACCTCGCCATTAACGGTCACCACACCTGCCTGGATGAACTCATCGGCCTCACGACGGCTGCAAACACCGGCATTAGCCAGATACTTGTTCAAACGCAGAGGCTCGTTGGGATCGTAGTTCTCCTCCTTATACTCGATACGCTTCTTCAGCGAGTACTTGGCATTAGGATCGTATGGCTTCTGCTTTTTCTTCTTAGGAGCGAAGCCACCCTGAGGACGTCCCTGATAACCGCCCTGCTGGTAGCCGCCCTGCTGATAACCGCCACGTGGCTGATAACCACCGCGAGGCTGATAACCGCCTTCCTGCTGCTGACCATACTGTGGACGAGGACGATAGCCCTGCTGCTGGCGAGGCTGATAGCCGCTACGTGGCTGCTGACCGAATTCTTCTGCCTGCTGGCCATATTGTGGACGGGGACGATAGCCCTGCTGCTGGCGAGGCTGATAACCGCCTTCCTGCTGCTGACCATACTGTGGACGAGGGCGATAACCACCCTGCTGACGAGGCTGATAACCGCCTTCCTGATTATAGTTGTTACGGGGACGATAGCCGCCACGTGGCTGACCATACTCTCCCTGTGGACGTGACTGACTCTGCAAACCGGCACCAAAGCCCTCGGGACGGAAACCTCCCTCATCATCATTCTGACGTCGGTTAAATCCGCCTGGTGTGTAAGGACGGGTCTGCTGGTGAATACGTGGACGTGGTGAGCGTCCGGGACGATAAGTAGACTGATAACCACTCTCGTGGTTTTCTGTGTGCTGCTGCTCAGCAGCCTGCTCTTGATTTTTGTTCTCGTTTTCGAATTCCATAATTGTTGTGTTGTTTTTAATCGTTAGAGCCTCACGGCTCCCTTCTTGGTGTTGTTAATACTTACATTCCTGTATAATTGCTGGGCGTAATTGCCATCAGTTCATCTTTGATATCGTCATTGACATCAAGACCCTGTATAAACTCATGAATGGTCTGTTCCGTCATCTTCTGATTGGTACGTGTCAAGGCTTTCAGTGCCTCGTAAGGATTAGGATAGGCCTCGCGACGCAGAATAGTCTGTATAGCCTCAGCCACCACTGCCCACGTGTTATCGAGATCCTCCTGCAACTTCTCTTCGTTCAGGATAAGTTTACGCAGTCCTTTCAAAGTGCTCTGGATGGCAATGACAGTATGCCCCATAGGCACACCGAAGTTGCGAAGCACGGTAGAGTCTGTCAGGTCACGCTGCAGACGACTTACAGGCAATTTCTGTGCCAAGAACTGCAGAATGGCATTTGAAATACCCATGTTACCCTCTGAATTCTCAAAGTCGATGGGATTTACCTTATGCGGCATGGCACTCGAACCAACCTCGCCGGCTTTGATCTTCTGCTTGAAGTACTCCATCGAGATATACATCCAGAAGTCACGGTCCAAATCAATGATGATGGTATTGATACGGCGCATGGCATCGAAGATAGCGCCCAGCCAGTCGTAGTTCGAAATCTGGGTAGTCCACTGTTCACGCTCCAAGCCCAGCTTCTCGCTGACAAACTTATTGCCAAACTCACGCCAGTCGTATTGAGGATAGGCTACATGATGGGCGTTATAGTTACCCGTTGCACCACCAAACTTAGCGGTAATGGGTGTATCTTTCAGACCACGCAGCTGTTCTTCCAGCCGATAGACATATACCATCACTTCCTTGCCCAGACGTGTAGGGGAGGCGGGCTGTCCGTGGGTCTTGGCAAGCATGGGCACCTGCTTCCACTGCTCGGCATAGTCGTTTAACTGCTCTATCAGCTCTTCCACCATCGGATAGTACACCTGCTCCAGTGCTTCCTTAATGCTCAAGGGCACACTGGTGTTGTTGATGTCCTGAGAGGTCAGGCCGAAGTGGATGAATTCTTTGGCTTCAGTGGCGAAACCACTGAGCGTACTGATTTTTTCCTTGATGAAGTACTCCACGGCCTTCACGTCGTGGTTGGTCACTTTCTCAATATCCTTCACACGCTGAGCGTCCTGCTCGGTGAAGTTACGATAGATGTCGCGGAGGGGTTCAAACAGGCTATGGTCGAAATCCTGCAACTGTGGCAAAGGCAGTTCACACAAAGTGATGAAGTACTCTATTTCCACGCGAACACGGTAGCGAATCAGAGCATATTCAGAAAAATATCCTGCCAACTCCTTTGTCTTCTCTCTGTAGCGGCCATCTATAGGCGAGATGGCTGTCAACATGTCTAATTCCATGACTTTCTCTTATACCTTAATAATATATCTTGCTCTATTTTCTCAAACGTGGTGCAAAGGTACGAAATAAAAGTGAAAAGTGAAAAGCGAAAAGCGAATAATTTGCTGCCGCAACACCTTTTTTTTGATATTTAACAAAAAAGAGTTCCGAATTGCTTCGAAACTCCTTGGTGGGCGTTGACGGATTCGAACCGCCGACCCTCTGCTTGTAAGGCAGATGCTCTAAACCAGCTGAGCTAAACGCCCTTGCTTTTTGTAAGCGGGTGCAAAGGTACAAAGAAAAATGAGAAATGAGAAATGAGAAATGAGAAATTTGCCTTTCGTTAGCATTATTTAACAAAACAAAGACCGTTTCGTCTTGCAAAACCCTCATTTCTTCATTTTTCATTTACATTTCTCATTTCTCATTCCTCATTTCTCATTTCGACTTACAGTCGATACAAGTCACTGGCTGCCATCAGCTCCACCTTCTTGTCTGTCAGGATGCGCTCGCAACCTTCGAGGTCGGTAGGACGGATTATCACGTGAGCCACGTCGCCATTGGCAAACGAGTACATATACTCGATAAACACACCTGCATCTGCCAGATAGCGCATCACCTTAGCCAGCGAACCACTGACGTTAGGGCATACGAAACCGATAACATCCGTAATCTTCACTGCAAAATGAGCAGCTTTTAGCACTTGATAGGCTTTATCGGGATCGCTCACGATACAGCGCAGGATACCGAAGTCAGAGTTGTCTGCAATACTCATGGCCGAGAGGTTGATGCCTGCCTCGCCCAACACGTCGGTAACCTCCGTCAGGCGTCCCGACTTATTCTCCAGGAAAATAGATAATTGTTTTGCTAACATCTTATATTAATTTATTGAGTTATTTAGTTATTCAATGGTAAATCGGTAAATTATAGCTTGCGGTTATCCACCACGCGCTTGGCCTTGCCTTCCGAGCGTTCAATACCCTTTGGCTCTACCAGTTTCACCTTGAAGCCCAGGCCGATAACGCTACGCAGCTCTGCCTCCAGTTTTTTCTGCAGACCCACCATCGTTGCCATATCGTCGGTAAAGTACTCTTCCTTGACCTCGACCTTCAATTCTGCGGTATCCGTATTGTTTACACGGTCGACAGTCAGGAAGAAGTGAGGCTCGTACTCAGGCAATTTCAGGATAACATCCTCAATCTGCGACGGGAACACGTTGACACCACGGATAATCAGCATATCGTCGCAACGGCCTAAGATGCGATCCATACGTACCAAGGTACGTCCACACTTACACTTCTCGTAGTGCAAGGCCGTCAAGTCATGGGTTCGATAGCGTAGCAGCGGCATACCCTCTTTGGTCAGGTGCGTGAAGGTCAGTTCGCCAAAAGCACCCTCGGGCATTGGTTCGCCCGTCTCAGGGTTCAGAATCTCCGGATAGAAGTAGTCTTCGTTCAGGTGCGTACCGCACTGGTGTTCGCACTCGTAGCCTACGCCAGGACCGGCAATCTCCGACAGACCGTAGATATCGTAAGCCTTGATACCCAATAATGCTTCCAACTTGACGCGCATCTTCTCTGTCCATGGCTCAGCACCGAAGACGCCTATCTTCAACTTGAACTCATCCCTACTCCACTCGCACTCCTGCATAGCCTCGCCTAAGAACATGGCGTAGCTGGGCGTACAGCAAAGAATGGTCGTACCAAAATCGTGCATCAGCGTCATCTGCTTCTGTGTATTACCGCTCGAGATGGGAATCACACTGGCACCGATATTCGTGGCACCATCATGAGCACCCAGACCACCCGTAAACAAGCCATAGCCGTAAGCCACCTGGAAAATGTCGTCCTTCGTAGCACCGTAAGCCGTAAAGGCACGCGAGATAGCTTCTGCCCACATGGCCAGGTCTTTTCTCGTATAGAGCACCACAACGGGCTTACCTGTTGTACCACTGGAGGCGTGGATACGTACTATCTGCGACATTGGCACGGCGGCCAATCCGAAGGGATAGTTATCACGCAGGTCCAACTTGTTGGTAAACGGCAACTTGGTGATATCGTCTATCGACTTGATATCACCTGGCTCCAGGCCCATCTCCTGGAATTTCTTACGATAGAATGGCGTATTGTGATACACATACTCCGCCATCTTCTTCAAACGAATGCTTTGTATTTCGCGCAACTGTTCGCGATCCATGCATTCCACACTTTCGTTCCAAATCATTTTTCTTTCTTCTGTTTAAAAATATGCTTAGTTAGTCGTTGTGCCCTGCAAAGATAGTGCAAATTGAGCGAAATACAAAACAAAACACAAAGTTTTTTGTTTTTATTTCCGAAATGCAGCCTATCTTCACCTAAGGTAAAAGGTACGCAGCGAACGCTACCGACTTTAGACACGCCCACCGCCGATATCAGCAGCGGCCGCTGCTGATTAAAGACACGCCCGCTGCTGACTCGTAAAAGACCGTCTCTCTCCCTGCCCCAACGTCACTTACACCCTGTTTCAACGGCACTTACACCCTGCATCAACGGCACTTTCAACCCGTAGTAACGGCACTTTCAACCCGTAATCGACTATAAAGCAACTGGAAAGCAAAAAAAGATGTGCCCCAGCAACTATTGCCTGGAGCACACCCCTGTTATGATAACTTGATGATTTTACTGGTAAATCCACTGAGTCCAACGGGGATCACCAGGAATATCCTCCAGATTCAGGAATGTCAAGTTGGTCGGACGGAAGTTGCCCTCCTCAGGAGCTCTGAACTGAGGATCAATCTGTACGCCCTCATCGCCATTATATTTGGTTTCTTCAAAGAATTTGCCATCCCACAGATAAACATTGTTTTTAGCTCCCACCTGATTCTTGTTGTTGGTCATATTACCATAAATCTTCTGGTTAGAGCAATTGTAGAAGATGTTAGAAGCAACAGCATACTTGTACTTATTCTGACCCTTCAAGGTATTGGTGTTCAGGAACTGCTTCTTGTAGGCAATGTTTGCAAATGTATTGTAGGAGCAGATAAACAATCCCTCTTTATCCTCATAGCCGGTAATCTGCCAGGGGCGCTTACCAGAAAGGCCAATGAAGTTAGCAGAAGCAGTATTCTTGTCCTCTGAATAGAACGTAGAATTAACAATGCTGAAATTGATAGCCATAGAAGCTGCAAGGTTCAGAACAAGATTACCCTGAGACTTATAGCCTACGTTACAATTGAAAATAGTGAACTCTTCAAAAGCATAAGGCGCACCATTGTCATAGAAGAAAGCCTTCGTAAGTCCCTTTGCAACTACATTCTCAATGACAACTGGATCCTTAATGACATACTGACCAGACTCAACCTTCAGACTTTCATCAGCAGCATCACCTTTAGTCATCATCAACAAATGATTGGGGAAATTGCTGCAGTCAAAGACAACATTCTTGATGGTGAATGCGTTGCCGAACTTTATAGAATTTGTAGGCACAACTACTGGAGGATTGTTTTCGTCACCAACAAGGGTGAATTTCTGACCTGGGGTCAGCTCAATCTTACCAGTGTAAACGGTATCAACACCTGCGGGAATCTCGATGATGATGTCATTTGTAGTTGCTGCAAGCTTCTTGTAGATAGGAGCCAGCGTGTCACCGCTCTGAATTGTAACATCCTTCAGTGAGGGATCAAAGCCAGTACCGGGATTATCCTTTACTGCTTCACAACTTGTCAGTGCAATTGCGAACATCGCTGATGCTGCGCAACTCAAGAAAAAGCTAAATTTCTTCATGTTTTGTAATTGTTTTAGTTTGTGATATGTTAAATAGATTTATATTTTCGATGCAAATATAGTGCTTTTATTTGGAATGAACAAATTATTTGATAAAAAAATGAAATATAACTTCAAATTATTTCAGTTCTACAGTAGCACGTCGGTTATATTCAGCAGGTGTAAGGGTATCGACACCACCGGCAGCGACAACCTCGATACGCTGAGGATTGACACCAAGGCGCACCAGTTCATCGGCAACAGCCTGGGCACGACGCTCCGACAGTTTCATGTTAGCGTCAGCATTACCCGACTTGTCGGCATAGCCCGTCACAAGTACTGAGGCATTCTTGTCGATAGCCAACTGCGCCAGCGATTTAACGCTCAGCATGTCACGACTGGCAATGACGTTGGCCTTGCCGACTTCGAAGAAGATGGAGACAGGGGCAGAAACGATGTTCTCGACAGTACGGACTGCCGGGGCGACCGTGGCCACCGATGCTGTGGGGCGAGGCTGTTGCTTTTCAAGTTCCTGCTGCAGGCGTTCGTTCTCGGCCAGTGCGTCAGCCAGCTGGGCATTCAGTGCATCAAGTTCCCCCTCGGTCAGCGCGCTGACGGCGTCCTGATCGGTAGCATGCTTCCAGTTGTTCTTGCCAATATGATATGTAATACCAAGTTCTACGGCAAAGTGCTGGTTACGGCTCTTCAGTCCGATGCCACGGTTGCTGCCTTCAGCGCTGTTCCAAGCCAACTCGATATTGGCTGAGAGACGGGGCGACAAACGCAGGGTATTCAGTAAGCCAAGGCTGAGTGCCGTGCTGTAATGGGCATGCGTCATATTACGATGGATGCCGGCTCCAATGTATGGAATGATGTTCCAAAAGCGCTGCTCGTCATAGCCGCGTAACAGCGACGAGACATTAATCAGAAGCTGTTCGTTGGCCGTCCAATACTTGTCGCCACCAATGCCATCTTCCTCCTTACCCATCTGCCAAGCATTGACCTTGGTACGCAAACCGAAAACAGGTGTCAGCCACTTGCCCAACGACAACGAGGCACCTAAGCCGGTATAGTAAGAACCACCAGGGAACTTATGGAAGGGAGCCACCAGCGAACGCTCGCCCTCGCCATAGAAGGCACTCCACGTAACATTGGCGCCTACAAACCAGTTCTGCCAAAAGCCATTGGTTGCCACACGATGCTTCTCGGAGGGTGCAATCTCCATATCTTCATCATCCTGTGCCATGGCTGTCAACGACAAACTGGCAACAGCTAACATCAAAAACAACTTCTTCATATACATACCTTATTTATTATTTTATAAATAGTTTTCCTGATTTTATGTGCAAATTTACGTATTTATTTCTTAAAAACAAATATTTTATTGGTTATTTCGCCTTTTTATCCTAATTTTGCAGACGCAAACAAGGAAAAAGTGAAGATATGACAACAAGCAAGAAGATAATAGCCGTGCTGATGACAGCTGTGACGCTTGGCACAACGGCCATGCAAGCACAGAACAACAAAGCCGTCTTCGAGGCCTTCAACCATTTGGACGTAGGTGTTACATTAGGCTCTACGGGACTGGGTATCGACATCGCCAGCCCCTTCGGCAAATACGTACAGGTGAGAACGGGTTTTGAAATCATGCCGCACTTTGAGAAAAGCCTGCACTTCGACATTCAGTCGTTTGGCTATAACGACAATGGCGAGCTCCAAACATCGGACTTCGACATCATGGCCGACCGTTTGGAGGCACTGACGAACTATCGCGCCAGGCCTTCAGTGGAGATGATTGGCAAACCGACATTATGGAACTATAAACTGTTGGTCGATGTATTTCCGTTTCGCAACAAGCACTGGCACCTGACAGCTGGCTTCCACTGGGGACCCTCACAAATAGGAGAAGCTGTAAATGCACTGAGCGATGCCCCATCGTTGGTAGCTGTCAACATCTACAACAAACTCTACGACAAGGCTGAGAGCGGTGATGCCATATATAATGGCTTTGCACTGGGTGCAGAATGGTTGGAGAACGGACGCATGGGTATCCAGCTGGGTGAATATGCCGACCGTTATGTCATGAAGACGGTGGTAGAATATGACGAATATGGCGACTTCATCGGTTCACATGAAGAATATGTTCTTGATGCCAACGGCAACAAAATTCACGAGCCGTATCGCATGGAGCCAGACAATAATTGCACAGTGAGTGCTAAAGTAAAGGTCAACAGTTTCAAGCCCTATCTTGGTTTCGGCTACGGCGGACGACTGCTGAAGAACGACGACCGCTATAACATCAGCTTTGATGCAGGACTCATGTTCTGGGGAGGCACGCCCGACATCATTACCCACGACGGCACGAATCTTTCAAAGGATGTCATCAACATCGGAGGTAAGGTGGGCGACTACGTTGACTTGATCAAAGGTGTCAAAGCATTCCCAGTACTGAACCTGAGAATTACGCGGCGCCTGTTCTAAAATACTACGGACTTATTGCAAAATAAGCGGTACTTATTCGACGATAAGTACCGCTTATTATTAGCAAACGATGGTCTTACTTAATCACAACCTTACGGCCGTCAACGACATAGACGCCTTTTTGTAATCCTTCAGCAGTGTCGCCAAGGCGCTGACCACTGAGCGAATAGACACCACGCTGCTTCGTCTTAGTTTCAGAAGCCTTTACCACCTCTATGCCATCAGGAATCTCATGTACGACATAGATGACATCAGGCGAACCTGCAGGAACAGGCAGATAACAAGTGTTGGCAGGAATATACACCAGCGATGACGACTTGACAAACGCCAGACGACCATCAGGAGCACGACCAAGGACACGCATCGTATTAGGATTATACGCCGTCACATTACGGTGCTCGGTGTAGGCTTCCACATCATTGCAAAAATAAACACCCTTCAACTTATTACCTGAAGCCGTGACGGTAGAGATAGCCAGATTTACTTTATTGTCGGTAGCCACATCACTCTTACACTCCACGATGACTGGTGTAACACCAGGAATCGTGTACGCGAAATCGTGAATCAAAGCATAACCGTCTCTCACTTCAGAAACATAATAGGCATTGACATTGCTATTCTTGATAAAAGAGAACGATGCATAGAACGGTGCATAATACAGGCTGTCACCTCCATCCAGACTTGCCTTGATAGTTGGCTGAAAACCAAAATAGTATTTATCGTTGATAGGACGAATCCACCAATAAGCATAATCGTCCAGATTACCCTCGGCAGTTTTGACTGGGGCAGATTCACCACGCCAGCTGGAATCCGTCAGGTATTTGGTCAAAGTTATGCCAGCGGCAGTACCTGTTCCACCAATGGTATAGGTACCATTACTACGCTGGCGGAACTCCAGATAGCTATGGACACGCGCATACAAGTCAAGCCCCTGACCGGAAATATTGTACTGGGTATTGGTATGCTTAGACAAATAGCATATCGATGCAGGATTAGTCGCTACGTACTCTTCGAAAGGTTTCATCAGCTTGAAAGCACCAGTATTGATATCCTGCGTGCTGGGCGTAGTGATAAGCCACGCGCTGTCGTCAACCATCACAAAATAGCGTTCAGTCTTACTGTTCTGGATACGGTAGTAACCAGAGCCGTTTAACTGAGCATAGAGTGCCAACGGTGCCAACAACAGCCATGACAACAAAAATTTCTTCATAAGCATTAATTACTTAATAGACAAAAATCCGACCCTGCATCAATGTAGTGTTTCAACAATGATGTAAGGTCGGACAGTTAGTATTCAAAAGCTATTCAGAATAGCTCTTAACAGCTTAGTCACAAATAGCGATTGCAACACGGTTCTCAATCTCCTTGGCGAACGGCTGAATGGTATCACCCTTGTAGTCAACCTTGATACGGTTCTTCTTGATACCATAGTTGCGCATCAACATGTTAGCAACAGCCTGAGCACGGCGCTGAGACAGATTGTTGTTAATCTTAGGATTACCTGTACCACGGTCAGCATAACCAGTAATCTCAACAGTGCAGTTGGGGTGCTCCTTCATGTAGTCAGCAACCTCCTTAACCTTCTTGTACTCTGACTTGTCAATCCAAGTCTTACCAGCCTTCAAATAGAAGATGTCGCGACGGAACTTGGTTTCCTCAACTTCCTTCTTCTCAGCAACGGCACGAGTTGGCTCAACAACCTGAGGAGCGGGCTTCTCAACAACACGCTCGATAACGCGCTCGACAACCTTCTCAGGAACCTTCGGAGCCTCGATAGTGCGAGTGCTGTAGGTCTTACCAAGATTGATCTTCACACCAGCGAGGGCATTGAAGTACCAGTCCCAGTTACCAGCCTTCTTAGAATTGTAGCGGTCACTCAGTGTGTTGGCATTAACTTCCAGCCCCAGAGTTACAGCATCGCTAACCTTGAAATCAGCAGCAACACCGGCGCGACCAAATACGCGAACCTTAGTACCATCCCATGCATACTGAGTATTCTCAGAAGTACCAGTAGCAGTAGTAGTTAAAGGATAGAGAGCTGCAGCGGCTGCTTTGATGTCATCAATCTTGTTGTCCCAGCCAATATTTGCACCAAGACCACCGAACACGCTGAAGTTGAAGATGCGGTTGGGGTTGAAGCCACAGAACAGGTTCGACAGATTGAATGTCAGGTCGATACCAGGAGCAACATACATCCACTTCCACTTGTAAGTGTTAGCAGCAGCCTCAATACCTGCCTTGCTCTGCCAAGCGTTAACAGCCAGACGGGCACCGAAAACAGGAGAGAACTGACGGCCAAGAGCTACCTGTACGTTAGGAGAAATGAGATCACTGAAGTCAATCTCACCCAGTGTGTACTGAGCACCACCCTGCAACTGAATGTACCAATAGGGATTGTGGTCATACACGGTCTTGGGATACTCTTCCTGAGCCGATGCGCTCAGCACACCAGCCAGCAAGAGGCAAGACATAAAAATTTTCTTGATTTTCATAATCTTATATATTTTTTCGTTTTTAATCCGTTAATACTCCGTGAATTATTCACCTACAGTGAGATAGAACTTACGACCAGCAATCTTACCCTCGTAGTCAACAGCTGTGTAAGCAATCTCGAAGGTGATGCCCTCGTAACCCTTAGAATTGAAGATGTACTGGTTCTTCAGAGATGTGCCAGAGAATACATCGAAGCCCTTAGCCTTGATGTCAGCGTTTACAGCCTTGACAGCATTTACCAAGCTAGCGTCCTTTCCACTCTGGGCAGAGAAGCCACCCTTATAGGCGTTGGTTACAATGAGGCTCTTCTTGTAAGCAGGAGCAAACAACTCGAGAGAGTAAGAAGTAGGAATCAGAGCAAGCTCACCACCCTTAGGAACTACAGTACCTACAGCGTAGTTAGCGCTTACGAAGCCACCGAGCTCACCAGCATTCTGACCATCACTCCAAATCAGCACAGGCTGAACGGCGTTACCCAGATTGTCGAGCACGTTGTTGATACGGTTGATCCAATTGTTGGCACGGTCGATATAGCTGTTAACCTGAGCTGCAGCGTCGTCAATGGTCTTGTTGATACCGTCACTGGCCTTATTGAATTCGATAAAGCGAGCATTAATCTGACCAAAGAAGTCCTCGAACATCGGAGTGAAATCGACGTAAGCATAACCAGAACGAAGCTGATAGCCACTAGAGAAGAGGAGAGTAGAAGGATCGTTAGTAGCAGGATTCCCGTCGTAATCTGGGGTATATGCCAAACTATAGATTGTGTATTTTCCTGCAGTTCCTGCATTTGAAATGATAGCCTCAGGGATCTCCACAAGGATTATATACTTACCAGTTTCCTTATCCTGAGCAGTAATGACGATGGGATCAACAGTCAGGTTGACGTGCAACTTCTCAGCAATCACCTTCGAATTGATAGTAGGAATGCGAGTATACTTGCTGCTGGGGAGCTTGAAGCCGAAGCCAAGAGGCTCGATGCTGAAAGCAGCAACATCGAATGCAGAAGTTACGCTGCGAGCACCGATGGTGTCAGTCCACTCAGCCTTCACGCCAAAGCGCTGAACAGGCTGCAGGCTGTTGTACAAGGCACGAGCTGCCTCCTTAACGCCCAAACGAGCCTGACCATCCAAAGCAGACTTAACAGCACTCTTGAAACCAGCCTTGTCGAAGTCGGGCTGCATCTTCAAAGCGTCATCCTTAGCAATAGTAGCTTCTACCTCATAGAAACCATTAGAAGACTCTGTACCAACCTTAGTACCACGGGTCCAACCGAAAGTCATCACCTCGTTAGAAGCCTCCAAAGTAGAGAGCTGAATACGAGACTCATCACCCTTGCTATTAACGAGCTTGAAGTCAGTACCGCTGAAGTCAACGTTGGTGGGGTTCACAGTCAGGAACATCTTACCAGCATTGCCCTTAGCGTCGTTGAACAGGAGCTGACCAGCAGTGATATTCTCAGAAGCAGGCATCATGCCATTGCTCTCCAACCAAGCCAGATCGGCCTCAGTGATAATACTTCTATTGTCAAATGACTTCATGGCAGAGGGGAACTGAACATCAGCAACAGCCTTACCAGCATAAGCGGCCAGGATGTTGGTCTGGATGCCGAGAGGCAGACTGCCATAACCAAATACGGGGCTGTATGTACCCTGAACAATGATACCAGAAATCTGCTTCTTCAAAGTGCCAACGATGTTGTTGACATCCTGCTTCAGAGCATTAATCTGATCCTGCAGAGCGTCATCAGCAGCCTCGTAAGCCTTGATCAAATCCTGAAGGCTCTTGAATGTTTTACCATTACGGTCAACAGCCTGACCCTTATTAATCCAGTTCCATGCGTCATCAGCAACCTCAACGGCTTTATTCCAAAGGGCGCTATCCTTAGCAACAGTTGCAGCAACGGTAGCAGCCTCGGTCACAGCTTCCTTCAAGTCAGGACCCCAACCCTGCAGAGCCTGCTGAAGTTCGTCAATACGAATAGAGTCGTTCCAGCTACGAGCAGAGTCAGCCTTAGCCAAAGCGGTAACGTAAACAATGGCCTTGTTATTGTTTTGAATCAACTGAGCATACTTGTTAACAGAGTCGTTCTTGAGAGCATTCAAAGACTCGTCAATAGTACGCTGCCAAGCATGAAGAATTGTTGTGTCATTCTTGTAGTCAGACTTCAACAACCAATCCTTCAAATCTGTCTTCAAAGCCCAGTCCTTCAAATCTGTCTTCAAAGCCCAGTCCTTCAGATCTGTTTTCAAAGCATAATCGCTCATGCTGGCAATCTGTTGGTTAAGAGCGTCTCTCAGAGAGAGATTCTCCTCCTTCCACTGAGCACGATCATCACCTTCGTAGTCCTTACAAGATACGAAAGAACTCGAAGCAGTCACCATGGCGACCGCAAAGAGTAAACCATAAATGATTTTCTTTTTCATTGAACTTAATTTTAAATTAATATTGTAAAACTTATATCTTATTATTACTTTCTCTTATTGGTTTATTCACACGACATAGTCATGGCTTAAAGCCTATAAATCGGTGCAAAGATAGGAATTTTTTCTATACTAAGCAAGAAAAATCGTTTTTTTTTAAAAAAAAATGAAAAAAAATTGTCTTGGGCTGGTCAAATAGCATAAAAATTCATCCCATAAGCCGTTCAATATCCTCTTGCGGCAGAATGGACAGGATCGTTTTCCCGTCAGGTGTATGATTCACATCGCTACAAGCGAACAAATGATTTACCAACGTATCCATCTCATCGTTTGAAAGCACTTCACCATAGGAAATAGCAGCCTTACGTGCTAAAGTAAGGGCCAAACGGGAGGTAAGAGGCGAAAGATGAGAGCTGAGAGGTAAAGAGGCATCGGCATCAGCCAAAATATCATGCAGCAAGCCAACAGGATCGACACCTCCTATATCGGCAGGAACACCAGCAACGGCATAGCTGACGGGACCTAATGGCGTGAGATCGAAACCTACAGCAGCAAGTGACGGCAACAGCTCAGGCATCAATGTAGCCTCAGTAGGTGTCAGGTCTATAGTTTCTGTAAAAAGCAGGCGCTGGGTTTGCGATGGTGCATCGGCAAGCTGACGCATATAGCGCTCGTAGCGAATACGCACATCAGCACGGTGCTGATCGATAACCATCAAGCCTGACTTGACAGCCGTCATCACATAACGGCCTTTATACTGATAGTGGAGAGGGGCAATGTCGGAAGGCTGAGGGCTGACGGGCGACAGCTGAGGGGTATTTTCAAAAAGGGAGGGAGCTGACTGTTCCTTGTCCTCAGACGACGGCAATCTCTCATAGAGACGCTGCCAATCGCTGGACGGCTTTTGGCGGAAGGGGTTGTAGCTGGGTTGGCTATTAGCCTTTGGCCATTGGCTATTGTCTAACGGCGAATGGGATGCAGCTGATGGGTCGTACACAGGAATCTCCGGTTTACCCTCTGTGTCAAAGTCTATCTGCGGAATCTCGCAGAACTGTCCAATGGCATCGTGAACGGCAGCCGTCAAGATTTGCCATATAGGCTGTTCGTTCTCGAACTTGATTTCCGTCTTCGTTGGATGGATATTCACATCGATATCAGCAGGATTGACCTCAAAATATATAAAATAAGGTACATGCGCGCCCGCAGGAATCAAACGGTCGTAGGCTTGCGCCACAGCTTTATGGAAATACGGATGCTTCATGTAGCGCCCATTGACGAAGAAACATTCATGAACACCCTTTTTGCGGGCCGCATCCGGTTTGGCAACAAAGCCTGTAATACGGCACAGTGCTGTTTCCACCCCTACTGGCAGCAAATCCTGACCATAGCGACGACCATACACATCGGTAATGCGCTGACGCAACGAACCGCTTCGCAGGTTCATGAGTTCCTGGCCATTACTATGAAGTGTGAAACTGATTTCTGGATATACCAATACGATACGCTCGAAAGCGGTCAGAATATTATTGAGTTCAGTGGCATTGGTCTTCAGGAACTTACGACGAGCCGGAACGTTAAAGAAAAGATTGCTGACCGTAAAGCTACAACCCACAGCACATGAGCATGGCTCCTGCCCTACGACATGTGAACCTGACAGTGTCAGACAGGTACCTACCTCGTCTTCCTGACGACGGGTACGTAACTCCACCTGTGCCACAGCAGCGATAGACGGCAATGCCTCGCCGCGGAAACCCATGGTATGAAGTGAGAAGAGGTCGTCGGCCTGACGAATCTTACTGGTAGCATGACGCTCAAAAGCCAGACGGGCATCAGTGATCGACATACCACAGCCATCGTCTATTACTTGGATAGAGGTACGACCTGCATCAACAACCAACACATTAATCACTTTCGCACGCGCATCAACAGCATTTTCTACCAACTCCTTGATGACGGAAGCTGGTCGCTGGATGACCTCACCAGCAGCAATCTGGTTGGCCACACTATCAGGCAGGAGAGCAATTACATCGGTCATTTCTTGCGATTATTTTTAGCAGAAGGGGTACGTCGCTTTTGTTCTTTGAGTTCTGTTCCCGCCTTCTTCGGACGCCAATTAAAGATATCATCCTTATCAAGCGGACGGATGTAATCGAACCAATTATAACCTGGCAGGAAATACTTATCGGGGGGAATCTGCGTCATCGGATACATCGTACCCGATGACTTATTGGTCCACGCACGCTTCATCTTACGGTTCTCGAAGAACAACTTAGCCAAAGAAGTCTCCTGGTAGTTAAGCAGAATCAGCGAGGAATCAGCCTCGTCAATAGGATAATAGATAATTAACACATTATCGATTGCCTGTGCCTCACGCATTTCGCCTTTCTGGAAAAAGGCCTTCATGTCTTTTGAAGAAATCTGATTGAAATGAACGGAGTCGTGAAGCATCTGAACCGAGAATGCCTGACTGATGACATGAGCATAATCAATGGTAGAGTCTTTCATATACACCCGTATCTCCTCGCCCGTGAGTTGCTGTCCCATATTCCACACAATAGGATCGCGGTACATATACATGCAGGAGTCAAGTGAGGAATAGACCAATGAGTCGCATACGGCCTGCACGTCATGGCGATAGGCGCGCACCTTATTATACGCGTGTATTTTGCGATAGACAGAATCAGTACGGATATTAAATGTGAAAATCTTGAAGGTATCGGCATGCATATACAGGGTATCCTTCTGTGAGAAATCGTAAGCCACCGCGCGATTGGTAGCCATTGCGTAACCCGTAGAGTCATTGTATTCAGCATAATCGCCAGTCAGCATGTTCTTATTGACAGAGTCGGTATAAATCACGTTATTATAAGCATGATTGACACCTGTTTTGGCATTATGGTAAACGCTGTCACCAATCAGCGTCTTGCCACCATCCTTCATAACTGAACGGCCGAAAAGTTCAGACTGTTCGGTTTTCGTATTGTAGTAGCCATCCTCACTATAGATGTGACTGCCTCCTGACGTGATATTCGATGGGCCTACGATATGGGCACGCGACGTACGGGTATCATAGAACAGAGAATCCGTAGTCAGATAGAATTTCTTATCGCGCAGTCGAACGTCATAGTAGAACATAGCCATCTTCGTATCGGTATGGTATTCGCCCCAGTCGGACGTCAGCACAGCCGTACCGTCAACCAACTTTCCGCCTTCGAAGAAATTGCCGAAGTTATACATACGGTCATAGTCGAGGGAGTCACAATAGAGCGTCGACTTACGATGCTTTAGAATAACATTGTAACGAGCCTGCGCCAATTGAGCATTACCGTCATAATAGGCATAGTCGCTGGTAAGACGGAGCGTATCGCCCTGTGTCATCTTGACATGGCCAAAAGCCTCGAAGCTATTGGACTGTTCATAGAAATGGGCACTGTCGCAATAGAGGTTGGCACCAGCATGCCGGAAATGAACATTACCATGCAGAATGGTAGCATCGTTATAACGGTACTGATCGTAGTGCAGATTGTCAGAGTGAACCAGATAGACGCGCTTGTCCTCCGCGCGCTTTCCCCGTTTTACGGGCTTTGCGCTAGTGAACAGAGAATAGTGAACAGTGAATAGTGCAATAAGCACTATCCAACACACCTGCATTATAGAATACTTCTCACTCTTCACTTCTCACTCTTCACTCTTCACTAAAAGAATGCCGCTATCTCACCCAGCCTTCGTACTCAAAATTACAGTTACGATAGCGCTCATTAATACGAACATAAGTAGACTTGATGCGCTTGACAACCCAATCATGGATAACCTCTTCACGACGCTTTGCCAAAACTAGATTCTTCATGACCTGGAAATCCTCGGTAATGGTGGCCTTATGTCCCTCGGTACGATTCTTCAGTTTCACGATAGCACAAACGGTCTTACCACGTTCGTTAATCATCTGGAAAGGTCTTGAAACGTTTCCAATCTGCAACGTGTCAACGACTTTAGCTACCTCGGCAGGCAGATCAGCCAACTTAAAACGCGAGGTACGCTGTCCTTCCTGAGTGACATTGAACATCAGACCGTTATTGTTACGAGTGTCCTTATCGTCAGAGAACACAGAGACAGCATCCTCAAAGGTAAACTTCTCTATCGGCTTTTCGGGATTAATGAAAACCTTCAGCATCTCAGGCACTTCTCCCTGACGAATAGAGGTTGCGACGGTGTCAAGACGCAACAAAGCCTTTTGGACAGCATCATCACTTACGACAGGCTTTCTCAAGATATGGCGTACCTTAATCTTATCCCCTCGCTTGTCAATAAGCTGGATAATATGAAAACCAAATTCTGACTCGACAATCTTCGACACCTTCTTAGGATCAGTCAATCCAAAAGCCACATTGGCAAAAGCTGGATCGAGCATACCACGACCGGTATAGTCGAGTTCGCCACCACGACGAGCCGTACCAGGGTCTTCCGAATAGAGACGTGCTAATGTCTGGAAAGTGGCATCGCCCTTATTGATGCGGTTGGTATAATCACGTAACTCTTCCTTGATACGGTTGATTTCTTCCTGTTCGATACGAGGCTGTTGCGTAATAATCTGGACCTCAACCTCAGTAGGAACAAAAGGAATACTATCCTGAGGCAAGTCCTTGAAGTAACGGCGTACTTCTGCAGGTGTTACCGTCAAGTCCTTAACCAGTTTCTGCTGCATACCCTGCACCATCTGACGCTCACGATATGACTCACGCAAGTCTGCACGAATCTGACTGATATTCTTCTTATGATATTCTTCCAGTTTCTCGCGTGAGCCAATCACAGAAATCATATTCTCCAGATACTGCTCTACACCTTGCGTTATTTCAGCCTCAGTTACCTCGACACTATCAATAATAGCCTGATTCAAGAACAGCTTCTGTACGGCTATCTGCTCAGGGATAGCGCAGTCGGGGTCGCCATTCCAATGCATGCCCTCCTGTTGTCCTTGGATACGCATAGCCTCCACATCAGACTTCAGAATGGCCTCATCGCCCACGACCCAAATCACCTCGTCAACAATCGTTCCGATAGAGTCGGTCTGCGCTTTACTTAGTGAGACTAATGAAATGAGTGAAAATAGTATGACTAAAAATCTTTTATTCATGCTTATTGACAGTCTTTAAAACATTCTCATTGATCGTAACGGGATATTTTTTGCGCAAATCTGCAACCCAGAAACGTTCCATTTCATCCTGCAAGTCGGCTGTCACCTGACCACGAACATCCGTATAGTCCTCAGGCTTCTTCAACATTTTACCATAGACGGCATCAATCGGATACCCCTTGACACTATCCACCTTGGCATCAGCAACCTTAAAGCATTCACGGTCAATCAGGGCATTATCGCCTTTTTTGAACAATCCTTTCTCTACACGGATGCGAATGATAGAGTCGCCATTGAAGGTGGTACGAAGTGCCTCGTTCCAAGCTTCGAACTTCAGTTTCTTGACGCAATTGGCGACAGCCTTCACATCGCTCTGTTGCTTGACATGATAGGCCATACCCTTAAAACGGGGTTCATCCCACTGATACTTTTTCTTGTTCTTCTTAAAATAGAAGGCCAGCGACTCTTCATCCTTAGCAGCTTTCTCCCAGATGGTACGGTTACTGATTTCATAGAGCAACAAGCCATCATGATACTCCTTGATGAGATAGCGCATCTCAGGGTCAGCCTGCGACAACGAGTCAGTACGCTCTTCAATGAACATATCGCGTGTCTTTACATTGTCAGAAGCCTTTACCATCGCCTCCAGCTTACGCTCCGTAATAGCGTTACGAATGCCACGCTGTTCGATATACTTCATTATACTCTCGCGATGGAAATCGAATGGTTCCAACTGCTTACGCTCCTTCATCAGAATGATATGCCAGCCATAAGGAGACTGGAAAGGTTTGCTCATCTGACCGGGCTGTAAGGCAAAGGCCTCATCCTCAAATTCCTTAATCATCTGATGACGGCTGAACCAACCCAACAAACCACCACGACGGGCAGAACCAGGGTCTTGAGACACCTGTTTGGCTAAAGCCTCGAAGTCAGCACCAGCCTGTAAGGCGGTATAGACCGAGTCTATACGACGCTTCGCATCACGCTGTTGCTCTTCCGTGGCCTTCTGCGGTGTCAGGATTAGTATATGGGCAGCACTTACCAATCCGTCAGGACCGATATTCTCCTTCGTTTGATCATATACTTTATGAGCCTCTTCCATCAAATCGGCATCGGTGACAAAAGTTGGCAATACCTGTTGGTCACGATACTGTGCAAACTCCGTCTTGAACGATGTCAACGTATCATATTTGGCATCCAAAGCAGCCTGCACCTTCAACTTGTAGTTGACAAAGAGGTCTACATACTCCTCTACCGTCTTCTTGTCAATGACGCCGTCTGTATTGTTCTTATTGTACGAATACTCAAACTCAGAACGTGGCACATCAACCCCAGCCACAGTCATAATGATGGGATCGGCCTTCTGTGCATGGGCGGCTGTTACCGCCAGCAACAGCACGCTAAACAGTTTTCTCTTCATGATTAATCGTTAGGTCTTGAATAGTTGGGGGCCTCACTCGTGATAGTAATATCATGAGGATGGCTCTCATTTACACCTGCATTGGTAATACGAGTAAACTTAGCCTCGTGCAACTTCTCAATAGTGGCCGCACCACAGTAACCCATACCAGAACGCAGTCCACCTACCATCTGATAGATAACCTCCTGCACGGTTCCCTTGTAAGGTACACGACCAGCAATACCCTCTGGCACCAGTTTCTTCACATCTTTGGTATCGGCCTGGAAATAGCGGTCTTTTGAACCGTGCTCCATAGCCTCCAGTGAACCCATGCCACGATAAGACTTGAACTTACGTCCGTTATAGATAATGGTATCGCCAGGACTTTCCTCAGTACCAGCTACCAGTGAACCTATCATGACACAGCTACCACCAGCAGCCAAAGCCTTGACAATATCGCCAGAATAGCGCAAGCCACCATCGGCAATCAGAGGCACATCAGTACCCTTCAATGCACTATAAACATCATAAACAGCACTCAACTGAGGAACACCGACACCTGCAACGACGCGGGTTGTACAAATAGAACCCGGGCCAATACCGACCTTTACGGCATCAGCACCGTTATCCACCAGCATCTTTGCTGCAGCACCTGTAGCGATGTTACCTACAACGATATCAATACCAGGGAACGAAGCCTTGGCCTCGCGGAGCTTATCAACCACACCCTTGGAATGACCATGAGCCGTATCAATAACGATGGCATCGGCACCGGCATTGACCAGAGCCTGCATACGCTCCAGCGTGTCAGCAGTCACGCCGACACCGGCAGCCACACGCAGACGACCCTTATCGTCCTTACAAGCCATGGGCTTATCCTTAGCCTTAGTGATGTCCTTATAGGTTATCAGACCAATCAGATGGTTGTCCTTGTCAACAACGGGCAGCTTTTCAATCTTGTTCTCCTGCAGAATCTGAGCTGCAGCTATCAAATCTGTCTGCTGATGAGTTGTCACCAGGTTATCCTTCGACATAATCTCATCAACAGGACGGTCCAGACGACGCTCGAAACGCAAGTCACGATTGGTAACAATACCTACCAGATGCTTCTCTCCATCAACCACGGGAATACCACCAATATGATATTCTGCCATGATATCGAGTGCCTGAGAGACGGTGCTACCCAATGGAATGGTGATAGGATCGTAAATCATACCATTCTCAGCACGCTTCACAATAGCGACCTCACGAGCCTGATTCTCGATTGACATATTCTTATGAATCACACCGATACCACCCTCACGAGCAATGGCAATAGCCATCTGGCTTTCTGTAACAGTATCCATGGCTGCCGTCACGAAAGGTACGTTTAGCTCGATATGACGAGAGAAACGGGTTTTCAACTCTACCGTCTTGGGCAGCACTTCAGAATAAGCGGGAATCAACAGGACGTCGTCGAAAGTCAGGCCGTCCATCACAATCTTGTCTGCAATAAATGATGACATAAAAATACTCCTTTAAATTTTATTGCGTGCAAAATTAGTCATTTTTTCTGAGACAGCAAGCATTTTCTCCTATTATTAATAGGATTTAACGTAGTGTTAGCACGATACGGCCCTCTTTATCGGTTGCAACCACCGCCGTCATCTTACCCTGACGCCACGTTTTCTGGTCGTCAGAAATGAAGCCGTAAGTCTTCAAATCCTTACATACAGCCTCCATATCATCAGTAGCCGTCAGCGTGATAGCCGTGATAGCCTGCTTTTTACGGGCCAGTGAGGCCGTAGCCTGATAGTTGTCCATCTTAAATGTGGCAGGGACAGCTTTGGCCGTTACTTTTCCTATTGTGTAGTCGTAACCTCCTAACATCGTCTGAGCACCCTTGACCGTACGATTCTGGAGCAGACGTACGCCCAAGCCGACCAAATCGGTATGATTGCAAGCTGCAGCCAGTCCTGTTTCAATAGTACGGGGAGCTGTCTCGTACTCTTTTTCTTCCATTTCCGAGTACGCCATCTTATAAGCCTTGGCATCGTCAAGGGCAAATCCTAATGAATAGCTGTTCGTCAGGGAACCACGTTCATAATGCAGATTGACGGTACCCAGACGTGTCTGGATGGTATAAGCCTCGCCCTGATTATCCACATAGCCCTTACCATATACTGCCTGCAGTTCCTTCTTTACCTGTTGAAAACGGGCCTTGACATCTTTCTCTGAATTATAGACGGTTTCGTCTGACACGTCAACAGCATACACACGGTCTGTTTGGTCTGACACAGCCAACGTAACAGTTGAATGCGTCCCAAACACCTCTCCGTCGTAAATATACGACTTCGCCGTCTGCTTGCCTTCAGGCTTACGCTCAGTAAAGCCTTTTTCCAACAGTTGTTTCTCGAATCGGTCACCCTTAATGCCAAGGGGTATGCCCATAAAGGCATTACGGTTGTTAGTATGATCTGCCAATGTAGCAATGTCAATCATTGCTGTCTGTGCATCGTCATCAATACCATCGATCTTAACAGAGGCTTTCTTCTCTGTCTTGGCCTTCTTCTTAAACAGTTTCTTCAAAAACTGTGCGTCAGCAGGCTGGCATACCAAAGCCACCGCCAACAATGTAAAAACAATCTTCTTCACCTTGCATATTATTTATTATCAGTTCGCCATATCAGATATGAACTTAATACGAACCAGTCGGATTTCATCCTCAGAACACTCCTGACCCAATTCAGTGATCGCATCCTCCAATGAGTCTGACTCGCTCTCGGAGAAATAATCATAGATATCATCGATATGGTCCTCATCCATCACTTCCTCCAGGAAATAGTCAATATTCAACTTAGTACCGCTATAGACAATAGCTTCCACCTCGTCCAACAGTTCCTCGAACTCCAATCCTTGCGCCGTCGCAATATCGTCAAGGGCAATCTGACGGTCAATGGCCTGAATAATCTTCACCTTCAGCAACGACTTCTTAGCCACCGTACGGACACGTAAGTCAGAATGGCGGACAATCTCGTTCTCGTCACAATAGCTCTTAATCAGATCAACAAACTCCTTAGCGTATGGCTGCTTGACCTTACCCTCTCCTACCCCTTGGATATTCTTCAGTTCTTCGAGGGTGACAGGATAGTCTGTTGCCATCTGTTCGATACTGACATCTTGGAAGATGACGTATGGCGGACGCTCCAGACGTCTCGACACTTTCTTGCGTAAGTCACGCAACATGGCATTCAACGTAGGATCGAGGGCGCTTGTACCTCCGTCGGAATCAGAGGATACCAGTTCGTAGTCCTCACTGAACTCGTTATCCTCCACAATCATAAAGGACTCTGGTTTCTTGATGAACTTCTTTCCTGCCGATGTCAACTTCAGCAATCCGTAGTTCTCTACATCTTTTCTGAGATAGCCTGCTATCAATGCCTGACGGATAACAGGGTTCCAGTGTTTTACCTCCATATCCTCACCAGCTCCGAACAGGTCATGGTTCTGATGCTTATGAGCAATAATCTCCTCGGTCTCATGACCAGACAGGAAGTCGATGATATGTTCAGCACGGAAATTCTCCTTCAAGGCCTGAACAGTCTTCAATACAAGGACTAACTGTTCCTGGGCCTCTATCTTGGTCTTCGGATGCAGACAGTTGTCGCAGTTATGGCAATTGTCCTGAGTATATTCCTCACCAAAATAGTGCATCAGCATCTTACGACGGCAGACACTGGTCTCAGCGTATGCCGCTGTCTCTGCCAACAGCTGACGGCCTATATCCTGTTCAGCCACAGGCTTGCCTTCCATAAACTTGTCGAGCTTCTGCAAATCCTTATGGGCATAGAACGTGATACACATGCCCTCACCACCATCACGACCGGCACGACCCGTCTCCTGATAGTAGCCTTCCAACGACTTGGGGATATCATAATGAATCACGAAGCGGACATCCGGCTTGTCGATACCCATACCGAAAGCTATGGTAGCCACGATGACATCAATGCGCTCCATAAGGAAATCATCCTGTGTCTGCGAACGAAGTGACGACTCTAAACCAGCATGATAGGCAGCCGCCTTGATATCGTTTGCCCTGAGTATCTCGGCCAGTTCTTCCACTTTCTTTCTGGAAAGGCAATAGATGATACCGCTCTTACCCGGGTGTTGCTTGATAAATTTGATGATATCCTTATCAACATCCATCGTCTTCGGACGAACTTCGTAGTAGAGGTTGGGACGGTTGAATGAACTCTTGAATTCCTTGGCATCAAGAATACCCAGATTCTTCTTAATATCAGTACGCACCTTATCAGTAGCCGTAGCTGTCAGGGCAATAATCGGTGCCTCGCCAATCTCATTGATAATCGGACGAATACGGCGATATTCCGGACGGAAGTCATGGCCCCACTCTGAGATACAGTGGGCTTCATCTATGGCATAGAAGGAGATTTTTGCTTGTCTGAGGAATTCGACATTCTCTTCCTTGGTAAGCGACTCCGGAGCCACATACAGCAACTTGGTCTTGCCTGCCAAGATATCTGCCTTGACTTGATCGATAGCCGACTTATTGAGCGACGAATTCAAATAGTGTGCTGTAGCCTCATCACTCATAGAACTGATGACATCCACCTGATTCTTCATCAGCGCTATCAGCGGTGATATGACGATAGCCGTACCGTCCATCAGTAGCGAAGGCAACTGATAGCACAACGACTTGCCGCCACCCGTAGGCATCAGCACAAAGGTGTCATTCCCGTCAAGTACATTCTGTACAATGGCTTCCTGATCGCCTTTAAATTTATCGAACCCGAAATACTTCTTCAGGGCTACAGTCAGATTCTCTTTCTTTTTTGCCATAGACTTTACAATTGTCAATTGTCAATCATCAATTTTCAATTTATTGTAAGTGTGACTTGTCAAGCTGTTTCTGGGCATACTCTGCAGTCACTTCAAAGGATTTTATACGCTTAGAGGGAACCTCGAACATAGCGTCCATCATGATCGTTTCCACGATAGAACGCAGGCCGCGAGCTCCCAATTTATATTCTACAGCCTTATCAACGATTAGTTTCAAGGCATCATCACTGAATGTCAAAGTAATTCCGTCCATCTGGAACAACTTCTCATACTGTCTGACGATAGAGTTCTTCGGTTCAATCAGAATCCTGGTCAGTGCATCCTTGTCCAATGGATTCAGATAGGTCAGCACAGGCAGACGACCGATGAGTTCAGGAATCAGTCCAAAGGACTTCAAGTCCTGTGGCAGCACATACTTCATCAACTCGTTCTTATCTATCTTACGTACGTTCTGAACGGAATTGTAACCCACGGTATGCGTATTCAGGCGCTGTGCTATCTTACGCTCAATACCATCGAAGGCACCACCGCAGATAAACAGGATGTTACGGGTATCGACAGCAATATACTCTTGATCAGGATGCTTACGACCACCCTTCGGAGGAACGTTCACACTTGTACCTTCCAAAAGTTTCAGCAATCCCTGCTGTACGCCCTCACCACTGACATCACGTGTAATGGAGGGGTTGTCAGACTTGCGGGCAATCTTATCAACCTCGTCAATAAACACAATACCACGCTGCGTAGCTTCCACATTATAGTTAGCCACCTGCAACAAGCGCGTCAGAATACTCTCTACGTCCTCGCCCACATAACCAGCTTCTGTGAACACCGTTGCATCAACGATGGTAAAAGGTACGTCCAGCAGTTTGGCAATGGTACGTGCCAACAACGTCTTACCCGTACCCGTCGAACCCACCATAATGATGTTCGACTTCTCAATCTCTACACCATTATCGTCAGTAGGCTGCTGCAGACGCTTGTAATGATTATAGACAGCAACCGACAGGAATCGTTTAGCCTCATCCTGACCAATGACATACTGGTCCAGATACGCTTTGATTTCCTTGGGCTTGGGAATAGATTTCTTGCTATATTTTATCTCTGTACGCTTGGCATCGGGCCCATAACCGTTAGCTACAGCCACCTGATAAGCCTGAACGGCACAATCTTCACAGATACATCCGTTCACACCAGTTATCAGAAGCTTGACCTCACGCTCTGAACGTCCACAGAAATTACATGTCTTTCTTGCCATTCTTACCTCTTACTTCTTACCTTTTTACTCTTACCTCTTACTTCTTTTTAAGTACTTGGTCAATCATACCATATTCCTTAGCCTCTTCGGCCGTCATCCAATAGTTACGGTCAGAGTCGTTCCACACCTTATCGTACGGTGTATGAGAATGTTCAGAGATAATGGTATATAACTCTTTCTTAAATTTCATAATCTCCTTGGCCTCAATCTCGATATCTGATGCCTGACCCTGCACACCACCTAAGGGCTGATGAATCATCACACGACTATGAGGCAGTGCTGAGCGCTTGCCCTCAGCACCGGCCACCAACAGGACGGCAGCCATCGAAGCAGCCATACCCGTACAGATGGTAGCAACATCACTGGAGATAAACTGCATGGTATCATAGATACCTAACCCGGCAGTTACGCTACCGCCAGGAGAATTCAGATAGATGCTGATATCCTTACCGGAATCCACAGAGTCAAGATACAGCAACTGAGCCTGTAGTGTATTGGCTGTATAGTCGTCAATCTGCGTACCCAAAAAGATGATGCGGTCCATCATCAAACGTGAAAAGACATCCATCTGAGTCACGTTCAACTGACGCTCTTCAAGGATGTAGGGATTCAGATACTGAGCCTGTGCACTCATGACTTCGTCGAGCACCAGACCATTAATTCCAAGATGCTTGGTAGCATATTTTCTAAAATCGTTTTTCATATTCATATTCCAAAAGTAGATACAAAGTTACACAAAAAAGTCGGAACGCAAAACATCCCGACTCTTTTTTTTGGTTAAAGAATTATAAAATGCCCAAAGCTCTTATTTTTCCTGCAACAGTTTCTGGAAGTCTTCGAGAGTAATGTCCTTCTCGTTCAACTTCACAACATTCTTCAGAGCAGCAGTCAGCTTAACGTCAACGGCACGGTCTACCAGTCCGTCAACATTCTCACGCTTCTTCAGCATCTCTTGAGCATAGTTCTCAAGATACTCGTCAGGAATGTTCGACATGCCATACTGAGCAAACTGAGCACGGGCAGCTTCCTTGGCCACATTCTTCAGATCAGCGTCCTCAATCTTAATGCCTTGAGCAGCAACCAACTGTTCCTTGATGAGGTGCCAGCCTAACTCCTTGATGCTGGCATCGAAATTCTTCTCGACAAAGTCAGCACCCTTGTCTTTGTTGTTGTTCAGCATCACACGCTTCAGGATAGCCTCGGGGAACTCGAGCTTGCCAACCTTCTTTTCCATGTGGGCACGGACGTCCAACAGGAACTTATAGTCGCTGTCTGCCTTGAACTGCTGGCTGATTTGGTCAGCAATCTTCTGACGGAAGTCTTTAACGTCTTTCACGTTACCCTCTCCGAATACCTGGTCGAAGAGTTCCTGGTTTACCTCATGCTTCACATAACGGCTGATTTCAGTTACCTGGAAAGTGAAATCACCGGTATGCTCTGCCACCTGGTTCTTCTCAATTTTCAGCAGGCTGCTAATTTCGACATCACTGTCGGGATAGGCCTTGCGGGGATTCCATGTAATGATATCGCCCAGCTTACAGCCGTCAAACAGTTTCTTCTGGTCGTCAGCCTTCATATACTGAGGCATCAGGGCTGCTTCAGAAACGGTAATACCATCTTCCTTGACATTACCATCAGCATCCAACTCGCGCAGGTCGCCCTTCAGCATATCGCGCTGCTCAGCATCGTACTGCTCAGCTTTCTCATACTGACCGGCACGGCTCTGATACATCTCAACCTGCTGGTCGATGAGTTTGTCGTCAACAGTGATATTATAATAGTCAACTTTATCCTTACCAGTCAGCTCTGCCTTGAAGTCAGGAGCCACAGCGATATCGAACTTAAAGGTCAACGCTGCATCACCCTCAAAATCCAGTTGTTCCTGATGCTCATTGGGCAGAGGCTCACCTAACATGTGAATATTGTTTTCCTGAACATAGCCATACAGTTTCTCACCTAATATCTTGTTCACAGCGTCAACCTTGACGCTGGCACCAAACTGGCGCTTAATCATGCCCATAGGAGCCTGACCAGGACGGAAACCAGGAATGTTGGCACGCTTACGATAGTCTTTCAGAGTCTTCTCGACTTCACCTTGATAATCTTCTTTCTCCAACGTAATGGTCATCAGACCATTCACCTTATCAGGAGCTTCAAATTGAATATTCATCTCTTTTATACCTTATTTAATTATATACACGTCTTTTGCAAATTGGCTGCAAAGGTAGTAATTAATTATGAATTATGAATTATGAATTATGAATTATTAACTAATCAGTAGTTAGTCATCCATCTCTTCCTGTTTACGCTGTTCCTCCAATGCCGAGAAATCTTTCTGGCGCAGAACAAACGACTCCGTCAGATAGTTTTTACGCACAATCGGATTAGCAGCCAGTTCTTCAGGAGAGCCATGGAACAGGATGCGTCCCTCGAACAGCAGATAGGCACGGTCGGTGATACACAGTGTATCCTCCACGTTATGGTCAGTAATGAGGATGCCGATGTTCAGGTCTTTCAGCTTCCACACAATAAACTGTATATCCTCTACGGCAATGGGGTCAACACCGGCAAAAGGCTCGTCAAGCATGATGAATTTAGGTTCGATGGCCAGACAGCGGGCAATCTCCGTACGACGACGCTCACCACCCGACAAGCGGTCACCCAGGTTCTTACGAACTTTCTCCAGACGGAACTCCTTAATCAGACTCTCCAGTTTCTCTAACTGGTAGCTACGGGGCTTACCCGTCATTTCCAATACCGACAGGATATTATCCTCTACCGACATTTTTCTGAAGACAGAAGCCTCCTGAGCCAGATAGCCGATACCGGCACGGGCACGCTTGTAAACGGGATAGGTTGTCACATCCTCGTCGCCCAGATAGATATGTCCCTTGTTAGGCACAATCAGTCCCGTAGTCATATAGAACGACGTCGTCTTACCAGCACCGTTGGGTCCCAGCAGTCCCACGATTTCGCCCTGTTTCACGTCGAACGACACATCGTTCACCACGGTGCGCTTACCATATATCTTCACCAGTCCTTCCGTGCGAAGCACCAGGTGTTCAGGCTCTTGAGGTTGTACCTCCGTATGATTCATTTCATCCATATCGCCTGCAAAGGTAGCAACAATCCATAAATTACCAAAATAAAAATACTAAAAAAAATGAAATGCACCAAAAAGCATATGCACACCTCTTACTTCTTACATCTTACATCCAACATCTTACATCTTACATCTTACATCTTACATCTTACTTCTTACATCTTACATCTTACATCTTACATCTTTACTTCTTGACAAAAAAGTCCTTCGGACCTGTGGTATAGAGATTGGCGAAGTTGGCATAGTTGTAGATGCCTACGTGTGAACCCAACGTATGCCGCGCACAGTACAGATACAGATCGCGATAGGTGCCGTCGGGATATTCAGTGGCGTGGCCGATGAGGTTACGGCTGAAGCGGTCGCACATCCATACACCTAATTCATTACTCCACGCGTCGGCAAACGACTGCTCGTAGGCACCTGCCGAACAGATGGCCAACACGCCGGGGATGCCCTCAAGGGCTTGCCCCATATTGGCCGAATAACACGGTTCAAGGCAGACAAGCATCTGACGGAACTGCTTGTTGTCGGCCATTTCTTGTAGTGTCGCAGACAGCATCTGTGCAGTCATGCCTTGTCCGGTGGGATTGGTGCGCCACACCATCTCATTGCTGCCGTTAACCTCCTTGCTACGACCGTGACCGCTCCAGAAGAACACCACGTTCTGTCCCGCGTCGCTGGGCAACACCACGGGCGTCTTATCGGTCTTCACACCCTTGAGGATGTTACAGATGTCCTGTGGCGTGAGGTCGGCATTCTTGTAGTCGATGACGGCACCCTGACGCAGGTCTTTGCCGTTAGGGTCGGTACGCACGGCACCCGCATCTTTGTTTTCCGGTGCGTTGGCGCAGTCGTCGGCGGTAATCAGTATGATATGGTCGTCGTCATAGCCGCCAGCCTTCAGCATCTGGTAAATACTCAGCACGTCGGCCTCGTGGCGGTAGTTGCTCCAGCCGTTGCTGCCCTGTACCAAGACGGCATACTGATTGGTGAGGGCAGGGTAGGTGATTGGGGCGATGCTCTTGCTGTATTCGGAGTCGAACTTCTTCTCGGCATCCTTCATCAGATAGTTCCACGACGCCAGCGTCTGACCAGTCTGGGCATTACCCGTCGTGCTGAAATAACTACGATGGTAGATTTTCCCTTCATTGATATACCAGTTGACGTAAGTCGTATTCAAGGCGGCTGTATAGCACTGGCTGTCGAATTGCACGGCACCTGAGGCACCCTTGAATCCGATCAGCTGCCCCTGTTCGAGGGCCGAGAGGTAAAGCTCCATGCCCGTCTCACTCCATGCGTAGCCGGAAAGCATATTATCGGTGGTGCAGATATCAATGATGGCATCGTTCAGATTAGTCACCTCTGGGTGGTGCTCCAGGTAGTTCGACGCAAAGGCTGCCAGCAGCAGTGCGTCGTAGAACTTGCACTCTGCAAAGGTAGGCTTGGTGTCATAGCGGGCCTCATAGCTCATCTCGAAGCCCGTCATCGGGTCGGCGTAGGGTGAGAACCCCTGATACTCGTCAATCAAGATAATACCGTGGGGACCCAAATTGGCGATGCCTTCATCAGTCAAATTGGGAAGCACATAATAGACGGGTGACCATCTCACTATGAGCCTGCCCAAAAAATCATTAGAAAACCACTCGTCAGGATTAATCCCCCACCATTCGATACGGATGCGGGATATATCATAGACCTGCCTCACATCGTTGACAACAAGGAACTGAGGAATATTTAAGCTTGCCCCTACGACACTGCCAATTTCATCGTAATACGCACGCAGGTTCTGATAGAAAGCAGTGGTGTCGGCATACTGTTCGCACACTATAAAACTGATGCCGAGTTCGTTGGCCTGGAAAGGAGCCCACTCCACAAATGTCTGACCGTAGGTACCGGCAGGCGCATAGAGTGCAGCTTGCTTCGAGCCAGTAATCTCATACTCTTTCATGTCAGCCCCCATGAGGAAATCCGCATAGTATGACATGACTAATTCTGCCAGCGATACGTCGGTCTCTGTGAGCGACCAGAGGAAGGGCTGCTGTCCGTCGCCTGTGCTGGTGATGGCAAAGCGTCGGATGACAGTCTCGCTGGTGGCGGTGGGCAGGATGAGCGGTTTCTTGGTCTGCTGACAGTAGGGCGCCAGCTGCTCCACATTGTCGCTGTCGAAGGGACCAATGACGGCCAACAGGTCATCGCGGTTAGCCAGCCGTTCGCCTAATGCTTTCATGTTGTTGCCGTACTCGTCGTACCACTCCAGTTTCAGGTCGATACACAGTGTGTCGTGCAACTGGGCGTTGTGCAGGCTCTGAAGCATCCAGTCGGCGGTGCGTTCCAGACGAGCCTTCATGATGGGGTCATTAAGCGGTGCCACCACGGCCACCGTCTTCGTCACCCAGCGGCGCGAGTCCTTATAGATGATGTTGTCGTCCTCCGTCTTACAAGAAGTGAATACCAGACAATGAATCATGAATAGCCCTACGGCGCACAGCCACATCATCCATCTTCCATCTACCATCTTACTTCTCATATCGCTCCACCTCCTTTCTGATAGCTACTTGGCGCAGGCTGTCCAAATCAACCCGCTTTTTGAAATACTCATATCCATTAGCACCGGCATATTGG
This sequence comes from uncultured Prevotella sp., assembly GCA_946188165.1. Classification (GTDB taxonomy): domain Bacteria; phylum Bacteroidota; class Bacteroidia; order Bacteroidales; family Bacteroidaceae; genus Prevotella. The sequence continues at coordinate 32,835 of CAMHTW010000036.1, forward strand.
TATCCCTCCCTGATGGTGCCAGTAGCCCCGTCAGCAAGCCCCAGTGTCTGGTGCTTAGGCATCGATTCCTTGAGCCATAGTCCAATATAATCAACCATCACCTTGTCGATATGCTTTACAACCGAGAAGAGACAGGACTCGTTGTCGTAGCACATGTCGCCATCAATGCCTACGTAACAGTCGTAGTCGTAGAGAAGTGAATTAGTGTGCAAAGCACGGAAGATGGCGTGCATGGCTCCTCCGCATATCGGGACGAAAGTTACATTATTATCTTCTTCCTCACTGAAGTAATGTTTTTCCTCTTGATAAATGCGCATGGCAGTGGTGTCGGCCATCGTAAAACCGCCCACGGGCTCGTCACTCAGATAGCGCACATGCAGCTGAACAGGATACTGATCGTTCCAATGGCGTGAGTCGTTATAGCCTGCTATGAATCCCTCGCCTGCCTCTCGAACGGTCTGCGTATAGGGATTGGCCAACAACACGGTGAGCAAATCAGAGACGCCATAGTGTGCCATACAGCCGCCCATATACATGGCGCCGTAGTAGTCAATATAGAAGGTAGAACCCTTGCCCTCCAGCGGTGTGGTGGTCTCCATATACAGCAGGTCGGCATAGGGGTTCTTCTCCAGTCGTTTGTTGTTCTTGCGGATGTAAGCATCATACACGGGACTTGGTGTGATGAACAATCGTCTGACGGTGTCGGTGGTGTTCTCCATCTGGCTGAACATCGTCTCCAAATAGGCCAGTCCCTGCTCCTCGCTCTCAGGTGCCAGCTGCAGGGTACGCACACCATACTGCTTGGCGGCTGCCTCCACGCCCTTGTATATCAGGTCGCAGTACGAGCGGTCGCCCAAACTGTTGGGGCCGTAGATTACCGTCACCAGCGGTGTCGTGGCGGGTTGTTCCTCGCCAGGTGTGGGCTTGTAGATCGTGTCGCCCTCCTTGGTGCAGGAAGTGAAGAGTAAACAATGGATAGCGAACAGTGCAGTGCACAGCCCCATCTTCCATCTTACATCAGCCATCAGCCTTCTTCCTTCAGCCATCATACATCATCCATCACCCTATCGGTTGTCCTCAGTGGCGCCGTCGTCTGCGATGCCAGTGCCCTGGGTGCTGTCGTCACCCACATTGCCGCCCCAGGCGACAGTGGTTTCAGAAACAGAGAAGTCCTTGGCAAAGGCACGAGCCAGCTGACAGTTGGCGGTGATAGCACCGAGATACTGTCCCAGACCGTCGGCATAGAACACTGCCTCCATATCGGGTGTTTTCTCCGTGGCTCCTGCGTTGAGCTGCTGACCATCCTGGTCAAGCCAGCTGTAGGCCACCTGACCTTTGGCGCTGAGGGTGTATTCCCCATCAGCCACACTACCCTTCAGCGTGGGCTGGATGTTCAGACCTGCCTTGGCTGGCAATGGGATGGTGACACGCTTCGTCCAGGTGGTGGACGACATCTGTTCCTGTGCCACCTGACCATTCTCACCGATATAGCGCACGGTGACCGTTGCTACGTCGAGCAGCTGCTGCGAAACAGTGGCACTATAATCTACCTTCACACTCGTTGCCACCTTCTCTGGAGGTGTTGGGGGGGTATCTGTGCTATCGTCACCACCACAAGCGGTAAGGCTGCCGAGGACCAGCAGGCCCCCGAGCAGCATATTCATTATCTTTATCTTCTTCATTGCCGTTTATCTTTTAATAACTTTCTTACCATTGATAATATTGATTCCCGTTGTCGGAGTTGACAACTGACGACCATTCAGGTCGTAGATGCGCTCTGTACCGTCGCTGTCGATGGTGCGCAACTGCTCGATGCCTGTCACGTCTTCCAGCGTCATGCCGATGGCACGGGCACCTGCTACGCCACGGTTCTGCAACAGATAGGCACGGTAAGGCAGGATGCGGGCAGCACGGTGATTGTCGGTGTCAGACATCACAGGATGCCACTTGCCGTCCTGCTGCAGGGTATAGGCGCCCAGTTCGGCAGCCTCGGCATTGCTGATGCCGTAGAGGGTGCCGCGCATCGAATAGCCCGGGGCATCCTGCT
>CAMHTW010000037.1 GCA_946188165.1 uncultured Prevotella sp.
ATTTAATGTTTAATCTTTAATGTTTCATTTTAAGATATTCTTCGTACGACACGGCACCCTGCTTGCGCTCTGCAATCTCCCGCTCCAGCCTGGCATTGGCCTCCTCACGCTCGGCAGTACACAAAAGGGAGGGTTCTCGCCTTGCGAGTGTGGCGTTGCAATCTTTTTGTGTACTCTTGGCTTTCGCACGCTCCAGACGCAGGGTAGCAGTCTCGTCGTTGGCTTGATAACTGCGCATCGACCATCCTGCCAGTCGGTAAGCCGTTTCCCACGATGTTTCGAGTTCCTTTCTCATTTTCCGCCGTCCCGACACCTGCTCTGCCCAGTAGTAGTAGAACTTCAGCAATGTCTGCCGATCGTACTTTCCTTCATACGTCAACAACTCGTTCCAAAACTCTTCTTTCCTGACCTTCAATGTCCTCTTCACGCGCGAATCGGTGGGTGTGTTTTTATCCGTTTTTTCTTTATATTCTTTTTTAAGTATGGGAGGCGCAGGGGGGAGAGAACTTTTTCTGCTGTTTGTTTTACGCTCTTTTAAGAAATTTCTGAGCGAAAAAGAACGACGGAATTTTTTGTTATATTGCGAAGCCAGAAATCTGTCCTCAGGACTCATTGCCCAGTACATCCTTACAGCCACGTAGGCGTGGGTCAGGAGCAGTTTAATGCGCTGCTCCCTGTCGCCTTTTTTCAGTCCATTGTTCTCTAACTGGCGAACAATGTCGTTTTTAATCTCTTCTGTCTTCATCATACAATTCCGTGCCAAGCATTCTAAGTGTTTTACCAAGATTCCGCATCACCTCCTTGTCGAAGAGGCGCTCCGTGCGGTCCAGCTGTCCGTTGCTGCGCAGGTAGTCGAAGATGACGATACTTATATTTTTCATTTCTTTATATCCTTTCTTCTTATTCAATACTGAAAATTTCTTTGTCCGATAAAAAGTACACGTTATACTTGCACATGACGTCGTATATGTCCTGCGCCGTGAGCACGGTACCCGTCTCCATCTTCGCCATTGCACAGCCCAGACGTACATAGTCAGCGGTGGTGCTGAGCCACGTTGTGTCCGACTTATACACCCGCTCACGGCAGAACTTGATGTACGCCTCTGTCTGGTTCTCGTTGGGCGGTGCATAGCGTGTGATGATGGCGCGCACGGTGGCGCATTTGTGCTTCACTCTGTAGTTGTGCATCAACACAATCCACGCCCGTATGCCGTACTCGCGTGTCTCAAACTCCACGAAGCCCTTTCTGGCTCCCGTTTCTCCCTGCCATTTCGCTCCTAATCCTTTCCGGATGTTAAAGATATTGTTCTTTGCAATCATAATATCATCTTTTTTCTTTTTTTGTTTTTTACTTTTTTACTTGTTGAAAGCGCTTTCCGACTGCGAAGTTAGGAAGTCATTTCTTATCCACCTAAGAATTTCGTGTTTTTCGGGTTACCAAAAATATGTTAAAAAAGTCGCCGAATTGCCTCTGAAATCAGGGCTTTCAGCGATTTTTAAGAAAATGCATGATGTGCTGTTTTGAGTAGCTTTACATTATCTTTATCAAGTAAAATTTGCGAAAGAGCTTCGTGAAGCGCTGGTTCGTGCTCGTACAGGCAATTTGAATCAGTCGGAGAAAGAAAGTGTTCTTCGTTCAGAAAAAGTGTTGCGAAAGTACAATGCAGTCTGGAAATAACGAAGAATATATAGACTTAGTATTTGAAAGAATTGATAATGCATCAGTTCTTTCAAATTTTTATTGTGCCATTCCCGACATGGATGATTTTATCCACGCTAAACTCCAAGGGTATCTAACAGAACTGGGTGCGAAGCTTATGTCATCAAGCAAAAGAATGAAATTGTTGCCTTTGATTCACGCTAAGGAGTTGTATCAGTTGACCTGTCCCTCGTGATTCCAGGCAACCGTGTGCTGCGTTAGCATCGCAAGCATGGCGACATTCTGACCTGAGGCCGTCTAGCTTTTTTTGAATAAATCGTCTGCCGTTATCTGTTTGTTGACTTTTCTCGCGTACATATTATTGTATAATCCGAAGGGCGTAACGTAAACTATTGAAAAGGATTTCTTCGTGTTCGTTACTTTTCTAAATGTCCGCAGACGCTCTTCTACATGGTTGGCATATGCTTTTGTTATCTCATATTCGCCGCCAGAGTACTTCATTTCGCATACGCTGATAGTCTTGTCTTTCCTATCTATCAGCAAATCGATTTGTCCACCTCTTCTCAGATCCTCATCTGCATTAGCATCATTTTTGACTGCGTCTGATGGGCGGTATGTCCAAGAACAAGGCGAATAATAGGCTCCGCTAATACCTAAAGCACTTACAATCTGTTCGACATGATGCAGACAAACGGTCTCAAAAGCATAGCCCGACCATGCGCTGTATTCTGGTTTTCCAATCATCTGCATCCAATAATTCTTGCCGTAATTCCCTCCGATTTTCATAAAATGGAGATAGAACAGCGAGAACTGGTCTGTTAGTTGGAACGTCTTGTCCTTCTTTTCCTTACCGAAAGGCTGATACGAACGAATGAACTCGCAGGTTTCCAATTCTTTGAGCAGTGTGGTGAGATTGCCGTTATTCGGCAACTTTGTCTTGCTGATTAACTCAAGACGGGTCATTCCTTTCCTGTTATTGCTGAGTGCATTGATGACTGCGATATGATTCTCGGCCTTTTTGAAAAGGGAGTCGTATAGTTTGTTGAATTCGTCGGTCAATTCCCCTCCTCTGGTAAAGCAAAGGTCGTTGATGTTCTCTGCTACGCTTTTGTCCCTGCTAAACAACGACAAATAGTAGGCGACTCCCCCGACAGCCATGTAGCAGTCGATAATCTCAGGTCGCTCATAGTTGAAACCCTTGCTCTGGAAGTATTGCTCTGTTTCCTCAAGACAGAAGGGGGAAACCAGCATCTTGTGGGTAACACGGTTGTGCAGCCCACCTCTGGCGTTGATCAGTTTCTTTAGCATCCATGATGTGGCCGAACCACAGACAATCAACTTGATGTCATTCCGATAGTAGGCCCAGTCATTCCAGAAGTGCTCCAGCGCTCCAAGAAAACGGGATTTCGGTGTGTCAAGCCAGGGAAGTTCGTCAATGAAGATGATCTTAGTACCCTCTCCCAGTTTCTCAATGTTTTTGGAGAGCATTCGAAAAGCCTCTGTCCAGCTCTTGGGCACCAGGCCGTCGTGGAAGAAATCTTCCAGTGCGTATGAGAAATTCAGTAATTGGTCTCCAAGGCGAGCATTCTCTTTCCCTGTCATTCTGAAGGTAAATCTACCTTCCAGCAGTTCCTTCACAAGAAAAGTCTTGCCCACACGACGTCTGCCATAGATGGCAACAAACTCTGATTGTTCTGAAGAAATGTAATTCTTCAACTCCATCTTCTCTTTTTCGCGACCAATAATAGATTTTTCCATATCGTCATTATTTATAATCTGGCGCAAAGTTACAAAAAATAAGCGATTGCGCCAAATAATAACTCTATAAACTGGCGCAATCTCACAAAAAAGTCGAGATTGCGCCAACTTATAAGGTTAATTTTGCCTTATGACTTCAATTTGGAGGCAGCTTTTATCGATAAGGATGACATGCAGTCTGGAAATGAAGTCCTACATCCAATTCATCGTCAAGATGACTTTGAATGACATTTATAGTTCTACCGTCGTAAAGTTAGGATTGTCGTTGGATTGCCTCTGAAATCAGGGCTTTCAGCGAATTTTCAGAAATTGCAAGATTGCAGTGTTCGGGGCATGAAAGATAGCGGAAAAACACATTTTGACTGTATTTCAGTCCACCGTTATCCTTCACTTTTTTAAGGAACAAAGCCAGCTCGTCAATGACATACTGACGCTGACCACTGACCGCTTCCAAATCAAAGAACAGACCTGTAAGCAAAAAAGGCCCCTTTACCCCATCTGTCAGATAGGGTTTCAGCCGTTCTGTCAACTTCACCACGTCGCCGTAGTACTTCTTATCAATCAACTCAATGAGCTTTGTCGACTCATTAAAAGGATAACGCCTTTTCTCGCGCTGCCGCTGGCTTGTTCGGCCAGCCTTTTTCTGCTTCATTCACCTTCGTGTTGTGAGGAGATGAATGCAGCGCTGCTATTACAATCTCGAGATACTCACCCCACTCGGGTTAATACAAAAAAGAACTCGCACCCAGACGTGAATCTGAATACGAGTACAATGTTAGTAAATATTAAACGCTTCTTCTGTATCTTCGATAATTGTTTGTTCCATTTATTTTTGTTCCTTTAAGAGTTTGTCTAAAAAAATGAGCGTGCTGCATCACTATCATTGACACAACACGCTCCAAAAATCCCATCATTCTTCAGACTTCAGCCATCAGCCTTCATCCTTCAGACATCTTACTTCAGACATCAGACATCAGCCCTCAGCCCTCAGCCCTCATTCAACGTCCCAGCCACCGAATTGGTAGCCTTTTTCTACCCAGTCGAAGTCACCTTCTGGGTTGAACTCGGGAGCACCGAGGCCAGCACCACTGTAAGCCAGCATTCCCTGATATTTCATCTCGATTACCGCGAACTGAGGAGTTACATATTCTTTCTTCATTTAACTACCTCCTTTCTGCCGTTATGGATATACAGTCCCTTCTTCGCAGGCTTACCGTTCAGCTTCTGACCTTCGAGTGTATACCAGTATCCACTCCCCTCGCCCCATGGAGAGGGGTTGGGGGTGAGGCTTGTTGTCTCGCTGCCCTCGACAATCACCACCTTCATGGCTTCCGGCAGTTCCGTCGTTGGTGCCTCACCGTTCAAACCAGGGGCTGCTACACCACCCGAGTTTTTCAAGTAGGCGCGCATCGGGTTGATCCACACGTTGTTGGTCACTTTTACGAATTGTCCAACGGTAGCACCGCTTTTCTCCTCGGCAGCGAAGCCATAGATGCTACCAATCTCTGCCTCACGGGCTGCGGTGTACTCAGGATCACTGGTATTGTGTGTCCACATGATGCGCTCGTAGGTGCCGATGAAGTCCCATTGGCCATTTTCCGTCGTATGTTGATTTGCCGTGCAGACTGTTACCTTTTCCTCACCGTTGTTCACCACAATCTTTCCGCCGTTCGAGCCGTCTGGTATAAAGATATACGGCGTATTGGCTGCAATTTCGCCCGTCGTAACTGGACTGTACTGCACTTCCCAAGGCGTCACTGCCGTGTTCACACCCACAAATGTGTTGAACGTACCGCCAGCTAATTTGTCGACACCGATGCTGAACGGCAGATACAGTGTACAAGCTTTGCCAGCCTCGAATATGCGGTCCAAATCCACGTGATCCACCACTACTGGCGTTGGTATATCAACGGTTACGATGGTGGGAGGAGTCTCAGGTGTGGTAGGCTCTGGCGTCACCAGTGTCAACGTCGCACCGCCTCGCTGGTCGGTAGTAATGGTGTAGGCGTTATCCACCGACTGAACGTCATGGCCTTCGTTATCCTGAATAACAAGAGGTTTGCCCTTGATGGTGAACATTGCTACCACTTCTCCTGCGTATTTGCCTGCACCGGTGATGGTGACGGGGTAGTCGCCCGTATCCTGCAGTGTGCCGGTCGGAGCCGCCACGGTGTAGTCGGTCGTTTCGGTCAACTGTGTGGTGCCGTCCCATACTTTAACGTTGTTGGCGTCGAATGTCAGCACATTACCTGTCCATTCCTGCGTCTCTACTTTGGTCATGATATCCTTATGTGCCAGCAGTTTCTTCACATCTGCCGTCACCGTTACGTTGCCAGCGGGCATGGTGATGGTGTAGGTGCCGTCACCGTTGTCGGTAATGAGTTGTTGTGCGCGGGCTTCGGGGGCGGCGATGACCAGAAGCAGCAGGAGGGCTGCGCGAAGTATATTCTTATTCTGTTTCATTTCAATCTCTTATAAATATTGTTCTACAAAGTTGTTCATGTCGCCGATGGCTTATTCTATACAGTCATTGTAATCGGGTATCTCGCTGGGTGGGGTGGATGGGGTGAAGCCATTGCCGCTGTCCGATTGTTCCGTGGCTTCGACGTTGTCGGCACTGTACCCCTCCTCAAGCTCGATGATAATCGTGGAACCCTTGCTGAGGTCCTGGCCGTTGCCGGTGTAGGGCTGACCATCGACGCTGAGTATCTTGAAGTGCTCGGGCAAGGTGAGCACGAGGTTATCGTTGCTGGGCTCGCTGCCCGTCCACATCAGGTAGCACGATGTTGGGCGAATCTTCGCGCCGCTCTTCGCCCTCACGAAGTCGCCGGCCACTACGAGTCGTTCGTCCACCACCTTTTCCACTCCTGCGAAGCCATACACCTTTCCGATTTCCTCAGGGTTCTCGCTGTCGCTCCAGTAGCGCGGCTGGTAGGTGCCGATGAAGTCCCATTTGTTCCAGGCAAAATCCGCAGTGCCGTCATACGGGGTCACCTTCGTGCCGCCTTCGTTGCCCTCGGTGAAGATGTTGACACCGGAGCCGCCATTATCGATGTACCAATACTGCGGTTCCTCGTCAGGTACGTAGAGGTACGGCGTGTTGGCCTTCATCGTGGTCACTTCGTTAGCATCGTCGCTGCCTACTTCCTTCATTACAGCCACCCATTTGTTCGACACATTCACATCCAGACGGATGCCCTTGAACTCATAGAAATGACCAGTCAGACCGTCGCTGGAGCCACTCTTCTTGAAGGCGCTCTTCGTGAAGTTGAACGGCATCATCACCGTCACGGGCTTTCCATTGGTGAACGTGCGTTTGTAGCGCAGTAAGGGCACCGACAGTGGCGACGTGATGTCGGGGATGCCGAGGGGCTTGTCGTCGTACTCAATGTTGTAACTCTTCACCCCGCTGAAGTCGTACGTCTCCACCAGGTCGCCGTATGGCGGCGTGTAGTACTTGTTGTTGAAGACCATGAGGCGCCCGTAGGTCTTCATGAAGCAGTGGTCGGTCGGGGTTCCGAGGTGGGCGAAGTTAGTGGGGGCGGTTGCTGATTCTACGGCAGGTGCACCTTGCTTTCTGCCGTGTGTGTCAACGTAATAGCAGTTGGTCAGCGTGCCCCCGCCGTAGTCGTTGCTACGGTGGAGGAACGTGCTGTTCTTATCGTTCTCATTTCCCCACCATAGTTCGCATTTGCCGCCGCCGTTGTCGTACTGGCCGTGCAGGAAGAGGCAGTCTTTCAGTATGGCATATCCGTACTGCGAAAAGCCGCCGACGAAACCACCGCAGCCGTAAGTCGTGCCGGAATAGTTGGGGTTGTAGATGAGTCCGTCGAACACACAGCCCGTGATGTAGCATTGGTTGTAATGCGAACTCAGTAAGCCCACGAAGCCGCCGTTGTTGGCAATGCCGCTGACGGTGCTGCTGATTTGGGTGCTCACGCGGCAGTTCTCGATGGTGAGATTGCCGCTGGCAGAGCCTACAAGACCGCTCAAGTAGTGTTGCTCACCGCCCTCTATTTGTCCCGTTGCGTGGAGGTTGCGGATGGTGGCGCCGTCGGTTATGCGAAATGGGGCGCAATTAGTCCTGTCAGCGGTGTAGTTGAAGGTCAGCGTATGGCCGTCACCGTCGAACGTGCCCTTGAACGGATGGTCTGTGCTGCCTGCCATCGTTGTCACGGTGATGTTGCCAGCCAGCATCACGGTCTTGCCACTGAAACCGTTCAAGTCGCCATCCACTTCCAAGCGCTGACAGAAGTAGTTCCAGCCCTCGGCAGTCTTGATGGTGTAGGTGTCGCCGCTCTGCGTGATGTTGTTTTCATTCAGCGGATACGTAATTGTGGCGTTGATGTTTACGTCCTCGGCGGGCATGTTGAACGTGTAGGTGTTTCCACTTTTGGTGTAGGCGATGTTATTGCCCGATGTCGCGCCCTTCAGGGTCAGCCCATCAAGGCTTTCGTCCATCTTCTGCGTGTAGGTGATAGTCATCGTTTCGCCCTCCAAAGCCGAACTCTTGCTCAGGCTGAACTGCGAGTAGATGTTGTTGACCTTATATCCTGCCAAGATACTGAAGTCCTTGGTCAGCGTGCAGTTATAATTGTAGCCGTCGCCGATAGTGACGGTAGCGGTTACTGTGTAGTCGCCGATTGCGGATGGTGCCATGTTGCTTTCCTCACTGGTTGCCCTATTCCGATAAACGAAGGAGGCAGTAATGTCAGTAATGCCCGTCTCATTCATGAAGTCTGTCAGGTTGAGGGATGCATTGTGCCTTTGCGAATCAAAAGATGCATCATTAACAGTCAGCGTCAGTGTGGACTTACGCTCTGTAAGGCCGCATTTGTGGGCGGAACTGGTGCTGGTACATGTGGCAGTCAGCGTGTTGTCGGTCTTACTAAATGAGAACGTATGACCGGGGTCTTGTGTTTCTTGCACCTCAATTTCATAGGTAATAACGATGGTGCCGTCACTAAACGCGAAGTTGCCGCCAGTTCCTTCTATGCCAGAAAACATAATTCTCAGGGGATTGGTTGCGCTGACATCTATACTGCCCTCAAAGGTAGCAGAGTTTGTAGGCATATTGCTATCATTCGACGGGAAATCGTAATCGCTATTGTCTCCATGCAGATGCAGCAAAGTTGAAGTATTGTTCTTGTTAAGACCAATGTACATTTGCATGCCACTATTGTAGAATGCGAAATTAGTGAGTTCAACGCTTTTCACAGTTCCTTCCAGATTGGTAAACTCAATGACTCCCTCACATTGAATAACACTTCTGCGGAAGGTCGTAATCTTTCTACCACCATTTGTGGTTAGTTGAATTTTATCTTGGTCTGGCGTCTTGTTCGAATAGTGAAGCACCATACCCCCCCCGCTAACCAGTGTATGGTCGTCCTGAAGCGTCGTCCTACCCGACGTGCAACCGTCCATGTAGAACGTCGCGGTTCTCGTCTCGATTTTCGTTCCTGCCCACGCCGTCTGCGCCATCGTGAGCATCGCGGCGAGGATGAGGATGAGATTGAATTTCTGTCTTGTCGTTCTCATTTTCTTTTTAATTGTTTATGTTTAATGGTTTAACTTTATTTGTCTCGTGGGGTAAAAAAACACAGCGGCTTGCCCCGCACGAATGCAGGGCAAGCCGTATATCGCCATCGTGCGCCGACACAAGTGTCGTCGCTCAATGTCTTTTTAGTTAATAAGGAATATAGTGAGTGAGTGAGTGAGTGAGTGAGTGAGTGAGTGAGTTAACGAATTATTTGACATGGCCAAACAATTCGCGTTAAACAATGTTATCACCTCAATCTTTCTCATACCTGAAATCCCATCTCGGTTAAAGTCGTTCGGTAGTTGGTTATCGTTTGTTCTTTCCGAAAAGATCGGAATGAGTTCCTGCATTTACCAATATAAGAATGAGTTCTGTTTCATTCTGCTCCCAAACAAGGAGCCAGTTGGGCTGGATGTGGCATTCCCACTGCCCCTTGCGGTTGCCGTGCAGTTGGTGAGCCTGATACTTCTCGTCGAGCTTCTCGCCGCGCAGCAACTTGGCCACAACATCCCACAGTTCCTGCATCGGCAGGCCCCGCTTCTTGCAGATTTTCAGATTCTGCTTGCACTCGCCGGTGATGCGCAGTTCGTATTTCGTCATCCCTCAATCTCCTTTATCAAGTCATCCAGACTGTCGTACTTGTAGACGCGCCCCTGCTCTATATCTTCGATGGCGCGGTCCATGCTGGTCTTCCTACGACGCTTCAGCGTGACGCTACTCACGCCACGTATCAGACTGATGGCCTGCTTAATCTGGTCAAGCATGGAAACATCCTCTATTGAAACTGTCAGTTGAGTCATAATTGCAATTATTGATGAATTCGCGTACAAAGTTACGAATTATTTTTCATATTACACACAATTTCAACGTTAAAAGAGTAAAAAGGACACGAAAAGAGGGAAGATGTCAGATGTAAGATGTAAGAGGGAAGATGGAAGAGGGAAGATGGAAGAAGGAATTTTCGGTAGAAACTAAAAATAAATCTCGATTTACTTGCCTTTAGCGAATTTTCTCGCGACTCATCAAACAAAAAATGAACTTTTTTTTGATTTCGCTGCTCAAAAATTTAGCTTTTTGCTGAATTTTGGCTGCGGCTCAGCAGTTTTAAATAAATTTAACTGCATTCGCCTTGCGCAAAATTTGGAAGTTTCATTATTAATTCGTATCTTTGCAGCGTCAAATAGGGGAATTCGCAGAAAGGATGACAACCTTTATGGCCTTAAGGTCGTTTCGAGCCCCAACTATACGGACCATCACTCTTCGGAGTTGATGGTCTTGTTTTATTTGTGCAGCTGGGGAACCGTGATGCAGTATTGTACTAGGTCTTGGTTGGAGCGTTGAAGGCCAACCGTCAGTTTGATATTCTCATATCGCATAACTAACAACTTCTCAAATTGTTTCTGATTGCGAGTATTACGCTTAGCAGGTAGTTCTTCTACAAACGTCGCCTTTTCCAAAATCTCCGTCAGTCTGAATACGGCTAATGTCGACTCATAACTGCGAGAGGCCTTTTCGTAAGTTTCGTTAATGGAAAGGAACTTAACACAGATATGTTTACCAAGTGTAATGTTAAAGACTTTCTTATCTGGATGCTCAGCAATCCATTGGGCATAGAAGTCTTTGATGATTTGTTCTCTGGCCTTTATATCTTCCTTTGTTCTACCAGCAGGTATATCTTGTATCATTTCTTTATTCACTTATTGTCTGCAAAGGTACGCATTTTCTTTTATATAATGCACCATTTCAACGTTAAAAGAGTAAAAAGGACACGAAAAGATGGCTGAGGGCTGAGGGCTGATGGAAGATGGAAGATGGAAGAAAAAAAGACTCGAAGCTATCACAGCATCGAGTCTCATAGCTAAAGCGAACAACGTTCTGCTTTCGCTTACTTGCAAACTTGAACTCTCGTTCGAATTCGCTCACGCTCAGCAAAACCAAGTAAACTTGGATTCTGCATTCGCTTACTTGCAAACTTCAAATTTATCTAATGAATAGCAGCTCACGATATTTAGGCAGTGGCCAGAGTGCATCATCGACAATCAGTTCGAGCTTGTCAATCTCATAACGAATCGTGTCGAGTTTGGGCTCTACATTGTCGTGGTAGGCAATGGCCTTCTTGTGTTCATCCTCAATCTTGTTGGCCTTCTTACGAGCCTCAACAAGTTCCTCAACGCCCTTTTCGATAGCAGAAGTGCGCTCAGCAATCTCCTCGATAATCTTCTTGTTACGGGCAGAGAGCTTGTCGGCAGTGTCGATAGGGAAGATGACTGCCATGTTGCCAACGTTCTTCAGCAACTGACTCTGATAGTGTGTAGCAACAGGAATGATATGGTTCATAGAGAGGTCACCCAGTACACGGGCTTCAATCTGAATCTTCTTGGTGTAGGTCTCCCACTTCACCTCGTTGCGGGCCTCCAGTTCCTTCTTAGTCATGACACCCAGGCTCTCGAACATGTCAATGCTTTCCTTGTCGAGGTAACGCTCGAAAATCTTCGGACATGACTTCTCAACATCCAAGCCACGCTTTTCAGCCTCAACAACCCACTCGTCAGAGTAGCCGTTACCATCGAAGCGGATGGGCTTACAGGTTTTGATATCCTCGCGCAGCACGTCGATGATGGCATGGAACTTAGCGCTGTGCTCAGTACCCTTCAGCCTCTTCTCGAACTCAGGAATCTTAGCATCAACTCGCTTCTTGAAGTCAGCCAAAGCCTCAGCGACAGCACTGTTCAGAGCAATCATAGCCGATGCACAGTTGGCCTCAGAACCTACAGCACGGAACTCAAAACGGTTACCGGTAAAGGCAAATGGAGAGGTACGGTTACGGTCGGTGTTGTCGATGAGCAATTCAGGAATCTCAGGGATATCCATCTTCAAGCCCTGCTTACCAGCCATTGCCAGAATATCATCCTTGTCGGCCTTCTCGATATGGTCGAGCAGTTCACTGACCTGCTTGCCAAGGAACGAGCTGACGATAGCGGGAGGTGCCTCATTAGCGCCCAAACGGTGAGCGTTGGTGGCACTCATAATCGAGGCCTTCAGCAGACCATTGTGCTTGTAAACACCCATCAGCGTCTCAACAATAAACGTAGCAAAGCGCAGGTTGGCCTCAGCAGTCTTACCAGGTGCATGCAGCAGAATGCCGTTATCGGTAGAGAGCGACCAGTTGTTGTGTTTACCAGAACCGTTGATGCCTGCAAATGGCTTTTCGTGAAGCAGTACACGGAAACCGTGTTTGCGAGCCACTTTCTTCATCAGCGACATCAACATCATGTTATGGTCAACAGCCAGATTGGTCTCCTCAAAGATAGGAGCCAGCTCAAACTGGTTAGGAGCTACCTCATTATGACGTGTCTTACAGGGAACACCCAGCTCCAGAGCCTGGATCTCGAGGTCGCGCATAAAGGCAGCCACACGCTCAGGAATGCTTCCGAAGTAGTGATCGTCCATCTGCTGGTTCTTTGCAGAATCGTGACCCATCAGGGTACGACCCGTCAGCAACAGGTCAGGACGGGCAGCATACAAGCCCTCGTCTACGAGGAAGTACTCCTGCTCCCAACCGAGATTGCTCTGAACCTTTTTAACTGTGGGGTCGAAGTAGTGGCAAACTTCCGTAGCAGCCACGTTAACAGCATGCAGGGCACGCAACAGTGGGGCTTTATAGTCGAGTGCCTCACCACTGTATGATATAAATACGGTAGGAATACACAGCGTATCATCAATAATGAACACAGGTGATGTAGGATCCCAAGCAGAATAACCACGGGCCTCAAAGGTCGAGCGGATACCACCAGAGGGGAATGAAGAGGCATCAGGCTCCTGCTGAACGAGCAGTTTACCAGTGAATTCCTCGACCATGCCACCCTTGCCGTCATGCTCAATGAACGAGTCATGCTTTTCAGCGGTTCCTTCAGTCAGGGGCTGGAACCAGTGTGTATAGTGGGTAACACCATTTTCTACGGCCCACTGCTTCATGCCGGCAGCTACGGCATCAGCTACAGCGCGATCCAGACGTGCACCATTGTCGATGACATCAATCATCTTCTCATATACGTCCTTATGCAGGTACTTATACATCTTCTCGCGATTGAAGACCTTCTTTCCAAAATACTCATAAGGTCTCTCACTAGGGGCTTTTACGTCGAGGGGCTTCTTTTTAAAAGCCTCACCGACAACCTGAAATCTTAATGCTTCCATAATCTTTTTACTTTTATTTGGTTACACTTTGAAATAATCCGCTGCAAAGGTACGACGTTTTGCAAGAAAGAAAAAAGAAATATTATCATTTTGTTTATAAAAACATTTAGAAAATGACACTTTGTAAAGCAATCAAAAGCAAATAATATCATTTTGTTATCACTTTGTCATAAAAAGCTGTCGTTTCGTTACAAATTGTCATAAGTACAATTATTCGAGGATAAAAAAGTAAGTAGGTATTTGTATACGATATCTTTTTGAATTACCTTTGCAGCCGAAAAGAAACAAAGTGCAAGTAAAAATAAGGATAATATGACAAAATGTAAACTTCAAGCAAAAATGAGTACACAAGAAAAAAGGAGGATGCAGAAAGGTCTCTATCAATCAGACTACGAGCACGATGCTTGTGGTGTAGGTATGGTGGTAAACATCCACGGCGGTAAGAGCCACGATTTAGTGGATCATGCACTGAAGGTGCTGGAGAACATGGAGCACCGCGGCGCTGAGACACGCGACAAAACCGGTGATGGTGCCGGCATCATGGTACAGATTCCACATGAGTTTATTCTGTTGCAGGGTATACCCGTACCTGAAAAAGGGAAATATGGTACAGGATTAGTGTTCCTGCCAAAGGACGAGAAGGCGCAGCAGGACATTCTGAGCGTGATGATCGAGGAGATTGAGCGCGAGGGACTGACACTGATGCACATGCGCACTGTGCCAACAAACCCTGAGGTGCTCGGCGCTGCTGCCCGCGAGGTTGAGCCCGACATCAAGCAGATTTTCGTGAAACCCACCCCCAACCCCTCCCGTGCAGGAGGGGAGACTGATTACTCTCAGGAAGGAGAATTCAATCTCGAGCGTACATTATATAAAATAAGGAAAAAAATCGAGAATAGAGTTGCGGAATTAGCAAAGGCATCTACTCCCCTCGCCTCTGGGAGAGGCCGGGGGTGGGTTGATGACTTCTACATCTGTTCTCTTTCCTCAAAAAATATCGTCTATAAGGGCATGCTGACCAGCGGACAGTTGCGTCGCTATTTCCCTGATTTGTCGAACGACTACTTTACAAGTGGACTGGCGTTGGTACACTCACGTTTCTCTACCAATACTTTCCCAAAATGGAAACTAGCTCAGCCATTCCGTCTGCTGGCGCATAACGGCGAGATTAACACCATTCGTGGTAACCGTGGTTGGATGAAGGCCCGTGAGAGCGTGCTGAACAGCGAAGCCTTAGGCGACATCAAAGACCTGCGCCCCATCGTGCAGGAGGGTATGAGTGACTCGGCAAGTCTGGATAATGTCTTTGAGTTCCTGATGTTAAGTGGACTCTCATTGCCACAGGCAATGGCTATCCTTGTACCTGAGAGCTTCAACGACAAAAACCCGATTTCTGAGGATTTGAAGGCTTTCTACGAATATCATTCTATCTTGATGGAGCCTTGGGACGGTCCCGCTGCACTGCTGTTCAGCGATGGCCGCTATGCAGGTGGTATGCTAGATAGAAACGGATTGCGACCCAGTCGTTATACCATTACTAAGAGCGGTATGATGGTGGTAGCCTCCGAGGTTGGTGTGATGGACTTTGAGCCGGGCGACGTTGTGAGCAAAGGTCGTCTACAACCAGGTAAGATTCTGCTGATTGACACCCAGGAAGGTAAGATATACTACGATGGCGAAATCAAGGAGAAGTTGGCTAAGGCGCATCCCTATCGCGAGTGGCTGAACGAAAACCGTGTACAGCTGGAGAAGCTAAAGAGCGGAAGACACGTAGAGAATGGTGTGAAGGACCTGGATCAAAAACTCGTGACCTTCGGCTTCGGTCAAGAGGATATCGACAAAACCATCGTACCGATGGCAACAGCAGGTCAGGAGCCTGTAGCTGCAATGGGTAACGACACGCCGCTGGCAGTGATTTCAGACCGTCCGCAGGTGCTGTTCAACTACTTCCGTCAGCAATTTTCACAAGTCACTAATCCTGCCATCGACCCCATTCGTGAAGAACTGGTCATGAGTCTGACGGAGTACATCGGTGCCGTGGGAACCAACATCCTGACGCCCGATGCCTCGAATTGTAAGATGGTACGTCTGCCACAGCCTGTATTAACCAACACACAACTCGATATATTATGTAACATCCGCTATAAGGGCTTTAACACTAAGAAACTACCCATCCTCTTCGAAATGAATAAGGGCGAGGAAGGCCTGCGTCAAGCTTTGGACAACCTCTGCCATCAAGCAGAGACCAGCGTTGACGAGGGTGTGAACTACATCATTTTGAGTGACCGCGACATCGACGAGACACATGCAGCGATTCCAAGTTTGCTGGCTGTTTCGGCTGTTCACCACTATCTGATTAGCGTGGGCAAGCGCGTACAGACAGCCCTGATAGTTGAAAGTGGTGAGATTCGCGAGGTAATGCATGCAGCCCTGTTGCTGGGCTATGGTGCCAGTGCCCTATGCCCATACATTACATTTGCCATCCTCGACGATCTGGTGAAAAAAGGAAAAATTCAGGAAGAGTATGCAACAGCTGAGAAAAACTATATCAAGGCTGTGGATAAGGGGTTGAAAAAGATTATGTCGAAAATGGGTATCTCGACCATTCGCTCCTATCGTGGTGCTAAGATTTTCGAGAGCATCGGCTTGAGCGAAGACTTGCTGAGAAGGTATTTCGGCACAGAGGTAAGCACTATCGGTGGTGTAGGTCTGAAAGAGATTGCTCGCGATGCCATTGCCTTGCACGAACAAGGAATGGCGGTAGCAAACTCTACACTCTACACTCTAAACTCTCCACTAAAAAACCATGGACAGTTCTCTTGGAGAAAAGATGGAATCAAACATGCCTGGAATCCTGAGACGATTGCCAAATTGCAACTGGCTTGCCGCACAGGCTCGTATGATAAATTTAAGGAGTGGGCTAAGTTGGTAGATGAGAAAGATTCTCCCATCTTCCTGCGTGATTTCCTCCGCTTCAAAAAACACCCCCTCTCTTTGGAGGGGGACGGGGGGAGGCTACCCACTCCTATCGACGAAGTGGAGCCAGTAGAGAGCATTGTGAAGCACTTCGTAACAGGTGCTATGAGTTTTGGTGCATTGAGCATCGAGGCTCATGAGGCACTGGCAATCGCTATGAACAAACTGGGTACACGCAGTAACACGGGTGAAGGCGGTGAGGATAATGCCCGCTACCATACTGAGGTGGACGGTGTTTCACTCTCAAGTAAGACAAAGCAGATTGCCAGTGGACGTTTTGGTGTCACAGCCGAGTATCTGGTCAACGCAGAAGAAATACAAATTAAGGTGGCACAGGGTGCCAAGCCTGGTGAAGGCGGACAACTGCCTGGCTTCAAGGTGAACGACATCATCGCCAAGACACGTAACGCTATTCCCGGCATCTCGCTTATCTCACCCCCACCTCATCACGATATATACTCGATTGAGGACCTGGCACAGCTCATCTTCGACCTGAAGAACATCAACCCGACAGCTGCCGTCAGTGTAAAGCTGGTAGCAGAGAGTGGTGTGGGAACCATCGCTGCCGGTGTGGCTAAGGCCAAAGCCGACCTGATTGTCATCAGCGGTGCTGAAGGTGGTACAGGTGCCAGCCCTGCCAGTTCCATGCGCTTCGCAGGCATCTCACCTGAAATCGGACTGGCCGAGACGCAGCAGACATTGGTTATCAACGGTTTGCGTAATCAGGTTCGCCTACAGACCGACGGACAGCTGAAGACTGCCAAAGACGTCATCATCATGGCTATGTTGGGAGCTGACGAGTTCTCATTTGGTACGCTGCCCCTAATTGTGCTGGGTTGCGTGATGATGCGTAAGTGTAATACCAATACCTGTCCGATGGGTGTGGCCACCCAAAATCCAGAACTGCGCAAGCATTTCGAAGGTCGTGCGGAGTACGTTGTAAACTTCTTTACCTTCTTGGCTCAGCAGGTACGCGAGTACCTCAGCGAGATTGGTGTTCACAGCCTGAAGGAGATTATCGGTCATACCGAACTGATTGAGACCCTCATCCCCGACCCCTCTCCGAAGGGCAAGGGGAGTGAAATTTCAGAGAAATGGCGCACCATCGACTTCTCGCGACTTCTCTACAAGCCCGAGACGGACAAGGTTCTCTATTGGGGCCGCGACGCATATACAGAGGTTAACGGCAACCAGCTCAACAAGCAGATATTGGCGGACTTCGAGGAAATGCTATCTACCCCTCTCGCCCTTCGGAAAGGGGACGGAGGTGAGGCTTCGTACGCCATCAAGAATACCGACCGTGCCGTAGGTACAATGCTCTCTGGAGTAATCGCCAAGAAATACGGTGAGGAAGGTTTGACCGACGCAACCATTAAGATTAAGTTCAAGGGCTCAGCAGGTCAAAGCTTTGGTGCCTTTGCCGTAAAGGGGTTGGACATCCGTCTGGAAGGCGAGTGTAATGACTACTTCGGAAAGGGTCTCTCCGGCGGACGTATCAGCATTCTACCACCAGCTCGCTCGAACGAAGACTTCAAAGCCGAAGAAAATATCATTGCGGGTAACACTGGTCTCTATGGTGCCACTTCAGGCGAGCTTTATATCAATGGTAAAGTGGGCGAACGTTTCGGCGTGCGCAACTCGGGAGCCGTCGCAGTCATCGAGGGTGCCGGCGACCACTGCTGCGAATATATGACTGGCGGACGTGTGGTTGTGCTCGGCAAGACGGGTCGTAACTTCGCTGCCGGTATGTCTGGTGGTGTAGCCTACGTCTATGACCCCGACCATACTTTCGACTATTTCTGTAACATGGATATGGTGGAACTCAGTTTGGTTGAAGACAGCGTATCTCGCAAGGAGCTGCTCGAACTCATCCGTCAGCACTATCTGCACACGGGTTCAGCCCTTGCAGGTCGTATGCTCGACGACTGGCATCATTATATTGAGGACTTCATCCAAGTGGTACCCATCGAGTACAAGCGCGTGTTGGAAGAAGAGAAGATGGCACGTCTGCACGAGAAGATTGCCGACATCCAGCGTGACTATTAATCATTAATGTTTAATGTTTAATCTTTAATGTTTAATCTTTAATGTTTAATGTTTAATCTTTAATGAAAAAAATGGGAAATCCGAAAGCATTTTTAGAGATACACCGCCAAGAGGCAGGATACCGTCCGATTCACGATAGAATCCATGACTTTGGCGAGGTGGAGCAAACGCTCAGCACCCGCGAACGCAAACTGCAGGCCTCGCGCTGTATGGACTGTGGCGTGCCCTTCTGCCACTGGGCTTGTCCGCTGAGCAACAAAGCCCCTGAATGGAATGACGCACTGTATAAAGGCGACTGGGAATTGGCTTATAAGCTCCTGACATCTACCAACCCCTTCCCCGAGTTCACTGGCCGCATCTGTCCTGCCTTGTGCGAGAAGGCCTGTGTACTAAACCGTTTCAACCACGAACCAACAACAAACCGCGAAGACGAGTGCGCTATCATTGAAATGGCCTTCCAGGAGGGTTTTATTCTCCCCAAGACAAACATCAAGCGCAACGGCAAGAAGGTTGCTGTCATCGGTGCTGGTCCTGCCGGCCTCGCTGCCGCCAACGACCTGAACCTGATGGGTTATAAGGTTACGGTATTCGAAAAGAACGAGGCTGCCGGTGGCTTGCTACGTTACGGTATCCCCAATTTCAAACTGAATAAGGCTATCATTGATCGTCGCATCGCCCTGCTGGAGCAGGAAGGCATCGAGTTTAAGTACGGCCAGGAAATAATGGTCAATGATCAATGGTCAATGATCAATGATTACGATGCTGTCGTCATCAGCACTGGCACACCTACGGCAAGAGATTTGAAGGCTCCAGGTCGAGAACTGAAGGGCGTCCACTTCGCTCTTGAGATGCTCTCTCAGCAGAATCGTGTGCTGGCAGGCATGGAGTTCTCAAAAGATGAACGCGTAACCGCCAAGGGTAAGGATGTACTCGTGATTGGTGGTGGCGATACAGGTAGTGACTGTATTGGTACTGCCCACCGTCAGGGATGTAAGAGCGTTACTCAAATTGAGATTATGCCCAAACCCGTTGAAGGCCCTGAGGATCCACAGAACCCCTGGCCCAACTGGCCACGCACACTTAAGACTACTTCGTCGCATGAGGAAGGTTGCACCCGTCGCTGGAACATTAATACCCTCGAGTTCTTGGGCAAGGACGGCAAACTGACAGGTGTAAAGGTTCAAGAAATCGACTGGAAGCCTAACCCAGAAGGTGGACGCCCCATCATGGTAGAAAAAGGCGAGCCCGAAATCATCAAGGCCGAGTTGGTATTGCTGGCTATGGGATTTCTCAAGCCAGAGCATCCTGAGTACCCCAAGAATGTCTTTGTCTGTGGTGACTCGGCTAATGGTGCCAGCCTCGTCGTTCGCGCTATGGCCTCAGGTAAGCAGACAGCCCAGAAAGTAGACAAGTTCTTGAAAGCATAAACGTCACATTTCTCAAATAATGCAAAATTATTCTCGCAGATGCCCGTCGTCTGCGAGATTTTTTGTACTTTTGCGGAAACTAAATGCTATGCTGACGGAGAATACAATGGAAAAGCTGCGAATACTCGCAGAGTCGGCGAAGTACGATGTCTCGTGCTCGTCGAGCGGCACTGTGCGCAAAGGCAAGGCTGGCATGGTGGGCTCGACGGTTGGCGGTGTGGGCATCTGCCACTCTTTTGCCGACGACGGACGTTGTATCTCACTGCTCAAAGTCATGCTGACCAACTACTGCATGTACGACTGCGCCTACTGCATCAACCGTCGAACGAACGATATCCAGCGGGCTACTCTCAGTGTTTCGGAACTCGAAGAGATTACAATGGAATTCTATCGTCGCAACTATATTGAGGGTTTGTTCCTGTCGAGTGGCGTAGTGCGTAATCCTGACTATACCATGGAACGGCTGACAGCTATTGTACGCGACCTCCGTACCATGCACCGCTTCAACGGCTACATCCACCTGAAGACCATACCTGGTGCCTCGCAAGAACTACTTCAAGAGGCTGGTCGTTATGCAGACCGTATGAGCATCAACATCGAGATTCCCAAAGAGGAGTCGCTGAAGGCACTGGCCCCAGAAAAAGATCATAAGAGCATTTTTCTGCCGATGTCGCATATTCAGCAGGGCGTATTAGAGAATAAGGAAGATAGGAAAAAGTTCCGTTACGCACCACGCTTTGTGCCTGCCGGACAAAGCACGCAGATGATTGTGGGGGCTACGAAAGAGAGTGACTTGGACATTCTGAAGATGTCCAACGCGATGTATCAGCAACCTACCATGCGTCGCGTTTATTACTCTGGCTACGTCAGTGTCAACACCTACGACCCACGTCTGCCCGTATTGAAGCAGCCACCTTTGGTGCGCGAGAACCGCCTCTATCAGGCCGACTGGCTCATGCGCTTCTATCATTTCAAGGTAGAAGAGATTGTGGACGACAAGCACGCTCACCTCGACCTCGACGTCGATCCCAAGCTCGGTTGGGCCTTGCGCCATCCAGAATTCTTCCCTGTCGACATCAACAAAGCATCCTATGAAGAGATTCTCCGCGTACCAGGCATCGGTGTGAAGTCGGCAGTACTCATCGTCAACTCGCGTCGTTTCAACCGCATCACGTCGTACCACTTGAAAAAGATGGGTGTAGTCATGAAGAAAGCCAAGTACTTCATTACCTGTGGCGAACTGACCTCAGCCTTCTCACAACCCATCATCGGTATTAACGAACTTCGCCCTGAGCGTCTGCGACCGCTATTGATTTCAAAAGCGCAACAAAAGCGTGCTGCCGCCGAACAGCAACTCTCCCTCGATTTCAAGGACGATGCAGAGAAATAATTATCTCTTTTATAAAAAAGTATGAAGAATATTTGGTAGTGTGGCTAAATTTGGTTACTTTTGCACCGATGAACAAAAAAGAGAAATTAGTAAAGCGGTTTAGAACTCTACCAAAAGACTTTACCTTCGAAGAGGTTGAAAGCCTTTTTCAAGGGTATGGCTTTGAATTGGCGAATAAGGGTGCCACATCTGGTTCGCGTATCAAGTTCTTTAATGCGGAGGATCAAAACGCATACATCATGCATAAACCCCATCCAAGCAACATTATAAAAGGATACATTATGCGTGACATTTTGAATTTTTTGATTAAGAATAATTATATTAAATAGGAGGATAAGATATGGGATATTTGAAGTATAAAGGCTATACAGGTAGCGTTGAGTACAGCGAGGAAGACAAATGTCTTTTTGGAAAGGTGCAAGGAATGTCTAAGGACAGCATCACCTACGAAGGTCAGACTGTTGAGGAATTGACGAAAGACTTTGAAGGAGCAGTTGATGACTATCTCGCTTTGTGTGAAGAAAAAGGCGTTCAACCGAGGAAACCCTATACTGGTGTTCTTAACGTTCGCCTTACACCTGAGATTCATAGTGGAGCAGCAATGGCCGCAAGCAAAGCAGGCATCACCATCAATGCATTCATCAAAAATGCCGTTGCCAGAGCATTGGGATTAGCCCTATAATCAGAAGTTGCAAAATCTTATTGTTTTATCTCCAGAAATGATCAGAAGAACCGTCCCCGTAATTCTCTGGCCCCAGAAAAAGATCATAAGAGCATTTTTCTGCCGATGTCGCATATTCAGCAGGGCGTATTAGAGAATAAGGAAGATAGGAAAAAGTTCCGTTACGCACCACGCTTTGTGCCTGCCGGACAAAGCACGCAGATGATTGTGGGGGCTACGAAAGAGAGTGACTTGGACATTCTGAAGATGTCCAACGCGATGTATCAGCAACCTACCATGCGTCGCGTTTATTACTCTGGCTACGTCAGTGTCAACACCTACGACCCACGTCTGCCCGTATTGAAGCAGCCACCTTTGGTGCGCGAGAACCGCCTCTATCAGGCCGACTGGCTCATGCGCTTCTATCATTTCAAGGTAGAAGAGATTGTGGACGACAAGCACGCTCACCTCGACCTCGACGTCGATCCCAAGCTCGGTTGGGCCTTGCGCCATCCAGAATTCTTCCCTGTCGACATCAACAAAGCATCCTATGAAGAGATTCTCCGCGTACCAGGCATCGGTGTGAAGTCGGCAGTACTCATCGTCAACTCGCGTCGTTTCAACCGCATCACGTCGTACCACTTGAAAAAGATGGGTGTAGTCATGAAGAAAGCCAAGTACTTCATTACCTGTGGCGAACTGACCTCAGCCTTCTCACAACCCATCATCGGTATTAACGAACTTCGCCCTGAGCGTCTGCGACCGCTATTGATTTCAAAGGCGCAACAAAAACGCGCTGCTGCCGAACAACAACTCTCCCTCGATTTCAAGGACGATGCAGAGAAATAATGCCAACTGAAGAACTGACCTGGTGAACAAATCCATCTGGCTCGACGGCAACAACTTGAAAGTTCGCGGTTACTTCGCCATGTTCTACGAGACCCAAACTTGGACAAAAAAGTAACGACATTTTGGAAGTTTCGAAAAAAAGTTGTATATTTGCAGCAAAATCGGATTGAATATGAACAATGCAGACTTTTGGGCATCCGTCCACACTATTATTGCAGAGGGCTTTACGTCTGAGGGTCTGCAAAAGCTTGATAGTTATGCAGAACAATTCATTAGCGGACGGTTGGTTTATCAACGATTTTCACCGCAGGAACAGCATGGCTGCGCAGCGGGAGGTGCAACAAATGTCATTGCATCCTTGCTCGCGGGAGCAGAAGCTGGCTCAGATAGCCAGGATTCGTCAGCACTCAGCAACTACCAAAGAGAGTGCCAACTTGGAGCGCAGCAAGAGAGTGTAATTGAACGATGGGCAAAAGCCGTCGGAGTATGGACCGATAGTGTAGATGAACAATTGCCCAAAGTTCTAGGCGAACAGATTGCTGAGGGTGGCGAAGCAAAGGTTTATGATCATGGCTCTACGCTGATTAAGTCCATTGGCCTCGATTACTTTATCCAACCCATTTTTGCCCTCGACCGCATAGCACTCCATAATACCTATTTTCCTGAAACACGACTGACAGTTCTTGGCTTTGGTCGCGACAAGAACGGAGAATTTAAGATTATCGTAGAGCAACCTTTCATTGACGGACAACCTGTGAGCGATGAAGAGATTGTAGACTATATGCGTCAAATGGGCTTCGAACTCAAAAATCCTCGCAATTGGACCTATGCTACTCCTGATATTTACCTTAGCGATATGCACGACGAAAATGTGATTCGCTCCAACAAGTCCAACACCATTTTCGTAGTAGATTGCGACATCCGAATTAACACCTCAGAGTTAAGACAAGGAGGAACAAGAGTACTTTCGAACGAAGTCATCTGTAAATAAACATATTTGTTTGTAAAAAATGAATTTCAACAAAGAACCTGGCTACGTTTACATACTGACTGGTCTCACCAAGAAAAAGGATAAGTGGGAAGGCGGCAAAATCTACAATCCCAAGAACGGAAAGACCTACAAGTGTTCCATATGGCTCGACGGCAACAACCTGAAAGTCTGCGGCTACCTCGCCATGTTCTACGAGACCCAGACCTGGACTAAAAAGTAAACTCGCGCCCCACAAGCGATAACCTATAAGCATCATTTTTAAAACGTAGAATGTTCAAATAATAAATATTAGCGAGATATGGGTTTAATAGGTTCAATTATTATTGGATGCCTAGCAGGCTTCTGCGCAGGCAAGTTGATGAAAGGTGGTGGTTTCGGATTCATTATGAATCTGGTGTTAGGTCTTTTCGGCGGACTCGTTGGTGGCTGGCTGTTCGATCAGTTAGGCATCGCATGGGGTGGTCTGCTTGGCCAGTTGGGTACTGCCATTGTTGGCGCAGTAGCCATCCTCTGGGTCGCATCACTCATCAAGAAGTAGATTTTAATTGACATTGTACTAAAAGTACCGCAAGTTACCATCATTAGAAAATCGCCAGCCCGTCGCAATTGATGAGCTGGCGATAACCTATAAGTATAAAGCAGGCTGAAGTAATATCACTTCAACCTGCAATGTTAAATATTAGATGAATCAGGGGAGAAATCAAAAACCAGTTCCTCTGATTTCAGACCACTCTTTTTCTTAATTTATGTTCACGAATTATCGTAACCTCGATATTTTTTATTATATTTGCGCACAGAACGCCCAATGTTGGGAAAGAATAACTAAAAGCAATATGAAGATACAACGCTATAACAGGCTAAAGGCTGCGATTAATCGAGCACAGAGTGGTGCTCGCTTCGACTTTGTCGAGTGTGAGCAGGCTCGAACGAAGTTCAATATTTGTACTATTACAAGCAGGATGACCAACAAGGTGCAGCCATCAGTGGAACATCTCTACGAGATTGCACGCCACCTCGACGTGGATGTGAAGGATTTATTAATATCTACAAAATAGGTTCTCAATGGCTACTTGGAAAAAAGAATTATTGCCACGTGAAAATGGAGAACTTGTTGAGATGCAGGTTCCTGAGATTGTTTCTGCTAGCAGAAGCACGGATATTCCTGCATTTTATTCAGATTGGTTCTTTCATCGTCTAAAAGTCGGATATTCTGCTTGGACTAATCCTTTTAACGGTGTTAGGGGTTATGTATCGTATAAGAATACTCGTTTTATCATATTCTGGTCAAAAGATCCATCCCCACTTCTTGCTCATTTAGATGAGTTGAAAGAAAGAGAAATAGGATGTTATATTCAATATACATTGAATGATTACGTAAAAGAAGGGCTGGAAAAGGGCGTAAAGCCATTGGAATATCGAATTGACACTTTCAAACGGTTGGTTGACAAGTTGGGCTTGGGAAGTGTTATCTGGCGATTTGACCCTCTGATGCTCACTAATACGATTGATATCGGTACACTTCTTACAAAGATAGAGAATATAGGAAATCAACTGAAAGGTTATACAGAAAAGCTTGTTTTCAGCTATGCAGACATTTCCGTATACAGGAAAGTCAAGTCAAATCTTGATAAAAATGGCATCATTAGTAGAGACTGGACTGAAGAAGAGATGATCGAGTTGGCAATTGAGCTGTCCAAACTTAACAAATCTTGGGGAAATACTTTGGCAACGTGTGGTGAGAAGATTGACCTCAAGGCCTATGGCGTTGAGCAAAATCATTGCGTTGATGATGCTCTGATTATTAGGCTGGCGTATCATGACAAAGCTCTCATGGACTTTCTAAAAGTCAAGATTCATCCTATGCCAAGTCCTTCTATCTTCGGAGACACGGAGCCACTCCCCCCTGACGCGATTATTCTTCCTAATGGAACATATGCTACTCGTGGCAATAATAGGGACAAAGGACAAAGAGAGTTCTGCGGATGCATGAAAAGTAAAGATATTGGTGAATACAACACCTGTATTCATCTATGCGAATATTGCTACGCTAACACAAGCAAGCAAATTGCGGTAAAGAATTATAATTTACATAAGGAAAACCTTTTAGCAGAAACAATTACAGGAATATGAAAGAAAGTAGGACTACATACTCGTATCTAATAGAGCACATGCAAGAGCCATCTTTTCAAAAAATATGGGATATTGCATTTGACTTTGTTCGAAAATTGCCAAGTGATTTGTGTGACGAACTTCACGAGTCACTAAATAGAGGTGTTGACGTCTTGGATTCAGAACCACTGCTGCAGATGTATATCTATGCTTTTGGAAAAATGCATAATGCAAAACTGCAATATGCTTTCGAGCATTTACAGAAGAATGTAATTAAATATCGTGAAATAGAAATTGTTGATTATGGATGTGGACAGGGACTCGCGACGATTTGCTATCATGATTTCCTTCAGGGACACAATATTGAACAGATGGTGAAGAGAATAACTTTAATTGAACCATCTACTATGGCTTTGTCAAGGGCCGAATTACTTTGCTCAAGATTCTATCCTGATGCAGAGATTATTGCTATTAATAAACAGTTTGATGATCTGACAAATGAAGATTTGAGTATTTCCCTTATAATTCCGACCATCCACCTTCTTTCTAATATACTTGATGTCGACTCATACGACTTACAACATTTTTCTCGGATTGTCAAAAAACAATCTGTTGGCGACAATGAATATGTGTTGGTTTCTCCTATGCAGAATACAATGCGTATACAACGATTAAGAGATTTTGTTACTACTATTGAGAAAAACTTATATTTTGAACAATACTTAGACAAGCGACAGCTTGATAGTGATAAAGATTGGACATGTGCAGTTCTTCTCTGTTCGCAAAGTAATATAATCGAGTATGACTGCGATGAGGTTTTTGAAGAAGCGAAGACTTTAAGAAGTAAAGAATTGGACGAATATATTTATAAAGAGCATATCTACAAGCTACAAGTCTGTGCAAAATTTGGAGACAAAAGATGTCAAAATCAATTAGGAATATGGTATGAGTATGGTGTTGGAACAGAACAAAACTATCAACTTGCACTTGAATGGTATAAGAAATCTGCGGAACAAGAATATGTATCAGCATATGCCAATTTAGGCCGTTTATATCGTACGGGGGAAGGTGTCGAGAAAGATTTAGAAAAATCACTAAAATATTATGTTTTAGGAGCGAATGAAAACGATCCTAATTGCACATTCGAATTAGGACGCTGTTACTTTAACGGATATGGTGTTGAAAAAAATATCGCAAAGGCTTTTTCATATTTCAAAACGGCAGCATCATATGACGAACCCCTAGCAAAATACGAACTATTCATATGTTATTATAAAGGATTAGGTACAGAAAAGAATGAAAAGGCTGCGCTGAAGGTCTTAAAAGAGGCAGTAAAACTAAAACACCCAAGATCGTGCTATAGTTTAGGAGTATTTTACCAATGGGGGAAATTAGTAGAAAAGAACGAACGAAAGGCATTCAAATTGTATAAGGAATCTGCAGAACTAGGATATTGTTCAGCTCAAGTAAAGTTAGGAGAAATCTATAGGGCTGGTTTGCTAGGCGAAGATGAGTCCCCCAAAAGGTCGTATAGATGGTACTATAAAGCAGCAGAACGAGGCAACGCTTCTGCACAATTTTATATTGGGTATTATTATGCAAGTGGTTATGGTGTTAAGAAAGACCCCCATCAAGCATTTAAATGGTATTCTCGTGCAGCAGAACAAAACAATCCATCAGCACTCAATAATTTAGCAAACTGTTACGAATATGGAAAAGGAACTTCGGTTGATTTAACAAAAGCCGTCCATTATTTTGAAGAAGCTGCGAGGCTGGGAAATACAACCGCTCAAAAGAATCTTGCAATATGTTATAAAAATGGGACTGGAGTAAACGTCAATCCCAAAAAGGCGTTCTTTTGGACATTAGAAGCGGCAAAACTGTCAGACCAAGATGCCCAAAGGAATATTGCATTTTATTATCTTAAAGGGTATGGAACAAACAAAAATGATGAAGAGTCATTGATATGGTATGCAAGATGTTACCACAGGAATAATAGTATTAGTAATGCCGAACAAGCTTTTTGGGCATTTGCAGAGAAAGCACAGGAAGGTGATGCTCAATCTCTTTATGTGGCAGGAAAATGTTTACAGTATGGCATCGCTATAGACAAGAACATTGTTGAGGCTAATTCGTATTTTGAAAAAGCAGCAGATTTGGGACATGTAGAATCCATGATTAAGCTTAGACTAAAAACATCATTATGTGAGTTATGTTCATCCAAAGAAGCAAAAGATAATTTCAAAGATTCCTATGGAGTAGCCTATTCTAAGGATAAAAAAGTATTAATAAGTACTGGCTACATTAAAGCGGAGGAATATAAAATAGCAGATGGTACAAGAATTATCTGCGACAATGCTTTTTATTATGCTTCTATTCAAAAGGTTATTATTCCATCGTCTGTTCTTGTAATAGGCAATAATCCATTTAGCGAATATAAAAATGGATGGGGAGAAAAATACTATATAAATAATGTAGAAAGTATCTCTTACAATTTTGTTGTATCCGATAATGCGCTATATACAAGAGATATGAAAAAACTGATTTCATATTTCGGTAAGGATTCAAAATTTGTAATACCTCAAGGTGTTGAAATTATCGGGAAAAGAGCTTTCGCTGACAAGTATAATCTTATAGATATATTATTTCCAGAAAGCCTTTGCCGTATCGAGGACGAGGCGTTCATTTATTGTACCAGATTAAGTAAAATAGCTTTGCCGGAGAGTGTCACGACTATTGGAACAAGATGTTTCTATGGCTGTGCTAACCTTACGCAAATTCAGTCCCTTGGAATCGTGAGTGTAATCAAGGAATGTACTTTTATGGGCTGTAACATTACGATGTTAACTCTCCCCAATTCTCTCGTTCAAATAGAGGATAATGCATTTAATTCTAATAAAGAATTACAAAAGGTAAAACTACCAGATTCTCTAAGGGAAATAGGATGTTCTTGTTTTGCATATTGTGGTGTTAGTAATATTTCATTAAATAATAATCTTCAAAAGATTGGAGACTTTTGTTTTTTCAAATGTCCAATTGATAAATTACAAATCCCACCACATGTTAAAAGTATTGGAATTAATCCTTTTATTGGAACCAAACATATTGAGTGTGTAGATAATGGAAGATTTGTTTCAGAGAATGGAGTGTTGTATGACAAAGAGAATGGTAGTGTAATTGCACATTTCGAAGATGCAGAGATTGCGCTACACTCTCCAATATGTCGAGTCAATTCTTATGCTTTCTACAACTCTAATGTAACAGATGTTTTCATGGGAGCAAATGTTGTTGATGTTGAACCATGGGCATTTTACCAAGCAGAAAAACTTGAAAGAATAATATGGCAGAAAAGCAAGATTAAAGTAATCCCTGAAGGCTGTTTTGGGAAATGTACAAACTTGTGTAAAATAATTATTCCAGCATCTGTAGATGAAGTCAAGATGGGAGCTTTGTTTGATACATATGAATTAAGAAAGATACGTTTTGAGGGGGGGAACACCAAAGCTAATGAAAAAATATTTGAAAGAATAAAAAGGTCAATAGATATTCCTAAGGCATACGAATCACCTTATCCATTTATGGGTAGTACAATTTGCGAATCTTATGGTAGGGAGAGTCTTGATTTCGATTCCTTTACGAAGATAGAAATCATTTGCCCAAGCGGATATTCTGATTCTTTTTCATTTGCTCCCATTTATAATAACGACCTTCATAATACACATGAATCTTATGGATATGGTATGGATCGAACTTTTATTCTAAAGGAAGATGGAGAGGAATAGCCTTGCCCCAGTAATGGGAATAGATCGATTGCGAATGGGTACCGATGGAAATGGTATTACTTCTTTAGTTACGTTTTATGGATGTCCCTTAAAATGTAGATTTTGCTTAAATCCACAATGCCATAGAAACATTTCAAATATTAAGTTATCTCGACCTAATGAAGTGTACAATATGGTAGCTATTGATGAACTCTACTATTTAGCAACAGGAGGTGGAGTGACATTTGGGGGTGGTGAGCCATTGTTATATTCTGAATTTATTATCAAGATACTCGAGTTAGGTGCAAAGAAATGGAATGTTACGATAGAAACATCGTTGAATGTTCCTTTTGAGAAAATCAAAGTCCTATTACCATACATTAACGAAATGATAGTTGATGTAAAGGATGTTAATCCTCAAATATACAAGCTATATACTCAATCAAGTAACAACGTTGTTTTAGAAAACCTAAAACTGCTTGCAGATAGCGGATTTGCAGAAAAAATGTTGGTGCGCATTCCATTAATCAATGGATACAACAAACAGTCTGATATTCAGAATAGTAAACGCATTCTTGAGGACATGGGGTATTCGACATTTGATTTCTTTGAATATAAAACAGACAATAGGTATGAAAGGAAAAGATAAATGTGCATTGCTCAAATCCATTAGGGTTAGGCTCGCAGAGATAAATAGTATCCCTTATACACCTCATCCTTGCAATAATACAGAGGATTGCAGTGGAACATGTGAATTATGTGATGCTGAATCAAAGTGGTTGTTATACACAATGAAAGGACTTGAAAACAAAGGCTATCCAATTATCTATTCATTGTGTGAATCAGATGTGATAGAAGCAAGCATAAATATGAATTCAATGGAATCTAACTATGACACAAGAAGATAAATATCGACAGCAAGCAAGGATTCTCATAAAGAGAATGAATAATGCGAGAAAAATCTTTTCTCGACACAAGCCATCTGTTGGCTATGTTGGGGAAATTCTTTTGCGACAAGTTTTAAAGAACCTATTGCCAAAAGGATATGAGATATGTCAAGGCTTTATTCTCGTTGGAACTATTATGAATGAAGATAAACTCTCTTCCCAATGCGATATTATAATCTTTCGCAAAGAGAAAGAATCTGTAGCTTATTCCATTCGAGATTTAAAAATTATCAGAGCCTCTTATGTCATCGCTGTAATAGAAGTCAAGTCATCACTTAATAAAGATTCTTTTGTAAAAACACTTGAAGCGTTTGAAAAGTTACAAGAAATAAGAGTAAAGCAGAAATTTGTTTTTGTTTTTGGAAAGGTGTCAAGGAGATCGTTACGACGTTGGTTTTTCCAATATAGAATTCCCAAGAATTGTAATGATGAATTTGGGGTGATGGATGTGGAATTATATGATTGGTCAGATATTGAATGGTTACCAAAATCAATTCTATCACTTGAATCTCATAATTTGTTTTTATTAGATCATCTGCAAGATGAAAACAATGACTATGTTGGATATGCTTCCTACAAAATAACGGACAAAACAAATGTGGAAATAAGTTGTTTGCAAGAATTCCTTGCCAATGTGATGGATATGCTAAATGGTGCATTTGAATTAGATCGAAACAATTATTCTATAAAAGATGGATTTAGTTTGTATAGTTTTTGTTGATTTAATAACTAAAGTTTCGCAAGTGATGGCACACCTGCATAATTTAACATAAAATAGGAATA
>CAMHTW010000038.1 GCA_946188165.1 uncultured Prevotella sp.
TATATCGAAAAAAGTTGTACCTTTGCAGCCATAAAACTGGCAATCTGGTGGCTGATGCCGCCTGATGTAAGGGAATCCGGTGGGAATCCGGAACTGTACCTGCAGCTGTAATCCCCCTTCGAAGGGTCTGCTTGTATAACGCCACTGAGGTCACTCGGGAAGGTAAAGCAGACTGGGGAAAGTCAGAAGACCTGCCAGAAGCGAGAGCAACACGGAGTTTGCTCCAGTGATGCCGAGCGAGGACAGGGCTCGCCCGAAGGTCAAGACCTGCCAAAAGAACGATAATACGCCCGTACAGGAATATGCGGTAGCGGAAAAACAAGACATGATAATGAAAAGATTACTGACAGTTGGATTACTGGCTTTATGTGCAGTGGTGACTGTCGAGGCACAAACGGATGTGTGGCGCTCCGACAGTTTGCAAGAGGTGGTTGTAACAGGTACTGGTACCCAACACCTTTTAAAGAATGCTCCTGTACAGACTGAGGTCATTACCAACAAAATGCTACGCCAATATGGTGGCAAGAGTCTGGAGGATATTCTCTCCGGTCTCACAGCTTCATTTGCCTTCAATGATGGCGATATGGGTTCGCAGATGCAACTGAACGGCCTTGGTAATAGCTATATTCTGATACTTATTGACGGCAAGCGCATTCATGGCGATGTGGGTGGCGAGAACGACCTCTCACTCATCGACCCTCAGAATATCGAGAAGATTGAAATAGTGAAAGGAGCTTCGAGCGCACTTTATGGTTCTGATGCTATTGCGGGTGTAGTAAATGTCATTACCAAGAAGCACGACGAGGGCCTACTCCTTGAAAATACCACCAGAGTGGGCAGCTATGGCGATGTCAGACAGCACAATGGATTGGCTTTGCGATGGGGAAAGCTTTCGTCATATACCAATTTCCATTTACAGCATACTGATGGTTGGCAGAATACGGCAACGGAATACACATCACATTTCGAACCGGCTATTACTGATTCACGTAGCATGACCGTTAACCGTAAGACAAACTGGAAGATAGCCGAGCGACTGACTTACCTGTTACGCCCCAACATTGAACTTTACATGGAGGGCAGTTATCATCAACGTGCCATCTATCGTCCTAAAGGTAAATATCCCAAATACGATGTTACCTACTATGATATGCAGTACAAGAATGCCTCGGCTGCCATTGGTGGGAAATGGACTGGCAAGAAGAGTCTGCTTACACTGGACGTCGACTGGAACAAACATGCATACTTCCACGAGTTTACATCGATTGTAACCACTGAAGGAATTGACGACAACGGCCAGCTGGTGCTTGACTTCCCCTACTTTCCAGGTCAGCGACAGCTACAGAGCGACCAGCAACGTGTAACGGCTCATGCCAAGGGAGTCTTTGAACTGCCATACAGCAACAGGCTCAGTGCTGGAATGGAGTACCGATACGACTGGCTAAAAGCTCCTACCAGTATTGAAGGTATGGAAGCCAACGACAACACGGAAGCAATCTACATGCAGGACGAATGGCAAGCTGCCCTTAACAAGCAAGCAAAAATACAGTTGACAGGTGGTTTGCGACTTGTGCGCAACCAACAGTTTGGCTGGCACGTATCTCCCAAATTGTCAACAATGCTCAGTCTTGGAGACCTGCGAATAAGAGCCAACTGGAGCCAGGGATTCAAGACACCAACGCTGAAGGAACAGCGCTACCGCTATATACGCGAAATGAACCAGATTATCTTGTTCTTGGGAAATATGGATCTGAAACCACAAAAGAGCAACTATTTCTCATTAGGGGCTGAATATACTGCAGGGCCACTGACCATCACTGCAACAAGCTATTATAATAATGTAAAGGACATGATTACCTTGGTCACTATCCCACATTCACAGGCACCGACTGAGTATCGCCAGCAATATGGCGAGACACTTAATAAGGTACGCCAGTATAAGAATATGGAAAGTGCCAAAACCTATGGTGTTGACATGACTGCACGGTGTGTGATTGACCAGTGGTCGTTTGGTTTGGGCTATAGCTACCTTGACACTCAAGCAGAGGTCTATAACGAAACCACCCATCAACTTGACGATGTCGTCATTGACGGTATGGCACATCATCGTGGCAATGCATATGCCACTTGGAATCATCGCTTCGGCAAGACCTACGCCTTAGGAATAGGCCTCTACGGCAACATGTCGTCAAAACGCTATTACCAGATTAATGGCGATGGAAAAGGATTTCAGATATGGCGATTGTCAACGACTCATGATATAGGCAACAGCCGTTGGTTGACGTGGCGATTAGAGGCTGGCGTGGACAACATATTCAATTATGTGGACCGCACCGACCACGGACTGCATTTGGGAACTACCACGCCAGGCACAACAGTTTATGCGACGTTGACCGTCAGATTCAGACACGGAAAGAATCTTAAAAACAATTATAAGTCTAATTTTAATTCTAACAACGATGAAGAAAACTATTAGTTTTTTAATGATTGCCGCAATGGCAATGATTGTGAGTGTAAGTTTTACCGCTTGTAGCAGTGACAGTGACACGTCTGGTAATGTTGAAGCCTATCAGGAGATTGTTGACAACCAGGTAAAAGCCCAAAAGGCTTCTTCTAAAAAAACGAAAGCACTGCTTTTGGTTGCTTTCGGTTCAACATGGCCCGAGCCTTTCACAGATTTCGACAACACCATCGAAGCCTACAAGAGTGCTTTCCCCGACCACGATGTCTATTTCTCGTTCTCGTCAGCAATCTGCCGCAACCGTGCTGCTGCCGGTGAGCATGTGGAAGACTTGAACGCACCTAAGCGCAACTACTATGCGCCTGACATCTGGCTCGAGTCTTTGGGACGTGTGGAGTATGCAGAAATTACCGTACAGTCACTGCAGGTTATTCCTGGTGAGGAGTACGCCAGCGTTGTAGCCTGTCTGAAAGGTTTTGCCAACAACACCAAGAACGACCTGCGCAATGAGTATCTGAAGAATGTGAAACTGCACATGGGTACGCCACTGATGGCTGATCCTGATGAAGACGTAGAGAACCTTGCTACAGAACTTCATAAGATTTACAGCCAGTATGCCAATCAGGGTGCAATGCTTTTCATGGGTCATGGTAACCCCGACGACTTAGACATCTTCAGCGCCAACATCCGCTACACACAATTAGAGATTGCTCTTCAGAAGAAGAATAAGAACTACTATGTTGGTACAGTTGACATGATGGACAACTTCAAGACTGACGTTTTGGAGCGTATGCGTGAAGCAGGTTACAATAGCGGCAAGGTGTTCTGTGCACCTCTGATGTCGATTGCTGGCGACCATGCCAACAACGATATGGCTGGCGACGATGACGACTGGAAATTCAACGAAGAAACTGGCGAATATGAGGATACCAGTTGGAAGGTATTCTTCAGCGAAACAGAAAAGGTAAAGAATGGCTATGACTGTTCTGACGAGACCATGATTGTCAAGGGTCTGCTGTCATATCCTGCCATTCGTCAGTTGTGGATTAACCACACACACACAGCTCTGAACAGCGAACCACTGGAGTGGTATCACTCAAACGATGGAACAGAATAAATCTCTCTCAATGTACAAGAAACTATATGTACTAATGGTGGCACTCCTTACGGGGAGTGCCGCTTTCTCACAAATCCACAGAATGGAACGCAGCGACTCGTCAATGACCAGTCGCACTTATAATCTGAACCCCGTTGTAGTGACTGGATCAGGTCACCACCAGCGTCTGAAAAGCACAGCCACACCCGTCCGTGTTCTCAGCAGTCAGGAAATCAAGGAACAAGGCATCACAACATTCGACGGTGCGTTGACCCGCATGATGCCACAGGCCTCGATGGCTCCCAACGCCATGGGTACTTTCCTCCGTCTGAACGGACTGGGCAACAAATACATTCTAATTCTGATTAACGGTCAGAAACTATCTGGCGACATTTCAAACAATGTTGACCTGAACCGTATCAATATGGCACGTGTCAAGCGAATTGAAGTGCTCGACGGTGCAGCATCATCGCTCTACGGCAGCGATGCCATTGCGGGTGTCATCAACATCATTACCGACCAGCCTACACAAGATGTCGTCAGTGCCACATCAGATACTCGTGTCTCTGGACATGGCGTACTGACAGAGGCCGTCAGTCTGGACATCTACAAGAACGGCTTTGGTTCCTACACATCGTTTACACACGACCGCGCCGACAGCTATCGGACAAACGACTTAGAATACGTGAAGGGATCTGATACTGAAACCCAACAAACTATCGCCCCCTTCTTCACGGGCTATCGCTCAAATATCATAGGACAGAAATTTACATACGCCCCCACCCGGCACTTGGCGCTGAATGCAGGCATAGACTATTCATATAAGATAACTGATCGTCCCAATACCCGACCAGACATCACAGGCGGCACCGACTACGAGATGCGCTACAAAGGTCTGCGGTGGAATGTAGGTGGCATCTATAAGTTTACATCCAAGAATTCTCTTCAGGCTGATTTTGTTGTCGACCGTTTCCGTTATGGCAAAGAGTACGACATAGAAACAAAGGATTATGCCATTGGCGACTATGTACAGTCCAAAAAACAACGCATGATGGAAGGACAGCTGAAAGCCATTTTTGGACTAACCGCTAATTCTACCACCATCTTCGGTGCCGACTGGCGCAAAGATTATCTTGATGCCACATCAGGCAATATTAACCAGAATGTATATACCCTGGCAGCATACGCACAGCACGAAGCAAAGGTTCGCGTGGGGCGTGGTTCTGCTACTGCCACCCTCGGTCTGCGCTACAACTACCACCAGAACTTCGGCACCCACCTGACTCCCAAAGTCTCACTGATGTACAGCCTTGGTCCTCTGAACCTGCGCGTCACCTACTCTTCAGGTTTCCGTGCCCCAGGTCTCGACGAACTCTATTACCACTATTTCTCAGTAAATCGTGGCAAGGCACAAATCAGCTTCGGTAATCAAGACCTAAAACCTGAGAAGAGTAATTACTTCGCGCTGAATGCCGAGTACCGTACACAGACATTAGCTGTCAGCGTGACAGGTTATCTGAATCGTATCAACGACATGGTAGTCAAAGAGAATGTTGATGTCGATGATGCCAGCAGAAAGATGTTAATGGCAGAATTCCCTGAGATGACACAAGACCAGGCAGACAAAATGGTAAGTTACGCACTTTATCAAAACAGCGACAAGGGTGACGTCAAGGGCATGCAGGTCAATGTCTCCGCCAATATCCTACCAGGCTTGAACATCTCTGCCAACTACGTCTATACATACGCTCGAAGCCAACAGCTAACTGCTAATAGCCAAGAGTTCACGTGGCAACCCTTGGAACGCAGCATTCGTCACGCTGCCACCTTCGCCGCCAATTATCACCATAGTTGGCGGAAATACGCACTGAACGTGAACCTGAACGGACGCCTTCAATCGAAGACATACTACACAGGCACGTATGAGGATGCTCCAGGCTTTGGCATCTGGAACCTGAACACCACCCATAGTTTTAATGTCGTTAAAGGACTGTTCATCCAGCCAAGTATCGGCATCGACAATCTTTTCGACAAAGTGGATCGTCGCATCGACTCTTCTACCCGTAAGTATGCCCTCTACTCCCCTGGCCGCATGCTGGTTGTAGGCATGAAGTTGAAATTCAAACAATAAGATACGTGTTTTATGGGAAAGATTATTATAACAGGCATTGGTCCTGGCAGCAAGGAAGACATTACACCCGCCGTATTGGAGGCGATGCAGAAGGCAGATTCCATCGTTGGGTATAAGTATTACTTCCAGTTCATTGAGCCGTATGTAAAGCCTGGATGCGAGTGCATCGACACGGGCATGAAAAAGGAACGTGAACGGGCTGAGCAGGCTTTTGAGTTGGCTGAGCAGGGAAAGACTGTTGTGGTGATTTCCAGTGGCGATGCAAGTATATATGGTATGGCTCCCCTTATCTACGAAATGAGAAATGCACATCAATCGGATGTCGAAATCGAAACATTACCTGGCATCTCGGCTTTTCAGAAAGCGGCCTCGTTATTGGGCGCTCCCATTGGTCACGATATGTGTATCATCTCACTCTCTGACCTGATGACGCCTTGGGAGGTTATCGAACGACGTATCAAAGCTGCAGCTGGAGGCGATTTCGTAACGGCAGTCTATAATCCGAAATCGCATGGGCGCTACTGGCAGCTTTACCGTTTGCAGGAACTCTTCCTAAAAGTTCGTTCTGCGAACACGCCTGTGGGGTACGTGCGTCAAGCAGGACGGGAGGAACAGGAGGTAAAGGTGACAACCCTTGGCGACTTCAACCCTGAGGACATTGATATGTTTACCGTTATCCTTATTGGTAATTCGCAATCATATATTGCTGATGGTAAGATAATTACGCCTCGCGGGTACTATCGCAAAACCCCTTCAGAGGAAGCAAAACATGGTCAGCAGATCATGATCGAGTCGTTCCGCACCATCAGTGGTGAACTACGACGGAAAGACTATCCGTTGGACCATAAGTGGGCTTTGCTGCACGCCATCCATACGACAGCCGACTTCGAAATGGAGCAGATTCTATATACTGACGAGGGGGCTGTAGAAACATTATATAATAAGGTGCGCGATGGAAGTCTGAGAACCATCGTGACAGATGTGACGATGGTAGTAAGCGGCATTCGCAAAGGCGCACTCCAGCGTCTGGGTATCGAGACCAAGTGCTATCTTAGCGACCCACGTGTGGCAGAACTAACCCTGAGGGAGGATTGTACCCGTACCCAGGCCGGCATCCGTCTGGCTGTCGAGGAACATCCCGATGCACTCTTTGCCTTTGGCAATGCCCCAACGGCCCTCATGGAACTGTGCGAACTGATTCGTAAGGGTAAGGCTCGTCCAGCAGGTATCATTGCCGCACCTGTAGGTTTCGTCCATGTTTGCGAGTCGAAGCACATGGTAAAACCTTTCAAAGACATTCCAAAAATCATCATCGAAGGGCGCAAAGGCGGCAGCAATCTGGCCGCTACACTCTGCAACGCCATCTTGACGTTCGACGATGCAGCACAACTCAAACCTGGTCGCGACCTATAAAGTGAAAAGTGAAGAGTGAAGAGTGAAGAATTTGCTACCACTATGAAGTTTATAGTAATTGGTATAACAGATAATCCGACCCCTTGGTTTCCACCAAAGGTCATGGAGATTATCAAGCAGGGCAAGGTATTCTCTGGTGGTAAACGTCACCACGAGATTGTGGCTCCGTTACTACCTGCCAATGCAGAGTGGATAGATATCACCGTTCCCCTCGATACCGTCTTCGAACAGTATAAACTTCAATTCTTCAATTCTTCAATTCTTCAATCTATAGTTATCTTCGCTTCTGGTGACCCTCTCTTTTTCGGTTTTGCCAATACCATTAAGCGTAAGATGCCTGAAGCGGAAATCGCACTCTATCCGACCTTCAATTCCTTGCAGATGCTGGCCCATCGTTTGGTAATGCCCTATCACGATATGAGGATTGTATCGCTCACAGGGCGCCCCTGGCCCGAGTTCGATACCGCCCTTATCGAAAGGGCTAAGAAGATTGGCGTATTGACAGATAAAGAGCATACCCCTGCCACTATCGCCCAACGGATGCTGGACTATGGGTATACTTACTATTCGATGACTGTTGGCGAACACCTTGGAAATCGTGAAAAGGAAAAGGTCACAACTCTTTCACTCGAAGAGGCCGCCCAACGCAAATTTGAACATCCCAACTGTCTCATTCTTAACGCTTTCATCCATCATCCATCATCCATCATCCATTTTTTCGGTATTCCCGATAGAGAATTCACTCTTCTTGACGGGCGCGAGAAGATGATTACCAAGATGCCCATCCGCCTGCTGACGCTTCAGGCGTTAGAACTGCCTCGTAAACATGTCTTCTGGGACATCGGTTTCTGTACGGGCAGTGTATCGATCGAGGCTCGTCTGCAGTTCCCACATCTGCACATTGAAGCCTTCGAGATCCGTCCTGAGTGCGAGGCCATCATCCAAGAAAACGCTCGTAAGTTTGGTGCCCCAGGCATCAACATCAATATAGGTGATTTCCTCGAGACTGATATTACGACTCTTCCCCATCCTGATGCCGTCTTCATCGGAGGTCACGGAGGAGCATTGAAAGGAATCATCAAGAGGGTTCTAACAGTGCTGACCAACGATGGCGTCATCGTCTTCAACAGCGTTGTGGCACCCAAAGTCACCATCGACAGCCAGAAATTATGGAATGATGCCTGCATGGAGCTTGGTTTGCATCAGCAACCTCCACTCCATATCCAATTGAATGACAATCACCCCATAACTATACTAAAATGCAGCAAATAGCAATTATACAAATCAGCGAGGCAAGCAAGGAGATTGCCTCGACGCTCAAAAGGGAGCTGAAAGCCAAAGTGATCCAACGCTCAGAGGTGGGCAAAGAATGGAATAAGCAAGATGCCTTCGTCTTCATCGGTGCGATGGGTATCTGCGTGAGGACGATTGCCCCCTATATCAAAGACAAGCATGAAGATCCTGCTGTGGTCTGTGTCGACAGCATGGGACTGAACGCCATTTCAGTACTCTCAGGACATATCGGAGGGGCGAATGATCTGGTTCGTGAGGTAGCAGGCATCATCGGAGGCAGAGAGGTGATTACCACTCAGAGCGACAATGCAGGACTCTGGGCACTCGATACGTTTGCAGAACGCTTCAACTGGGCCATCGCCAGCGACGACAACATGAACAAATGCATCTTTGCCTTTGTCAATCGCGAGCCAACAGCCCTACTGATGGAAATCTGCGACGAGGGAACAGACTATTTGGAGAATACTCTGCCAGAACATGTAACTGTCGTGAAAAGCCTCGAAGAGGTAGATCCCAAGAAGTTCAAGCTGGTCATTCTGGTGACGCCCTATAACCTCTGTGTGCCATACGGTGTGCTCGAACTGCATTTCGTACCTATGATAGCATCTTTGGGCTTCGGACTCGCCAGCCATCCTGATAACTATGAAGATATCTACGACGAGATCGACGAGACCATGAGCCAGATTGGCGTATTGCCCTGCTACAAGTGCTATTGCACCATCGACGTGAAGCAGGATGAAGAGTTCTGCAAAATGCTCGTCGACGATTTAGGCGAGGAGCTGGTATTCTATTCCGCAGAGGAACTGGCAAAAGTAGAGGTACCTAATCCCAGCAAAACCGTTCAGAAGCATGTGGGTACGCCCTCCGTCTGCGAAGCAGCTGCCATCCTAGGTGCAAACAATGGAAAACTGATTGTCCCCAAAGTGAAAGGCAGAAACTGGACAGCAGCACTTGCCATCGACTACAAATACCTGCGCGAGAAGCATGGCCACATCGAGATTGTGGGCGCGGGTCCTGGCGATCCTGACTTGGTGAGTGTTCGAGGCCGTAAGATGCTCGAACGTGCAGACCTTATATTATATGCAGGCTCGCTGGTGCCAAAGGCTCTGACGGAATGTCATAAGCCTGGGGCCGTAGTCCGTTCTTCTGCTGATATGGCACTCGAAGAGCAATGCGTTCTGATGAAGCAGTTCTACGACGAGGGTAAGTTCATCGTACGCCTCCATACGGGTGATCCCTGTATCTTCGGAGCCATTCAGGAGCAGATGGCTTTCTTTGATGCTAACCGTATGGACTATCACATCACGCCCGGCATCTCGTCGTTCCTCGCAGCAGCAGCAGAATTACAAAGTCAGTTCACGATTCCTGAGCGCTGTCAGACCATCATCCTCACCCGTGGCGAAGGCCGCACACCCATGCCTGAGAAAGAGCAGTTGCATCTGCTTGCTAAGAGTCAGAGCACCATGTGCATTTTCCTTTCTGCATCGATTGTCGATGATGTGCAACGCGAACTGCTTCAAGAGTATCCTGAGGACACCCCCGTTGCCGCCTGCTACCACCTCACCTGGCCAGACCAGAAGATTTATCGCGGTGTACTCAAAGACTTGGCCAAGATTGTCCACGACAACCACCTCACCCTCACCACAATGCTCGTCGTTGGTGAGGCCATCGACAATCGTGAAGGCCTCTCTGCCCTTTACGACAAACATTTCACCCATCTGTTCCGTAAGGGTGACATATCGTAAATCGTAAATCGTCAATCAAATAATAATGGTACTGGTATTCGGAGGAACGACGGAAGGGCGCAAGGCTGTAGAGGTGCTGGAAGAGGCTGGCACCACCTACTACTACAGCACGAAGACGGGTGAGCAGGACATCGCCTTGCATCATGGTAAACGTATTGACGGGGCAATGGATGCAGAAGCGATGCAGACATTCTGTCGTGAGCACGATATCCGTCTCATGGTGGATGCTGCCCATCCTTTTGCCTTGCAACTGCACAAAACGATAGCGCAGATTTCAGAAAAGCAGAATATTCCAGTTATCCGTTACGAACGTATCTATCCGCCAAGAGATTCTGACATAACGTGGATTGACGACTATTCACAAATTCCCACAGACATTCACTCGTTACTGGCCACGACAGGCGTGCAAAGCATTAGCAAACTGAAATACTTAGAGGCGGAGGGCATCAAGGTCTCATATCGCATCCTGAACCGCGAGAGTAGCATCCATTTAGCGCATCAACAGGGAGCGACCGATGAACAGTTGTGCTTCTATCCGCAGATGGCAGAGGCAGAGGCTGTGCTCATG
This sequence comes from uncultured Prevotella sp., assembly GCA_946188165.1. Taxonomy (GTDB): domain Bacteria; phylum Bacteroidota; class Bacteroidia; order Bacteroidales; family Bacteroidaceae; genus Prevotella. The sequence goes on from CAMHTW010000038.1 coordinate 10,708, forward strand.
AAGGAAAGCGGTGAATCAGGAGGTTTCAGTGAAAAAATAGCTGAAGCGAAAGAAAAGGGTATGCGAATCTTCGCCTTGAAGCGACCAGAATTATCTTTTAGGCATTGTGTCAATGGGCCTTACGGACTGAGAAGGGCGGTGGAGAAACTGCTGCCAAAGTTCTATCCCTTACATAGCGGACTGACGACAGGCACTTGTGCTACGGCTGCTGCCGTGGCAGCAACACTGCGATTGATAAAGGGCGAGACGCCAGACGAAGTGCCTGTACTGTTGCCTAATGGTGAAACGATAATGGTGGCTATCGGTTATGGTGAAGGTTATGCCTATTGCATCAAAGAGGCTGGTGATGACCCTGACGTGACGAATGGATTGGAGATAAGGGCGAGTGTAGAACCTGCTGAGTCTTTTGAGATTTATGGTGGTAAAGGTGTAGGAAAATTTACGCTTCCAGGCTTTGATTATCCACCAGGTGAAGCAGCTATCAATAAGGCGCCACGTGAAATGATACGCCATAATTTAGAGCCATTGAACATTGACTATTCACCATTGACCATTACCATCAGCGTTCCACAAGGTGCAGAAATCGCCCTTCGAACCTTTAATCCCCGTCTCGGCATCGAAGGCGGCATCTCGATTATCGGTGTCAGTGGCATTGTAAAGCCCTTCAGCGAAGAAGCATTCATTGACAGCATCCGTAAATGCATGACGATAGCCAAAGCCTCAGGTTCAGAGCGCGTGGTCATCAACAGTGGCGGCAAGAGCGAACGCTTTGTGAAGTCCCTCTACCCTAACCTGCCCCAACAGGCGTTTGTGGAATACGGCAATTACATTGGCGAGACGCTAAAAATGGCCAACGAGCTCGGTTTTAAGTACGTCACGCTTGGTGTGATGCTTGGCAAGGCCGTGAAACTCGCAGACGGTCATCTCGACACTCATAGTCGGAAAACAACGATGGATAAAGGCTTTATTGCTCAACTGCTCAAAGAGTCTGGTTGCGATAACGATATCAACAATATCACTTTGGCCCGTGAACTATGGGCAATGATTCCTTCCGACAAAGTGAATACCTTTGCTTCCACAATTATCCACCATTGCGCAGAGTACTGTAATCCGCTTCTACCCAACGGCAATCTCACCATCTTGCTTATCGATGATGAGGGACGGATATATAACAGTAAAATGGAAAAATGATTATTCGCCGACCTCGTTTTTCCTACGCCCAAAGATAACAGCAGCAATAACAGGAGCACCAACAAGGGCTGTCACACTATTGACAGGCAACGCGCCCTCGAAGCCGGGCATACGGGCAATGAAATTACAGACTAATGCCAGAAGGGCACCGCAAAGGGCTGTGGCTGGCATGAGGATGCGGTGGTCGGAAGATCGGAAAATAGCTCTTGCCAGATGGGGAACGGCCAAACCGATAAACATAATAGGTCCGCAATAGGCTGTAACAATAGCTACCAAGACACCAGAACTGATGATTACCAACATACGGGCTCGACGGATGTTCAGCCCTAAGTTGGCGGCATAGCGATCGCCTAATAGCATCATGTTCATCGACTTGACGAGCAGAAAACTCAGGGGAAGCAAGATGCACATCAACACCACAAAGAGTATCATCTCGTCCCCAGAAACACGGGAAAAGGAGCCAAGTCCCCATACGACAAACGACTTCACATCCTCATCAGGTGCCAAGAACTTCAGTACACCGATAATCGCATTGGCCAAATAACCAATCATCACACCTATTATCAATAGGGTTACATTGCCCTTAACCTTCTGTGCAACCCAGAGAATGAGCAGCATAACTGCCAAGGCACCTATGATAGCCGCCACAGACATTGCAGCATCGCCATAGTAACCCAGACGACTGAGTGCGACACCTCCAATCTTGCCTGAGAGTAATACCACAAAGGCTACCCCCAGAGCTGAACCATTGCTAATACCCAGCACTGAAGGTCCTGCCAAAGGATTGCGGAAAACGGTCTGCATCTGTAAGCCGCTAACGGCGAGACCAGCACCAGCGACAATAGCCGTAAGTACCTGAGGCAGACGTGATTGCCAGATGATGTTCATCCATATTATATGACTGTCGTCACCCAACAGGATGCGACAGATATCCGCTACTGGTATCTTGACGGAACCGATAAGCAGATTGACAATTGCCATGACAGCTATCGCCACCATCAGTATCAATATCAGTGGTAAGGTTCGTCTCATTTCAACAGATAATAAAACGTGGGGGTATAGTCACTCTCTACCAGTTCCGGGTGAAAGATGGCTACAAAGTCCTTCAGCAGCACATCGGGCTCTACAGGCGAGATTTCATAATAAGGTGTCTGCTTCATATTGCAGTAGATGACCTTGCGCTCCTTGAAAGCCTTAAACAGCTCATTGCGAGGCTCTGAGGCTTTAAGTGCTTCATAAGAGAATTCACCAGGATAGCTGTTCAGTATGCGCCAATAGTCGGCATTTGCAGCTAACTCGTACATCTTCTCAAACTCCAGATCCTCGCCAGCCGTCTCCTCGTCGTGAATCACGTAGTCAGCCCCTGCATCTCGGAAAATCTGAGCCAGATAATTCTTGCCACCTACAGCATGCCAATTGCCGTAGTGCATCTCACCACTTGTCACCGTGGGACGCTTGTTAACATGCTGTGTCTTTTCCTTTAATTCGTTATAACGCTTCTCTATGCCAGCAAAGACCTCACAAGCTTCTTTTTCCTTGCCGATGAACATGCCAACGAATTTAATCCATTCTGCCTGACCAAGCGGATCCAGTTCCTTATAACCTAAGTGCGGCACCAGTGTGATACCCGTTTCTTTGATTGCATCGTAGCCGCCCCGCTTGAACGGCGAAATGAAAATAACATCAGGGTTAGCTGCCAGCACCATCTCTGTGTCGAAATTACCCTCCGACCCAATCTTCACGATACGCCCGTTCTTCACTCGCTGGAGGATGTCCTTATTGAAAAGATTCTTCGTACTTGTCAATCCTTTCACTACATCGTGCGCATCAAGTATGGTGAAGTTAGAGAGTTGCAGTGCCGTCATACAGATGGTACTCTTTATTGGAATGCGTATCTTCGTATAGCCATCCGGCACCATCATGTCATCTGATGTTACCAGCGCAAAGTGATAGTCATGGCCCACGTCTACCAGTCGCATGCCATTCTGGCTCTTTACTTGATAACCTACAGCATACTTCGGACACAGAAGACTATCCACACTTGCAGTGTCACTTGATACTGCTTTGCCTCTCTGACTGCATGAGCTTAATAATAGCAATGTCATGCATAACATTCCAAAAACAACAGCTCTTTTCATTGTGAGTGCAAAGATAGTGCAAATCGAGCGAAAAAACAAATTTTTTTCAAAATATGCGGCTAACTTGATAAACTTTCTAAATATGATAGCAATAATTCCATAAATATCACTATCTTTGCAAATAAAATCACAAAATGAAAAAGGACGTAGCATTAGTATTGTCGAGTGGTGGCGCGAGAGGTCTTGCCCATATCGGTGCCATTGAAGAACTGGAAGCGCAGGGCTATCGTATTACCTCTATTGCAGGTTGTTCGATGGGAGCACTCATCGGAGGTGTCTATGCAGCAGGAAAACTTGAGGAATTCCGCGAATGGATGAAAACCGTTGACCGCAAGAAAATGTTGGAACTGACGGACTTCTCGTTGAGTCTGAATCATATCGCAAAGGGGTCGCGCATCCTCGAGGCCATCATGGAGTTCGTACCTGATATGCTTATTGAAGACCTGCCGATACCCTATTGTGCCGTAGCTACCGACTTGAAAGGCGGCCATGAGGTCGTGTTCAGCAAAGGCAGCCTGTTCGATGCTATCCGCGCTTCTATCTCTCTACCGTCATTCTATGAACCTGTGTATCGTGATGGCATGATACTTATTGACGGTGGTGTAACAAACCCCATACCACTGAACCGTGTGGTACGTCATGATGGCGATATCTTGGTTGGTGTCGATGTGAGCGGACATGACTACAAAAAGCAGTCGGAAATCCAACAAGAACTGGCAGAAAAACGCAAGCACAGTACTTCCTTATCGCAGCAGATACTTAACAAACTGATACCCGACAACCTTGAATTCAACTATTATACTATGCTTTCACGAGTCAGTTCCGTAATGATTCGTCAGAACTCTATTCTCATGGCCCAGCTGATGAAGCCCGATGTGCTTGTCGACATCCAGATGAGCCGTTACGGCGGCTTTGACTACGACAAATCGGAGAAAATAATCGCCATAGGTCGCCAGAAGACAGAACAAGCTCTCAGTAAATATCACTAAAACAGTACTCGCATGACTACATTAATCATAGGATTATTGATTCCACTTCTGGGCACGATGCTTGGATCTGCCTTTGTATTCTTCATGAAGGACGAGATGTCCATAAGATTACAGAAGACGCTTCTGGGCTTTGCATCTGGTGTAATGGTGGCAGCATCGGTATGGTCATTATTGATACCATCGATGGAAATGGTGGAAGACAGCGGAAACTGGTCCGTTGTGCCTGCTGCCGTTGGATTCTTATTAGGTATGGGATTCTTGCTGATGATTGACGAACTAACGCCACACTTGCATATCGGAACAGACAAACCTGAGGGTATGCGTTTGCATCTCTCCAAGACTGTAATGCTGGCACTGGCCGTTACCATCCACAATCTGCCTGAAGGTATGGCTGTTGGTGTAGTCTTTGCTGGAGCCGAGAATGGCATCTCGAATATTTCACTGGCCAGTGCTGTTGCCGTTGCACTAGGTATAGCTATTCAAAATGTACCTGAGGGGGCTATTATCTCCATGCCTATGCGGGCAGCAGGTAATACCAAATGGAAGTCATTCGTCATCGGCTCATTGAGCGGTGCCGTAGAACCTTTCGGTGCCGTCGCCGTATTGTTATTGGCCTCGCTGCTGATGCCCGTGTTGCCATATATGCTGGCCTTTGCCGCTGGCGCCATGTTCTATGTGGTTGTCGAGGAATTGATTCCAGAAGCCTCCAGTGGTCAGCACAGCAATCTCAGCACCATCGGTTTTGCCGTCGGTTTTGTCCTGATGATGGTGCTTGACGTGGTAATGGGATAATCTTATGTAATTCTCAAATGGCAAATGCCATAGCTCTTTCATCCAAGCATTAACGACCTCACTATTGTGGATCGCTATCTTTGCAAAAAAATTAAGTGTATTTAGGTATTATGCGTATGATAGACCAGATTATTGACTATAACAAGACCTTCGTGGCACAGAAGGGCTACGAGAAGTATCTGACCAGCAAGTACCCCGACGTGGCATCGACCTCGACCAGTGGTTGGAAGGCTTCAAGGACACACCGACCTCCGTCCGCAAGACTGTTGAGACCATCAAGACCCATCCGCTTGTTCCCAAGGACATCGTGGTTCGTGGGTTTATCATTGACTCTGAGACTGGAGCGTAGGAAGAGATTAAAACTTAGCCCTATTATAATAATGTAGGAAACGCTTGCCTTAATATATTCAAAAAGATTGGGGCTATTGCACCATAATTCGGAAATGTTTCGTATATTTGCACCGGATTATTAAACGAAACACTTATGAGCACTAAGACAATGATCCAAGCCATCGCCGACTACTTCAAGACACAGCCCGTCCTGAAGGCATGGCTCTTTGGTTCCTTCGCCCGTGGTGAGGAGACGCCGAGGAGCGACGTGGACATTCTTTTCGTACCCGACTATTCCGGCAAACCCTTCACGCTTTTCACGCATGGCGGCATGCTGATGGACTTGCAGGAACTGCTGGGCCGCGATGTGGACTTGGTGGTGGAAGGTACACTCCGTCCTTACGCCGCAGAAACAGCTAACCGTGATAAAATTCTGATTTATGAGAGAAAGAGCGAGGGATAAAGGACGGCTGGAGGACATCATCGAGTATTCCAACAACGTGACGATGCTCATCGAAGGCTATTCATTCGAGAAACTCGTTGCCGACAAGCGTACCTACTATTCAGTCATGAAGAATGTAGAGGTAGTGGGCGAGGCAGCCTACATGATTACAAAGGCTTTCAAGAAAGCGCATCCGGCAACACCATGGAAATTCGTGCAAGGCATGCGTCACGTCTTGGTTCACGACTATGCCACCATCGACGACAGAGAACTCTACAACACCGCCGTCAATGACATTCCCGTATTGAAGGAGCAGGTGGAGCAATATCTTGCTGAGACCGACTGGGACGAATGGGCCTCCCTCCCCGATGAATTCGATGATGCTAACAAGGAGGACATCGTAAGGGCAGCTCGAAGCATGAAGGCCGACGGCATGCCCGTGGAACGGATTGCAAAGTACACCTGCCTGACTTCTGAGGAAATCGAGGGGTTGTAAGAAATAATTAGGAAACGCAAGGACGGGAAGCCGAGGCCGAGGGTGTCGGCGCGGTTTCCGGTCTTTTTTCGTGACGTTTTGTTACTTTTAACGGCAAAAGCGAATAACTTTGCGAAATTATTCTTATCTTTGCACGCGAAAGCGTGCGAGAACGGGCTGCACCTCAGCAAAGAGCAAGCTCTCTGCATTCGATTTGCACCGTCCTTGCACCCGATGGAATAATAAAACGAAACAATATGCCAGAGATAAGTAAATTCTACGGAATCATCATCTACATGTATATCGACGACCATAATCCGCCGCATTTTCATGTGTGGTACGACGACTACCAGGCCGAAATCACCATCAAGGAAGGAATTGTACGTGGCGAAATGCCTCGTCGGGCTTTGCGTCTTGTCTTTGAATGGCTCGATTTGCATCGCGATGAATTGTTGGAGAACTGGGAACGCCTGTCGAACAGCGAGGCTGCCAAGAAGATTGCACCTTTGGAATAAATATAGGAGGAAAAGAATATGACAACAAACAATCCATTGCTCAAAGTCGTCGCTGCCGAGTACGTGCGCGACTACACACTGCGCCTGACGTTCAACACGGGCGAGGTGCGGCTTGTGGACTTCACGCCGCTGATGCAGAAGGGCATCTGTCGCAAGCTACAGGATCTCGACTACTTCAAGTCGTTCCGCCTCGACCCCTTCACCGTTGACTGGAACGACGAGATAGGCTTCGCTCCGCGATACCTGTACGAACGCGGAATGGCCGCGTAATTCATAACAACAGATACATAAAGAGTAATTATAGTATGAAAGCGAAAGATTTACTTGGTATCTTTGGTTACATGTGCTTATTTGGTTTCATCTTTCTTATTTTTTTTGGAACAGGGAACCATTCAGATAATGATATTAAACCATTGGACAAACAAGACGTTATCCCTGTGAGCCATGAGGAGTCTGATAAAATATTATATGATGCATTAGAGGCTACAGGAGCGCAAGTTATAAGAGATGAAAACGACAAAGAAAAAGTCCATGTAGTTGTGATTCCCTCTACTATGCATGTATCAGCCAGTACATGGGTTGAATCTGGCGATTGGCAATCTAATGGTTATGACGAGGCAGATATTCCCACACAAAAAGTAATCATTTCGAAAGAATAACTATCGATATTTATACTTAATAGAGCGGACGCAAATCAGTGAACAGTTCGAAGAACTCATGTTTATAGTCGTTCATATAAACTTGTGCACTGCCGTCTGCTTGAATGACTAAAATTCCATCTGTTTTCACAGGACCGTCATCTTCCATTCGAGGAATAAAATAGATTGGAGTACCATTTGCTAAATTGAAGAATTCCCCATTATGAGAATTTGCATTGTGGAAGATTATTTCAGAGCCGCTTGTAATTTTCCTCGGCTCGCATGAATAATATATGCCACCAATTTTAATTCTATAGCTTCCGTCTCTTTTAATCTTTTCCAATCTGCATTCCTGAGATGTAGAGCCTTGGTTGATTTCCCGCCATCTATTGATGATGTCGTAATCTGATTTTGGCAAAGCATCTCTTACAACTGCTACGCCATCGACAACGACCAATTCGCGGGTCTCGTCCTCAACAGGTGTGTTGATTCTTTTTTCAGTTTGAAACTGCTGTGGAGCGGGCTGTGCTTCTTTTTTGTCTTTTATCGAAAACAAATAGAAAATGACAACGGCCAAAAGGAAAAGACCTGCGTTTCTCCACGTGCGATTTGGATAGCCCATTGTATTGCCATCTATCCAACGTGTGCTGATTGTTTTTTTCAGGGGATTCGCAAAGTCCTGATTGCAGATGTTGCATCGAAGAAACTCATCATTTTCAAACTGCTTTGGCAAACTCAATAGGCTTCCCACAATAAGGACATTGAATCTGCTTTGGCAAATTAACATTAACAGGTTTTGCCTGACCATTTTGGCTAGTAGGCAGATTATCATCTGTTATTATAGCAGGATTCTCCTGCCCACAATACTTACACCTTGCTGCATTCTTAGCAACGAATTTTCCACAGTTCTTACATTTATATGCCATATCCGTAATAATTAAGGAATCTTTATTGTCATTTCGTCATCATCATAGCTCCAGTCACCTGATGTCCTTCTTTATCATCTAAACAAAATGTTTCTCAAGCCATTCGGCCTGTTCTTCTTTTAACTTCTTGTACTGCACATATCTGCTAATGCCATGCTTCTCCAAATCATCATGGTCAAGGCCTTCACCAAGATAAGCACCACAAATGTTCTTTAACTTAAAGCAAGAAGTATCATGTTTATAAGTGCCACGCCAATACTTTTTATCGTCTCTCACACAATCGGTTTCAACGACTTGCAAACGATACATCACGCGATTGTGTTCAACGTCTGAGATGAACAAATAGATAATGTCGCCAATTTGCATCTTCTTGTTAGCTTTCTTCCAATAAGCTATACCGAGGTCACGAATGCAACCGATGTGGTCAATGAGGCTTTCAAGCCCGATAAGCAAATAACTATTCATATCCTTACTCCTTTTCAAAAGACCTTGCACCATTGCCTACGGGCAAAGAACGGTATCTCTCATAGAATTTCCAAAGAATCTGCGATTCAAGATTTTTAGCATCTTGAGTACTTTTCAGACAATGAAACGTATACACATAAGCACCGTAATATTTCATATACTGATAGCGCGAACACGGCTGATAATGGTTCCTCATATCTGTTTCTTCGCTATCTATGACAAGTCTCAGATTCTTTAAGTGTTCACGCAGACGCCGACGCAGATTGTCTGCCTTACCGATATAAATTACTGGACTTGTTCCCTTAGGATATACAAATTTCGTATTATCAGCTGAAACTATGATATAAACTCCTGGTCCTGTTGTCACATCATTTATATCGTCTTCGTTCAGGTTCAATTCGTCATCATGGCCTCGCGTTAAACGGAAAGGCTGGCTGTAGTCTGATACTTTTAAGAATCCCAAATCTCTACGCATAATATTGCTTTTAGTGTTTACGTTGGCAAAATTATACAAAAATCTGCGATTTCGATGCCCTTAACTGTGAAATTCACATAAAATGTGATAGATTTTGCATTTTTCTGTGGCAAAGAGAAACAAAATCGAGAATTATTCGCTAATTCTGCATTCAGAATTTAAATTATTGGAAGAGAGTCAACCAATGGAAAAGGTATGCGCAAACAGGGAACGAGACAGCACCTATTGCGACCTTATCCCGTTGTACTTGTTTTCATTCTCGGCCCATAGGCAATTCGTTGTTTTAAAGGGTTACACATTATTTGTTTTGACATCACTATTCATCCCAATCTCCATCAACGATGTTTGCAATGATACGGTCAACCACATTATCAAAGAAAGGTTGACGCAGAAAGCAATTATGATGGGCTATGACATCCTCTACATTGAACATGCTCACGATATGAGTCACGAAATAGGATGCTTTTGTCAATGGCGTTGACAGCCATTCGTTCTGAATGGGAATGGTCAGTTGCGGATAGTGGTTCTTCGACGAGATAAGCACGGCATAGAACATACCCGGCTCAACATTCTGCAAATCGTCACACGAAAGGACGAGAGCAGGATGTGGAAGTACCTGTCCGTCGGGAAGTGTGAACGGCACTTCGACTATCTCCCGCTGATGAACCTGTGCTACAGCCATTTCTCCAGTCCTTTCGAAATTCTACCGCTGTGATTCTTGGCGAAAGATGCATAACTTTCAGCACTTACCTCAGGAAAATCAGCGTCGGTAAGTGGCGCATACTGTGCCAATCGTTCTGCAAGTTCTGCATCACTTAAAGCCTTTCGACGTTTGTGAACACGGTGGATGGACACATTAGCTGTTTCACTTTTTTTCGCAGATTTAGAAGCTTCTATAAGTCGTTCGCCCAGCCAGCGTTGGTTGCTGGCAGAGAGCGAGAGTCCTTGTAGGTAGCTCCAAAGGTTGTTAAGAGATATTGTATTCATAATTATTCCCTTTTGCGATAAACACGCTGCAAATATACGAAAAAAATTCCAATGTTGAATGAAAAAGACGCAAAAAATGCAAGAAAAAGGATTCCTTTATCAAAGATATACGTAAGGAACAGGGAAAAAGGTACGGGCAAACAGGGAGAGAGACGGCATGTAACAGGGAGAGAGACGGCATCTTACCAGATTCGGACGGGCGCCCGCATAAATTCGGGCGGGCGCCCTTATATGTTGGAGCGCCCGCCCTGATATGCTGGAGCGGTCGGTCGAAACCGAGTTTTATTCCTTTGTAGTATCTTGTTTAGGAAAGTAGAGCCAACGGCGGCTTTCGCGTACCTTCCACAGACGCGGATGTTCGCCCTTGCAGAGGCTGTCGAGATAGGCTTTGGCAGAGTCGCGCTTCAGTCCGCTGAATATCATAAACTCAGGAATCGTGGCATAGCCCAGCCGCATACAGCGGCGCAGAGCCTCGTCCATTGCCTTCTCGTCGTACATCTGGCTATTTCCCACCTGAGCATCACTCTTGCGGTAGCCCTCGCGGTTCTTGCCACCTTGCTTGATGAACTCCTTGGAAGGGATGAACTCAATGCCTGCATATTCAATGTCTCTGCCATGAATGGTCTTGGGGTCGGTATGCTCGCCCAGTAGTTTCAACTTGGGGGCAAACGAGCCGATGGGTGTTTCCACACGATAGCCGTCTGACAGCCAGAGGCCAACAACGTCTATCACTACGTCGAACACCATCTGCAACTCTCCTGTACGCAGGTTGCGATACTTGTTGCAGAAATCTTCCAGTTGCTTGAAGCTCTTCTTACGGCCTTTTGCTGGGCGCACATAGAGCAGCGGCTTGCCGTCCTCACCCTTCGTTGGGCGCGGATGAATCTCAAATTCTATTCCGTCAGTCTTACGTGGCATGATATTTCTATTTTACATTGCAAAGTTACGAAAAAATGATGAGAAATCCAAATATTTTCGTATCTTTGCAGCAAAATTTTGAATATGACACAAAGTATGAAGATAATAGACGGAAAAGACATTTTTCTGGCTGGAGGATGCTTCTGGGGAACGGAGCATTACTTCAAGCAGATTGAGGGCGTAGTGGAGACGGAAGTGGGATTTGCCAACGGACATACCTCAAATCCATCGTATAAAGAGGTCTATACAGACACGACGGGCTATGCCGAGACGGTTCATGTGAAGTACAATCCCGAAGTGGTCAGCCTTGAATTCCTGCTGAAGATGTTCTTCAAAGCTATTGACCCCACAAGTCTCAACAAGCAGGGACACGACGAGGGAACGCGCTATCGTACGGGTGTTTACTATACCGACACGGAAGATTTGCCCGTCATCGAAAAGGTGTTTGCCGAGGAGCAGAAGAACTACAATCAGCCCTTAGCTGTAGAGAAAATGCCCTTGCAAAACTTCTACACAGCCGAGGAATATCATCAGGATTATCTCGATAAGAATCCTGACGGATACTGCCACCTGCCCTTGTCGCTATTCGAGTTTGCAAGGCAGGCAAAAGAGAAATAAATGAACAATATGATAACAACTTATGAGAAAGCTATTCACCACATTGCTGATGATACCCACCATCATGGCGGCATCAGCACAGACAAAGGAAACGAGAGGGTTTGACGACCTATATCACTTTATTGAGAATCTTGACGTGTTTGAATGCGGACAAGAGGAAAGCCGCGCGTACTACATTCCAGGACATCACGTGCTGCTAAACGGCAGGTGGAAGTTCTGCTATGCCAATACGCCGCAGGAGATTCCCGCCAACTTCTTCGACGAGAAATTCTCGGACGCGAAGTGGTCCACCATCGACGTACCGTCGAACTGGGAGATGAGGGGCTACGGCGACCCGCTGTTCCGCAACGTAGCAGCACCGTTCAAGGCTGACCCGCCAAAGACCCCACGCGACTATAACCCGACGGGAGCCTACCGCACAACGTTCACCATTCCTGCCGACTGGAAGGGCGAGGAAGTATTCCTACGCTTTGAAAAGGTGGCGTCGGCATCGTTCCTATGGGTCAACGGTCAGGAGGTAGGCTACAACGAGGGAGCCCAAGAGCCTGCCGAGTATAATATTACGAAGTATCTGAAGAAAGGGCGCAACACGCTGGCCATGAAGGTCATCAAATATAGCGACGGTTTCTATCTCGAAGGACAGGACTACTGGCGCCTGGCAGGTATCTTCGACGATGTATGGCTCTATGCCACACCCAAGACACGCCTGTTCGACTGGTATGTGACCACCGATTTGGACAAGGATTACCGCGATGCCGACTTGAACATCGAGGTGACCGTCAGAAGCTATGACGCACAGCCCGTCACGACACCCCTCAAGGTGCAGGCCGTACTGACCGGTGCCGGTGACAAGGAGGTGGCGCGACTGGAGAGTCAGGCAGCGACGTTCGCTAACGGCAGCAACACCATGACGCTGAACATGAGCAAGCACATCAGCAACCCCTTGAAATGGACAGCCGAGACGCCTAATCTCTATAACCTCAAGATGTACCTCGTGGATGCCACCACGGGCAAACGCCTGTCGGAAAGCACATCCGAGGATGCCCGTCAGGATGTGGGCTTCAAGGAAACCGAGATGCGCAACAACGTGTTCTACCTGAACGGCAAACCGCTGAAGGTGAATGCACAGTGCTCGCACATGCAGGATCCTGACAACGGTCACGCTGTGAACGACGAACTTGTCAAGAAGGACATGACCATCCTGAAGCAGTTCGGATTCAACGGTGTGCGCACGAGCCACTATCCGCCTGTGCCGCGCTATCTGGAGTATGCCGCCCGCTACGGACTCTACATCATCGACGAGGCTGGTGTTGAGGCGCATGCCACCGAATGGGTTTCTAACGACAAGCGCTTCATACCGATGTATCGTGAGCGTGTACGCCGCATGGTACTGCGCGACAGGAACCAGCCTGCGGTGCTCTTCTGGAGTGCCGGCAATGAGAGTGGTGAGGGTCCGAACATTGGCGAAGTGATAGCCGAAGGACGCAAATACGACCACACGCGCTGGTGGATGTACGGCGGTAACGCTTACAGTCATCCTGCCGAGGACATCATCGGCCCGCGCTACCCTACTGCACTGGCTCTTGACCTCAGGGTAGGACGACATGGTGACGGTGATGTGCGCCCGTCGTTTATGGACGAGTATATATCCGTAGCAGGCAACAGTGGCGGCATGTTCGACGAGATGTGGCGTGCCGTCTATACCCACGAGCGCTGCATTGGCGGTGCCGTCTGGGACTTCGTGTCGCCGGGACTGACACAGCCCGCACGCAGGCTTACCGACAAGTCGGGACACGGGGTGATGGCACACATCATGGGCAATGCCAAACTGGTGGCCGACAGCCGTAACCGCAAGAATCATGTCATTGACCTGAGCGGGCACGACGAGTGGGTGGAAGTCTATCGCGACGACTGCTTGGAGATAACGGGCGACAACCTGACTATAAGTTTTGAAGTCTGTCCCCGCAAGCTCATCAGTTCCTGCGGCTCGTTTGTCACCAAGGGCGAATGGCAGTTCGGTGTAGAGCAAAGGGGCAAGGAACAACTGCTGTTCTACATCAACACCGACAAGGCACCTGCCACACAAGGCGATGGCAATGGCCGTCCATTTGGCAGAAGACAGGCAGCTACAAACCACAAGTACGAACTGACAGCCCCACTGCCTGCCGATTGGGAGGACAAGTGGCACCACGTGGAGGCCTGCTACGACGGCAAGCAGATGACGGTGAACATCGACGGCAAGCAAGTGGCACAGATGGAGGCTCAGGGCAACATTATCAATGCCCCGTTCCCCGTAAACATTGGTCGCAACGAGCAGACACACGGACAGGACACCCGCGTGTATATCTGCGATGCACTGATGGACAACGTCATCATTACTGACGCATCAGGCCAGTTACTGAATCTGGACTTCGAGGCGGAACAGCAGGAGGGCACCTATTTCAGTTATGGCATCGGTGCCCGCACCTACGGCACGATATGGCCCGACCGTACCGTACAGCCCGAGATCTATCAGATGAAGAAGGCTGCCCAGCCCATATCATGCCGCTTGCTGAGTGCTGACAATGCAACGGTAGAGATATGGAACAGGAACCATTTCCTGAACACCTCTTATTATAATATGAAATGGGAACTCTACGAGGATGGCACCTGTCTGCAGCAGGGTACGCTCAGTCCTGACGTGGAGCCGCTCAGCAAGAAAGTCATCACCGTGCCCTTCAGCCGCCCCACCATCAAGCCTGGTTGTGAATACCGTTTGATGATTACCAGCAGCCTGAAAACTGATGAAATATGGGCACAGAAGGGGCACGTCGCTGCGTGGGACCAGCTGGAACTGCCCTGGCGACAGTTGGCGGTACCTTCTGACAAGACTGTAGGGAAAGCCGTACTCAGCCGCAACGATACTGCCACAGTGTCTGGCTCGTCAGCACGGGGAACCATCAACGTGAGCGGCGAGGGATTCTCGTACACCTTCACGTCCGACGGACTGCTCTTCAGCATCCGACAGAACGGGCAGGAACTGCTCAAGTCGCCGCTGCAACTGAACGTCTGGCGTGCGCCGCTGGCTCTCGAAGTGGATGGCTGGGATCAATGGAATATCACCTACAACAACCGCAAGGCCTGGAACGGCTCGCAGATTGCCAACGAGTTCTACAGCAACAACCTGAACACTACCACCCGCATCCCCATCTCGTGTGAAACCTTCGAAGCCAACGGACAGGTGTATCTCAATGTGCGGTGCTTCACGCAGTTCGGTGCGCCCGTCAACACGTCGCTCGATGCCTATATTACCGGTCTGCGCTATTCGGGCTTCTCAGAGGTCTATGAATACCGCATCAACGGCGACGGCAGCATTGCCCTCCATCACATCCTGGAACCCGAAGGCCCGATGCCAGCTCTCCTGCCCCGCATCGGATTGACTATGACGCTCATCGACCCGTTGCAACAGGTGAAATGGTACGGACGCGGACCCGAGGAGAACTATCCCGACCGCAAGACCGGCTACGCCATCGGCATCTATGAGCGCACGGTAGACGATATGTTCGAACCCTACCTCATTCCGCAGGACTGCGGTCTGCGCTGCGACAACCGCTGGCTCACCATGAGCAACGGCAAAGGACAAGGACTGCGCTTCGCAATGGACAAGCCGTTCAACTTCAACGCCTACCACTACAGCACCGACAACCTGACGAAGGCGGTATATACCTACCAGTTGCGAAAACAGGACGGCATCACCCTGAACCTGGACTACAACACCACTGGCGTAGGCTGCACGGCCTGCTACGTGCTGCCGGGCTATCAGGTCAAGCCTGCCCGCTACGAGCGTCATCTGACAATCAAACCAATAGCTCAGTGACGGCAAACATAAACATTCCGAAGCCTATATCCGCCAGCGCATTGACACCATCTACAAAGGTGTTGGCAAGTCGACCTATGACAGCGAAGGGAAAGAGGTGAGTTATATCCGCAGGTGGTCATGAAGTGGACTGTATTATTCTCGTGCGGAATAACCAATAACGATAAGGTAAAAGAGAACGGATGCAGTGTTGAATGTCTGTGCAAAAGTAGCGAAAATCCCCCCAAATAGCAGTATCTTTTGCATAAAAAACCGCTAACTTATTAAAAGTTAGCGGCCAATTTTTAAGGGTGGTCGAGGTGACAGGACTCGAACCTGCGACAGCCTGGTCCCAAACCAGGAACGCTACCAACTGCGCTACACCTCGTTCCGTTTTTGCGGGTGCAAAGGTACTAAGAAAAAATCAAATATAAAAGAATTGAAGAATTGAAATCTTCACAATTAGACTTTTTTAACAGCTCAACTTCAATTCTTCAATTCTTGAATTCTTCAATCCTTATTTGATAATGCCTTGTTCTACGAAGATCTTCTTCAATGCTACCACCGATCTGTCAACCTGCTCCTTTGTATGTGTAGCCATCAGCGCATAGCGCACCAACGTGTCTTGAGGTGCACAAGCAGGCGGAATAACGGGATTGATGAATACGCCTGCCTTGAAGGCGAGTGACGTTACAAGGAATGTCTTGTCAACATCGCGCACATAAAGGGGGATGATTGGACTCTCAGTGTCGCCAATCTCGAAGCCTTCCTCGCGGAAACGCTTCAAGGCATAGTGCGTCACGTCCCACAGGGCCTGGATGCGCTCGGGTTCCTTCTGGATGATATGCAGTGCCTCCATAGCGGCAGCTGTTGCTGCGGGCGTGTTGGATGCAGAGAAGATATAGGTGCGACAAGTGTGACGCAGGAAATTGATGGTATCCCAGTCAGATGCAATAAAGCCACCAATAGAAGCCAGCGACTTCGAGAAGGTACCCATAATGAGGTCAACCTCGTCAGTCAGTCCGAAATGGTCGCAAACACCTCTACCCTGCTTGCCAAAGACACCAATACCATGTGCCTCGTCAACCATAATCGAGCAGTTGTACTTATGTTTCAGCTCCACGATTTCAGGCAGCTTGGCTAAGTCGCCCTCCATAGAGAATACACCATCAACAACAATCAGCTTAATAGCCTCGTATGGCAACTTCTGCAGCACGCGCTCCAAATCAGCCATATCGTTGTGTTTATAGTGCAACTGACGGGCAAACGACAAACGGCGACCATCCACAATACTTGCGTGATCTCGGTCGTCGCAGATGATGTAGTCGTCCTTACCGACAACCATTGCCAATACGCCCTGATTGACAGAGAATCCTGTCGAGAAGCACAGGCAATCGTCTTTACCAATAAATTCTGATATTTCCTTTTCCAACTGTACATGCAGGTCAAGAGTTCCATTCAGGAAACGGCTTCCTGCACATCCGGAGCCATACTTGTCAAGCGCAGCCTTAGCAGCATCGATGATGCGCTGATCGCCTGTAAGACCTGTATATGCATTTGAGCCAAACATCAAAACCTTGTGTCCGCCCATTTCAACTTCAGTTCCCTGCTTGCCCTCAATGGCACGGAAATAGGGATAGACGTCAGCCTCCATAAACTTCTGAGGCTCACGATAATGCTTGTATTTTTCTTGTAGTTGTCCCATATAAAATAGGTGCAGCCTTAGCTACTATTATTATTTTCAGACTGCAAAATTACACATTTTTTTCTAAATAGAGAACAAAAATCCAGATATTTAATCATTTTCATCAAATTTCTTATATTTTCCCACTTAGTTTCCTTATTTTTTCTTATATTTGCAAACGAATGAGTACAAGAAAGAGTATCATATTCATCGTCAACCCCATTTCGGGTACGCACGGAAAAGAGGATATGCCGAAGCTGATAGAAGAGCATCTCGACACATCCATTTTCCGTCATGAAGTTGTTTTCACTGAATATGCAGGTCACGCAGCTGAGTTGGCACGCCATTATGCTATACAAGGCACCGACGTTGTTGTAGCAGTTGGCGGCGACGGTACCGTGAATGAAGTGGCACGCTCGCTGGTTCGTACGCAGACTGCCTTGGGTATTATCCCCTGCGGTTCTGGCAACGGATTGGCTCGCCACCTGTGCATACCACTTGACCCCATTCGTGCTATCAAAATGATTAACTGCTGCCAGATTGAGGAGTTCGACTATGGCGTCATCAACGGTTTGCCTTTCTTCTGCACGTGCGGTATGGGCTTCGACGCCTTTATCTCCCTGAAATTTGCAGAATCGGGCAAGCGAGGCCCCATTACCTATGTGGAGAATGTGTTGAAAGAGGGATTGAAATACAAGCCCGAGACTTACGAGGTAGAGGACGAGACGGGTGCCAGAAAGTATAAAGCGTTCCTGATAGCCTGTGCCAATGCATCGCAATATGGTAACAATGCCTATATCGCACCTGGTGCAACCATGAAGGACGGTTTGATGGACGTTATCGTGATGGAACCTTTTACGGCACTTGATGCCCCACAGATTGCTGCCGACCTGATTATGAAGACTCTGCGCAACAACTCGAAGATTCATACCTTCCGTACGCCCAGCATCCATATTCACCGTACACAGCCAGGCGCCATCCACTATGACGGCGATCCCATCATGACAGGCAAAGACATTGACGTACATATCGAGCATTTAGCGATTCGCATTCTTGCAAATCCTGACGTTCCTGAAGATTTGGCACAACCAAATCAAGTACTAAATGCCTTCAGTGACTTCTTTAATAATATAAATAATGTACGCGAGGACATTGGGCGCGATATCGAGAAAGGCGGACGAAAGATTCAGGCCATCAACAAAGTTTTGCTTCGCAAGCTCCGCAATTGAACAATTGAGAAGGTAAATATGCAGTTATTTCTAACAGCTATCATCCTAATTTTAGCCTTGGGCTATGCGTCTTGGCGTATATATGACGCCCTTCGAGCCAATGGAAATCCCTGTAAGGACTGTGAACTGAAAAAAAACTGCAAAAAATTTGGTGATATCAAAGATAATTCGTACCTTTGCAACCGCTAAAGAGAACGGTGCCTTGGATGAGTGGCTTAGTCAACGGTCTGCAAAACCGTCTACGGCGG
>CAMHTW010000039.1 GCA_946188165.1 uncultured Prevotella sp.
TAACTTTTAGACAAACAAACTCAGTTTTTAGAGTTAAAAGATGTAATTTAGGCAAGCAAACAGTGTAGTTTTAGGTGGTAAAAAGCAAGCGAGACAAACAAATAAATTTTGCTTATCTCGCTGATTTTTAATTGATTAGATAAAAATCTAATGTTTAATACTCATCCTCGTTGAAGAGGAAATCTTCCTTGGTGGGATAGTCAGGCCAAATCTCTTCGATACTTTCGTAGATATCACCTTCGTCTTCTATCTCCTGCAGGTTCTCTAATACTTCGAGCGGTGCGCCCGATCGGATGGCATAATCTATCAGTTCGTCCTTGGTTGCGGGCCAGGGAGCATCTTCCAATTTTGAAGCTAATTCAAGTGTCCAATACATAGTGTTAATTATTATAGTTCCTAAATTTGCCCGCAAAAGTAATATTTTTTTTCTTATTTACAAGCATTCTGCCAAATTTTTTCTTGTATTCCTTGAAGAAAATTCAACTTTTTAGCCAAAACGAACAAATAATCGCTCAATCTGTTGATATATTGTTGCACTTCTGGTGACACAACGGCATCTTCAGAGAGGGCTACAATGCAACGTTCGGCACGGCGGCAAACGGTGCGACAAACATGAGCTTGGGCAGCTTCACGACAGCCACCAGGAAGGATGAAACCCTGACGTTCGGGCAACTCATGCATGATGGTGTCGACTTCCTGTTCCAAGAGCTCTATCTCACCTTCGGGCAGATGGGCAGAAGGGTAGAGGGGCGTCTGCGACTGGTCGGTAGCGAGATTGGTGCAAACGTTGAACAGGCAGTTCTGAATGCGAACGACCATCTGGTATTCGTGACTGTCGGCAGGCAGTAGTGATGCCAGCAGTCCAAGGTGCGAGCTGAGTTCATCGACGGTGCCGTATGCTTCGAGACGGGTACTGGCTTTTGACACGCGCTGGCCTCCGACTAATGAAGTCAGACCTTTGTCGCCTGTGCGGGTATAAACTTTTGTAATCTTCATATAGGTTGTGTTTAGAAATTGATGCGATAGTTATGCTTATAGCGCTGGGTATCGCAGAATACGATGCCACAATAGTAGAGGTCGAAGGTGGTGCCTGTACGCGTGTCGTGCTCGATAGCATGCCAAGCCTGCCAGTCGTGCCAGATGCCTTCGACGATGATAACTGACTGCTGATTGCAGTGGGCGTAGAGCTGCTCAAGCTGTTGATGTTGCTCTATCTCGATATGCGCCAATTGGAGTGCTTCGTCGCCTAAGTCGGAAACGATATGTGCCGAACGACAACCGGCCTGAAACCAAGGCTGATAGTCGTTAGTCAGTATTGTGGCAGGCTGGCGCCAGTTGGCTACACGAAAATATAGTTTACCAAGTTTGCGCCGCATCCAGTTGTCTGACTGAAGTTCGTCGTAGGCATAATAAGCAGAATGCTCATTAACCACTGTGCGCACAAAATCGAAGTCGGTAGGCGACTGGATGCCAAATCCCTGGCACTTGTGAATGCGGCTCAACCATACGAGAAATCGAGGCAGTGGACTCATAGTTATCAATATTCAATATAGGGTTCCAGTCTTTGAATGACCTCGTCGGTAAAGTCCTTGCTGAGGCGTAACTCGTTGAGGCTCTTAATGTCGCCATGCAGTCGGCGATAGTCAGTGATGGCTTTAGCCATATAAAAGTTGATATACGGATGGCGGCGTAACTGCTGGAGTGTCAGACGGTTGATGTTCATTCGCTTGGGGTGTGCATTGGCAATCACAAAATACTGCTTGGATTCTTGAGGGAAGTCCTCGATTTCGTCTAACTGGTCTATGCTGACGTAGCCGCCAAGGCGTTGCCCGTAGCGGATAATCTGGCTGGCATAATAGGAGCCGATGCCCGGCACCTTCTTTAGTTGTGAGGTATCTGAAGTGTTCAGTACGACATGTTGGTCAGCCTTTATCTTGACTGGATAGCGCAGTGTGTCACGTTCCATCCGTTCTGTTGACTGGCGTTTGCCAACGAGTGTTGATGCAGGCAGGTAGTCATCAGAGATGCGTATATACGGTTCCAACTCTCGATATTGTTTGACGGTCAGACCATAGATGCGTGCAAAGTCTTCTTTTTGCCGATAGATGCCTCCCTTTGCGCGATACTTATATATATTACGTACTTGCCAGGGTTGCAAACCAAGACGCAGCAGCTGTGTGCTGTCAGCTGTATTGGGGTCGAAAGGAAAGCGTTCCACGTGTTGTGACTCCGTAGCATAATACCGGACTGGACGGTTCGTATGATAGTTTTTTTTCTGACTGAAGATGCTATCGGCAGCCATCTGTGAGGCATCGGCCTCGTAGTCGCCAAACTTCCAGAAGAATGCTGCGAAGGCCACAGCCAGCAGCAGGAGTGCAATAGCTATCTTACGGTCGTTACGAATCATATTTTTCCTAACTGATGGAGGAAGACGAGGATGATGCACAGCGGACAAACGTAGCGCACGGTAAAGAGATAGACGGGGAAGATGCGTTGTCCGTGTGAGCCCCAGTTGGTAAACTCGTCGTGTGCCACCTGACGAGGTATATACCACCCCACAAACAGGCAGGCCAACATGGCACCTGTGGGTAGCATGAAGTTAGCGGTCAGTGCGTCGCAGAAGTCCATGACTGAGCGTCCCATCAGTTGCAAGTCGGGTACTGCCCCCACAGACAGCGAACAAACGACGCAGATAGCTGAGGCGACGATAGTGATCACCCAGGCAGAACGGCGACGCGGCAAGGACAGCTCTTCAGTAAAGAAGGCTGTACCAATCTCGTGCATGGAGATGGTGGATGTCAGGGCCGCAAACACCAGCAGAGCATAGAACATGATGCTGACCACGTAGCCCACGGCAGGCATAGAGACAAAGGCTTGTTGGAATACGTTGGGCAGCGTGATGAAGATCAGCGATGGTCCTGAGTCGGGACTGATGCCTACAGAAGCAGCAGCCGGGAAAATCATGAGTCCTGACAAAATAGCGATTAATGTATCGAGCAGGGCTATCTGACCAGCAGACCTCAAGAGGTTTGTGTCACGAGAGAAATAGCTGGCGTATGTACAGAGACAGGCGGTACCTAACGACAGCGAGAAAAATGCCTGTCCCAAGGCTTCGAGCAATACACTGCTGGTGAGCTTGCTGAAATCGGGCTGGAACAAGAACCGCACACCCTCTATAGACCCCGGTAGCATACATGAGGCTACCATCAGTATAAATAGAAGAACAAACAGTATCGGCATCAACAGTTTCGAGGCCCGTTCAATACCTTTCCGTACGCCACGAACGATGACCAGATGCGTCAGTAATACAAAGGCAATACCCCAAAGCAGGGGGCGCCAAGGATGACTTGAAAACTCGATGAAATAGTTCTTGACATAATTGGCATCGCCAGCTATCTGACCAGCTATCGAAGCATAAAAATACTGCAGACACCAACCAGCCACCACAGCATAAAAACCAAGAATGATGGTAGAGGTAAGAATACCTAAGTAGCCCACCAGTCGCCAAGGACGTCCACCGCTAAGCTTGTCGTAGGCTGCAGCGGCATTGGCTTGCGCATGACGTCCTATGATGAACTCGCTGACCATACCAGGAATACCCAATATCAGTATGCAGGCGATATAAATAAGTATAAACGCTGCACCGCCATTCTCGCCAACCATATAGGGAAACCGCCATACGTTACCCAGTCCGACGGCACTGCCTGCCGTTGCCAGTACAATGCCTAATTTGCTGCCAAAATTACCGCGTTCATTTATCATATTCTTAATGTAATAAGCCTAATTGGTGTAGGAAAATGAATAGTATGGCTAACGGACAGATGTACTTAACCAGAAACAGGTAAAAGTGGAAGAAACGTCCACGTAACGTACCCCAATTGGTAAACTCGTCGCGAACAATCTTATGCGGCAAGAACCAGCCAATAAAGATACATGTCAGGAAGCCTACGATAGGCAGGAATATCTGGCCTGTAATGAAGTCGAACCAGTCGAACAGCGCCTTTCCTAAGAACGAGAAGCAGTCGACGGCGCCCAATGACAACGAGCAGAAAGCACCGATGATCGTTGTCGTTATGGTAACAATGAGCGCAGCCTTCTTACGTGTGATAACCATCTCCTCCTGGAAGAAAGCCGTAGAGACTTCATGAAGCGACATGAGCGACGTCAATGCAGCTAATGACAGCAGGACGAAGAACAACAACGACACCAGATAGCCCACGACAGGCATCGCGCCAAAGGCCTGTTGGAATACGTTGGGCAGCGTGATGAAGATGAGTGATGGTCCAGAGTCAGGATTAACACCTACAGAGAAGGCGGCAGGGAATATCATGAGTCCTGCCAAGATAGCGACCAGACAGTCGATGACGGCTATCTGGACGGCTGAATTGGTAAGGTTTGTATGTTTTGAAAAGTAGCTGGCGTATGTACACAGACAGCCCATCGCTATGCTGAGCGAATAGAACGACTGGCCTAATGCCGCCAAGAAGACGTCGCCGTTAATCTTTGTAAAGTCTGGTTTGAACAGGAAGTTGATGCCCTTTTCGGCCCCAGGCAGCATACATGATGCGACAACGATGACGAGCAGCAGGATGAATAGGGTAGGCATCATGAGTTTCGAAGCCCGTTCGATACCGTCACGTACACCATGTTCGATAATCAAGTAGGTTATACCTAAGATGATAACCGTCCAAAGCACAGGTTTGACGGGGTCGGATGCCAACGAAGCAAAATACTGTTGGAAGTATTCTGGTGAACCTGTCATGTGACCAATCAGTGATGCCCAGATATACTGCAGGCACCAGCCAGCCACCACTGCATAATAGCCAGTAATCAGGAATCCAGTCAGTACGCCCAGATAGCCAATGATGGCCCATGGGCTTTTGCCTGCCAGTTTACGATAGGCACGAGCCGTATTGGCACGCCCTTGGCGTCCGATGATGAATTCGCTGATCATGCAGGGAATACCTAATAGCAGCACACATGCAATATATATCATAATAAATACTGCACCACCATTCTCTCCAGCCATATAGGGGAAACGCCATACGTTACCCAGTCCGACAGCACTGCCTGCGGTAGCCAGAATGACACCCAGTTTGCTGCCAAAATTCGCTCTTTCCAGTTTAGCCATCTCAGAATTCTTCATAATCGCTTGCAAAAGTATAAAATAATTCTTACTTTTGCAACCGAAATGAAAGATATTCTGCAAAAAACCGTGCAAATTGCCAAGAAATATCCTTTCAGCACCTGTTGCCTTGTGCTGATATGGATACTGTCGTTCTACCCGTTCCCTGAGATGGAAGACTTAGAGGATGTGCCGTTTGTAGACAAATGGACGCATATCGTCATGTATGGTGGTACATGCTGCGTGATATGGACGGAATACATCCGTCAACACCTGACGCTGGATGGCGAAAAACTCTTCTTTTATGCGTGGCTGTTGCCACTCCTGATGAGTGGTGTTATCGAATTGCTGCAGGAGTATTGCACGACCTATCGTGGTGGTGAGTGGCTCGACTTGGCCGCCAACAGTACAGGTGTCACTTTGGCGGTGGTTTATGGTCTTTTACTCTACTATTTCATAAAGAAATAGCCTATAAATGCCTTGTTTTGATGTTTTTAACTTTAAAACAAGCGATAAATGTAGTTTTTTACGTACCTTTGCAGGTTGAATCGTAAATAAATAAGAAAAATGAACGAGAATTTAAATAAGACTCTGAAATCGGTTGAGACAGAAGACTGGCTCGACTTGCATGTGGTACGCCCTTTCTGTTACTATTGGGCTGTACTGTTTGCCAAGCTCGACATTCACCCCAATACGGTGACCATCCTCTCTATGTTTATTGGTGCCGCCAGTGCTATCTTCTTTGGCTGTGGCAGTTTCTACTATTCAGGAACATGGGGTCTGGTCATGAACGTCATTGCTATCCTGCTGCTTTGTCTGGCTGATATCTTCGACTGTACGGACGGACAGCTGGCACGTATGACGGGCAAGAAGAGCCGTCTGGGCCGTATTCTGGATGGTGTTGCAGGCTTTGCCTGGTTTATCCCCATCTATCATGCATTGGTATATCGCTTCTATATCCATCACGACTTAGAGTTCGAATTCTTAGGTATTGACAACACGCCGGAGAATGCCTTGATAGCTACGGCAGTTGTCTATGGACTGGGCTTGATTTCTGGTATTGCCGGACTGGCTGGTCAACAGCGACTGGCTGACTACTATATTCAGGTGCATCTGTTTTTCTTGAAAGGCGAGAAAGGTTCTGAACTGGACAATTCCAAGCGCCAGCAGGAGATTTACGACCAGATGGACGAGAACACCCCTGCTGTGGAGCGTTATTTCCAGAAGTCGTATATTGACTATACAAAAAAACAGGAAAAACGTACGCCCCAGTTCCAGCGTCTGATGCAGAAAATCCGCGAGAAGTTCGGCAGTACTGACAACATGCCTGAGTCTGTCCGTCAGGAGTTCCATGATGCCTCACTGCCAGTCATCTTCTGGAACGGTCTGCTGACCTTCAATTTCCGTTCGTTCTGGCTGTTCCTGTTCTGTCTGCTCGATGTGCCCGTGATGAACTTCGTTTGGGAAATCGTCGCTATGGGCCTGTTGGCATGTTATGTCAATCATCGTCACGAATCATTCTGCAAGCATATTGCCGACAAGCTTTAATAGTAATCATATCTCTCATCTTTCATCTCTTTCATCTCTGAAAGCATGACTTGGACTAAGCAACGACTCAATAATCTGTTCTTCATCATAGGCGTAGTGGCTGTGGTGGTCATGCTGTTTACGTTCGACGTGAGCTTTGTCGAGCTATGGCAGCACCTGTGCCATGCCGGATATTGGCTGATACCGATTATTGGTGTGTGGTTTCTGGTCTATGGGCTGAATGCGCTGGCTTGGCAGGCTACGATAGAAGGTAATCTCGGCGGTAAGGCTCCCGTTTCCTTCTGGCGCATCTATCGTCTCACCATTACGGGCTATGCACTGAACTATGCCACTCCCGTAGGGGGCTTGGGTGGTGAGCCTTATCGCATTATGGAGTTGTCGAAGGATATCGATAAGGAGCATGCCACATCAAGTGTCATCCTCTATGCCATGATGCACTTCTTGGCTCATTTCTGGTTTTGGTTTATCAGCATTTTTATTTATCTGGCATTAGTCCTTGCGGGTGACCTGCCTATTAACACGTTCATCGGAACGGTGTTAGGCATGATTGTGGCGTTCTGCCTGTTAGCCTTCTACCTGTTCTCAAAGGGTTATCGCAACGGACTGGTGAAGTATGTGCTGGGTTTGGTCAGCAAACTCCCGGGACTGAAGCGTTGGACACTACGCTTCTGGGCACGTCATTCAGAGGCTATCGAGAATATCGACAAGCAGATAGTCTCTCTGCACGGTCAGGACAAGCAGGCCTTCTATAAGAGTCTGATGCTGGAATACCTTTCACGTGTGGTACAGAGTTCTGAGGTACTGTTTATGCTGTTGCTATTTGGCATCGACAATGGTGGCGGCTTCTACGGCATCACCATCACCTATCTGCATGCTATCCTGATCGTGGCTTTCACCACACTGTTTGCCAATCTGATTGGTTTCCTGCCCATGCAGTTGGGTGTTCAAGAGGGCGGTTTCGTACTCTCGATAGCGGCCTTGGGACTGTCGGCAGCGTTAGGCATCTTCGTGAGCATCATCTGCCGTGTGCGTGAAATCATCTGGATTGTCGTCGGCATCCTGCTGATGAGATTGAGAGATTGAGATAATGAGAGATTGAGATAATGAGAAATTGAAATAGAAAACGAAAAGATATACAATTATGGAAAAACAAATGAATTTTCTCGACAGAAACGAGTTTAACTTTGAGCCCAGCCAGAAAGTGGTCGAGGCTATTAAGCGTTTTGACCCAAAGACGTTGTGTTTCTACACACGTATCTATGACGAGGGTAAGAAGAGTGTGATAAGTGTGCGCGTCAGCGAAATCTACAACGTGCCCGAAGAGCAGGTGCTGCTGACATACGGTGGCGAGGACATGCTGAAGAATGCCATTCATTACTTCCTTTCCATCAACAGCCAGGAGTCTGTGGCTAATGGTCAACAGCCAAATACTAAAATTCTCATTCCCGAGTTTTCATGGTGGTACTACAACCGTGTAGCCTCAGAGTGTGGCGGTACATTCGAGATGTATCCTCTGCACGAGCAGGAGGATACCTTTGCCTACGATGTCGATGAGGTCATTGAATATACCAACCGCATACATCCCCGCATGCTGTTGTTGGCTTCGCCCAATAACCCGACGGGAAACGGCTTGACACCCGAGGAGACTGCACGTATCATGGAGAATATTCCTTCTGACACGATGGTGCTGATTGACGAGGCATACGCCAGCTTTATCTCTACGGACACCGCCTATATTGCTCCGTTGGTCAACAAGTACTCAAACCTCATCATCTCGCGCACACTCTCTAAGTTCTACGGTCTGCCCGGACTGCGTTGCGGTTTCGGCTTCATTGGCAAGGGTCACGACCAGTTCCTGAGTTATGTCAACAAGTACCTGGGCTACAACCGCTTCTCAGAGGCGGTGGCACTGGCAGCACTCGACAGCGATGAGCACTATCGTCATGTAGCTGACGATATGGAGTGGGGACGTCAGCTGTATAAGAAAGAGTTGGGCAATTTGCCAGGCTTTAAGGTGTATAAGAGTGTGGCTAATTTCATTCTCATCAAGTATCCTCTTGAGATAAAGGACAAGCTGATGCAGGCCCTGAAGATTCAGGACTACAAAATCAAGTTCATGTCTGACAAGGGTCTGGAATCGTGTCTCCGTATTACGCTGGGTCGTAAGGAGCAGACGCAGACGGTCGTTGACACCATTCTGAGAGTGAACAGTGAAAAGTGAACAGTGAAAAGTGAAAAATATGCTACCGCCGATGACCCAACAGGAAAAGACACAGTTGGAAGAGCGGATTGTTGACGTGCTGAAAACCGTCTATGATCCTGAGATTCCGGTCAACATCTATGACTTGGGCATGATTTACAAGATTGATGTCCAGGAGGACAGCAGTGTGGAGCTGGATATGACATTCACAGCTCCAAACTGCCCTGCTGCCGACTTTATATTGGAGGATGTTCGCACGAAGGTCGAATCCGTCGATGGCATCAAGGGTGCCACCGTCAACTTGGTCTTCGAACCAGCATGGGATCAGTCGATGATGAGCGAAGAGGCACGCGTCGAACTGGGATTCGATTAATGTAAGATGTAAGAAATAATGAAGAACGTCTATTTCCTTAGCGACGCCCACCTTGGCTCGCTGGCCATTCCGCACCAGCGCATGCAGGAACGCCGATTGGTGCGCTTCCTCGACAGCATCAAGTCGAAGGCGGCAGCCATCTACCTGTTGGGCGACATGTTCGACTTCTGGTACGAATACAAGTATGTAGTGCCCAAGGGCTTTACGCGTTTCTTGGGTAAGGTGTCGGAACTGACAGATATGGGTGTCGAGGTGCATTATTTTACAGGCAACCACGATATTTGGGCATACGAATATCTGGCCAAGGAGTGTGGCGTCATTCTTCATAAGCAGGCAGAGACCACGGAGATATATGGTCATGAGTTCTTCCTGGCTCATGGCGACGGCATGGGCGACCCTAACAAGTCGTTCAAGTTTATTCGTGCCATCTTCCACAACAAGGTCTGCCAGTGGCTCTTTTCTGCCCTCCATCCGCGTTGGGGCATCAGCTTCGGTCTCACTTGGGCCAAGCACAGCTATATCAGCCATAAGGAGAAAGACGAGCCCGTCTATCTGGGCGAAGACAAGGAACACCTGGTGCTCTTCGCCAAGCAGTACATACAAGAGCATCCCAATATCGACTACTTTATCTTCGGTCACCGCCATATCGAGCTTGACATCAATCTGGCACGCCCCGTCGAGGGTACAGGCCATAAAGCCCGCATGATGATTCTGGGCGACTGGATAACTCAGTTTACCTATGCAGTCTATGATGGGGAACACATGTTCCTTGAAGAATATATAGAAGGCGAGAGCCAGCCGTGACATATAAATGAGAAGGGTGAGAGTCATTGCTGGCTCTCACCCTTCTCTCTCGATTTTACTGTTATTCTGACATCTGTCTCTTCAGCCACAGCATCTGGCTATAGTTGGTCTCGCTGCTGGTCCAGTGTTCATTGACAGGCGTAATAAGCGATTCCTTTTCTGACGCGATAAGATTCCAGACGATGTAGCTCGTGGTTGGTGGACAGACGTTGTCGTTGTAGCCCCAGGTAAGATAGACGGGACATGTGATACGGCGGGCGAAATTCACGACATCGTAATACGCCAGCGTCGCTACCTTCTCAGGTGTGAGCATACTTTTCAGACGATTGAAATGGGGGTAGCCACCCGCACGATGGTCCAGATAGCCCGCCATATCCGCCAGCGCAGGATGGTTGGCCACACAAGCCGTCACACGCGGGTCGAGACCAGCCGTTACCAGCGACAGGGCACCACCTTGGCTGCCTCCCTGTACGAACACGTTCTTACCATCCCAGTCTGGCAGTGCGCAAAGATAGTCGAGGGCACGGATGCAGGCCACATAGACGTGTTTCATGTAATAGTTGTCACGATTATCCAGACCATTGGTCAGATAACCGTTCTCGTAGTCGAAGGCCGACGTAATCTCCTTAAATTGCTCGTCGGTCATCTCAGGGTTCAGACCGTGAATCTCCATCTCCAGTCGGATGAAGCCGTTCTTGGCATAATAAGTATTGCGCATCGGCTCCTTGATGGTTTTGATGCCTGCACCCGGTGGACAGAGCACGACGGGGTATTTGCCAGCCCTCTTCGGTTTCGTCAGATAGCCATAGATGCTGTGGCGACTGTCAGTCTTCAGCTTCAGCAGATAGCAGTCGAACTCGTCGGTCGAATACCTGTCCACCTTTACGCTTTTCACTAACATCTTTTCACCGTTCACCTGTTTCCGTGCCCCTTCGACGTTCGCTTTCCAGAATGCGTCGAAGTCCGACGGGTTCTTAGTATAGGGCTTCAGCTGGTCGGGCGAGAAACCCACCTTCACGTGGTGCTGGTATTTCTTGTCGTCTTTGACGGCAGTCAGTCGCAAATCCAGGAATCCAGGCTGCTTCATGGTTCCCATGTCTATGACGGCTCTGCCATTCTTCAGCGTCACCTTGCCTTTCGATGTGGCAGGCATCATGTCGGGCCCAATCTCGTAGTTCACTTCCACATTCTGTGGCATGCCATAAAGGCTGAAATTCACTTCCACCTTAGCCTTCTCGCCCGTCTTGTAGAGCCAGTCGGCATGGTCAGGTAGCGTTGTCCACAAATAATCGCTGCGATAGGGATAGTTCTCGGCCATTGCAACATGCATGTTCATCGCCATCAAGGCGAGAATGGCCGTCGTGAGTAGTTGTTTTTTCATTGTCTGATAATTTGATGAGTAGTTTGTTTCGGCGGCAAAGTTACGAAAAAAAAACCATACCATGGTGAGTTGCTGCGTTATTTTTAGTGGAAAATACCACCAAAGGCTTGGAAATCCAGATAAAATGAACTATCTTTGCAGCCATCTGAAGTAAACCATAGTGACAACAAAAGCCCAAAAGGAAATGAGAAAGATGTTGTTGATGACCGTTGCCAGGCTGGCAGCAGCAGTAGCAATAGGGGCTACTGTCTGGATCATCATGCAGCCACCACAAAAGCAGGAGGCGAATACCAAGGCGCCTGTTCAGCGCTGCTATGCGAAGATAAGTGGCTTTGACGAGAAACGCTATCCTACGCCAAACTATGACGGGACACGAAAGAACGAGGTGGCCGGTGTCGTGTTGCACCATACAGGAGAGCTGACGGTGGAGGAATCGCTGGACATACTGACCTCGCCAGAAAGAAAGGTCAGTACGCATGTGGTGATAGATACGGACGGCACACGCTATGTGATGGCCGACCCTGACGTGGTAACCTACCATGCAGGACTCTCTATGTTGTTTGGCAGGGAACATTGCAACTATTGCACGATAGGTATCGAGTTTCAGGGTAATACGCTGGTAGCGCCCCTGACAAACGAGCAGATAGCCAGTGCCATAGAGTATTTGATGCCCATCATAGAGACGTATCATATTCCGTTGAACCATATCGTGACACACGAAATGGTAAGGAATGCCTATAGAGCACAGTATCCGGATAAACGCTGCGACATCAAGGTGGACATCACGCCCCATGAATATGCGCGTTTCATGGGGACGCTATGTAACTATCTTTTAATCAAAGACAAAATCTGCAAGCCAGCATAGCGATTTCTCCTTCGTGGCAGACTTGAAGACGAAGAAGAGGGCATGCTTGCCAGTCAGTCCCGACAGACCGGGCAGGGGAATCGTCAGTTCAATAGGTGTCTGGGTTGGCATGTCGGCCTTCACGTCAATCTTGCCAAGCGTTAAACCGCGTTGCGAAGCCCAGGGACTGTCGGCCATGACGACAATAGTTCCGTCAATACCTTCTGGGATAATCCTCAGTAGCATTCGCACGTTCTTCTTGCCTTGTAGGGCGGTGAAGTTGAAGTATTTGTAACCCACGATGGAGCCGTCTGTGTTGTTGACTACGAAGTTGGTGTTGTTACGAATATCGTATGGTGCATCGAACTTGTCGCTGTCGCCATAGCCAGAGGCCACATACGAGCCATAGAACGTGTTGTTGGGCCATTCGTGGGTGGCAGGCTTCGGACCCGTGTACCAGCAGGCGATGCCGGCGGAATGGCGCTCCAACGGATTCAGGCCCTCGAGAGCAAAGCCTTCGGAAGTGTATTCACCTTCGCTAATCTCCACCTTGCCACCCTTGCCTTCTTCAACTTTCACCTCGATAGGAGCCACCATAGCCTGACGGGCATATTCATTCGTACCCGTCTGACGATGATAGAACACATACCACCGGCCATGAATCTCGCAGATAGAGCCGTGTGTGTTGCCATCGGGTGTAGCCGAAGCAATGACGTTGCCTTGCTCGTCCTTTTCACGAGCACGACCATCGATGATTGTACCGCCGTATGTCCAGGGTCCTAAGGGATTGTCGCTATAGCAGTAGGCAAGGGTATAGTTCGATGAGGGCAGGCCGAACTCACCATCCTCTGTGAAACGACTGTAGATAAAGACATACTTATCCTTGATTTTGCGGATGCTGGAGGCCTCGAAGAACCTGAAACGGCCCTCCTGATAGCGGCCGGGAATCATGTCCTCAACAATCTTCGTGCCAGGTTTTACGGTAGCCATCGTCGTGGGGTCTAACTCGGCAGCGTAGGAGCGCTCAAAGCCCCAGTAGCCATACACGCGCCCGTCGTCATCGACGAAGACGGCTGGGTCGAACTGCAACACTCCGTCCACCTTGTTGGGATCGTCCTTGCTCCAGTTGCATACCTCAAACGGTCCGTCCGGTCGCGAACTCTTCGCTATGAGTCCGTTGCGCATGCCCGTCTGGTCGTTGGGGAACAGGTAGTAGGTCTTGTTACCGTTCTTGTCCGTTACCAGCGTCACGTCTGGCGCATATAGTACGTCAGCAGTACCGGCTGAGTCGAAGGACTCACCCTTGGCATTCTTGTCCACCACGAGAATGACCCCGTCGTAGCGCCACTTGTTGAGGCTGTCAACAGATGCAGACCATACTACCTGGTCGCGACCGCAATATTCCGTCACCAGATTGTCGTGTGAACCATAGACATAGACACGCAGTTTCCCTGGCTGGTCAGGGTCTTCGAAAACATACGGCTCGCCGTCGGGGATATGCTCCCACAAGGGCATATAAGGGTTTCCTACGGTGGTGAGTTCCGTCGTGGCGGTCTCAGCCTTCTGGCTACACGCCACGTTCATCGTCATACAGCATGCAGCAGCAACAATCATACTCAGGCTCTTTGTTTTCATATTAAGTTGTGATAATTTAATTATGGGGGCAAAGTTACGAAAAAAAATACAAAATACAAAATGAATATACCTGTCGGTTGAATAAAATATCTCCAATACATCTCTAATTCATCTCTAGTTCATCTCTAATTCATCTCTAGTTCATCTCTAGTTCATCTCTAGTTCATCTCTAATTGTAGAATTAGAGATATAGTAGAGTTGTATTAGAGTAAAAATAGAGCAGAATATGAAAAGCGATGGATAAGGACAGGTTCTTGTTACGCTCAGATTAAATTCAACCACAGGTTACAAGTTTTTATGCTATGAATGATGACATTTCAGGCATTTATACATCTTCTAATAAAGTATATATACTTAAAAACAAACTATGATAGTAAAAGAGTTGGAATTGCTTGCGGAACGGAACCGTAAGCGTCTGGTCGAGGTGGTGTATGCCGCCAAGGCAGGTCACATCGGTGGCGACCTGTCGTGCCTGAACGTAATGACGGCACTGTATTTTCACGTGATGAGGAATTTGAACCCTGCCGAACCGAAGGCTGCCGACAGAGACCGTTTCGTGCTGTCGAAAGGCCATTGTGTGGAGGCACTCTATGTGACGCTGGAGGCCAAGGGCTTCTTGAAGTCTGAAGTGCTCGACACACTGGGGCGGTTCGGCTCGGTGCTGAGTGGTCACCCAACGATTGAGGTGCCCGGTATCGAGGTGAACAGTGGCGCATTGGGCCACGGCCTGAGCATTGGTGTGGGCATGGCTATTGCTGCCAAAATGGACAGGAAAGCGTGGCGGACGTACGTGCTGATGGGCGACGGCGAACAGGGTGAGGGCAGCATCTACGAGGCTGCCATGGCTGGCAACAAATACGGGTTGGACAACCTTGTGGCCATCATCGACCGCAATCATCTGCAAATCTCTGGCAATACAGAGGACGTGATGCCCATTGACTCTATCAAGGAACGTTGGGGCGCTTTTGGCTGGGATGTCATCAGCATGAACGGTGACTCGATGGCCGACGTCGTGAAGACCTTCGACACTATTGACTACACGAACAAGAAGCCGCATCTGTTGATTTCGAATACCACGAAGGGCAGGGGTGTCAGCTTCATGGAAGGCATTGCCAAGTGGCACCACGGCGTGCTGAACGAAGAGCAGTGCAAGGCTGCCGTCGCAGAAATCGAGAAAAGGATTGATAGTTTAAAATAATAATAACCGCAGATTACGCAGATTTCACAGATTATATATACAGTCCCCATGCAGAAAAATCTGTATAATCTGCGTAATCTGCGGTAAAAACAAATAAGAGTATGATTGCATGTAGAAAACAGTTTACTGACACGTTGCTGGAACTGGCACGTGAAGACAAGGATATCGTTGCCGTTACCACCGATGCCCGTGGCTCTGTGACGTTGGGCGACTATGCCGACGCCCTGCCTGAGCAGTTTGTGGAGTGCGGCATTGCCGAACAGGATGCTGTAGGCATCTCGGCAGGTTTGGCGCATTCTGGCAAGAAGGTGTTCTGCTGCGGACCCGCCTGCTTCTATGTAGCACGCAGTCTGGAGCAGGTCAAGGTGGACTTGGCCTATTCGGAGAATCCCGTGACCATCCTTGGCGTATCGGGCGGTGTGGCCTACGGCGCCCTGGGCGCTACCCACCACTCGCTGCACGACATCGCCGTACTGCGCACCTTCCCTGGCATGACGGTCTGTCTGCCCAGCGACTGGCGTGTCACCAAGAAATTAGTTAAGTACTTGGCTGTTGACCAATGGTCAACGTCCAACGTCCAACGTCCAAAGCCTTGTTATGTCCGTGTTGGCCGTGCTGCCGTGCCTGATGTCTATGCCGACGACGACTTCCCCTTCGAGGTGGGCAAGGCCATTCAGGTGCTGGATGGTACTGACGTCACCATCGTGGCTACCGGCGAAACCGTCTATCACGCCTGGCAGGCTGGTCTGAAGCTGAAGGAGCAAGGCATCTCGGCTCGCGTGCTGGACATGTCGTGGATTAAACCTTTCGACGAGGAAGCCATCCGTAAGGCTGCCGCTGAAACGGGACGTATTGTCACGGTCGAGGAACACTCCAAGTTCGGTGGTTTAGGCGCTATGGTCTGCGAGGTGCTGAGCGAGAATCCCGTTCCCGTCCGCATCATCGGCATCCCTGACGAGAACGCCGTGCATGGTACGAATGCAGAGATATTCCACTATTATGGCATGGATGCTGAAGGTGTGGCGAAAGCTGTGACCAGCTTTCTAGGTGAAAAGTGAAGAGTGAATAATTTGCTACCGCTTTATGAATTATATCATTGCTATTGACCAAAGCACCTCGTCGACCAAGGCATTGCTGTTCGATGAAGAGTGCCGCATGTTGGCACGTACCAACGTCGACCACAAGCAGTACTACCCCCAGACTGGCTGGGTGGAGCACGACGCAGAGGAGATCTATCGTCATACGATAGAGGCCATCAGAAGGCTGATGTCAGATGGAAGATGTAAGAAGGCTGATGATACTGTTTCACTGGCCATTACCAACCAGCGTGAGACCGCTGTGGTGTGGAACAAGCTGACGGGTAAACCAATAGCCCGTGCCGTGGTGTGGCAAGACACACGTGGTGCCGAGTTGTACCGCCAGCTTCGGGCTGACAGCAAGACGGTCGAGATGGTAATGGCGAAGAGCGGTCTGCTGATAGACCCGAACTTCTCGGCCTCCGGCGTCAAGTGGCTGTTAGACAATGTGCCGGGTGCCCGTGAACAAGCAGCACACGGCGAGCTGCTGATGGGAACCATCGACACATGGCTCGTCTGGAAGTTGACTGGCGGCAAGGTGCATGCCACCGACACGACGAATGCGTCGCGTACCATGTTGTTCAACATACATACTATGCAGTGGGACGATGACCTGCTGCAGCTGTTCGATATTCCACGCTCGATGATGCCTGATGTACTCCCCTGCGATGCAGTCTATGGCGAGACCACCTGCGAGGATGTGTTCAGCCGTCCCATACAGATTGCAGGTGTCTTAGGCGACAGCCACGGCGCTTTGGTCGGTCAGATGTGCTTTACCCAAGGCTTGGGTAAGGTAACCTATGGCACAGGTTCCAGTGTGATGGTAAATATTGGCGAGGAACCCAAGGCTGCGCCAGAAGGACTGGTGACCTCTGTGGGTTTCTCAGCCTTAGGTAAGACATATTATGGTTTCGAGGGCAATATCTACAGCACTGGTGCTACGTTGAAGTGGATATGTGACCAGTTGCAACTCATAGGAAAACCCTCAGAGATGGAAGCTTTGGCAACCAGTGTCGAGGATAATGGTGGGGTGTATATCGTGCCCGCCTTCTCAGGCTTGGGTGCTCCTTGGTGGAAGAGTGATGTTAAGGGCGCCGTCTTCGGGCTGACCTTCGCCACGACGAAAGCTCACTTCCTGCGTGCTGCCCTTGAATCGATAGCCTATCAGATTAAGGACTTGGTGGACGTTATGGCGCATGCTACAGGTGGTAGCCTTAAGGAGATTGCTGCCGACGGCGGTCCGACGAAGAACCGCTTCCTCATGCAGTTCCAGGCCGATATGCTTGAAACCCCAGTCGTTTGCACCGAGGTAGATGATGCATCGGCTCTTGGTGCCGTCATCATGAACGGATTCGCCCGTGGCCTATGGCATAGCTTCGACGAGGTGGAGGGCTTCCGTGTGGTCACAGAAACCTATCAGCCCAAGGCTATCAGACAAGAGCTAACAGCGCTTTACCAAGGTTGGCGCAATGCCGTTGGACAACTGACGAAGTGAGACCCACCCCCGGCCCATCCCGAACGGGAGGGGAGAAGGGGTTATGAATTAAGCATTATGCATTACTTGATGTCGCTATAGCGAAGCAGATAGGTGTCGTATTGCGTTACGAAAGGACGGAAGGGCGCAGGCACCGACTGCGCGGGTTTGAACAGTCGGCGCATGGGTTCGGGCATGTCGCCAGACTTGATGTAACAGGTATGGAAGGTGGCCCCCACTGGTGGGTCACCTTTTTGCCATCCGGGGAAGTGGGTCTTGGCGAACTTCGGTCCCTGACCACTGACGGCGGCATTGACGGTGACAACGATGCCACGGTCGGTCTGCTCGAAATTCAACGACAGTGAGTCACCGGTCAGCAGGACGCCGTTGCCCTCCTTGTCGGAGAAGAAGGCAGCGTCGATACCACTATGATTGCCCTCGAAATAGAGGTCGTCCATGTGTTGTGCCCAGAAGCCGTAGCGGTTGGCCCGATATCGACCGGGATAGCTGGCAAAGGGACCATAGCCCATCCATTGCACGCGGTCTATGCTGGGATCCAGCAGGTAGGCCAACCCTAACTCTGAACGGAACACGTCGGTCGTGTCGGGTGTCAACGTGAATGTCACGGTCTCGCCACCGTCAACCTGTCGGTGCTGGATGTCGGCCTTCACCTGACAGTTGTCGAGCGGCAGCAGGTATTTGTTAGGAATACGTTGCTTTTGCGTCAGACGTTCACACATGGTGGGCTTCCGCCCTGTGCGGATGGTGGTGTCGCGCACCATGACAGCCCCGCTGCCGTGTCCGGTCCATGCCGTATGGGATTTGTTCAGTACAAACGACTGGCGTAGGAATACGTGCCCATAGGCATCCTCAATATCGAAATGAATGAGGGTGAGAGGGTGAGAAGGTGAGGGGGTGAGAGAGTGAGAGGGTGAGGGGGTGAGGGAATAGGTGGCGGTGCTATGAGGCTGGCAGTCGGGACTGAAAGCGCCGCGCAGTACGGTGTCGCGGTCGTTGGTCAGCGTCCAATGGAAGGTGACGTTGTCTTTCAGGTTGAGGAAGTCGTAGCGGTTCACGATATGCAACACGTCGCCATCGACACGCTCCACAAAGGCGCGGGCATAGTTGTGCTGCAACTCATAGTAGTTGGGCAGTGGCGTGCGGTCGGCATAAAGCAGTCCGTCGGTACCTTTGTTGCCGTACATTTGGAAGCCACTGCCGCTTGAGGTGATAACGCGTTCCTCGTAGCCATACTGGTGTCCACTCTTCACTCTTCCCTCTTCCTTCTTCCCTTTAAACGGCATGCCCTGGTCGGCCCACTCCCAGACAGCGCCACCGGCAATGCCTGGCGTGCGCTCGATGATGTCCCACTGGCGGTCGTGATCCTCGAAAGAGACGCCAAGGGTGTGGCAATATTCGGTGAAAATGACGGGACGGTCCAAATGCTGATAAAAGCCGTCAATCTGGCTTGTCGTAGGGTAATGGGGCGCATAGACGGGTGCTGCCGAGGGGAAAGGCGACGGTCCGTCCTCAGTGGGCTTCAGCCTTTTTGACTCCCAGAAACGGCGGAAGTATGAGCCTACCTGTGGAAAGCAGTAGGGCCGCGACGGATCGAGGGTGCCGACGTAGTTGCCTACTTCGACACAGGTCTTGGGCAATGGGTTCTCGTTGCCCACGCTCCATACGAGCACGGAGGGGTGCAACTTGTCGCGCTTGACGGTGGCTAAGGCACGCGTCATCAATATGTCTTGATAGCTGGTGTCCGACAGGTGCTTGTCGCCATAGCCGAAGGGCACCTCATCGACCAGATAGAAGCCCAGCGAGTCGGCCAGTTCATAGAAGCGCGGTTCGCGCGGATAGTGCGACAGCCGCAGGAAGTTGACCGAAGCCTCCTTCATCAGTCGCATATCCTTCAGGGTAAGAGAGTCGGCGATGACCTTCACGGTCAGCGGGTCGGTGCTGTGCGCATTGACACCCCTCAGCTTGACGGGGCGCCCGTTCACCTTCAGGACGTTTCCGGCTATCGTAATCTCGCGGATACCGATTTTATGGGTAAAAGTCTGCAGCGTGCGGCCTTTCTCCCTGACGTAGGCGCGCATGGTGTATAGATAAGGCGTCTCAGCCGTCCATAGATGGGGCTGTTTCACCGGTTCGCCCGACGATACCACGCGTCCTTCGGCATCCGTCAGTTCGTAGCAGAAAGAGGTCTGTCTGGTGGCGTTGGCTATCTGGGGTGTAACGATAACCGTTCCGTCCATGCGTGTGGTTACGGTGAGGTCGCTGAGATGCGTCTTGGGGACTGCCATCAGCGTCACGTCGCGGAAGATGCCCATCGTGGCCCAGTCGTCGAAGCAGTCGAACTCGTAGCCCTTGAAGTGCGAATAGACGTGCATGGACAACTGCTGAGGCTCACCCTTGAAAGCCCGTTTCGTGAGATAGGGCGTCAGGTCGAACAGACAGGTGTTGTAGCCCGACTGCCACGTGCCGACATGCTGTCCGTTCAGCGACAGGTCATAGCCTCGAAGCACACCGTCAAACCGTATGTAAACCTGCTGTCCCTTCCACGCCGCCGGCACGGTGAACGTCGTGCGATAGTCGCCCGTCAGCGAGTCGGGGTAGTCGTACTTTGGCTTGCAGAAACCGTATGTCTCCCAACATCCGGGCACAGGAATGTCGCCCTCCTTCCCGTTCACCTTCAGGTGCCACGTGCCGTTCAGCGATTTCATCATTGCTGGGTCGGTGACGGGCCATACCCCCTTGAAGGCATCCTCCACACCGGCACGGCCGTCATTGCCGACGATGCCAACGGCCTTCATCCTGGCAAACACGCGCCGCCCCAGGTCGACAGCCCCGTGTGCATCGAAGTGCAGCCGGTCGGACTGCAGGCTCAGGTCGCTGGCATCCACCACGTGGAAGTGGCTGTCTTCGCGCGCCAACCGCTGCAGTGCCTCCACAACGAGTGGCGAACCTTGCCGGCTGCCCTTGGCAAACGTGCCGCAGACGACGGGCAGCGAGGCGTACTCCCTGCGCCCGGTCTTCTCGACCAGATGCTGACGGATATAGGCAATGACCGGCTTCAGGTTTTCGTAGTAGCGGTCGGCGGCGGGCTGGTCGCCCTCGCCCTGATGCCAAAGGAGGCATTTGATGTCGTAGTCGTGTGGCAATTGGTCGAGACAGTCGTCAATCTGCTGGCAGAAAGCCCTGAGCAGCGACTTTTCTTTGGCATCGACGCTCCAGAACCAGCCGTGAGTGCTTTTCTTGCATGTGGTGTCGATAGCCGTACCTCCCATCGTCTGCTTGATGACGTAGAAAGGCTGCTGCCAGCATTGCTCCAGCAGATAATAGACAATGGCATCGAAGCCCCAGCGGTCGCCCAGGTCAGGACGGCCCACGGTGGGTGCAAACGGCTTGAATGAGCCCGTGGCTTTGGTGAAGTCGCCGCTGCCGTAGCTCCACTGGCAGTAGTTGTACCGGGCAAACTTGGGCAGTTGGGCAATGGGTACACGCCCGTCGGCATTGCTCTGTCCGGCGGTCAGAACGACGGGGACACTTTTTGTAGTAGCGAACGTAGCGACACTGAAAAGCAGCCAGGAGAATGTCAGCGCAAGAGCCTTTCTCATAGTTTCTTGTATCTTAGGTCAATTTTGGTGTACTGGTGATCCTTGTTCCAATGCTCAAAGAGTCCGAGCGACTGCTGTAGCGGCTTACCCTGCTGCTTGTAAACCGTGCCGCTGGGGGCATTGGGCAGCGAAGCAGCCTCGCGCAGATATTCGTCGCAGTAGTTCAGGCTCTGGAATTCGGGCCACTCATTGATGATGATGTCCATGCCGACGGCATCGCAGGCCACTTCATCCTGCGACACGATAATCGAACAGGCCCAGTCGCCGTTGAAGGGTTCCTTCATCCACTTGGGATTGGGAGCCCCGTTCACGTCGCGTGAACCGTACGTGCCGTCAATCAGGAACAGCAGTGCTTTCTGCCCCATGTCCTTATGGCTGAGCCAGTCCACGAAGGTCTTATACTGGGGTTTGCCGTTGCGCTTGTCCTGGCTCACGTTGTTATGTGCGTTCTGTCGCCAGAGCAGGTTGATGTCGGTCGCACCATACCAGTTCTTGGTGGTC
The DNA here is from genome assembly GCA_946188165.1 of uncultured Prevotella sp. Classification (GTDB taxonomy): domain Bacteria; phylum Bacteroidota; class Bacteroidia; order Bacteroidales; family Bacteroidaceae; genus Prevotella. The sequence goes on from CAMHTW010000039.1 coordinate 21,780, forward strand.
AGCGTCACACCCGGTCCGCTGTGGGTCTTCAGCAGGGCCGAGTTGATGAGATAGTCGGCATCCACGATACACTTAGCCAGTCCGCGTGCCATCTTGCCGTTGTCAACCGAATAGACTATCTGCTCAGGATAGTATTCGCACTTCTCGCGCCCGTCGCCGCCAATGTTGTCAATCATGCGTACGAGGGGAAATTCGCGGTGCACCTTGTTATAGATGCTGTCGGTGATGGCGCGACTCGGTTCGCACAGGATGATGTCCTGTTGGCGCACACCCCCGTCGCGCACCATCGAGCGCACCAAGGCCAGTGTCACGAAGGGCGACGAGTTCAGTTCAATGGTGTCGTGGTGGGTAATGGCATTGTTCAGGTTCAGCTTTACGGCAATCGTCTCGCCCTTCTTGTAGCCGCGACTGCCTCGCCCATGGGTTTTGTTGAAGTGCTTGAAGAGTGCCTGCCATGCCTTCTTTGCCGTTGACTCGCCCGTCAGTTGCATCACTGCCTCGGGTATCATCTGGTCGGCCTTCTGCTGGTCGTTCCAGCGGTCTTCCACCCAGAGTCCCGTCTTGCCGTCCCACTTGGCGACGCCTGGTGCATGAACCCATGCCACCCGTCCGGGATGAATGCCGCGTCCCTCGCCAAGAGGCTCGTTGGGCCCCGTGAAGAGTTTGGGCTGGCGTCCGTTGAACTCGCCGAAGAACAGGCTCTCGCGCCGTACGGCCTCGTCCAGCAGTTGGATGGTGGTCGACGGGCCGAGGTCGGGATTCTTCCACGCTTTCAGCTGCCACACCAGTCGTCCGTTCTTGTCCACCTCTATGGCCTGAACGGGGGCGTTCAGCGTGTCCATAGGTGTCTTGTTCCATTCGTTATACCAGTTGTTGATGATGTGACCGCCGTTCTTCAGTTGTACGGTTTTCTGTGGCTGCGTCACGCCATAGTCGGAGGTGTTCAGTTCCCATACGGTGTGGCCCTGGCGGTTGATTTCCTGGATCTTACCCTTACGTCCTGTGATGAGCAGGTTACCCGTCTTTGGCATTTCCTGTACCGACCACGGCAGCATGCCCGTCCAGCGGTCAACCTCCTTGCCGTCGCTTGTAAACTCGTGTATGCAGCCCATCGCCATGTTGGCAATGAGCAGTGTGCCGCGCGATGTGAGCCGTGCATTGCGGAACTGTCCGTGTACCGACCCCTTGGGATTGGTAGGCAGTTCGAATTCACGGACGATGCGGCATGATGGCACTTCCATTACCACCGCCTTGGCAGGTTTGCCATTCTGCACAAATACCACGTGCGTGCGCCCGATAGGCTGGATGGTATGAATCTCCGTACCCTCTGGTGCTGCATAGCTCCAGACGGTCTCGCTGGTCTGTGTCACTTCTGCCACACCATACTGGTGAGCCACGAGGATATGCCCGTCACTCATCAACACGGCATCGCTGATTTCACCCATCTTCAATTGGTCCTGATAGGCCCACTTCACTTGTCCGTCTTTGACTATGAACATACGCCGCTGCTTGCTCTGCCCGGCATAGAAAAAGTTGTGGCGTGAAAGCCGCTGGTCGATGGCATCCTGAGCCCAACTGCCGCATACCACCAGTAGCAGTGATATGATTGCTAAGGTTTTTTTCATCGTTTGTCTGTTTTCTTCTGTTTTAGTATGAATGCTGCAAAATTACGAATAATAGGACAAATGTCCAAATAATTTTTGAATATTTAAACGAATGAGGTCAAATAGTCGGCTTGTACGTCTTTTTTGAAAACGGAAACGGTATAAGACTAAAGACTTTATGAAAAACGGAAAGACATGTTTTGGCGTGATTATCGGAACGCGCGCCTATTTTAACTCGGAATTGGCAAAGGATGTTCGTAAACAACTGTTGAAGACGCTGGAAACGGGCGGCTATGAGTACGTTATACTGCCGGAAGACGCTACGCCCACGGGCAGTTCGAGCATTGAGACACGTGAGGACGGACTGAAGGTCTCGAAGCAGTTCCGTGCACATCGCGACGAGATAGATGGTATCATCGTGTCGTTGCCTAACTTCGGTTTCGAAATTGGTATCATCAATGCCATCAGTGATGCCGATCTGAACGTGCCCATCCTGGTACAAGCTTGTGATGACGAGAATGACAAAGTCGATCTTGACTCGCGTCGTGATGCCTTCTGTGGCAAGATTAGCGTATGCAACAACCTCTATCAGTATGGCATCCCTTTTACGGACACAACCCTGCATACCTATAGCATCTACGATCCATTGCTGAAGCAAGATATTGACAAGTTTGCAGCTATCTGTCGTGTGGTCAATGGTCTACGCCACTGTCGTTTGGGCCAGATTGGTACACGTCCGTTGGGCTTCAACACCTGTCGTGCCAGCGAAAAGCTGTTGCAGCGCAGCGGTATTACCGTTGTACCTGCCGACCTCAGCGAGATTCTCTATGCAGCCCAGAAGATTCAGGACGATGACCCGAAGTTCATTGAGATGTGCAACCGTACTTGCAACTATGCCAAAGTGCCTGACAACTATAAGGAGAAGTTAGGCCTGCAGGCTAAGTTCAGTGTGGCTGTCGAGAATTGGATTGAGGCTAACGACGTGCAGACTGTGGCCATCCAATGTTGGGATTCGTTAGAGCAGAACTATGGTTGTGCACCCTGCGTTACCATGTCGATGCTCAGCGAAAAACTGATTCCTGCTGCCTGTGAGACGGATTTGGCTGGTGCCATCTCGATGTATGCCCTCTCATTGGCTTCGCAGAATGCACCTGCCCTGCTCGACTGGAACAATAACTTTGCTGAGGACCGCAACAAGTGCGTCTGCACGCATTGCGGCAACTTCCCCAAACAGTTTGTGGGCAATGGCGACCTGAAGTTAGGTCCTTTGGGCGTATTAGGTCGTACGTTAGGTAAGATTAATACCTTTGGTGCTGTGTATGCCAAGGTCAGCGAAGGACCCTTCACCTTCTTCCGTATCTCGACCGACGACCCCAAGGGCTGCATCAAGGCCTACTTAGGCAAGGGTCAGATTACCAACGACCCCTACGGCATGGATGGCTGCATTGCTGTGACGAAGGTTGACAACCTGCAGAGGCTGATGAAGTACATCTGCAAGAACGGCTTCGAGCATCATGTGGCCATGTGTCGTACCGATGTGGTTGACATTTTGAACGAGGCCATCGAGACTTATCTCGGCTGGGACCTCTACGTGCACGAGTAACAGAAAGTATTAAATATAACAATTGCTACTATTAATACTAACAATTGCGGGTATTAATAGTAGCAAATTTTATGCTTAGAGGCTTAGTTCATGGCAAAGAATGTGCCATCGTTAGCCATCATGCGTGCCTGATAGACACCAGCCTCGTCCAAAGTGAGGTCTTTGGTCTGACCATTGATGTTGGCCTGAATGGTCTTACCGTCTTTGTTGAAGCGGAAGAGTTCTTTTGTTATGCCATCCTGTACCATTGACCAAGAGTCATCCTCGTCGTTGTGGTAGAAATAGGTAATCTCTCCTGTAGGAGCCTTTACCTCATAACCATTCTTCAGTGTGGTAACAGCATAGTAGCGACCATCCTGACCAAGAACTTGCTGGGTCTTGCCAATGTTGGCCTGAACAGGGTTAGAACCTGACCAGAACTCGATGGTGTTCAGTACTAGGATGTCAACTAACTGGCAAATACTACCAACGATGGGCACCAGGATAAAGCCTACGATGGCATTCACGAACTTGCTGCTGGTCATGTGATTCTGCCAGTTGATGTACTTGTTCCACAGGCCATACTTACCAACGAAACATGAACTGAACAGGAAACTTCCTGCGAGGAGACATACAGCCACTTTCAAACTAATTTTCTTCATAATGTTTTGATTTTAAAAATTAATAATTGGGTTTATAGAAAAAAAACAGATTCTGGTCCCATGTTAAAGAGGAGGTCGAGTATCGAGAGGTTAGGCAGAAAACCATGTTTATGCTGGAATACCTGCCAATATTCTTTAGGTGTGAACCCTTCATCAGGCTGAGGATGCTTGGCGTTGATGACGTCACGGAAGTCGGTGAGGGTTGAGGGCTGAGGGTTGAGGGCTGAGGGCTGATACTTTGTGGTATATTCTACGTTAGGATGGATATCAATGAGTTCGCAGACTTTCTGTCGGATAGCCTCGTTGAAGTCAACCAGAAAGTCGTATTTTTGCTCGAAGAAGGGATACAGGTCGTCAGCGTAATACTCAAAGAACGGGCTTTCGCTATAGGCACTCTGCAAGGCATTCCAATGGACGCGACGCCACTGGTTGTGGTCGCTGATGTGTAAGTCCTTTACCAGTTGAGAATTGGGAACAAAGGACTGAGAACTGTGTTCTACAGGAACGGTCAGGACCTGTGTGCCATTGGCTGTAGCAATCATGCAGCGGTTGCGATAGGTCTGTTTCTGGAATGAGTCGTACTGCTCTATCATACTATGGTCGTAGCGATATAATTTCTGATACCATTGTATCGGGCCAAAGTAGGTGGTTTGTAGTAGGGCAGTAGTCATTGCAGGCGAACGTTTTTACGGTTGTAAAGTACTGAGACGACTTCGCCAATAATATGGCTCTCTGGTATGAAGCCGATGTGGCGCGAGTCAGCAGGATTGTTGGGATTGATGGATTCCAACCAGTAGTAGTCCGTCTTGGCACACGTCGCCAGACCGGGTACCAACAAAGGCCCGTCTTGGGTGCTGATGGTGTCGCCAGGGACGGCTCTGCAGCGGGCGATAAAGAGCCCAGCAACTGAGTCGCAGGGCATTGTGAAGGCGACGATGTCCCCCCGTTGGATAGGACTGCGCATCAATCTGCTATAGGGTAAGATGCCATGCCCCTCAATGCGCAAGCCATAGCTGCATCGGTTGATTAGCAATCGATCGCCGCTTTGGAAGAGTGGGGTTAATCCGTTACCCTCTACGCCATGTATGGAAAAGGCCAGCGTACGAATAGCAAGCATCAGTATGAATGCTGATGCAAATGCTATCACGTACTTCAGCCAGTTTGCCATACCTATTTAATATTATCAACGAATCGGAACAATCGACTCCAGCGAATACCTGAGAAGCCTCGACGGTCAGGATCGGAACTCCACCAGATGAAGATGGGCTTGCCCACGATATGGTCTTCAGGTACAAAACCCCAATAGCGCGAGTCAAGCGAGTTGTGGCGGTTGTCGCCCTGCATCCAGTAGTAGTCCATCTTGAACGTGTACTTCGTGGTCTCCTGGTTGTTGATGTATATCTTGCCATTCTTTACCTCCAGCTTGTTACCTTCGTAGGTACGGATGGGACGTTCATAGATGGGCAGATTCTTCAGTGTCAGGTCAATGGATTCGCCCTTTTTCGGAATCCAGATGGGTCCGTAGTTGTCGCGTGTCCAGTGCATATTGCCATTCAGCGGATAGATGTCCAATGTGCTGCTGTCCCGATTCAGCGTGATACTCTCCACGATGTCCGTACGTTTCTTCAACTCATTGACGGCATAGTTGGTCAGTGGCATGTAACCCTGCGTGTTGAGGCTAGTCAGGTCTTCCATCGTGATACCCAACTCCTTCATCAGGTCATCGTCGAAACGCTGCTTCAGTTTCACATGATAGGTATATTGCACGTTGTCAGGCTCTTTATTGGCCTTTCCGTCGAGATAGACGATATGGTCTTTGATTTGCAATGTCTGACCAGGCAGACCCACACAGCGCTTTACGTAGTTCTCGCGACGATCGGTGGGACGTGTATCGATGATACCGTATTCCTGCTGGTTCTGCTCAATAACCTGCTTACCAGCCTGATAGATGGTTTCAAAGTAGCGAGGTAACTGCTCCTGCGTCAGCGAGTCAGGATTCGGACGCTGCGGGTACATCTGATAACCAATCTGATAGCACATTTGATAGTAGTCGTAAGCCTGATACTGGGGTGCAGAGCAGATGGTGTCGCCAGCAGGGAAGTTGAACACCACGATGTCGTTCAGTTCTACCTTGCCCAGGCCTTTCACACGACGATAGTCCCAGTGAGGCCACTCAATATACGACTTGCACTCAAACAAAGGCATCGTATGTTGGGTCAATGGCATCGTCAGTGGTGTCTCAGGAATACGAGGACCATAGCTCACTTTTGACACAAAGAGGTAGTCGCCCGTCAAGAGGCTCTTCTCCAGTGAACTTGATGGAATCACGTAGTTCTGGAAGAAGAACAAGTTGATGAAATAGACAGCCACTAAGGCAAACACCAAGGCGTCAACCCACGACATGACGAACTTCACAGGTCCTTCAGCCTCTTTCCACCACTGCCACTTGATCTTCTTGGTGATATAGACATCGTAGATGAAAGGTATCACGATGAGTCCCCACCATGAACCTACCCAATAAAGGAACAACAGGTAAAGCACCAATACACATATGAACTTCGCCCACTGCACCTTCATATTCAGTTTTTTCTTTTTCTCCATGTTAGATAATAAATATGATTTACAAAGGTTTGACGCACCTACGTTTCTGAAAGTTGCACCTTTAACCTTTGTTTCAGAATTTAAACATATCACTGATGGTCAACAGTCCCTGATGGTCCTTGGTGTACTCTGCAGCGAGTACGGCACCAAGGGCAAAACCCTGACGCGAGTGGGCATCATGGGTAATGGTGATGATATCTGCCTCTGAGTCATAGCGAATGGTATGAATGCCAGCCACCTCACCACGACGGATATGGTCAATACGTAGCAATTTGGGGTCGGTGGTATCCTCTGCCCAAGCCTCTTTGCGGTCGATATTCTCCAAAATACCTTCAGCCAGCGTGATAGCAGTACCTGAGGGATGGTCAAGCTTATGTACGTGGTGCGTCTCTTCCATCTCCACATCGTACTGTGGGAACTGGTTCATGATTTTGGCCAGATACTTGTTGACGGCACTGAAGATAGCTACGCCAATCGAGAAGTTCGAAGCCCAAAACAGCGTCTGACCTTCCTCTGAACACATACGACGCACGTCATCGCCATGTTCCTTCATCCAACCCGTTGAGCCTGAAACGACCTTTACACCATGTTTAAAGGCACGCAGATAGTTGCCATAAGCTGCCTGCGGAGCCGTAAACTCTATCGCCACATCAGCACTCTT
>CAMHTW010000040.1 GCA_946188165.1 uncultured Prevotella sp.
AATGTATAAATTAGTCGCTTGATGAATGAATATTCACTTGCGAAAGTTCAGTTTAATAATATAAACGTAAAGAAAACAAAGATGAAAAGAAAGAGTGTTGTCATATCTATATTATGTTTAGTGGCATGTTCACTATATTACGTGTTTCATTCGACCAATATCTCACGGACAGGGTTTGTGTCAGGATCACCAACAGAAGATTCTGTCTTTCATAATGCTTCAAGCGAGGACAGGCAGAATCAAGGTTATACAAAAACAGGCTTTACGTGGAAAGATGGCAAAGGAGATGAGTATCCTGTATATATGGCACATACAGGTTTATGTTTCGTCATAAAAACCTCCAAAAGTGGCAAAAAGTATAGAGCGTATCTTGGTGAAGAAGCTTCTGAGCAGATCAACAAGGAGTTAAGCAATCGCAAAAGCAATGATACTATTGCACAGGATACTGTATCCTCTTTTTTGGGGAAACCAATTGTAATAAACGATAAGATTTATGATCAAATATCGGCAATCGCAAATCAAGATAAGATGCTTTCGTATAGTGATAAAATAATACAAATAGTAAATGTGAGATGGCAAGTAAACTTGATGTCTGGTGGAATCGTATTAATGACCTCGGTTCAGCCAGACGATCCAAAAATGAAACAAGTGGTCAAATACTTAACTGGCATCTATGGTAAGCCCTATGAAGATGAAGAAGACGGCTATGACATAAAATGGTCATCTTCAGATGATTCATTAGATGAATTCTGCCCTGATTGTACATTGGTTCATTTACGCAGAATTCATTCAGAAGAAGGAGGAACATGTCTTATTTTCCAGTAATGACTTTATAATAGAGAAAGAAGAATGAAGGGATTATTATTTGTGATGATAGCTATAGGTATCATCGTATTGGGCATGTATTTCCCAATAGTATGGTTGATTATTGGCATAGCGATACTGCTGATAGTCGCTCTTATTGTGTGGCTGATAAGCGGGATTGACAAAAGAGAAGAAGAACGTATGACAGCTAAATTTGGTAAGGATTATAAAGATGCTATTGCCAAAGGAAAGTTGGGACTTCGTACACTTTATCCGTGCAGACCAGACGCATACCACACTTCAAAGAAAGAAATAGAAGAGAGTGGCAAAATTCAACTTCCGGACTTCTCCGTCAAGGAATGCAAGGAAACGCTTGAAGATTTTACAGGCGACTACAGTGGTGAGGCTATTATAGAATTTAATGAGACAATAGGTGATACCATCATTATGCAGATTAACGAGGCAATGAAGCAGAAACTTTCGAACTGGAGAATGATAGGTAAAGATGTGTACGTGTGTGAACTAAAAGAGATTGATTTGACGACAAAGCCTAGCAATGATAATTATTGGAGAATATCATTGCAGAAAGATTCTGTTATTGGTAAAATTGTTTATGGAAGAGTGTAAGACACGGGAATTAATGATAAATTAAAATGTAATAATTCCATGCTAGGTGCAATAGGTGGGACAACAGGGACAAAGCCGATGGCACCTGCTTAAAATCTTTCTTCCAAGATATAACATCTTCTGTATTTGCATACAATTAATAAGTAGATATTGACCACTATCTTGAATCCACTAGCGAGAAAATGGTCGATAAACTGGTGTTTGCAGAAGAAAATGGTCGATAAAACGCTCTTTGGCAGAGAAAATGGTCGTTATTCTGAAAAAAGTCAAAGCGAGGTCGCTGTTTATCAGCACCTCGCTTTGTTCTTTAAGGACTGGTATTTGTCTGTTATTCGAAATTCCAGTCCGTTTCATAGTGGTCGAACTTAATGCCCTCGGTACTGCCAAATTTGGCGAGGATTTGCATGATGTCATCCTGTTGTTTGGGGGTAATCTTGTTTTCGCCGTGATGGACACGGTAGTAGGGACCCATGCCTGCGCTAAAGTATGAGCGCACGCGACAGCGGGCCTCTGCCTTATGGTATTTGGGCACATTGTCATACAGGTGGCTGAATCCCCAAGCCTTCCTTACCAGCTTTTTCTCGCAGTAGCAAGGGCATTCGTCCTGCTGCCAGGCTGTAGGATACACAGATAGACCTACGAATCGGTCCTTCTGGTTGCTCAACACATTGGCCAAATAGTGCATACAGGTATCCTTGCGCTTGCAAGCATCGTTGAAACAGCGGGTGTAGCCCCAAGGAATGTCTTTCGCTTTCAATTCTTTTTCTTCCATATTCATTTTTGTTTTAATTTCTCTTACATCTTCCATCTTACCTCTTACATCAAAAAATCTCTCATCTCTCACATAATTGCTGGAATCGCCTTTGTACAAAGGGGTTTGAGCATGTGAGGGATGAAAATAATCCCTCACATATCTCTCACTCATCTCTCCCATCAACCCTCATGCAGCCTTCAAGGGTACGACCTCGTAGTAAGCCACGTGGGAATGATCCTTGTGCTTGAAGCCAAGGGCCGAGATGGCCTTTCCAAGCCTGACCTTGTTGCCAACGGTATTCTGCAGCGACGGATAGTCTTTCTGCATAAGGCTAATAATCTCGCCACAGTTCATCGTCTTCACCTCCTCGCCCTCAAGAGGCTGACGGAAGCAGGCCACAAACATCTCGCACAAATCCTTCTTCTCCATAAACTCTTGGTTTAGTTGCTGAATACGGGCCACCTCGTCGTTGTTGAACCAGTAAGGTGCTTTCTGCTCCATCAGTTCGTACATGACCTGTGCATACAGTTGGCCGTAGTCTATGTCGCCTGTGTTGTCAATCATCTGTCCGTCAGGAATCAGGATGCAGATGTAACGACGCGAACCTGTGGCATCCTTCAGAGGATGGCGATTGTTGGTGGTTGCCACAAACGAGGCAAATCGCGTGCGGTCCTCCTGGGCACGTCCAAAGATGCGGGCGATGTGGTTCTGTCCGTCCCATTGGGGCAGACTGTTCAGAAAGTCCTGAACGGGATTGTGCTCAGGAACCTCCTCCGACTGCACATATTCCGTAATCTCCGCTTTCGGATTGCCTTTTTCCATCACCTGTTCGCGCTTGGCACGAATCACGATGCTGTTCAGAGCCGCCTGTGTCAACGGCCTGTAAACTAATTCAGCCTCATTCGAGGCGCCAGAGAGTGTTGCCCCAGTTTCCTTGGGCAGGATTGCAAACTCTACCTTTCCGTTCAGGACATTCCTACGGAAGCGATAGTTCTCGTTGAGGAACTGCTCAATGACGAGCGTTGCCTCCTGTGAAGCAGCGAGTGCCTCACCAGTAGTGGTTGTGTTTTTGTTCATAAAAAATGTTTTTCAAAAAGATTATTCAGTCTCCTTGTTGCCTTTTCCTTAAGCAATATCGTTGCGCTTTTCACAGCGTGTGTTTCGATGATGCAAAGGTACAAAAAATAAACTAGTCCTGCAAGCCTTTCCTAGATTAATTTCCAATTTATTTCAATTGTTAAAATCGACGTCAAGAGTCGACGGAAGGGTTGACGGGAGGGTTATGTGAGGGATTATTTTCATCTCTCATATGCTCAACCCCCTTTATACAAAGGCGATTCCAGCAATTATGTGAGAGATGAGAGATTTTTTGTCAATAAGGCACGTTTATTGCTCGAAAATGCAGACTTAATGGCGCCAATTGTTCCCATACTGGGAACTAATCATTCCCAGCCTGGGAAGAAAACATTCCCTTACTGGGAATAAAAAAGATAGTTTTGTTTTGCTTTTTTGCTTATTTTTTCGTACCTTCGCAAACAATATGACGGTATATGTGTTTGACGGAACGATGGACGGGCTGCTGACAGCGGTGTTCGACGCATTTGCGCTGAAGGAGCAACCAGAGCAGTTGCTGGCGGAGGGCGACGCGCTGCCGTTGTTTTGTGACCATACCTATCATGTGACGACGGACGAAGGGAAAGCACGACGCGTGTGGGCCGGACTGGAGAAGAAACTGACGCGCGAGGCGCTGCGGCTGATTTCCGCCAGTTGGCTGTCGGAACTGCGTGAGCTGAACACGCCGCTATTCCTATATATATGTAAGGTGTTCCGTCAGGGCGATATATCGCGGAACTTCGCTGATGCCGACGTGCTGGCTGTGACGAACATTGCCCGTCGCGTGTTGCACGAACAACTGCGGATGAAGCAGTTCATCCGCTTCCAGAAAGCGAAGGACGGCACCTACCTCGCTGTCGTCAGCCCCGACCACAACGTGCTACCATTGATTATCGACCACTTCCAAGACCGCTTCAACGACCAGCCGTGGCTCATCTATGATGCGAAGCGGCATTATGGGTATTATTATAGCCTCACCCCCGGCCCCTCTCCAAGGGGCGAGGGGAGTGATGTGCCGATACGCGTGACATTTGAGGACGAGGCTGCTGTGCCCTTCGATTTATCGAATGGCAAGATGGATGCTGACGTACTAAGCGACAATGACAAACTGTTCCAAGACCTGTGGCGCACCTATTTCAAGGCCATCTGCATCAAGGAACGCATGAATCCCAAGAAACAACTCAATGACATGCCTCGTCGCTATTGGAAATACATGACAGAAAAAAATGGAAAATAATAGAGTATCTTACCTGAACGAAGAGAATATAGCACGTAGCAAGGATGGCGTGGAGTATCATCCACTACGTCCCTTCCTACCCGAAACGGCCAAGGTACTGTTTTTAGGCAGTTTTCCACCACAGCGCAAACGGTGGTGTATGGAATTCTACTACCCCAACTTCATCAACGATCACTGGCGCATTGAGGGAGAGGTGTTCTTTGGCGACAAGAACCATTTTGTGGACCTTCAAGCCAAGCGTTTCAAACTGGACGAAATCGTAGCATTCTGCCAAGAAAAAGGGTTGGCCTTCTTCGATACTTCCACAGCTATTCGACGCTTGCAAGACAATGCCTCAGACAAGTTCCTCGAGGTAGTGGAGCCTACGGACATTCGCGCCCTACTGCAACAACTACCACACTGTTGTGCCATCGTAACCACAGGGGAGAAAGCTACGGAAACCATCTGCGCATCACTCGATATTCCGACAATCCCCAAGGTCAACACGTCTGTTCCCATATCTTCTATCATTCATCATCCTTCTTCCATCAGCTTGTGGCGCCTGCCATCCTCGTCGCGTGCCTATCCGCTATCCTTCGATAAAAAAGTAGAGGCCTATCGGCAAATGTTTATGCAAATTGACAAAGTGTAAAGAATTAGGTGTTATTTCTGCCGTGATAGATAGCAAAATGCCAGTTGTAAAGGGTGTGAACTTTACAAAATGATAGTTGTTTGTATTTTTAGACAAACAAAAAGGAGGGATTTCTTTGCAAATCTCTCCTTTTTGATTACCTTTGCAGCGTTTTTGGTGACAAAAGGATAGCAAACCCTAAAGAAAAGTAGCAAAATGGCACAAAAGATCAGATTTACCAAGATGCATGGTTGCGGCAATGACTACATCTATGTCAATACGATGGAGCAGAAAGTGTCCAACCCTCAGACCGCAGCACGTGAATGGAGCGACCGCCATAAGGGCATCGGCTCTGACGGACTGGTGCTGATAAGTGCATCGCCTGTGCCTGAGGCTGACTATTCTATGCATATCTATAATGCAGATGGTAGCGAGGCTATGATGTGTGGCAACGCAAGTCGCTGCATTGGTAAATACCTGTATGAGCGGGGGATAACTGACAAAACCGAGATACGACTTTTGACATTATCAGGCATCAAAATCCTAATATTAAATATAAGAGATGGTATCGTTGAGAGCGTGACGGTAGATATGGGCGAACCCATTTTTGAAGATGAGAGTTTGTTTTTGTCGAATCGCGATGTGAACAAGGGGAAGTTCGTATCAATGGGCAATCCACATTATGTTATCTTTACAGACAATGTGGATCAGGTGGGCGAAACAGGACGCATCCTGGAGTTTCATCCAGCCTTTCCTCAACGCTGCAACATCGAGTTCGCATGTAACGAGGCTGACGGAACCATCAGAACACGCGTATGGGAACGTGGCAGCGGTATCACGCAGGCCTGCGGCACAGGTGCTTGTGCAACGGCCGTCGTTGCAGCAGTGACTGGGAGATCCGGACGTAGGAGTGACATCGTCATGGATGGTGGTACACTCAGCATCGAATGGCGTGAATCAGACAACCACATCTATATGACGGGCCCCGCTGCCTTCGTCTTCGATGGCGAGGTCGATGCGGGCTTTGCCCTAAATAAAAAAGAATAAATAAAAAAGTAATACGACATTTATTATTTTATATTTAATATTTAGAAAATTGAAAATTTTCGCAATATGGCATTAGTAAACATTCATTTCCTGAACCTGCAGAACAACTATTTGTTCGCTGACATAGCCAAAAAGGTGAACGCCTTCAAGGTAATGCACCCCAAGGCCAACGTCATATCATTAGGCATCGGTGACGTCACGCAGCCACTGGCACCTGCCGTTGTGGAGGCTATGCACAAAGCCGCCCACGAGATGGGTAGCATCAAGGGATTCCGTGGCTACGGTCCTGAACAGGGTTACGACTTTTTGCGTGAAGCAATCTTGAAGAATGACTTCCTACCGCGTGGTGTCCATTTGGATATCGACGAAGTTTTTATTAATGACGGTGCCAAATCGGACACAGGTAATTTCCAGGAGCTGCTGCATTGGGACAACTTCATCGGTGTGACAGACCCCATCTACCCTGTCTATATCGACTCAAACGTGATGATTGGTCGTTGTGGCAACTATCGTGACGGACGTTGGACGAATGTGCGCTACATGCCCTGTACGGCAGAAAACGGTTTTGTGCCACCCCTACCCTCTGGCCGTCCTGTCGATGTCATCTACCTGTGCTATCCCAACAACCCAACGGGTACCGTGATTACCAAACCCGAACTGCGCAAGTGGGTGAATTACGCATTGAAGAACGACGCGCTCATCCTCTACGATGCCGCCTATCAGGCATACATCCGCGACCCTGAGATACCGCACTCAATTTACGAAATCCGTGGTGCACGTAAATGTGCTGTCGAGTTCCATTCATTCTCGAAGACAGCAGGTTTTACAGGTGTGCGCTGTGGTTATACCATTGTGCCAAAGGATGTCACCGTCTCGACCTTCGAGGGCGAACGCATTCCCCTGAACCAGTTGTGGCTGCGTCGTCAATGTACGAAGTTCAATGGTACAAGCTATATCTCGCAACGTGCCGCCGAAGCTATCTATACGCCTGAAGGCAAACAGCAAATCAAGGCCACTATCGACTACTATATGGACAATGCCCAACGCATGCTGAAACGTCTGCGTGCCCTCGGCTACGAGGTGTATGGCGGCGAGAACGCACCTTATATCTGGATGCGAACACCTGACGGCATGGGTTCATGGCAATTCTTTGAGGCCTTGCTTTATGGCGCCAATGTGGTTTGTACCCCTGGCGTCGGCTTTGGTCCCTCAGGTGAAGGTTACGTGCGATTCACGGCCTTCAATAGTCATGAAAAAACGGAAGAAGCCCTCGACCGCATCGAAGCGTGGAGCAAGGGTTAATCATAATCTTTAACATCATTTTTACCACTCCGCGAGACCATAACAGGCCTCGCGGTTTTATTTGTCAATAAAAAACTATATGTGTTCGTGCACAATTGTCTCCAATCTGACATTTTGTAACATAATGATAAGTTTTATGGCAAAATGTTAGCAAAAAGGATGAAGAATCAACTCTGATGTTTACATTTTGTTAGTTAAGTGCGTATTTAACAAACAAAACGAAAGTTTTCACATCCATTATAGGACAAAATGTCGTACCTTTGCAGCGTGAACATAACAAAGTGTAACCCAATAAGAGGGTTTAGTATTAATTTAATAAGGTAAAAAGGTATGAAAAGAATTGAAGCAATTATCCGCAAGACGAAGTTCGAGGATGTGAAGGAGGCTTTGCTCAACTCGGACATCGACTGGTTTGAGTACCACAACGTTCACGGCATCGGACAGAGCCGACAGGAGAGGATATACCGTGGCGTCCAGTACTCGACGGACGTGATAGAGCGCGTGGCTCTGACCATCGTATGTCGCGATCCGCTGGTAGCACCTACGGTCAAGGTTATTCTCGAAGTGGCGCATACAGGTGAGGTTGGTGACGGTCGTATCTTCGTGAGCGACATGATTGACACCTGGAGCATTCGCACAGGCGAGAATGGTGACACAGTTTTGAAAGACAAAAAGTAATTAAGAGTTAAGAAACTAAATTTTCAGGATTATGAACGAAATAGGATTATCACTCGATACCGTATGGATGCTCTTGGCAGCCATGTTGGTTTTCTTCATGCAGCCAGGATTTGCGCTGTGCGAAGCAGGTTTTACACGTAGCAAAAACACAGCAAACATCTTGATGAAGAACTTTGTCGATTTCATGTTCGGCTCACTATTGTTCTTCTTCCTCGGCTTCGGATTCATGTTCGGCAGCGAGGGTGCTGGTTTCATTGGCATGCCTAACTGGGGCGATCTCAGTTTCTATGGCGGCGACCTGCCCGTTGAGGGTTTCTTGATTTTCGAGACAGTGTTCTGTGCCACCAGTGCTACAATTGTCAGTGGTGCTATGGCTGAGCGCACGAAGTTCTCTATGTATTTGATTTACAGTGCCATGATTTCACTATTCATCTACCCCATCGAGGGTCACTGGACATGGGGCGGTGGTTGGCTTTGCAACGATGCGGCTGACAGCTTTATGATGAGTACTTTTGGTGACGTGTTCCACGACTTTGCCGGTTCTGCCATCGTGCATAGCGTAGGTGGTGTGTTGGCACTGATTGGTGCTATGGCCCTTGGTCCCCGTATTGGAAAATATTCTAAAGACGGCAAGAGTCGCGCTATTCCTGGTCACAACCTGACGATTGCTGCCCTGGGTGTCTTCATCCTCTGGCTTGGATGGTTTGGTTTCAACCCGGGTTCTCAGTTGGCTGCAAGTGGTGAAGTGAACCGCATCGCTATCTCGCACGTGTTCCTGACCACTAATCTCGCTGCCGCTGCAGGTGGTGTAGCAACGATGTTCCTGACTTGGGCCAAGTATGGCAAGCCTTCTCTGTCACTGACATTGAACGGTGTGCTGGCAGGTCTTGTTGGTATCACGGCTGGTTGCGACCTCGTATCGCCCACAGGTGCTGTCATCATCGGTCTTGTCTGCGGTATCGTACTGGTTTACGCTATCGAATTCATCGACCATAAGCTGCACATCGACGATCCCGTAGGTGCTTCGTCAGTACATGGTGTCTGCGGTATCCTTGGTACGATTATGACTGGTCTGCTGTCAACTTCTAACGGTGCCTTATACGGTTTTGGCTGGGGATTCTTCGGCGCTGAGTGCTTCGGTATTCTGGTCATCGACCTCTGGGCTGCTGCCTGTGGTTTCGTCCTGTTCTATGGCATCAAGAGGTTGCATGGTCTACGTGTCAACAAGCGAATTGAGGAGGAAGGCCTCGATATTTATGAACATGGAGAGGCTTGTTATAACTAAGAAGTTAGAGAAGTTAAAGGGGTTAAAGAAGTTAGAAAAGTTAAAGAAGTTAAGGTATGAAGAAAATTGTTTTATTAGCATTGGGTATGGCCATGAATATGACCACCTTTGCACAAGACGATGGTGAGTACCGTTCGTCCGATGGTGAGTACCGTTCGTCTGAGATTGAAACGACGATTAGTGGAGATATCGTAAGTAGTTATATCTGGCGCGGCCAAAACTTGGGAAGTACCGCCCTCCAGCCTACTTTGGGCGTGTCATATAAAGGGTTGTCACTGACTGCCTGGGGAAGCACAAGTCTTGTGAATCCCGATGACACAAAAGAGTTTGACCTGACGCTGGCATATACTATCGGTGGTTTTAACATCGGCATTACCGACTACTGGTTCGACAGGGGCGGTCTTGACCAAGAGGGACGTTACTTCAAGTATGACGCTCACGGCACCAACCACGTTTTTGAGGCCAATATCGGTTATGACTTCGGATTTGCCTCGTTGCAGTGGTTTACCAACTTTGCTGGCAACGATGGTACCAACAAAGACGGCAAACGCGCCTATAGCAGCTACTTTGAGATTAGTGCCCCCTTCAAGCTCGCTTCCGTTGACTGGACAGCTACAGCCGGTGCAGTTCCCTTCGCCACAACGTCGTATAATGGCTGGACATCTGGCTTTGCCGTTACCAACCTATCACTGAAGGCCACGAAGGACATCAAGATCACCGATACCTTCTCCGTTCCTATCTTCGGACAGGTTGTTGCGAACCCCTGCTCACAGAAAGCATATCTGGTGCTTGGTCTGACATTAAAACCGTAAGCCTATTTACATAATTCCCAAAAGGCGACGGCTCCCGCAGCGGCAACGTTGAGGGAGTCGACGTTATGTGCCATAGGGATACGGACGACATAGTCAGATTCAGCAATGGTTGCATGAGGCAAACCGTCCCCCTCTGTTCCCATAATGATAGCCAGTCGCTGCTCAGCCTTCAACTGTGGGTTGTCAAGGGCTATGCTATCATCCGTAAGAGCCATGGCTGCCGTGCGGAAGCCAATGTCGTGAAGACTGGAGGCTGGACCGTCAAGCCACGTCCAGGGTATGAGGAATACGGTACCCATTGATACACGGACAGCGCGCCGATTCAATGGGTCGCATGAGTCGCGCGTCAACAAGACAGCATCGATGCCCAATGCTGCTGCAGAACGGAAGATGGCACCGATATTGGTGGTATCTACGACACCTTGTATGACCACAACCCGTCGTGCATCTTTACAGACTTCAACCACTGGGCGCTCCGGCATACGGCGCATGGCACAAAGCACACCACGTGTCAGTGTATAGCCCGTCAGTTGTGCCAACAGTTCACGACTACCAGTATAAATGGGGATATCAGGACACTGTGCTATGATATCCTTGGCATCGCCCTCGATGTGGCGCTGTTCGCAGAGCAAAGCCACAGGTTCGTAGCCTGCTTGTAGGGCTACACGGATAACCTTCGGACTCTCTGCAATAAAGATGCCCCGCTGCGGATCTAAGCGATTGCGCAGCTGGGCTTCTGTCAGTGTACTGAATAGCTCAACGCCTGGTTGGTCGAGCGATTTAATCTCAATAATGTTCACCTCTCAATTTCTCATTGTCTCAATTTCTCAATTACTCCAAGAGTATGACTTTTGCCTGTCCGTTATCCATATCGGGCATCGTGTTACCTACCGATGCACCGATATAGGTGGGGTCACACACCATGAAGCGTTTGCCATTGACCATGATATAGTCGCCCTTGACATCGCCGGGTATAGATACGGCCGATGCTAAATGACCAGGATAGTAAACCAAGACACACTTGAATCCTAACAGGTCGCGCACCAAACGGGTAAACAGAATGGAACGGTCTTCACAGTCGCAGTAGGGATAGTACAACGTCTCGTCGGGGAAGAAGGCACGGTCAGCACCCCACACCTCTTCGTCATATTTATAAACAAAGGCTGTCTGAACCCAGTTGAGTAGCTTTTCGACACACATCAGCTCTGACACGCCTGTCAACCCCTTTTTCAGCTGCGGATACAGCTCCTTCTGAGCCTGTTCGCAGACGGGGGTATTGGCATACATCGCCCAGCGTGTCATGAAGTTGCCACCAACCTCACTGGTGGGGTAGGACTCGTAGAAGGGCAGCTGGTTCTTGTTGATACTGACCTTGACGGCCATGTCGGGATAGCGCCTCGCCTTCAGCTCACGCAAAGGAGAAGCCTGGTAGCTGGCGTATGGGGATGTAGGAACCCACAACGACAGCGACTGCTCCTTAGGATATTTAGCCTCATTGATACGCAGGTCGCTAATCTTATCGTTCAAAGGATAGAACTTGTCGCCGTCCAGCGTAAAGTAGCGCTTACCGTAAATGATATGCTGGCTGGCATAGAGCATCTGCAACTTACCACCAGCCTCACCCAGTCGGATTTTGTAGCCCGACTGTGAATAGAGGAAGGCCATAAGTAGGGTCGCCTCGTTAGTGCCATTACCAAAAATCTTTTGGCTCAGCGCCTGCAACATCATCAGATACTCCCAATCACACAGCCTGTTTTGTGAACGCAGCTTCAGACAGTCGACCACCAGATTGTTGTAGGCAGGCTGGCAGAGTTTCTCCCAACCATCAGCTACAGCATTTTCGCTGACACCTGCCAAGCGGACGACAGAGGCTTCGGGCATGCGTGCCTTCCATGTCGTAGCGAGATACTCGAATGTCAGCATCTTAGTAGGCTCTTCGGGCACTTCCTCGACAGGTGCAACAGGTTGTGGACGTGGCGCAGGCTTGACGGGCTTGACAACTGCCTGAATCTTAATGAGGCGGTCTTCCTTCTTCTTGCGAGCCTCCTCATCGTTCATTTTGATGGGCGGTGCAGGCTTCACGTCTTTGTCGGGCACGGGCAGTGGCTGCGAGACTCGGAAGGCATTCCACTTCTCACGCGTCTTGCTGATGTATTCAGCATTGATTTTCTGACGATACTCGTTGAAGTTGTTGACACGGTTCTGATTAAAAGCCGAATTGTTGCCGCCAAAACCGCCACGGGCAGAGCCAAAGGGATTGTTGTTCTGCGCCTGGAGGGGCAGAACAGCAAACAGACACAAGGGTAATAATCCCCCAAATATTCGATTTGCCATTTACTGATTGTCTGATTGGTTATTCTCCTTGTTTCCCTGATTGTAGTGTTGTTGAATCAAGACTTCGGGCTGCTGATTTTCGGCATATGCCTCACCAATGGCGCGAACAGCCTCGATACGCATCTTCTCCAGTTCCACCTCACTGCGAGCCATCTCCTTGCCGAACTCCTTCAAGTCCTTGGCCCACTCCCATTCCTCGCCAATACGCTCACGAATCTCGTCAGCCAGTTCCATGGCCTCGTCATGACATTGGGATGCGGGATTGATGGCTGCCAGATAGCCTCCGGCAATCTTTGCGCCGTCACGATCCTGAAGCGCATTCCAAGCCTGGCGCGCCTTGTTGACCTTGTCAGCACAATCCAGGTTCAGATAGGTCTGGAAGGTAGAGAGCATGGCAGACTCAACGGCATCGTAATTGTTGATGCAGGTGGGGATGGAAGAAAGCAGGAACATGGCCTGCTCAAAATCCTGCTGGGAACTCAGTGACTTGGCCTGACGGATAATGTTATTAGTCTGACTGTCGTAGTAAGAGATAATCTTCTTTTTCGTAGCCTTCAAAAAACTCTGAAGCGCCGTATTCTGCGGTTTCAGACTACTGATGGAAGCCATATATGCCAACCGGTCGTTCTGGCCTGCACCGCTAAGCGTAATATACGTGCTTCCATAGCTATCGCCAGTACGGGTGTTGGCTACAGAGAGTTCCAAACCTGTGGTCACAGTGACCAACGGGCGTAGTCCACTGGTCATATTTTTCGATGTCTCAACAAGATTGGCCACAATGCAGAAGTTAGAGTAGCGTGTGCCACCAGTCATACCGTTCAGCGTCACAGCCTGACGGATTTTCGTTGTCAGTTGTGTCTTAGCCATAGGAGACAGTTCGACAGTCTGGTCTGGTATGACAATCGTCAACGGGAACTCACATTGCTCTTGTGCACGGATGCCCAAAGCAGAGAGTGCCAATAGTGCCCATGTCAATACAATCTTTTTCATACGCTTGACGCTTACTTCTTACCTTTATTATTTAATAAAAATGTTAACCTTGCCTAAACCGCGAACTTTGAATTCGGCAGTAACGCCCTTGTTGGCAAGTTCGTTGACCAGTTTCTGGGCAACATCCTTGGCACCCTGTTTGCGTTGGCGACCGCGAATGGTTTGAATGAGGGGAATGTACACACCCTGATACTGCATGAAAGTGGCACCGCTCTTGACGCGCTCCGTGCCATTGCCGTCAACAGAATTGTCGAACATGAAGTCTTCGATGAATTCGTGCAGCGTGATGTCGCCAACCTTACTGTTCATGCTAAGACCTGCCGACTCTGTGGTCTTGATGTCAAAAGCTACCATACGACCCTTCGTCACCATGCTTTGATAGTACTGAAGTACCTTAGCCAAGAAAGCGTCCATGTTCTGATAGACGGCCTCGCGAAGCAGTACAACGGGATTGGCCGACGTGCTGGGGGCACCCATACCCTCGATAGGAGCAAACATGCGGTTTGTATAGGCATCGGTACCGGTAATGGTGTATGACACCTGATACTGCGGACCATTCTTCAGCAAGTCATACTGTACCTTAATCAGGATGTCGGCTTCTGAATTGCGAATGATGGATTCTTCTACACTCTCATACTGGTCGCCGGAATTGGCAGCGGCCATAGCAGCATCGTTCTTGGCACTGTTGATAGCTTCCAAAAGGTCAACAATCACGATATCAGGATTGCGGTCGCTGATAAGCTGAGCCACCTGGATAAGCACACTGTGCAGTGTAGGGTCTTCGCTCATCGCCTTCTCGTAGTCAGGGCATGTCTCGGTGACGCCGTTGTTGTTGGACTGAGTAATAAAGCCGTGTGCCTTGCAGTAAATCATGTCGGGCACAACCATCACGTGAGGTGGTGTCATAGCCTTCTGTGCCCATGTGCTGCCAGTGATGGCCAATAGGGCTATTGCAATAGTCAGTAAACGTTTCATAATCTTATTTTCATTTTTACTTTTCACTTTTCTCTTTTCACTCAATAATCTTGTCTTTCTGCATGCGCTTCTTCAAAGCATTGCGGTCTATCTGTACCACGATGCCCCAAGTCTGCGTGCCAGCACCTTGGAAGCTGTTACGCAGGTCTTTGTCAACCTCGTCAACATACTTCTTGAAGTTGCCGCTGTCCTTAAAGAACTTGTTGAAATAGTCCTCGTGTTTCTGACGGGCATTGGGTGCATCGACAATGGGATAAGCGCTGCACTCTGTATCGCCAGCGGTAATACCCTTGAAAAGGACTTCCTCAATAGCCTTCTTCTTAGCCTCGCGTACAGCATCGGCACGATCGACACCCTTAGCATAGACTTTCAACAACTGCGTACCATCAAGCTGCTTACCCAGACATTCTGTTGTCTGATTAAAATAAGATGCTGTCTGGACCACAGGCTTCTTGCTACCGCAACTTGTCAGCACGACCAGTGCTGCAGCTGCCATCAGGATACTTATCTTCTTCATAGTTCTACTTCCTTTTTACGCCTTTATCTCCTTACCAAAGATTCGAGAATCCCTTCAAGACGTGAGCCTCTTCCAGATAGTGCTGCAGAGCCTCTTTATCGACCATCACGACAGCACTGGTCTCAATCATCTTGGTCTTCTTGTTCTTCATCGACGACAGCGACGAGTTGACGATAGAGGCAAAGTTGCGATACTTGGCCTCGTTGTCGAAGGCCTGGAAGAAGTCGGCCTTAGTCTGCTGGATGGTGGGATCGGTGATGAGGGGTTTTTGCTCACCATAGCCTTCTGCTGCCATCAAGCCACGGAACATCACGCCCTGAACGGCATACTTCATGACCAAATCCTCTGCACTGGTGGGCAGCTTTTTCTTGACATTAACTGTTACAGATACCAGATAACGGCCACCTTGGCCCTGTCCGGCACTCTGGACATAATACTCCTGTGCGGAAGCAATCATGCAGCACATCAAGAGCACAAATGATACTAATACTTTCTTCATAGTCTTTTCCTTTTTTAATGTTTAATCATCTACTTTTTACATTTCTCTGAGTTGCAGACCGGGACTGTGCAGGTCCACCGATGAGTGGCCTGGGGTAAACATCGTACCCTTGGCTGCAGTGTCGAAATATTCGTCGAAGCGGATAGCGTAGTTGTCCCATGGTGTGCCTGCCTTGGCTTTAGCTACGCGCTTGTAACATATCTGTCCGTTCTTGTCCTTATAAGGCTCCAGAATCTCGTACTCCTTTCCATCGGTGACGTCTTCCTTACGACCAATATGTGAGTACATTGAACCATCCTCGAAATAGAAAGGAGCACGGGGACGGAAGACGGCAAAGGTCTTGGCCAACTCGCGCATACCCTTTTGGACACAGCGGTGGCAGACGTCCAGAATGACTTCATCTTCGTTCTTCCAACTCTTTAAGATGGTCTTGGTGCTTGATTCCTTATACTCACCAATGTATTCCAGACCGAAAACATTTCCAGCACCATCAAACTTCGCCTTGCGGGCTTGTGCTTCAGCCAGCTCTGTAGTGGTGTCAGCCCAATAGTCGTTGTACATGGATTGGGTCATGCTATCGTCCCACATTAATTTATAAAGGAAGGCATGCATCTTGACACGGAAGCCGCCAATGTCGGCTACAATAGAGGCACCTGCCATTCCCAGTTCACCGGCAGCCTCCAGTTGGTTGCCGGCATCCTTATGACCGTTTTGCTTCTGTACCTCGCCAGCCACTTGGGCTGCAGCACTGGCTACGGCCATAATACCTGCAAAGATAGACGAACCCTTAGACTGGTCGATATAGTCCATATCGCATACCAGCACAAAGGTGCTTTGCAATAATTCGATACCTTCATCGCGCAGCATGGCCGTTCCTCGAACCGTATTCTGTGAACGCTGATAATCGGAATAAGAGGCACCATACCCTCCGCGTTCATGGATCAGATCCATATTCATCAGACCTGAGGCATCGCGGTTAAACCAACGTCCCACCACCTTCTGAGCAACGTTGTTGTTTTTGAGCAGCTTGTCAATATCTTTTTTTTCCTGCTTACCCTTTACGGTAATAACGCGAAGGTCGCTAATATTATGCTCATTATAGCGTAAAGGCAAAGGGAAATTCTTAAACACGCGCTCCATCTCTTCGGCATATTTCTTGCCACGATGAGTCAGCATGATGAGACACAGCGAACTGCGGCGATAGCGCTCTTTGTCTGAAACACCAGTACCATGGTAACGGTTTGCTACAGGCTGTTGCTCATTGGCAGCGGGTTGTGGTGTCGCGCTATCGCCAGTCTGTGCCTGCAAATTTGATATGAGGCACAGACTGCATGCGAAGAGTGCTAATAGTCTTTTCATTGTTATTGATTAATCAATCTGAATGATAACGAAATCATAAACAGCCCAGAACTTCTCTTTGTCAGTAATAGAGAGAATCGTGCTCTTGCCTGCCTGGTCAATACGATAAGAACCTTCTGGTTGCGGGGTCATCACCTTGGCCTTCTTAGCATTGCCGAGGTCAATCTGTCCGATTTCACGCTTGTCGACAGCCTTGAAGGCCGACTTGTCAATCTTATCGAAATCTACCTTGGTCTTTTTCAGGAAGCCGCCGTCAAGCAGTCCGGCATTCTTCAGTTCCTTCTTGGTACCAATCTTAATATAGACGGTATTCAGCGTAGATTCTTTTGACATGATGGTTTCTGCCTGACTTGCAATCAGACCAGCCTGCATTTCATTGCGCTGTTGCAGGTTCTGGACATTCTCCTTCAGTCTAGCAATGTCCACATTCTTGTCATCCACAAGTTTGCGCAGGTTAGCAATCTCTTCGTCCTTCTGAGCCAGCTGCTGCTTCATGGTAGCGATAATGCTTCTCAGATGAGCAGAATACTTCTGGTTTGTCTGCAACTTCTTCTCCATGACGGCAATACGCTCACGCTGGTTCTTCAGGGTCTGCTGGAATGAGTCCAGATTCTTCTTGATCTGTTCGCGGTTCAGCGTGGGGCCTTCGTCATTCTTCAGAAGCTGTCCTTCCTGAAGTGAAATGCTGTCCAAGCCTGTGGCAATCACGCCAAGATACTCGTTCAGTTCGTTATAGTCGGCATTACGCTGCTCATAAGCTGTCTGCAGTGAGTCGAGTTGTTCTTTCATAGAGGCACTGCCTCCGTTGCATGATGTTGCCATCACGATGATGGTGGCAGCGACGAGATAATAAGCAATTTTTTTCATCTTTTTTTTCTATTAAATGTTATTTTTATCGCGGCAAAGATACAAAAAAAAATATAAAGACACTATTTTTTACAAGAAAAAACGTACCTTTGCACCATCTTTAAGGCAAAAAAGGCTAAAAAATGGCTATCCGCTATACACATCGTGAAGAATTATGGAACTCTTGGAGTCATGCTGGCGGCATCTTGATGGGTGTCGTATTCGGGGCGATATTCCTGTGGATGGCGTTCCGTGGCGACGACCCTTGGTCGCGTCTTGGTGTGTGCCTTTATTTGTTCGGCATGTTGGGTTCTTATGTGGCTTCTACGGTCTATCATGCTTTACCCCGACGCTCTAAATGGAAGGAGCGTCTGCGGCGGTGGGACCATGCCGCCATCTATTGGCACATAGCAGGCTCGTATTCCCCTCTGACACTGATTGCCCTACGTACTGAAGGCTATTGGGGATGGAGCCTTTTTTTGTTTGTCTGGCTATGTGCCATTTCCGGAACAATTGTTAGCTTTATTCGCTTGAAAGAGCATTCCAATCTCGAAACTTTTTGTTTCATCGCCATGGGGCTTAGCGTGTTGGTGGCTTTCAAACCACTCATTAACAGTGTCTCCACGGCTGCCGTTGTATGGATTATAGCAGAAGGCGTCTGTTATATTACGGGCGCGTTCTTTTACTCTCTACACCGAAAACGCTATATGCATTCTGTCTTCCACTTTTTTGTCCTGGCGGGCTCCGTCTGTCACATCATTGCGGTTTGGGATGTGCTGATGGAACACCTGTAGGAGCGAAAAGTGAATCGTGAAAAGTGAAAAGTGAAAGATTTATTTGGCTGTTTGTGGTATTTTAAGTAATTTTGCAGGCAAAATTTGCAAATTATAATTAATTATGGCTTATACACGTATGACTGCTGCAGAGGCTGCGGCATTGATTAAGAATGGCGACCATATCGCCATGAGTGGCTTTACACCTGCCGGTGTAGCCAAGGCAACAACCAAAGAGTTAGCAAAACTTGCTGTAGCTGAGCATGAGGCTGGCCGCGAGTTCAAGGTGGCCATCTTCACAGGTGCTTCCACTGGACAGTCGACTGATGGTGACCTGGCAAACGCTCAGGCTATCCTCTATCGTGCACCCTACACCACGAACCCTGACTTCCGCAAGCATGTGAACATGGGTGAGATTCCCTACAACGACCTGCACCTGAGTCACATGGCACAGGAGTTGCGCTATGGTTTCTATGGTGATGTCGACTGGGCCATCCTTGAGGTGTGCGACATCGAAGAGGTAGGCAACGACTACCATGTATATTTGACTGCTGCTGGCGGTATCTCTCCTACAGCTGCCCGTCTGGCTAAGAAGGTGATTCTCGAACTGAACAGCTTCCACAATCCCAATGCCAAGTTCATCCACGACGTCTATGAGCCACTGGATCCTCCCTACCGCAAGGCTATTCCCATTGAGCATGTTGGCGACCGCATCGGCAAACCCTATGTCTCGATTCCCAAGGAGAAGGTGGTTGGTGTCATCGAGTGTAATATCCCCGATGAGGCACGCGCCTTCAAAGATAGCGATCCCGTTACTGATAAGATTGGATACCTCACCGCTGAGTTCCTCGTTGAGGAGATGCACAAAGGCCGCATTCCCAAAGAGTTCCTGCCGTTGCAGAGTGGCGTAGGCTCTACTGCCAATGCCATCCTCGGCGCATTAGGAGCCGACAAGCATGTGCCCGATTTCAATATCTACACCGAGGTGATCCAGAACTCCGTGATCGAGATGATGCTCAACGGACGTGTGAAAGACGCCTCAGCATGTTCGCTGACGGTTTCCAACGAGTGCCTGATGCAGGTGTACGACAATATGGACTACATGAAGAACCATCTCACCTTGCGCCAGAGCGAGATATCCAACTCACCGGAGATTATCCGCCGACTGGGCGTCATCGCCATCAATACGGCCATTGAGGCTGACCTCTACGGAAACGTGAACTCCACGCATATCAGCGGAACCAAGATGATGAACGGTATCGGCGGTTCGGGTGACTTCATCCGCAACGCCTATCTGAGCATCTTTACCTGTCCTTCAGTGGCCAAGGGTGGACTCATCAGCTCGGTGGTGCCTTTCGTCACCCACCAGGACTCTTCGGAGCACGATGTCAATATCATCGTGACTGAGCAAGGTGTGGCCGACCTGCGTGGCAAGAGCCCCATGCAGCGTGCACAGACCATTATCGAGAATTGTGCACACCCCGACTACAAGCAGTTGCTCTGGGACTACCTGAAGTTAGGTACAGGCGGACATACCCGCCACTGCCTCACCGCTGCCTTTGCCATGCACGACACGCTGGCACGCAAGGGCGACATGAGACTGACCGACTTCTCAGAATACATCAAATAAACAGAAAGGCGGGCCTTACGGTCCGCTTTTTTATACTTAATCACTTGAAGTAAAAAAAGAAGTTCCACAACCATCACGGTTGCGGAACTTTTTTCTTATTCCGAATCATTTCCTCGGAGTAAATACTCGCTTGGATTTTAACATGCGCTCTTCACTATGCGAAGACCTTTCTTTGCGAGTGAAACTACAACATAATTCAAAATAATCATAACCTAAAACCATTAAAACGTTAACCTTGAAAACAAAACTTTTTTATGTCTCACTTTTTGTTTGACGATGCAAAGGTACGAAATTGTGTGCGAACACAATGCATGTTTTACGCAAAATATACGTTTAAATGCCTTCTTCTTGATGTAGGTCAAACGGGTTACTGTTTTTCCTTCAGATAATCGGCAAAAATGCGGGCGGCACTCTCCACCTTGGCGGCACAAGGACGCGTCTTGTAATATTCAGCAGTACGGGCAGAGGCAACATAACTGTTCTGAGCCTTCTCGTGACCTTTCAGTCCAAGAATCTCAGCACATATCAGACTACCGTTCTCGGCCTGCGAGCGTGCCAGCAGCTCCTGCACCACTTTGTAACAGGCCGACTTGCCTTCGCGGTCACTACCCTCAGTCTGTCCACAGTCTAGTCCGACAAGCATGACGATGCCCGACACGGCACCGCACATCATACGCATGCGGCCTACCCCACCACCAAAGCCTGCAGCAACACGCTTGGCCATCATTTCATCCATACCGTAAAGGTCGGCAAAGGCAGCCACGACGCTCTGGCAGCATCCGTAGCCCTGCATGAAGTTCTCTACAGCACGTTCCACCCTTTCGTCCAACTCTTGGTCAGAAACCTTTTTAATCTTACCTCTTACCTCTTCCATCTTACTTCTTTTTTGTCACATTCACTTGGCAAAGTTACAAATAAAAATGAATAGTTGCAAAAATGTTACGAAAATGCTTGTTAATTGTTCTTAAATAAGAGAAATAACGTTTGGAGAATTCAGAATATCCCCGTAACTTTGCAATTCAAATTTGTATATATACTTATTTTTTTATAATAACAAATATGATTTATTCAACTGAAGTTAACAACATGTGTAGCGTCTGCAAAGGTGCCTACCATGGTCCTGCACCCATTCCCGAGGAGGGCAAATGGATTCAGGCAAAGGAGATTAAGGACATTTCGGGTTATACCCACGGTATTGGTTGGTGTGCTCCCCAGCAGGGTGCCTGCAAGCTGAGCTTGAACGTGAAGGATGGCATCATCCAAGAGGCTCTGGTTGAGACCATTGGTTGCACCGGTATGACTCACTCTGCCGCTATGGCCAGCGAGATTCTCCCTGGCAAGACTTTGCTGGAGGCTCTGAACACTGACCTCGTATGCGATGCCATCAACACCGCTATGCGCGAGCTGTTCCTGCAGATTGTCTATGGACGTACCCAGAGTGCTTTCTCTGAGGGCGGTCTGGCTATCGGTGCTGGTCTTGAGGACCTGGGTAAGGGCCTTCGTTCACAGACTGGTACACTCTATGGTACTGTTGCCAAAGGTACCCGTTATCTGGAACTGACTGAGGGTTACATCACCAAGATGTTCCTCGATGCCAACAACGAGGTTTGCGGTTACGAGTACGTACACCTGGGCAAGATGATGGAAGCCATCAAGAACGGTATGGATGCCAACGAAGCTATGAAGAAGAACACTGGTTCTTACGGTCGTACGACTGAGGAGCAGGGTGCAGTTAAGGCTATTGACCCACGTAAGGAGTAATTGATAATTGAGAATTAAAAATTGAAAATTAACAAGTAAAAAGATTATTCCTATGATACGTAAAGTACAGTTTGAGAGTCAGGAGCGCCGTATCAACCAGGTTCTTGCTGCTCTGAAGGAGAATGGCATCAACTCTATCGAGGAAGCCAACGAGATTTGTGACAAGGCTGGTGTAGACCCCTACCAGATGTGTGAGGACACCCAGCGTATTTGCTTCGAGAACGCTAAGTGGGCCTACGTTTGTGGTGCTGCCATCGCTATCAAGAAGGGTGTGAAGACAGCTGCTGACGCTGCCGAGGCTATCGGTATCGGTCTGCAGAGCTTCTGCATCCCCGGTTCTGTAGCTGACGACCGTAAGGTTGGTATCGGTCACGGTAACCTGGCTGCCCGTCTGCTCCGCGAGGAGACTGAGTGCTTCGCCTTCCTGGCTGGCCACGAGTCGTTCGCTGCTGCCGAGGGTGCTATCAAGATTGCCGAGATGGCCAACAAGGTTCGCAAGAAGCCTCTGCGCGTCATCCTGAACGGTCTTGGCAAGGATGCTGCCCAGATCATCAGCCGTATCAACGGCTTCACATACGTACAGACTCAGTTCGACTACTTCACCTCTGAGCTGAAGGTTGTCAAGGAGGTTCCTTATGGCAACAACCCCAGCCGTCTGAAGGTTAAGTGCTATGGTGCTGACGATGTTCGCGAGGGTGTAGCTATCCTGTGGAAGGAGAACGTTGACGTGTCTATCACGGGTAACTCTACCAACCCCACCCGCTTCCAGCACCCCGTAGCAGGTACCTATAAGAAGGAGCGCACACTGGCTGGCAAGCCCTACTTCTCAGTAGCTTCTGGTGGTGGTACGGGTCGTACCCTGCACCCAGACAACATGGCTGCTGGTCCCGCTTCTTACGGTATGACCGACACCATGGGTCGTATGCACTCTGACGCTCAGTTCGCAGGTTCTTCTTCAGTTCCTGCTCACGTTGAGATGATGGGCTTCCTCGGCATTGGTAACAACCCCATGGTGGGTGCTACTGTTGCTATCGCCGTGGCCATCGACCTCGCTCTGAACAAGAAGTAAAAAGCGAAAAGCAAATCAATAAGAGAGGATGTGTTGAGGCACATCCTCTTATTTCTTAACCAAGCAAACAGAATAATGGAAGTCATACAGAGTTTTACCATCGACCACACCCGTCTGAAACCCGGCATCTATGTGTCACGCGAAGACAAGGGCTTTACAACGTTCGACCTACGTATCACAGAGCCCAATCAGGAGCCTGCTGTGGCACCTGCCGCCATGCATAGTCTGGAACACTTGATGGCCACCTGGTTCCGCAATAGCGAAGCAAAGGACGACGTGGTATATGTCGGTCCCATGGGTTGCCTCACAGGCATGTATATCATCATGACGGGAACATATACCGTGGAGGATATGCGTCATCTGACCATCGAGTGTCTGAAATGGATTCTCACGCAGACAGAGGTACCCGCCACGCGTCCTGAGGCCTGTGGCAACTATCTATTACACGACCTGCCCATGTGCCTGTGGGAGAGCCGCCGCTATCTGGACCGTCTGGAGCATGATTTCCATTGCGAGTACACCAAGCTCCAGATCACTCTCGAAGACGGCAAGGTGTTTGCAGATGCATAAGAAATACTCAAATATATTTGGTATTTCGCTCTTTTTTTCGTACCTTCGCACCCGAAAAGGCTGCCCTGATAGTTAAATGGATATAACAAGGTCCTCCTAAGACTTAGTTCCGCGTTCGATTCGCGGTCGGGGTACTGAGTGAGAAACCATCTCGGATTTCTCACTTTCTTTTTCTAAACAATATGCGCCGTTATGTCCTGCTGTCTTTAGCCTACCGCTTCAGCCTGACGCCGAAGAAGAAATAAAAGACAGCATCATCAAACCGCTTGAAAAATTAATATGATTTTTTCTCAAAATATTTGGAAATCAAAAGAAAAAACTGTATCTTTGCATCAGAAAACAGTGGCTTATAACAATCACTGCCACACAAAGATTTTTATAAGCTAATTCTCCCAATGCAACTCCATAACATGTCTATACCAACTCTATACCAACTCTATACCAACTCTATGGTAGCTCATGGGCATCTCAGGGATTCCTCATGGGCATCTCAAGGGTATCTCTAAGGTTGTTCTAAGTCCTCTCTATACTTGCTCTATGTTATCGATAGCCGCAAAGGTATGAGATGGATATGAGGAGAGCTGGAGAACGTGATGAAATTAGTCGGACTAACAATTTAAATGAACTCACGCCGCGCCTACCCCCCTGTTACCCTTAGTGAGCAAGCCCGATATAAAATAGGATGTGCCTATTTTGACACATCCTATTTACTTGATTTAGAAGAGAACTACTCTGCTTCCGACTGGTCTAAAGCGTCGTCGACGAAGCCGAAGCCCTTGTCAACGACGGTGACGTTGATGTAGTTACCATTGGCAGCCGTCTCAATCTCCTTCGGATAGACGGTGACGAGAGCCTCGCCCAGCGAAAGGGCTGACAGCAGTCCGGTCTCCGAGACGAAGGCGACGCTTTCGTTGTCCGACTTCCAGTCGACACCACCTTCAACCGGCGCTGTCGTCAGCTGTATAGTCTGTCCTAACTCCATGGTCACGGCATGGTTGGCCACGCCCTCGCCATGGATGGTCATCACGTCGCTCCACCAGATGGCATTGTCGGCATTCGATGCGCAGGCGCTCATAAATACAACCGCAGCCAACAGCATCACGGCTGTTATCATCTTATTGATCATATTCTTTTTCATATCTTATTTACTTTAATGTTCTTTTTTCTTTTTTCGAACACGAATTGCACGAATTAAACGAATCTTTTTTTATTCGTCAGATTCGAGAGATTCGTGTTCGTTTTTTACTCACTTCACTCTCAGCACGGCCTTGCAGGCGCTGACCTTCGAACCATTGGCAGCGATGCTGTGGAACTTGTTGTCCTTCAGTATCAGGTATTCACCGGCAGGATAGTTCTTAGCCTCGATGACGGGCTCCAACTGGTTGTTGGCAAAGAACTTGGCATCGGTCGTGGCGGGCTTGGTGCCGCTCTTCTGGTTACCCGGGCTGGCCACAATCTCGTAGGCGTTGCCACCCTCGCCATTGTTGCAGGCAATGAGTACGCCGTTGTTGGCCCTGATGCCGCGACGACCGTCGGCCAGCTTCAGCTTGTCTTCCTCGATGACCACGATGCGGGGCTCCATGTTGTCGTCCATATAGACGGTGTAGGCCGTAATGCCATCGGGCAATACGCAGTCCACGCCGCTTGAGAAGGTCCAGAACTTGTTGGTCGGCGTTACGATGGCCGAGATCTTCAGGTTCTCGTAGTTCTCCTGCAATGATGGCATCAGCGCATAGTCGTCCAGCAGCTCCAGTGGTGAATGGATGTTAGCCGTACTGGGCAGAGTACCCTCACCGATGTCGATAGGCTCGTCGGTGTCGGGCAGGTAGATGTCCGTCACGTTCTGCAGCTTCTCCAACAAGTCCGGGGCAATGCCCACCACCTTGAATCCGTTCACCTCTGCAGGGATGTAGATAGTCAGCGGCTCGCCGCTTGCCGACTCAGGAATGGTGATGTTGTCGATGACGATGGTCTTCTGTTCAGGATCCACCACGGTCACTTCCATACCCACATTGCTGACTTCCTCGCCGGTATTCGTGTCATCAGCGTCGATGTCCATCTGTTCCTTCACGATGGTGAACTTAGCGGTAGCCGTGCCCTTGTAATGGCCCAGTCCCGTGACAGTCACGGTGTACTCGCCCGGATCGGTCTGCGTGTTGCCTTCCACGGCGTAGCTGTCGGCAGGCACCTCTACGTTACCGGCCTTCACGCCCTTGATGCCCACGGTCTGCGGCTTTGGGTTGGCAAAGTCGTAGGTCAGCTCCGTCTTCTCCAGCGTCACCTCGGTCAGTGTCAGACGCTCGGTGAACGTGGCCTCCACGTAGGCGCCATAGCCCTCGGGCAGTGCGAAGGTGTAGGTACCTTTACCCGTCAGGTCGACGGATGCGGAAATGAATGCAATCTTGTCGGTGTAGCCCGGCGTACGACGTGGAGCCATGGCCTGGCTCGTGGTCTTCGTCACGATGATGTCGTCGGCAGTGATGTAGTAGCCGTCGGCAGGCGTTACCGTCAGCGTTACGTTTACGGTGCCGCTTGCGGCCACCTCGCCGACCGTGATGTTACCATTCTGCATCTGGGCTATTGCCACGCGGCTGTCAGCCCATGCACCGCTCACTGCTACCAGCAGCAGCGCAACTATTGATAATATCTTCTTTCTCATAATATATATGTTTTTATTTTTACTTCTTGTAGTCCCCCTCTCCCCTCCTACATGGGAGGGGCCGGGGGTAGGCTTTTTTTACTTCACTACCACTTTACGTCCGTTCATGATATACACACCCTTCTTGGTCGGTACGTTCTGCAGCTTGCGACCATTCAAATCATACCATGTACCATTTACGGATTTACCATTTACCATTTGTTCGATGCCAGTTGCATCTCCGAACGCAATAACCAGTGCCGGTGCAGCGTTTGCAGGTACCTCGGCAGCAGGCAGATAAGCACGACCGGCGGGGATGCTGTTGGTGCTGCTCATAACGAACTCGTCACGATAGAGCAGGAAGTCCTTGTAGCTGGTCAGCGTGGTGGCAGCAGTGGCACTGCCCTTCAGCAGACTGGCAATGTTGGCTGGCGTACCCTCGTAGGCATAGCCCTTGTAGGCGTTGGCGGTCTTGTCGGTGCGCTTCAGCAGGATGCCCGTACCCACGGGGATGTAGCCGACGGCTGTAGCCTCGATGGTGGTCGTGGTCACCTTGCTCACCACGTAGGCCTGCAGGCCAGCGGGTGTTGCCAGGTCTTCCTGAGCCACGTAGGTTGTCCACTCGTAGCTGTCGCTGAACAGGTTGCTCATGTCGCGCACGATGACGAAGGTGCACAGAGAGTCCTCTGGCAGTGCATAGTTCTCGTTGCTCAGTGCGGTGACCTTGGCGGTGTATGAACCGACGGCGGTGCCGGCACCCGTGACGGTAGCCGTGCATGCGTCGCCCTCCTCGATGCCGGTCAGTGTCAGCTCAGGCAGCTGCTCCTGGCCGTTGGCGTCCATGGTCGTCTTGCTCCATGTCAGCCCCACGGTCTTTGCCACGATGCTGAACTGCATAGATGTCGAGCCCGTGAAGTTCTTGGCCGTGCTCTTGGCAGTCACGGTCAGCATATACGTACCCACGTTGGTACCCGAACCGCTGACTTCGTAGTCGTCGGCGCTCACGGTGAAGTCGCCGGCACTCACGCTGCTGATTTCGGGTGTCTGCTCCTGCTTGTTATACGTCAGCTCAGCCGACTTCAGCGTCATGCTGGTAATCTCAGCCTTCTCGATGGTGAATGTCTTCGAGGCCGAACCGCTGTAGTTGCAGTTCTCAGCGGCAGTGATGGTCACTGTCGGAGCCTTCTCCGTGGCGGTAGCCAGTGCAGCGTTCACGTTGTTCTCGTAGCTGTACGCAAAGTCGGTACCCTTTACCAGCGTCATCTCGTTAAAGGTGACGGCGGGCTCCGGTGTGAATGCGTTGCCCGTATAGGTCATCTCGACGTCGATGGCGCCGATCATGCTGCTCTCCAGGGCCTTCTTGTTGATAGTAAACGTCTTCGAGGCCGAACCGCTGTAGTTGCAGTTCTCAGTAGCGGTGATGGTCACGGTAGCCGTA
>CAMHTW010000041.1 GCA_946188165.1 uncultured Prevotella sp.
TTATTCCATCGGGCGAATCATCGACTCGATGAACTGGATTTCCTCGTCCGTCAGCCCGTACTTCTTATATAGTTCCTCGTCCGTCCACGGTTTCGAGAAGTCTTGGAGAGGGACAAGAGTAAATGTTCTTTGTGACACATCGGGTGATACAATGGTAATCTGGCATAAAAGCCTAAAGAACATTGTTTTTAAATATGAAAAGCAATTCTCTACTATTTTTTTGTTCTCTGACACGCAGACAACAATATAGGATTCTGTCACAACAGCCTGTGGCTCAACTATGAATGTTTGTGACATCCTTAACACTTGGCCGTTGTCTTCTTCTGGAACAGATGTGCTTCTTGATGTTACCAATTTCCATTTGCCTAAATCGTCTTTGTTTTTGGTTATCTGTTCTTCTGTAATATATTCATAGCCTCGTTTTGATTTCTTAGTGTATATCTTTATCTTACCCGAATCAATAAAGTTTGTGAAATTTGTCCTAAAGCCATAAGGCTTTTGAGAATAAACAATTTCCGCTAATGAAGGTTCTTTCTTATGCATTACCTTTTTAACGATCTCATACACCTTATTGTCTCTTATTAAAAAATTAAGGCCAAAATCTAGCTTTTTTCTTGAAACCCAATGTGCGTTCTCTCCTTCAATATGATTTGCAATATTAACGTATGGCGATTTATAATGTTTATTCCTTAAGAAATAGCAAATACCTCCACCGTTCCTTATTCCGGGAAAGCAATCTGCGCTTTTCTTATAATCATATATGTATTGCAAACATTCGTCTTCAAGCATCATATTACGGAATTCGTCAAGTCCTCTTCCACCACAATACCATCTTGAAGGAATAATCATTAGAAGATAATACGGGTTCAATTTACGTGCCTGAATTACAAATTTATCATATATTGGCGTCGCACTTGCATTATTCCCTCCATCGCCAAGCTGATACGGCGGATTGCCGATAATTACATCGAAAGTCATATTTTTATATAATGTATTAGGATTGTCTGTGTGAATAAACTCGTAAGCGTGGGACTCCAGGTCGTCGCCTCGGTCATAGACCTCTTGGCTGGCACCGCAATACTGACACTTGCCTTGCACCCAAGAGTGCTTGATGTCACGATAGCGGATGTTACCATCATCATCGTCGAACTGTGAAATGCTATACTTGCCGCTGGCACTTTTCGAACAGTAGAGACTACGGCGGCTCATCATGGAGGTCAGTCGAGTGATGGCGATGCCATAAAGTTGGTGATGCATAATGTGGTCGATGCGCTGTTGCAGGTCTGGAATCGTGTCGGCCAAGCCCTCAATCAGCCGCTTGGCAATCTCTCGCAGAAAGACACCACTCTTTGTGCAGGGGTCAAGGAACTTGGTGTCAGGACTCCGAAACAGCTCCTGCGGCAGCATATCCAGCATCTGGTTGGCCAGCTGCGGTGGGGTGAACACTTCGTCGTTGCTCAGGTTAGCCAGACACGACAGTACATCGGGATTATAGCTAAATCGGTTATTCATAGTCAGGCAGTTTTAGATAGTCAGTCAGTGGGTATTCCCGTTTGGGCAGATGGACAAAAGTAGGCTCACCCGTATCGGCAAATAGCAGGCCCTCCTCGCCAGGCTTTGGCTTGTCGTACTCTACGTTGCGAAGCAGTTCCGACAGCTCAAAGTCGCGCCGCTTCACCTTGCCGTTGGTGCCAATGAACGTCCATTCACAGAACGTGATAGGCTCGCCGTTGTTCTGAAGCATAGTGAGGGCATCGCCACAAAGAATGTTTTTCTGAAGCAGGAATCGGATGCATCGTTCCAATTCCGGCGAGGCATCCACATGCTGATGCTCCCGATAGGTCTCAAGATACTGATTCAGCAGGCGCTGGCGGCATGCCTCCACATTGTCGGGCAGCAACTCTACACCATACATCGAGCTGACGGCCACAGCCGAAGCCTGGTCGTACTCAAAGCGGTTATGACTGTATTGCCGACGTACCGCCTCCATCTTCCTGCTCAGTATTTCTACGAGGAAGTTTCCATTGCCACAGGCAGGTTCCAGGAATCTGGAGTCTATGCGCTCCGTCTCTTCCTTCACCAAGTCGAGCATCGCGTTCACCTCCCTCTTGGCGGTATATACCTCGCCATGGTCGGCCACACGTTGCCTTGACACTACCTGCCTCTCTTGCTTATCGTCCGTTACGTTCATAATTGGTCGGATTTTTGCGTGAAACGATATCAAAGTGCAGATACAAAGAAAGTGTACCACGTTCCTGATGCACTTCAAGCTGGGTATCCGACCAAGGACCCGTAACGTAATGCAAAGGAACGGGTACACCTTATGCTAAAGGTGTATCCCGATTCCTCAGGACACGTTACATTTCTGGTCGGAAATTTTAGCTTGAGTCCTTTAGAATATAGATACAACTATCTATTTACCCACGAAAGTCGCACTGGCACCTCCACCGAGGCATGCGCCAGCGTTCAAGGGGCAAAGATACAAAAAAGTTTGGAAAGAAAGGTCTTTACTGTGAAAAATCTTCGAAAAAATTGCAAATATCAGAAAAAGTGCTTATCTTTGCATTCATAAATGCAAATTTAAAAGATGAGCAATGGAAATCAAGCTAAACGACTACCACAAAAAGGTAAATGCCGAAATGAGAACGAAAGTGGAATACTGGAAGATGCATCCACTTTCGCGCAACGAGTCCTTGAAGAGATTGAGGCTCTTGCGGGAACAACGGCTTGCAAATCTGTCCAATTGGTAAGACTGAAGAAGTGGGCCCAGGAACAAGGTTGTTGGTTTAATAATCGCACGCAATTTGGCGACTTCTTCGATCGTGGTTCAGAAAACGAAGTATATCTATCCCCCGATGGTACGGAAATCATCAAACTGAATGATTTTCGTTATTCCGATGACAATCTCACCTCTTTCTTCGAACGTATCAAGGCACATAACAAATACTTTGATGCTTGTCCATATTGCATGATTGGCTTTGCAGAAAACAGGGACGAAAATGTATGTGCCGTATTGGTACAGCCTTTTATCGCCGAAGCTCGACTGGCAACACAACAAGAGATTCACAACGAATTTATCCGCCTTGGCTTCCATCCTGAGGACAATGGCGGATATTACACCAACAATCAGCACGACATCTTTGATGCCGTTGATGGCAATGTACTTGTTGATGACGAAGGCCACCTGTACTTTATTGACACTATCATCTTCAAATCAGGCACTGGCGGCCTCGATACATATAATAGTCTATCGCCGAGAGCAATCAAGGCATAATGTCAACTAGTAAACAGCCAAGCTGTGAATAACGGTGAGGTTGTAAACAAGAAAGAGCGTCTGGACTATGCCCTGTTGTGCATCCGCGACAATGGTGGCAGCATCAGCTGCAAGCAGTTGACGGCAATCCTCATCAGCAAATTCAATTTACAGCGTCAGACTGTATCAAGTATCATTTCTCAATGGCTAAAAGATGGCTTGGTATTGGAGATAAATGGCTATATTCATGCCTCGGAGGAAACGGCTTTGGCATTCTGACCGCGAAAAGATTTTTGTCCGTTTGTCAGAACAACCTATATATGTAGTTGTTCTGACGGACGGACGAGAATCCGCCAATAAAAATCATTAAAAACGACACAATGATGAATACTGATTTTCGATATCAATTCCACATAGCCTTCCAAATTTTACTACGAAGCCTTCTAGAATTTTCTACGAAGCCTTCCAGAAATATCCGGAAGGCTTCCTAATTTTTTCTGCGATGCAGCGCAGAGTTTGATGGATGAGGGCCGATGTCTAAATTAACCGCAGGTAGAATTAACCGCAGATTCCGCAGATTTCACAGATTTATTTCTCAGGACTTTGTGTTGCGCAGCTATAATCTGTATAATCTGCGTAATCTGCGGTTAATAAAAAGAGCGAATGCAACGCCACACTCTGCACCTTTAGGTCAGAGAAATCTGCGGTTAATAAAAAGAGCGTAATCTGCGGTTAATAAAGCATGATGTTTGAAGGCTGAGGGCTGAGGGCTGAGAAATGGGGAAAATGGGAAGTAGGGTTGAAAAAAAAATGGATTGGGGTATGTCAGATTCATATTTATTTGCTAATTTTGCAAACGAAAAACGATTAACGATTATGAAAGAGCATAACAGACGCATGCCTGCGGAGTGGGAGCACCAGCGTTGCGTTCAGCTGACGTGGCCCCATAAAGATACGGACTGGGCCCCCATCCTACCCGAAATCACGGCTGTCTATGAAGAGATGGCACGTGAAATCAAGAAGCGTGAAGATTTGCTGATTGTCGCGTCCAAAGGGCTTCAATCCAATCTCTCACCGCTCACCGCTCATCTCTCGTCTTTCACTTCTAACGACACATGGGCACGCGATCATGGTTTTATCACTGTGGAAAGCCTCTCTGCCCAGGGCGAGGGGCGTGAATTGTTACTGTTAGACTTCAAATTCAACGGTTGGGGCGAGAAATTCGAGGCTACGCTCGATAATCAGATTAACCGCCACCTCTTCGAGCAAGGACTGGTGAAGGGTACCTATGAAGACCATTTGGACTTCGTGCTGGAAGGCGGCTCGATAGAGAGCGACGGCAAGGGTACGATATTCACGACCAGCTGCTGTCTGATGGCTCCTCATCGCAATCAGCCCTTAACCCAGCAGGATATTGAGGACAAGCTGAAGGCCTGTTTAGGTGCCGAACGCATTGTCTGGCTGAACCACGGCTCACTTATTGGCGACGATACCGATGGACATATTGATACCTTGGTGCGCATCTGTCCCAACGACACCTTATTATATATTGGGGGAGATGAAGACCATCCCGACCTGGCAGAAATGGAAAAGGAACTACAGGCATTACGAACACTGGACGGACGTCCCTATCGATTGCTGAAGCTGCCCCTGCCCCGCCCCATCTATGATGGCGACGACCGTCTGCCTGCCACTTATGCCAACTATCTGGTCATCAATGGTGCCGTACTGGTGCCCACATACGCACAACCCGACCTCGATGCTGAAGCGATGCGCATCATTGGCGAGGCTTTCCCTGACAGGGAGGTTGTAGGCATCGACTGCAGGGCGGTCATCAAGCAGCACGGTTCCCTGCACTGTTGCACCATGCAATATTATTGACAACACAACATTATTCAACACAATCACAACGTAATTCTAACAACAATGAAAAAAATTATCAGCTGCCTATTATTGGCATGTTCAGTGGCCGCATCGGCACAAGTACAACGTTTTTCAGGTAAGACAGCACTCGAAGAGATTGCTGCCGACAAATTTTTAGCAGCAGGCAACATGGCGGATTACGACCGTCTGACACGCACCCCGCTGACACCTGCGCCTAAGGGCTATGAACCTTACTATCTGTCGCACTATGGGCGCCACGGTGCCCGCTACCTGCTGGAAGAGAGCGATTACGCCCAGCCCGTACAGACGCTGCAAAGGGCAAGGATGGCTGGCAAGCTGACACCTCTTGGCGAGAAGGTACTGGCCAAGCTCGACTCGATGCAGAGAACCACCAGAGACCGCTTGGGCGACCTGACTGCTGTTGGGCAGCGTCAGCATCATGGTATTGCCAAGCGTATGGCTCAGAACTTCCCTGAGATTTTCAAGACACCGAACTTGCCTATCCACTCGGTTTCCACAACCTCCATCCGTGCTATTATCTCGATGATGGCAGAGTGTGAAGAGTTGCAGGCAGCCAATCCTTCGGCACAAATCTATAACGATGCCAGCAAGGCCGACATGCACTATATGAACCACTCGACAACACCATCATCACGAGGCGGTGCCCCTGGCGGTGGTATGCCCAACAGAAACCTGATGCGTGCCATGCAGAAGCAGTCGGCCATGAGCGACAGTGTGAAGCACCCTGAGCGACTGATGCAGACACTGTTCAACGACCAGCACTGGGTGTATCTGAACGTTACCACAGGTTCGCTGATGAGCAAGATTGCAGACATCGCCCTGAACATGCAGAGCCACGACGGCGACACCATGCTGCTCGACCTGTTTACGCCCGAAGAACTGCACAGCCTTTGGATTAGCAATAACCTCTACTGGTACCTGATGTATAGCAACGCCCCACAGACAGACGGCAAGCAGCCTTGGAACCAGAAATATCTGTTGCAGAACATCATTGAGACAGCTGATACCGTTACACAGAAGCAGGTATCGCTCCGATTTGGTCACGACACCGTTGTGCTGCCGTTGCTGTGCATGCTCGACATTGACGGCTCGGCTGTACAGGTAGAGAATCTCGACGAGTTGGACAAAACGTTCCGCACCTATTATCTCATCCCCACAGCCTGCAACGTGCAGTTCGTCTTCTATCGTCCCAAGAAGGGCAAGACGGGCGATGTGCTGGTGAAGGTACTGTTTAATGAGCGTGAGTCGCATCTGCCCATTGAGACTGCCACATGGCCGTACTACAAGTGGTCGGATGTCCGTGCCTACTATATAGCAAAACTGAATAAATAACCAAAATATTTGTTTTTTTGCTTTGTAATCTCAACACTTATTCGTAACTTTGCACCCTCAATGCACCCAATTATGAAGATAGGTATCATTCAACAGCATAACGGAGAGGACGTCAAGACTAACGTTCTCCATCTGGCTACCAAGATTCGGCAGTTGGCCAAAGAGGGGGCAGAGCTTATGGTCCTGCAGGAACTGCACAACTCACTGTATTTCTGCAAACAAGAGGATGTCAACCTGTTTGACTTGGCTGAAACCATTCCTGGTCCTTCTACCCAGTTCTTTGGCAATCTGGCCAAAGAGTTACAGGTGGTTATCGTTACCTCACTCTTCGAACGTCGCGCTACAGGGTTGTATCACAACACAGCGGTGGTGTTGGACAAAGACGGCACCATTGCCGGCAAGTACCGTAAGATGCATATCCCCGACGACCCTGGCTATTACGAGAAGTTCTACTTTACCCCTGGCGATTTGGGATTCCAACCCATTCAGACCTCTGTAGGTAAGTTAGGTGTGCTGGTATGTTGGGACCAGTGGTACCCCGAGGCAGCACGTCTGATGGCACTGGCTGGTGCAGAGTTGCTTATCTACCCCACAGCCATTGGCTACGACCCCAACGACACGAAGGAGGAACAGGAACGACAGCGTATGGCCTGGCAGACGGTACAGCG
Organism: uncultured Prevotella sp.; assembly: GCA_946188165.1. Classification (GTDB taxonomy): domain Bacteria; phylum Bacteroidota; class Bacteroidia; order Bacteroidales; family Bacteroidaceae; genus Prevotella. Next base: position 7,159 of record CAMHTW010000041.1, read on the forward strand.
CGGACATGCCGTAGCCAACGGACTGCCCGTAGTAACAGTGAATCGCGTGGGAGAAGAAGACGGTGTACCTTTCTGGGGAACATCGTTCGTAGCAGGCCCTCAAGGCGAACTGATTTACGAGGCACCCAACAATCAGGAAGAAGTGGCACTCGTCGAGATTGACATGCAGCGCTCAGAACAGGTGCGACGCTGGTGGCCTTTCCTCCGTGACCGCAGGATAGAGAATTATAACGACATTACAAAAAGATACATAGACTGATAAATGGCAAACAATTTACGATTTCAGGTAGTAGAAGAAGCCTTTAAGAAGCGTCCCGTAGAGGTGGAAGTGCCCACAGAGCGTCCTTCGGAGTTCTTTGGCAAATACGTGTTCGACCGCAAGAAGATGTATAAGTACCTGCCAAAGGACATCTACGACAAGATGATTGACGTGATGGACAACGGCGCCTCGCTGGACCGAGGGATAGCCGACTCCGTGGCTGCCGGTATGAAACAGTGGGCACAGGAGATGGGCGTTACGCATTATACACACTGGTTCCAGCCGCTGACTGAAGGTACTGCCGAAAAGCACGATGCCTTCGTCGAGCACGATGGCAAGGGTGGTATGATAGAGAAGTTCTCAGGCAAACTGCTTGTACAGCAGGAACCTGACGCCTCCAGCTTCCCCAACGGTGGTATTCGTAACACTTTCGAGGCACGCGGCTACTCTGCCTGGGACCCCACATCGCCAGTCTTCATCATCGATGACACGCTGTGTATCCCCACCATCTTCATCGCCTATACAGGCGAGGCGCTCGACTACAAGGCCCCCCTGCTGCGTGCACTGCATGCTGTTGACAAGGCCGCGAGAGACGTCTGCCAGTACTTCTACGACGACGTTACCAAAGTTAAGGTGAACTTAGGTTGGGAACAAGAATACTTCCTCGTGGACGAAGGTCTCTACTCTGCCCGTCCTGACCTGCTGATGACAGGTCGTACGCTGATGGGCCACGAGAGTGCCAAGAACCAGCAGATGGACGACCACTACTTCGGTACCATTCCCGATCGTGTTCAGGCCTTCATGAAAGACCTTGAGATACAGGCGCTTGAATTGGCTATTCCTGTGAAGACACGCCATAACGAGGTGGCTCCCAACCAGTTTGAGCTGGCCCCCATTTTCGAGGAGTGCAACCTGGCTGTCGACCATAACATGCTGCTGATGTCGCTGATGAAGAAGGTGGCACGCAACCACGGATTCCGCGTATTGCTGCACGAAAAGCCTTTCGATGGCATCAACGGTTCAGGTAAGCACAACAACTGGAGTCTCAGCGCAGACTTTGCAAGGCCATACTCCGACCATGGGTCAGAGAATGGCGTATTGTTGCATGCCCCGGGCAAGACACCCGAAGAGAACCTGCGCTTCGTGACGTTTATCGTCGAGACGCTGATGGCTGTCTATCGCCATAATGGTCTGCTGAAGGCCTCTATCATGAGTGCCACCAATGCCCACCGCCTGGGTGGTAACGAGGCACCTCCTGCCATTATCTCGTCGTTCCTCGGCACACAGCTCAATGAATTGCTCGACCATATCGAAAGAGGCGAGACGTCAGAGGTCAGAGGTAAGAAGAACATGGAGATTGACATTCCCCAGATTCCTGACCTGATTATAGACAATACGGACCGTAACCGCACGTCGCCCTTTGCTTTTACGGGTAACCGCTTTGAGTTCCGTGCCCCTGGTTCCAGCGTCAACTGTGCCTCGGCCATGATAGCCCTGAATGCTGCAATGGCTGAAGCGCTGACTTCGTTTAAGGAACGTGTCGATGCCAAGATGGCTGCAGGCGAAGCCAAGATTGCCGCTATCCTCGAAGTACTGAAAGACGACATCAAGACCTGCAAACCCATCCGTTTCGATGGCAACGGCTACTCGGAGGAATGGGTGAAGGAGGCTGCCCGTCGTGGTCTCGACGTCGAGAAGTCGTGTCCCGTCATCTTCGAGCATTATCTCGACGACACTTCCGTACAGATGTTCGAGGCCACCAAGGTCATGAACCGCAAGGAGTTGGAGGCTCGCAACGAGGTCAAATGGGAGATGTATGTCAAGACCGTTCAGATAGAGGCCCGCGTATTGGGCGACCTCGCCATGAACCATATCATCCCCGTCTCGACACACTATCAGTCGCAGCTCATCAAGAACGTGCAGGGCATGAAGGATGTCTTCCCTTACGACAAGGCCGAGCGTCTGTCTGCCCGTAACATGAAACTCATCGAGGAGATTGCCGAGCGCACCGAGAAGATTGAGCAGTTGGTAGAGGATTTGACCGAGGCCCGTCGTGTGGCCAATCGCATCCAGGACATCCACCAGCGTGCCATCCAGTATCACGACACCGTTTGTCCTCACATGGAGAGCATCCGCAGCGAAATTGACAAGCTGGAAATGATTGTGGAGGACGGATTATGGACGCTGCCTAAATATCGTGAACTGCTATTCATCAGATAAAACTAACAAAACGTTACGATATGAAAACAAAACTTATTATTACAACATTCATCGCCTCGTGGCTATCGATAGGTAGCATGCAGGGACAAGTGTCAAAGAACCCCAACAAGTTCCTCGGTAACATTACCACCCGAGGTGCCGTAGAAGCAGGAAACGGCATTCCTTTGTATTATACACTCTGGAATCAGATTACTTGCGAGAACGAATCGAAGTGGTCCTCTGTCGAAGGTACCAGGAACTCGTTCAACTGGTCAGGAGCCGACAGGGCATTCAACTATGCCAAGGAGCACAACTTCACCTACAAGTTCCATGCCTTGGTATGGGGTGCCCAGTATCCCAGCTGGCTGGAGAATTTATCGGCAAAGGACCGCTTTACGGCCATTACCAACTGGTTTGACAAAGCAAAGGCAAAATACAACACCCTGCCTATGATTGACGTGGTGAACGAAGCCGTTGGCAATCACCAGCCAGGTAACCCCATGATGAAAGAGACCTTGGGTGGCGGTGGCAAGACTGGCTACGACTGGCTCATCAGGGCCTTCGACATGGCAGGTGAGCGCTGGCCTGATGCCATCAAGATTTACAACGACTACAACTCGTTGCGTTGGGACGTAGATGCCTACATCACCTTGGTACAGACATTGCGCGACGCAGGCGCACCGATTGACGCTTACGGCAACCAGTCGCACGATGTGACCGATATCAGTTCCAGCGAACTGAGTAACGTATTAAAGAAACAGCAGGACGCCCTGAAGATGCCTATGTTCATCACGGAGTTGGACATTGACATCGCAAATGATGCGCAGCAGAAAGCGCAGTACCAGAAGGTGCTGCCGCTGATGTGGGAAGCCCCCTATTGCGCTGGTGTCACTTTGTGGGGCTTTATCCACGGAGCCACATGGGTTGACAACTCAGGTCTTTACAAGAACGGTGCTGAGCGTCCGGCTATGACCTGGATTAAGGAGTATATGGCCACTGAGCCTGCCAAGACGGCAGCAGGCCCATTCCCCGGCACCAAGAAAGAGGCCTCCATCTACATCCGTCCACAGGCTCTGAAAGTTGCCAAGGACGACGTACTGCCCATCAAGGTACATGCCCGTCTGGCCACGAAGGCCATCCAGAAGGTGGATTTCTATTTGAACAATGAACTGATTAAGACCTTCACTGAGGCTCCCTACGTTTTAGAGGTATCTTCAAGCAAGACTGGCTGGAACGACACAAAGGCTGTGGTAACGGCTACCGATGGCTCCACCTACGAGCGTTATGGCCGCTTCCAGGTCATCAACACCACTACCAAGCGCAGTACTTTCAACGAGGCACCTATCCAGATTCCTGGTACCATCGACATCACAGAGTATGACAAAGGCTATTCTGGTATCACATATAGCAATGCTGCACGCAACACCACTACCGCCACCAAGGATGGCCAATGGATGGAGTACACCGTCGATGTCAAGGAAGACGGCTTGTATTCGTTTGATGCGACAGTGGCCGCAACGAAGACTGGTGGTTCGTTCCATTTGACAGAACACTCACTCGACAAGCTGGAATACCTCACTGAGTATATTGATGTACCCAAGACAGGTGGTGCCACCAACTGGCAGACCATGCACGGACAGTTGAAAACCGAGTTGAAAGCTGGTCGTCACACGTTCACGCTGCTCGTCGACAAGGGCGGTTTCTACTTCAAGGAACTGACTTTGACCCGCTATGAGGAGGGCAAGGACATCACGTGTAACATTGCGAAGATCCAACCCGCCAGCAACATTCAGATTGGCGATACCGTGACGTTTACCATCAATGCCTGGTCCACAACAAGCACCCTCAAAGAGATCAGGTGCTATGTCAACAATATCGCAGTTGACACGCTGACTCAAGAGCCCTATTTGTTCAAGTATGTACCTGCTGATAAGGGTGCTTACACCATCACGGCTATTGCTGTCGATGCTGTAGGCAAACAGAAGGTATCTTCAGTTCGTAAGATAACCATCAAGGGTAAGCGTGCACCTTACAAGAGCATTGTCGACATTCCTGGCATCGTTCAGGCTGAGAACTTCGACCAGGGTGGCGAAGGCCTGTCCTTCCACGACAGCGATGCCAATGACGAAGGCGATGCCAACTACCGTGGCGACAACGAAGGTCTTGACCTCGTCAAGGGCAATAATGGTACTGCCATTGGCTACACCGCAAAGAACGAATGGACAGAATACTCCGTCAACGTCACAGAGGCTGGCGAATATTCCTACGAGGCTACCTGCTCTAACGGTTCCAGCTCAACGGGCGGCTTCAGCATTAGCCTTGTCAAGGGTTCTTCCGTTACCAAGATTGCCGACGTCAAAGTGACCGCTACCGGTGGTTGGAACACCTATAACGTGATGACTGGTAAGCTTAACAGGAACTTGACTACCGGCGAGCAGATTCTGCGCTTCACCATTACCGACGGCAACTGCAACATCGACAAGGTGAAGTTCATCTGCAATACCACGGGCATCCAGAGCATCTCCGTTGTTCCGACATCCGTCAACGTCTATAACCTCTATGGTGTGAAGGTTGGCACGATGGCTGGATGGCAGAGCCTGCCACGAGGCATCTACGTCGTCAACGGACGTAAGGTCACGAAGTAAATACCATTAGAAAAAGGAACTCAAAAACCGAGTTCCTTTTTTTATATCTCACCTTTCAATCCTCCTACGGATTTTACGGATTTTACGGATTTCACTATTCACTTTTCAAAATGCTGGTAGTCTTTTAACGAGCGCCACGCCCCACCCCATTTGAAGCCGTGCTGCATGAACAGGCGGTAGCACAAATCCTTCTGCGTGATCTTATACTTGAACTTCTTGCTCCTATTCACGTAAGGCATACCCGTCGAGGGCTGCACCAGCAGTGCGCCGTCCTTCTTTCTGCGCACGCAAGGGTTATACAGCGGATTCACGTCGATGGCCAGTCCCTGGGCGTGCTTCGACAGCTTCGTGCTGCCCTCAATATTCCTGAAACAGTAGCATGAGGTGTTATTGGCCTGCATCGAGCGCTCGTCGTCGTTGCCGTACTCCGAGATAGGTCTGATGCGCTCAATGGGGTATTTCGCCTTATACAGCTCAGCAAATATCTCGCTCAGGTCCTTCGCTATGGCCTTGTTACATATCAGCACGCCCTGCTGCGTCTTCCCCTCAAAATCAATGTGCTTCACTTGTAGCGTATCCAGCACCACTCCAGCAGGCTGGGCCAGCGAAGATGTAAGAGGTAAGATGTAAGATGTAAGAAGTAAGAGTATCTTTTTCATTTTCAATCTTTAATCTTTAATGTTTAATCTTTAATGTTTAATCTTTAATGTTTAATGTTTAATCTTTAATGTATCAACTTCTTCTTTAGTTTGTCAATAGCATGTTCCAGACTCTCCGTAGGCTCAATGATGTTATAGTCTGCCCAGAAGTCCGGATCGTCGAAATACTCCACGCGATCATAGAAGCGGTCTCTGATGCCAAAGGACGAGCGCCCATTCGGGCGTTTGGCGTCACGACCCACAGCCAGCCGGTCCGTCACCACCATCTCGCTGACAGTCGTAAAGGCAGAGGCAAAGAGCCGACGCTTCCAGTCGCAGTTGAATCGCATCTCGTTGCGCAGATAGTTCATGCGTGTAACGCCCTGCATGTCCGTGCTATAGCCAATGGTCATCGTCAGTAGTTTCGGACGGAACCGAAGGCCCAAAGGCTTCTTTACCAGCATATATTCCGAGGCGCTGCGCCAGTCGCGCACGTCCAGTTCCAGTTCTGCACGGGTAATGGTGAGCGATTCCTGGTCGATATACAGCAGACCACCCATCAGCGGATAGTACGTGATGTCATGCGGCACCACCTGTATCACGTAGTGCAGACGGTCGTTCAGCTTGGCAGGCTGCTTTTGGTACAGGTCACACTGCGCAAGGTCCTGCTCGTTCAGCAGGTATTCCGGATTCTTGGCCACATCAGCCAGCAGCGGCATCACTGGTCCACCTTGAATCTTCACGCCCAGCGTATCCTTCGACTTCATACTCATCAGTCGGCGCCCCTTCAGAATCCCCACAGCATCGGCATTGGGACCGTAGCGATAGCTGCTCTTATACATATCCATCACAGCCTCGGCAACAGCGATATGACGCGAGCCGCGACGCGTGATCTCACGATAGAAACAGCGCATCAGTTCCGGTTGCATAGGATAGTTCGACGGAATATGCTTCATAGCCGCACGGACAATCTCCAACGGGTCGTTGACCGACACGATGACCTCGTCGAGACTTACTGTATGACTGGTCATCATAATCTTCAGTCCCTCCGTCTGCCCATTCAGCTGCTGGCGTCGCGTCTTGTAGCCGATATGGCTCAGTTGGATGTACGTGGGCGCATTCTTCACCTTCAGCGTAAAGCGTCCGTCATCGTTCGTCACGGTATGCGCCTCCGTACCCTCAGCCGTTATGCTGACGTGGCTCAGCACATCGCCTGTCTCGCGGTCCTTTACCACACCACTCACCACCTGCTGTGCCTGCATGCCAAGTGCCGCCAACAGTAGAGCCGCCAATATCATCCATTTCCGTTTACCCATAAGTCCGTATAGTTTTGCCGCTTCATATTTCATGGGCAAAGATAGTAATTATTTTCGTAACTCAAAAACTTTTCCTACAAAAATAATTCGGGCAAAGGGTTGCTCTACCAGAGAAGAAGGTGCATATTGGCTTTCTATGACCTAAAAGTTCTCCCAGCCACCGAACTCGTAGGCCTTCTCTACCCAGTCGAACTCGAATTCAGGGGCCTCGGGTTCTGCATTGTTACCACCGCCATATCCGGGGTCACTGACAGTCAGCAGATACTGATCCATCTTGAGGTCTACCACCTCCATCACGGGCTGAATATATTCTTTTTTCATTTCAGTACCTCCTTTTTGCCATGATGTATATATATTCCTTTCTGTGTCGGCTTGCCGTTCAGTCGGCGACCCTGCAGGTCGTAGAAAGAATTCTTAATTCTCCTATTCTCAATTCTCAATTCCCCTACTCCTGTTGTCTCTCCGAAGTCTATCACCAGATTGGGCGCTCCGCTTGCCGTCGGCACATCGCTCGTCAGTTCGAAGTATGCACGGAAGGGCTTGACAGTCACACTGCCCGTGGGATAGTACAGCATATTGTTGGCCAGGAACAGCTTCTTGGTGTCGTTGGCAGACAGTGGAACAGGCGCGTAGTTGCCCTTGAAGGTGGCAGCGTTACTAATGATGACGTCCTGCATAATATTATTGATGGTGACGTCATTGAATACGGGATTTGTGATATTGGTGGTAGGCATCACGATGTACGGTTTACCAGCCTCTATTGAATTGGCATCAGTAAAGGAGATGGTGACAGTCGTGCCGTCGTTCGTATAACCGCTCAACGTCTTCACCTTCACTCCCGTGCCGAAGACTGCTGCGGGGTTGCTGATGGTGAATGGTACGCACAGCGTGTTCCACTTATCCTTGTTCAGCGTGCGGCCGATCAGTTCCACCTTGGCGTTCGTCAGGCCGTCAAAAGCTGTTATGATACTGCTATTGTCGATATTATTACCTAATCTGATGATGCTGTTCTTCTCTCTAAAATAGCCATGGTGACTGGTGCCTCCATCGATGCGGGCATAAGTCTTATCGGTGTTTCCACATTCTCCTACAGTTGAACCGTTTTCACCAACGAGATTACTGCAGCCTGCAAACATATCGTTACTTGAGGTAACATTTGTTGTTGTCCAACCTCTGCTGACGTAGATGGTCACGAGGCTTGAACTGCCAGCGAACATACTATTCATATCGGTCACGTTTAAAGTATTGAACGAACTGAGGTCGAGCGACGTCAGTTGCGAACAACCAGAAAACATCTCATGCATGTCCGTCACACTGTTTGTATTCAGATTGGTGAGGTCGGTAATGGTCGTCAGATTTGTGAAATAAGAGAAAAGGAATTGCAAATCCGTACCGTCATAGTTGGCGCAAGAGCCATCGACAAAGACGTTGACGATATCATTCTGACTAATATTATTATTTCCAGAGAGGCTACTCCAACCGTTACTATACGCATATGCCCCGGAAGGTGTGGTGTCGCCGCACTTCAACGTCATGGTTTCATTGGAACCATTGCTGTCAGTATCACTGAATTCTGCATAGAGCACCTTGGTGGGGCCTGCGCTCACATTCGTGAACAGCAGTAGCCCCAACAAGGTGAAAAACATCTTTTTTGCTTTCATATTACTCTAATCTCAATAGTTTCTCCACACGACTCTGTCCGTTGGTGTAGATAATATGCTGATAATAGACACCAGGCATCAGCGCCTTCAGGTCTGCCTTGGTGTAGGGCTTGTCGCCGCTGCGCACCAGACGACCGCTACCGTCGTAGAGTATGACGCGCTTCACGGCCAGCGTGTTGACATCGATGATGTCGTTGAGTTGCAGTACGTAAGGATGCTGCATAGAGCCCAGCTGCGCATTGGCGTTGAACAAGCCGTTGCCTGCCAACTGGTGGTTGGTGCCGTCAGCCGTGATCACTTCAAAGGTCAGCATTTCTGCCTGGCTGTTACCGCCGATGGTCAGGAAGTGCTTGCCGTCCAATACTGCCGCTGTCGAGCGTCCGCGCAGTTCGCTACCGGCAAAGACGCTCACCTGGGCATCGTCCACCAGTTGCTCGCCATCCATCACCACGGCAATCATGGTCATGTTGTTCTGTGTGGTAAGCTTCAGGACGTCAGAAGTTGAAGCCACGGCACCTCTGCGGTTGGTCATAGCCGGCGTCGGGTAGTGGAACGTCTTATCCTTCGAGTCGGTCGACTGGTACATATAGCCTTCTCCAGGTACCAGCGCTGTCAGCGTACCTATCCAGTCGCCTCCCGTATAGAGCGAGAAGCCCGACTGACTCTTCACCTGGTCGCCCTCCTGCGGGTCGGCATCAGCAAAGGCGGCACTCAGGGAGTTCGATGCCTGTACAGGATAGCCTATCCAGTTCCAGCCCTTGTGAAGCGTGATGTCTATATTAGCAGGATTGATCGAAGCTCCCACCATTGTCTGGCTAAAGGCCCCATTGGCATACACTTTGTACATCTGGTCGTATTGCATGCTTGCGAGGCTACTAGCCACTGGTGTCCAAGACTGACTCATGCCGACAATCGTCTTGACAGCTTGATTATAGATTGCGTCAGCGAACACATTATCAGGAGTGTTACTCTCTGGCTGTGCATAAAGCGAGAACCACTTCCATGCATAGCGATCCACTGCAATAATCTGTTCAATCTTGTCCTGAGGCGTCATGATGACCGGATTGTCAGAAGTACCCACAGTCCTGTCAGGAACAAACTCGTTGGCAAGCTCGTCAGACGGGGTCACACATGGATAAACCATGCCTGTGCTGGCATCGTAAGCCTTATAGGTCAGCTTGTTGTCATAGTCAGTACCATAGATGTTCATCAGCACGAAGTAGCTGTCGTAGCGGCTGAAGTACATCGGGCTGGCTACACCAACACACTCTGTGCCACGGAAGGCGGCCAGCATGTCCTTCGGGTCGGTGCTCAGCACGCCGTCAATTTTCAGCTGAGCCAGGACGGTCATCGTGTTCTTACCAGTCTTAGCCACCCAATCGGGCACGTCGCCCTCGCTGGTCACATTGACAAACAGCGGGTCGTTGATGTTCTGCATACCGGTGAGGAAGACGGTGGTCTCGTAGCTGCCGATGGGCAGTCCTGCTGCCACAGTGAAGGTCAGCGTCTGCTTGCCTAATGGCTGCAGTGTGCCAGCCTCGGTGCTGGCGGTGAGCCATGTGGGCAGACCGCTCAGACTCCATACCTCGGTCTCTGAGCCCTTGTTCTCGATGGTAGCGGTGAAGGTCTGCTCGTTGCCTCCCTGCTTGCTCACATTAATGGCGTCGTCCTGCCATTTCAGGTTGTTCTGCTGTACATAGACACCCCAGGTGATGGGCTGCGACAGGTTGCCGTTCAGGTCTGACACTTCCCTGGCTGTGATGTAGATGTTACATCCTTCAATCTTGTAGGGCTGTTCGGTCAGCAACACGGTAATCTGGCGATCGCTGGCCACGAACTCAAACTGCACGTTCTCCGCACTTGGCGCCATCTTCAGGGCAGCCGTGTTGTCCTTGCTGGCTGCAGGAGGCGTTATCTCGTCACCGTAATCGGAATAGAATGCTACCGATGACTGATTTTTCACAACATCGCTGATGTTGGCGGTCGTCACCACCTGGTTATACTCGTCGAGAGCGAGGCGCTCCATTGGGTAGTAAGCCGCCAGTCCCGGCTCATCGGCCTTTACGCGCTCGAACATCTTCTTCTTGATGACGTCGGCGGTGCGGCGTCCCTTCCAGATGCGCACCTCGTCGATGGCACCCTTGAGCCGTTCGTTGCTGAATATGCCCAGAGCTGCCGGATCCATAATACGGTGGTTTCCCAGCATCATTTTCGCACCGTAGAGTTCAGGCATGGCCGTTGCGGCAATCAGTTTGCGCTGCTGTCCGTCCAGATAGACAACGCCACCTCCGTTAGTGCTCTTCAGCACGTTCACAGCCACATGGTGCCACTGGTCGTCGCGCAGGTCTTCATTTGTCACATTGGCAACAGTCGTATCCTGAGCTGACACCAGTTCGATTTCCATCCTGCCCTTGGCATCGAGTCGCAGGTCCATCTTCTGAGTGCTCAGCACCGATGCCACGCCCGCCTGCGTCTTGTCGGCACGGAACCACGCCTCCACGAGGTAGTCCTCTGAGCCGGTGGTGTTCAGTGCTCCAATATCGACAGCAGCAGTACTATTGCCATCGAGCACGAGTGCGTAGTTATCACCGTCTATCCACCAGGCGTTCTGTCCGGCCAGTGTCAGGTTGCGGCTGCGGGCACGGTCGGCAGCCACTTCGCCACGTCCCTCGTTCAGCTGCCAGTAGCCCAGCAGTCCGTTGGTGTACTGGCTCTTCGTGGTGTACATATCGCCCTGGGCCTCAGCCATCGAGCGTGCCGTATTCCAGATGGCCACCTCCTGCATCTTGGCGGTCAGGCCATTGCCGCCCAGGAAGATAGGGCCGTTGCCTTCGTAACTGCCAATACTCTTTCTATCAAGCAGGATTTCGGTTCCTGCGTCCAATGCATAGCCGGCACTGACAGTCTTTGTAATGGTGTCGAGACTCACGTTCAGGTACATCCACTTGCCGGTAGGCAACAGCTTATCCGAGGTGACTTTCTCGGTGCCCACATTGACAGCCAGCTTGCCGCCCTCAATGCCGAGCGTGAAGCCGTTGCCTTCTACTCCATGTCGCAGCAGTGTGCCGTCGGATGTATAGTTCAGCCACATACTCATAGAGAACGGTTTCTTTTTCAGGTCCATCGTAGCCTCGGTCTTAGCCGTAGCAGCACTGCCGCTTACGCTGAGCGCCACGTCGTGGGCCACGCGGCTTTCGTTCATCACACCCTCCACGTGGAAGTTCTGTGGTTTCGTGAGCATACCCTTCAGGATGTCCTCGTTGAAAGTCAGTGTGAGGTCTGAACTGCTGGTCAGGATGCCGCTCGAAGGCGACGGCTGGGCGATGAGCTGCGGTCGCTGCATGTCCTTCGTCAATGGTAGTTCGTCGCTGTAGCGATAGACCTCGCTGGCGCCATACGTGGCTACAGAGACCACACGGAACAGGTATTCGCCGTCGGTATATTGGTACATATCCAAATCGTAGCTGATGTTGGCACTTTCAGGCAGCATACTGCTGTTGGCGGTCGAGTCGGCCTTGTTGAGCACATACTGATGCAGCAGTGTCCAGTCGGTACTGCCCTGTTTCCTGTATTGCAGGCGGAAGGCCTTCAGGTTCTTGTAGTTGCGGTCGAAGTCCGAGAAGGTCAGCGTCAGCTTTGAACCTGTCTGCGTGTTCATGAGGTTGTTCGACATGGCCAGGTTGACTGACGATGACGAAGGCACGAAGTGGGCCGATACCCACACCGTATCGGCAATCACATCCATATTGTCAGTGGGGTCGTACTGATTGACTGACGCCAGGACGATGGCAATACGGTCATAGTCGAGAATGCTGATGTCACTCTGCTTGAGTTGCATAGACTTATACAACGTCTCACCGTATGGAACTTTTATCTTTCGATTACCGGAAGATAGCGACATACCGTCAACGGTGATTTGTGCACCGTGAGGATTGGTTTCTTCGGGCACCATGAGCAGATAATACAGTTCTTCTCCAATCTGCGACTGGTTCGCCAGTCCCAGGGTATAGTTGGCTGCACTGCCAGCAGGTATGTTGTTTACCATGGGGTTTTCAACGCTGATTTTGGGTACATCCACCTGCATGGTGGCTTCCATGATAGTAGTGCCCGGCTCATAGTACTTGGTCTTCACCTCACCCTCGTATGGGTTGCTGGTCTGTCCGGCACGGGTGCGGAAAATAGGACCAAATGCGTCAACATTATATACATCTACGCTGATGGCATCTTTCACATCGTTGTCTTTCAGAGTATAACTGAACGTGGTGACTTCGTTTGTAGAGTGTTCCTTTATCCTTTTATAACCTACACCCAAATCATTCTTGAATTCCCACATCATACCCGTACCAGCAGCTTTCCATCCATGTGCTCCACCAATTTGCAATCTTATCGACATTTCATACTCAAGTTTTGTTCCTTCGATTGTCTCATCCTTGTATGTATCGGTGATGGTCGAACCTGCATCAAAGGAGTAGTTTTTGGCATGTTTGTCCTTTTCCAATTCAGTACGATTTTCGAAGGCCTTCACTTTAGCCTCTTCGTTTAGGCTTAGGTACTTCTGCCAGGCAGCTATTTGATTGTTGAAATATTGTATAGTATCTTGCCCCGTAAAGTTATCAGGACTCACCATTCTATATGTATCCTGACTGCCAAATTCTGGGTTGTCAGGCAATTTGTCGGTCACATATACAGGCATGTTAGCTCCTGCCGGCAGCACATAGTTAGCGGCGTCGTTTGTATAAGTGAGGCATGAATTACGCAGTTTTAACAAATTGGGCAGCAAGTCATGCTCAATATAATGGCGAGTATATGCAAAATTCGTACTAAACGAAAGATTTGCATCAATGGCGTTGTCCAACTTTATGACAGCCCTGGTTGCGTCGTTCGGGTCGCGACTGAGGTGCAGCAGTCGGGAGTCGCCGAAGATGATATTGGTGCCACATCCGATAAAGATATCTGCGTCAGCTCCATCATATTCGGGACTATCGCTTGTTGAGATTGCTTTAGTAGCGGTCACCGTTCGGCCCACGGTGTTGGCATCCCATCCTTTGGCCTCTGCATGAAGCCCAATTAAAAATTCTGAAGCAGCCTCAATCTCAGAGATCACAAATGCTCCAACTCCTGTTCCAGTTTCAGTTTTCACGCCACACGCTCTAGTACACAAGAAATTATTATCGTCTGTCCATGTGCCTCCATCCATTATTATGGAGCTGGTTATTGATCCTTTTTCCCATGTCGCAAACGACTGTGAGCCTGGTGGGTCGCGCAGTATCATATCCAGATTGTCGGGGCCGGCGGTGACAAAGTTGTTGCCTGTAGGCGAATAACCCAGCAAGATGCCCTCCATAGGATTGCCTTTCCAGTCGTAGTTACGCCCGTCTATCTCGTAATAGATATTAATGTTACGCGTATAAGGATATGTTATGTTCGGCAGACCGCCCCTCCACCGGATAGTACCCTGTCCTTTTTCGTCGAGTTGAAGCTGGTTGCTCTCGAGTTTAGCTATGCTACCAGCCTCCGGGTGCTCGGCTCCATATACCTCCTGCTCGGCCGACAACTCGTTGTCAATGGTCACTACTACATCCTTCAGCGGCACCCTGTCTATCAAAGCAGTTGAGCCATCCTCATTAACATACTCCTCATAGCCATCTAACCAGAATTCGTAGAAGTCACCCATCTGGAACAGCGGATAACCATAGTTGTAGGTTACCTGTCCTTGGCTATCTGTACTGGTGACGTCCACATCGAACTCTCCCAAGACGTCTTTCACCTTATACGTTGAGATACCGAAAGCACCATCCGTGCGATCGGTCTGCTTGACGGTGAAGGTTGGCTCGCTGTGATAGACGGTGTTCAGTTTGGTATGGTACTTGTAGAGTTCCCAAGACGTCTTATCTGCATCCAGATACAAGGTATCATAGTTCTCCACCCTCGGATTCGACAGGTCGACGGTGCTTGGCTGACCTACTACCAGTCCGCTCTTCTTCACCTTGATGCTCTCTATCTTGTACTCCAGCGGGGGCAGCATGGCGGAGAACTCGCCCGTCAGGGAGTCAGTGTAGATATAGAACTTCCTGCAGAAGTCGGCGGTGGCACCACGGAATGAATGGCTCTGGATGGAAGTGGTGTCCGACAGTACCGGCAACACCTCGTCGTTGGTGTCGAGACTGGAGGTGGTGGCCGTGACATGCTTCACCACATTCATGCGGTAGAGCTCGTTTTGCGGCGAGAGCACCATTTCGGCTACGCCAATGTTGTTAGTCGTCTTCTGGAAGCCCACAATGGAGTCGGCCTGAATGCTGCCGCCAATGACACGACCGGTGAAGTTGACAAGTGTCTCGTCGATGAACTCCAGCCCGCTGATGTCTCTGTCGAAGGTGTGGCGGAGACCCTCGCTGTCGGTGTCTGCCGGATAGCGCCCTGCACTGGCAAAGACGTGTCCGTCTTTCTTGATTTGCACGAAGTGGTCGCCAATGGGTACACTGACGGTGAACTCTCCGTTGCTGTTGGTGGTTATCATCTCACCGTCCTTGGATGACGGAGTTCCGTCAACATAGACCATACAGCCTTCCACCGGATAGTCGGTGTTGGCATAGCGCACGGTGCCGCTGACCTTGAACGACGACACGTCCTCGAAGTCCACACCGCTGTGGTTCTGCGAACTCATGCTGAAAAAGCGCGTCTCAACGCGAGGGTTGAACTGGTGTACGCCCAAGGTCGGGGTGATGGTATAGCTGACGCCATCGCCCCAGAAGGGTATGCCGCTTAGTATGTAGTTACCCTTGGCATCAGTATAGGTCATCAGGCTCAGTTGCTCGTCGCTGGGCACAATGTAGGGCTGTCCCTTCGACGGCACGTTAGCCCTGGCGTGACGGTCATTGTTCACTCCGCTCCTCTTACTGAAGTCGTAGGCGACGTTCTGTGCTGCCAGTCCCTCGTCAAACGGGTAATAGACCTGCAACCCATCCTCCGTTCCGCTCAGCATGTGGCAATAGTTCCTCAGAATGTCTGTTTCAGTCAGACACTTGTTGAAGATGCGGAACTCATCGATGCAGCCGCCAAATCTTGCCTTATCGTTGCGTCCGATACTGTTGCCAATGACGAAAGCGTTTTTGTTACTATCTATATCTTTGTTATTAATATTCGCATTCACCGATATTTCCCCGTGTCTTTTGATGCTATCGCCGTACTGAATGGTATAGCGGTGTAGTTTCTTGGCGGTGGCATCGTAGGCAAACGTCAGATGGCTCCACTCTTCAGCAGGAATGAGGTCGTCGTCCTTTTTATAATCTTCGTTGTTGACAATGGGGTGGACAAGATAGTATGTCTGGTTATCCTTTACCTCCTTCGTGAGGCGGATGGTCAGGAAAGACGAATAGTCGAACACGATGTTTTTCAGCTCATTATCCATATTTTCTTGATGCGGATTCAGCCACATCTGGATGGTGAAGTCCTCCTTAAAGATGTTCTTCAATTCGTTTTCAGCGGTCTCACATTTCATACCTTGACCATTGTCGCCATTGAAGTACAACGCATAGTTGTTAAACAGGGTGTCGGCTTGGGTTTCGTTGGGCTTGAGCGTGATCTTGGCACCCTCAACGGCTGTGCCCGAGTCATAGGTGATTTGACCACTCACCAGTCCTGAAGCCCGGCAGAAGCCGTCGGAGATCACGGGAGTGCCCTCGTATGTATTACCTTCGTAATCTTCGGAGATATTTACCCTGTATTCGTAGTAACAGCCCGCTTGAGCAGTATTGTCCGTCCAGGTGTATCTTGTCGCATTGCCTTTGACGGTGTAGAGAGAATTGGACGACCAGTCGGCATCGCTTGTGCTGCCTAATGGCCGGCGGTAAATGCTGAAAGTTGACTCGTTACTGCTCACTAACTTAACATCCCACGTCAGCACCACACTATTGCTGTAGTTGCCGCGCGAAACGGTGAGATTCGTTATCTTGTTTCCGTTGGTCAGCGTGGCTTCTGCTCCCGAACTGACGACGTCTATTCCCTCCACGTTGTCAACCTTTACGCGATATTTGTACTGATGATGAGCCATCAATTCATGGTTAGTGCTTGCTTTGTCTGTATAACTGCCACTGGTGGTTTCGGGACTGGTAATTTTCATGGTGGTCAGGTCTTCCCACTGACTCCCGCCGTTATCACTGCGTTGCACATGGAGCGTATAGGAATGACTTGCAGTGGCATCCTGAATGGAGGTGTTACTCCATGAGTAGGTAATGTCACCGTCACCTTCCTGAGCTTTCTCGTTGGATATACTGAAGGAACGCACGAACTTGTATCGTTTCCACTGGTACAGTCCGTATGCAGTTCCATCGTCCGCATAATCTATGGTCCAGCCCTTGGGGCGGTAGCAGACGGAATAGGTGTATTGTGTGCCGTACACCTGATCGTGCTTTTTATCCGTGAGAGAGAATTTTGTTTGATTGCGATTATCAGCTATTTTAGCTATTTCCTCCTGTGTTGACTCATCTGCACCTGTCACCTTGCGGAACAGCACCCACTCGCCATCGGAGCGTGTCGTGTTATCATAGGCTTCGCGTTCCCACTCCAAGGTAATCTCCTTGCTAAAGGAATTGAATGATTTAACCGTGAAGGAATTAGCCTTTGGTCGCGGCAGACCAGGAATGGTGATGGCTCCATAGTCTTTGTCGAAACGAATCGTTTTCGTCACGTCACAGTCGCTGGCTGGCGAGGGTTTGGTATCCTTATACAGTTCAAAGCGCGGATAGACGGTTACGGGGGTATAGTTGTCGCTGACACTGAACTCACCGGTACTGGTCAACCTGCCATAAGAATACTTGGCCTTGGTAGGGTCCTTATACTCGTTGGTGCAGTCCTGCTTATACATCATGGCCATTGTACTCCAGCCGGAGTAGTTCGTAGTGGGTAAGGTGAACTTTATCTTTTTGTTGCTCGACCTGCTGAAAGGGGAACTACTCGATTGGAGATCCTTTTCAATTGTGGGCATGGTCACCGTAGGCTTGGTGGTAGTGAAAAGCACCTTATCGACTTCTTCATATTTGTATTTATTGTAAGCGTCAAACCAGTGACCAACCCATTTGATGGTCCATTGCTTATCGGTATAGTTGCGCTCAAAGGTCAGGTCGATAGTAATCCAGTGGTCGCAACCGAAATTGTGACCCGGCTGGTCATGGCGCTCGTCACGTACGGAGACATAGACGAGGGTACCTGGGATGCTGTATTTCTTCGTAAGGAGATATTTCTTGCCCTCACATTTTGCGTGGAAGTCGCTGATTGTGTAGCCTGCCTCTGGATAACGCTTATGGGGTTGATACCAGCCATCAAGCAGATCTTTGAACTTGAAGAGCAGCGTGCCATCGACATAGAGACCGGTACTTGCACCCCAGAAATAGCCTTCCTTATCATGGTCGTAATAGAGGAGATCAAACGAATAGTGGAGATTTCCGGTGATATCGATTGATTTTGTGAAATTTTCAATATAAGGGCCCCACGAAACTTCGCCTGCGTAAAAATCAGCAGCAGCAGCCCTCTGGCTCACCATGAGCAACATCGCTGCCACGAGCCATGTATGGATTCTAATCATCTTTTTCATAATGTGTTGCTATTTAAGGATGTTCAGTTTGAAAGGCTCGTCCAGGCCAATCAGTTTATTCGTCTCGAAGTCAACGGTGATGTCAGGCACATCAGCGATGACGGGGTTGGCAAAGTCGTTGCCATAGATTACCTTGAAGTGGAACTTGTGGCCTTCGGTGCCCATGATGGTCAGCACGGCACAGTCGTCCTGATCGGCCACGCTGCGGTTGCAGTGGCGCAACTGGTTGTCCTGGTCATAGACGGCCACCTCGTAGTTGCTCAACCTGCGGTCGCCCTGATAGACCTGACATACCATCACCATGTTGTTGGCCCAGTCGTGGGGCTGGCTCCAGTCAGGAAAATAGGTAGGACGGTTGTAGAACACGTCATACTTCTGTGTAGGTGTGGGTGGAGTCGGCTCTGGGGTGTTCTCAGCGTCATCGCCACACGAGCATAGTGTCGTTGCTGTCAGCAAGACAATCAGGCTTATGCACAGCTTTGTTGTTAGTAATTGTTTTGTTAGTTTCATATAATAATATATTTATGTTAGTTATTGCATAAAAAGCGTGGCACTATTCTGGCGACAAATATAGGAAAAAATGCGCGGACTGCCAAGTTTTTTGTTCATTTTCTCAATCTTTTGTAGCATTATTTTGATTTCTTGTGGCAAAAGTACGAAAAACCGCCCATAGGTTTGTTCTCGTGGCGCACAATTTTGTTCTCGTGGCGCACAAGCAACATTTTTTTACGCAAAATCTGCATTTCATTGGATTTTTTTGTAACTTTGCCCCATAAATGCAATGAATATGAAAAAACTTATCTTCATCTTTGCAGCGCTGATGGCGCTGGGCGCTTGTCAGGAAAAGAGTCAGCAAACAGCGGCTGTGGTATCGGATGCCGACAGCATTTATACTTATGATTATATCAAAATGCACTTCGTGAAGGAGCCCGAGCGATGCCTGGGACTCCTCGATACGGCAGAGATGAAGGGTATGATGACTGTCGATAGCTGTAACATGATGCGCGGCTACGTGTACAACACGGGGTTGCAAGACC
>CAMHTW010000042.1 GCA_946188165.1 uncultured Prevotella sp.
ATCATGTGATACGCCCTGATTTGTTCAAACCCAACACAACAAAGTATAATGAACAAGAACTTGAAGCCCTCCTTGATGATGAGAGCAAACCCATCTTCGTTTTCGATGACGGACAAGTGTTGGGACATGCTTTCTGTATGGTTACAGAAGTTAAGGATGACAAGTTACTCCAGAACATCAAGACACTGTATATTGATGACATCTGTGTTGACGAAAAGGCCCGTGGCCGGCACGTCGGAACAGCATTATATCAGTTCGTCCGTGACTATGCAAAGTCTAAAGGCTGTCATCATATTACCCTGAACGTATGGGAAGGCAACGACCCCGCATTGAGTTTCTATAGGAATATGGGGATGAAAGTGCAAAAGACGACCATGGAGACTATTCTTTAATATGATACGGGAAAGATTGAAAATCTGGTTGCTCATAGCCGTCCTGACCATTTGCGGAACGGCCAGCTCTGCTTCATGCTCTTCAAATGAGGATAACGCTACAGAGCAGAGAAATATCTCTGGTATTTCTGATAAGGTTTGGGCTTTCAGCCAGACCCACCCCGACGGATTCACTATCGACATCCGCACGATGACTGAGCCCACGGAGGGAATCGCCGTCAGCTATGCAGCAACCCAAGACAGCCACTCGCGCGACCAGCTTGACAGGGTTGTGAGCCATGCCCTGCAGCATGAAGGATATGTAGGCGGTTGTTACAATAGTGACGATGGCCTTTACTATTTCGACAGTACAAAGCTATTTCCGGAGAACGACCTGAAAGGAGCGCTCCAGTTCGGAAAGGAAAACGGCCAACGCTCCGTTTTCATCCTGTCAACCCACACAGACATTCCCATTCACGGAAAGGTTGCGGCGATTCTGGATCGAGGCACGATCCTCTTTGGTACCACTGGCGACTACCGGCCACTATCCTTTAGAGAGGCCGATGGAACCTATTGGGGCTTCGGTATTGATGTCGCCAACGAGATTGCCAAAAGGTTGCGTGTAAATATAGCGTTCAAAAAGACCTCATGGCCTACACTGACAGCCGACGTGCTTGCAAATCCTCAGATGTTCGACCTCGCCATTGGCGGCATAACCATTACCGACGCACGACGTGAGACGATGCTGATGAGCGACGGCTATCTGGCTAACGGCAAGACCATCCTTTGCCGCGCTTCGGAGGCAGACCGCTACAAGTCATTAGCCGACATCGACAAGCCCGAAGTGACAGTTATGGTGAATCCCGGTGGACTGAACGAGAAGTTTGCCAACGAGAACCTGACTCACGCTAACATAGTCGTTCACCAGAAGAACGAGGAAATACCCTCACTTGTTGCCGAAGGAGCAGCCGACGTGATGATAACAGAGATTACAGAGGCACCCTATTATGTGCAGACCGACACCCGACTTGCAGCCCCCCTATTGAACGCCCCCTTTACCCGTGGCGAGATTGGAGTCCTGATGCAGAAAGGACACGCCGACCTGCTACAGCTGGTGAACTTGTGTCTCCGTCAGATGAAGTCAGATGGCACACTTCGCAAACTGCATGAGAAGTACGGGCTTGTATATGCCTACGAATAATAATTGTGTTATGAAGAAAAATCATTGGTTTGTCCTGTCGCTGATGTTCCAGAAAACACAATAGAAAGAAACGATGGATGGAAGGCATTTCGTATTGAGGGAGTATTGGACTTTTCTCTTATTGGGATTCTATCAAAAATATCCTCATGTCTTGCTGAAAATGGGATTGGTATTTTTGCCGTCTCCACCTTCAACACTGATTATATTCTCACCAAAACAGAGAACTTCGATAAAGCCAAACAAGCATTAACGGCACAAGGTTACACTATAGTATGAGCTTTATCACTGGTGCAGGAATGGGAATGAAATCGCCACGAAAAAGGAACTTCGAGGCTGGTATCTTGACTGATGACCCTAAAATGTTACTGATGAATATCCTTATTCGTTTTTTTGCTCTTTTTCTTCAGAAATATCCTTTATTTTGGAAACTTTTTGTAAATTTGCACCCAAAAGCAAACATGATGATGAGTCCTGTATTTAGACGCGAAAGCGAATACACTATCCGTTTGACTTCGTTGATGAAGAGGGCAAGGATATGGACGAGAAGGTAAAGAACAATATGGACAGAAGTCAAGAAATCATTCGTACCAGTTGGATTGGTATTATAGCAAATGTGCTATTGGCGGTATTCAAGGCCGCAGTAGGTGTCCTGGCCAGCAGTGTTGCCATTGTGATGGATGCCGTCAACAACCTGAGCGACGCCCTGTCAAGCGTCATCACTATCGTAGGCACAAAACTGTCGCAGCGTCCTGCTGACAGGAAGCATCCTTTCGGCTTTGGGCGCATCGAGTATTTCAGCGCCATCATCATCGCCGTCATCGTGTTGTCGGCAGGCATCACCTCGCTCATCGAGTCAGTGAAGAAAATCTTTGACCCTACTGAGCCTTCGTACACGACAACCACACTGGTGGTTATCGTTGTGGCCATCGTGGTGAAACTCATCCTCGGCCAGTATGTGAAGCGCAAGGGCGAACAACTGAAGAGCGACGCGCTGATTGCCTCGGGTTCCGATGCGCTGTTTGATGCTGTCATCACCCTGGCAACACTGGTCTCTGCAGGTGTGATGCTACTGTGGGACGTATCGCTCGACGGCATTCTGGGTGCCCTCATCTCCGTGGTTATCATCAAGGCTGGTATCGAGATGCTGGCTTCGCCTGTCAATGAACTGCTTGGCACGAGCATCTCGGCAGAACTCACGAAACAGATTGTCAAAGAAGTTTCCGACTTCGAAGGTGTTCACGGCGTGTTCGACCTGATACTGCATAACTATGGCCCAGATGTCAAGATTGGCTCCCTGCACATCAACGTCTATGATACAATGTCGGCTCACGAGATTCACGGTCTGACGCGTAAGATTACCATGCAGATGATAGAGCGTCACAGCATTATCATGACTGTTGGTGTCTATGCCATTGCCACAGGCGAGAATCGTCATGCTGAGTTGCAGACGCATGTGATGCAGTCCCTCGCAGCCCATAGGGATATCGTCCAGGTTCATGGATTCTACTATTCTGAGAAAGACCAGATGCTATCTGTTGACGTAGTGCCCGATATTTCCGTACATGACGAAGCGGCATTTGTCAATAAGCTTACCAGCGAGATTCAGCCTCTGGTACCTGACATACAGGTGGTTATCGTTGTGGACCATAATTACAGCGAGGGCTGATGTAAGATGTAAGATGTAAGATGTAAGATGGCTGATGTAAGAGGGATGAGGGGCTGATGGGCTGATGGTTAAAGCTTGACGAGTTGTGAGCCTGTCAGGGTTTTGTCTTGGCTGGTCAGCTGGACGGCATATATGCCACTACTTCTGACTGGTAGTGTAATTGTCGTCTGTTGACTGTCTGTTGTCAGCCATTGACGATGCACCAGGGTGCCTGATGTGGCATAAATGCTTAAGAGGATGGGCTCAGAGGGCGTCTTGTCAAATTGCAGATGCATAAGTCCGTCTTTTGTTGTCAGCATCACACCTTGTGGCTGGTGGTGGCTCAGTTCCTGAATACCATCGATGCCGAGGATGTCGAGAAGTCCCTTGTAGGCATCTATCTCACCATGCCCATAAAGATTGTTGGGGTATGATAGCTGCGCTTCAGGATGTTGGCAGGTACGCTGCAGAATGCCACGGATGTCATCTGGTGTCAGGGTGGGGTTGGCTTGAAGCCAGAGGGCTATGATGCCTGCGACGATTGGTGTCGACATGGACGTACCCGTCAGCGCTCCCCAGACGTATGTGCGTCCGTCAAGGTCGAAATGCTGCACATGGTTGCTGGTCTCATTGGGATGAGCCTCAAGGTATAGGCTGCTAAGTGACGAAATGACGTTTTTACCAGGAGCAGTGACATCGGGCTTCGTCCTGCCATCCATCGTTGGACCTACTGACGAGAACCACGATACGTGGCCAGCCTCTGGATCGAGGGTATCGCTAATAACATGGCCGTTTACGTTTGTGTATGATTGCCGGTGTGACGTACTTCCCACAGTGATGATAGCGTCAAAGCATCCTGGCGCCAATATGTTATGGCTTTTCTCTGCGGCATTCCACCGTATATCGGTATCGTAGTTGCCAAAGCTATTGGTGGAACTGCCAAAGACTTCTGCCTCGCAATCCGTTCCCTCTATGACCATAGCAATATGCTCCAAACGGTTGAGCGAACGGTTGGCAGTCAGTTGTATCTGATAGACGGTTTTACCTTTGATAAATGGTGTCTGGTATCTGTCGATGCTGACAGCACAGGTATCCTCATTAATGAATAAGGTGTCGATGAGTAGGTCGTCCTGCCAGTTCTCATTGTCCATCGGCAGGCGCAGCTCTTTGTCCACGACATCTTTCCCTTGATAGGCTATCAGCCTGACGACGGGGGTACCATCTGACAGCAACCGATAGCTGACTTTCGGACGGAATACCCTTACAAAACTGCCTGCCGACTCAACACCCATAGGCTTTTTGAAGTATGTCATTTCCTGACACTCGTTGCCTGCTGATGCTACCAAGATATGGCCTGGACCTACCAGACGACTTAGGAAGAGATTGAACAGGCGGTCATCATCGTCCATGTATGGCCGGTATCCTTCGCTGAACGACACGACGCACGGCTTGTGCTGACTGTCGGCATAATCGAACAGATATTTGAATCCCAGAGCATCTGTTGCTGTAGTATAGAGGTAATAGTCATTCTTGTCGATTAATGCCGTATCCTCGATATCCGCATTCGCCACCAGACAGATGTCGCTTTCCCATGCTACACCACGGTAGGGAGAATCGAAACCGCTGCCTGCAGCAATACCTGTGGTATGGGTTCCGTGGCTTTGTTCGTGTCCATCCGTCGAACACCGTCTCGACAAAATGTCTTCTCCAGTTGTCCATTCTGAGCCAACAGGCAGATGGTTGGTATCGCCGATAGGAGCCAGTTGATCCCAAAAAGCCTTGATGCGGTATTCGCTGAGCGTCGCATTATTATAGAAGGTGGGATGTGTTAGGTCGAAGCCTACATCCATCAGTCCCATCACGACGCCCCGTCCGGTATAGGGCAGATGTGCTGATGTCTGCTCGTAAAGAGGCAGCAGGTTGGTAATACCTGGAACTGTATCCATCGTTGTGTGAGCCTTGTCGTTGGCTTCCACGCGCAATACTTCGGGGTGTTGCGACAAGGAGTCTATCTTGTCTAAAGGAACGGTGACGATGGCGATGTCGCCCAGTTGGGCATATTTCTTACAACCATACTGGGCCAGCGTCTTGTCATCCAGACTATCGTTCATTTGCACGAAGACAGTCGTAAGCATGCTGGCAGTTTCAGCCCTGCGTTCACTCTTATCAGTGCTGCTAATGGAGTTCTGACGGCTTCCGTGTCTGATGGTTTCCTGCAACCATGCAGACAGGCGTCCGCTGCTCTTGGTTTGAGCGCCGGCACTCATGGCGAGTACTAACAGCATCATGGCTATATATCGTTGTAAATGTCGCATGTCATTATTATCTTGGTGCAAAGATACAAATAATTCATAATTCATAATGCATAATTCATAATTATTTTGTAACTTTGTTGCAAAATAACTTCTTGTGAATAATTAGTGTATGATGAGAAAATTCCTGAAAGTATTTGGATGCGTGGTCGCTACATGCATAGTGCTTATGTTTGGGGCTGTGTTCCTTTTGAATACGGATGCCTTTCAAAACAAGTTGCTCCGTCATGCCACCCAACTGTTGTCAGAGAAACTGCACACGCGTGTCGAGATAGACAGCGTCAGCATCGGCCTTTTTTCGCAGAATGTCAATCTCTATGGCTTGGATGTGGAAGACCTGCAGCATCGTAAGATGTTCCAGCTCGACCATCTGTCTGTCGATGTAAAACTGTTGCCACTGTTACATAACGAGGTGCGTATTACTCATGCCTCGATTGATGGCATCAGGGCGCAGCTGTATAAACCCAAGCCCGATTCTGCCGCTAACTACCAGTTTGTCATCGATGCTTTCAAGAAGGATTCTACGGAATTACGCGACAAGGAAGTGACGAAGGAGGACAAAAAGAAGAAAAAGCTGAACCTGAACCTTAGCAAACTGTCGCTGAGTCGTATTGACGTCATCTATAATGACCAGGCTTACAAGTTGGAAGAGCTGTTGTACAAGAAAAAGGGTGACACCAGGCATACTGCAACTATATCGGAACTTAAACGCTCGTGGGTCAGTCATACCAAGAAAGGCGATGTCAACAATGCGCTGACGATTGGCAGTGTGCTGTTAACGCTTGACGGTGATCAAAGCAAGGCAGAGTTGGATGGTATTCATTTCGTTACTGACAACGGCAAGCCACGAAAAAATAAAGGCAAGCCTAAACGCGGGGCTTTCGATGCTGGCCACTTTGATGTCGAGGCAAATCTTAAAGCAGACATTACCAGCATGAAAGGCGACAGCATTGCAGCCACGATTACCCAGTGCAGTGCGACAGACAAAGGCTCTGGTCTTGTACTTAAATCGCTGACGAGTAAGGTGTTGGTGTCGAAGGGTGTCGCTTACCTCAACGACGTTGTCGTACAAATGCCTAATACACAGTTGAAGTTTGACAAGGCAACGCTCCAGTTGCCAAGCAAAAAACAGGAACGTCCACTCGAATTCTCGACCTCAACTATCGTAGGACGTGTCTTGCTGAAAGATATTGCCCGTCCGTTTGCCCCTGTATTGGCCAACTTCTCGATACCATTGTCTCTGCGTGTCGATTTCAGTGGTAATGCGGAACAGTTGACGTTCCAGAATGTCTATGTAAGTACGCCGGATAAGCTATTGACAGTCAGTGCTAATGGTGGTATTACGGGCCTGAGGGATAAACTGCAGTTAAATGTCCGTTTCCACGTCAATAAGATGACGGCGAAAGGTAACATCAAGGAACGTATCATCAACCAGTTCCCTGTTAAGAAGTTCATGATGAAACAGCTGAATAATCTGGGTACCATCAATTATACGGGTGACTTCAGTGTGCTGTATAAGAAGGAAACCTTCCAAGGACTGCTCAATACGGCAGCAGGGCGTCTCAACTTTAATTTCAGTCTTGACGAACTCAATAAATACGTCTATGGTTCAGCCCGTACCGATTCCTTTATGCTGGGGACAGTGATGGATATGCCCGATTTGGGTATGATTGCCTGTAAGGCCAACTTCAAGTTCGACATCTCCAAGCCTCGTACTGCCAAGATGCGACAGCAGAAGGGCGGCAAACTGCCTATCGGACAGGTCGATGCTGAGGTCTATGAGGCGAAATACAAGAAGGTGAAGGTGCGCAATGTTGTGGCTGACATGCAGAGCGACGGCGCTGTGGCTGAGGGCAATATAACCATGAAGGGTGGGCGTGTGGACGTGCTCTGCGGTTTCTCGTTTACCAATACCAACGAGATGCGTAAGACGAAGATAAAACCAGGCATCCGCTTCCATAGGCTTTCTGAAGAAAGGAAAGCTGAAAAGGAGGAGCAGAAAGCGGCTAAGCGTGCTGAAAAGGAGGAACAGAAAGCGGCTAAGCGTGCTGAAAGGGAGGAACGTAAACGGCAAAAGGCGGAAGAGAAGGCTGCCAAAAAAGCTGCTAAGGCTGATGCCAAAGCGGCTAAAAGGGCTGAGCGTGAAGCTCGGAAGGCAGAGAATTAAGTACACGTTTTAAATACCTCTCTCTGCCCAGTCTCCTCTATCCAGGTTCCTGTACCCGATGGCCTCGGCAATGTGGACGGACTGCACTTTCGCTGAACCGGCAAGGTCGGCAATGGTGCGGGCAACCTTGAGGATGCGACTATAGGCACGGGCAGAGAGCTTGAGGCGTTCCATTGCCATGCGAAGCATGTCCAGGGATGCTGCATCGGGTTGGGCAAACTCGTGGAGCATACGTTCCGTCATCTGGGCGTTACAGTGAGGCCTGCCCCCAACGCCTCGCGAAGAGGAGGGGAGCTTTGAGAAGCGCTCTGTCTGGATGTTGCGGGCTTTGATCACTCTGTCGCGGATGACGGCAGAGGGCTCGCCAGGCTGCATCTGAGAGAGCTGTGCGAAGGGCACGGCCTGGATCTCGCAATGGATGTCTATGCGGTCAAGTAGGGGACCGCTGATTCTGTTCATGTAACGCTGAATCTGACCGGGGGTGCAGACGCAGTGGTGCGTGGGGTCGCCATAATAGCCGCACGGACAGGGGTTCATGGAGGCTATCAGCATGAACGAGCAGGGATATTCCACATTGTATTTGGCACGGCTGATGGTAATGTGGCGGTCCTCCAGGGGCTGACGCAGTACTTCGAGCACACTTCGACTTAGCTCGGGCATCTCATCCAGAAAGAGCACGCCATTATGAGCTAAGCTGATTTCGCCTGGTTGGGGATTGTTGCCTCCACCGACGAGGGCAACTTGCGATATCGTATGATGAGGAGCGCGGAACGGGCGTTGACTGATGAGACTGGTGTCGCGGTTCAGCTTGCCTGCCACGCTGTGTATCTGGGTGGTCTCCAAGCTCTCAGCCAGCGAGAGGGGTGGCAGAATTGAGGGCAGACGTTTGGCCAACATGGACTTGCCGCTACCTGGCGGGCCTATCATAATCAGGTTGTGGCCACCGGCTGCTGCCACTTCCAAAGCGCGTTTGACACTTTCCTGTCCTTTGACATCGGCAAAGTCCAGTTCGTAGTGGTTCTGTTGTTCAAAGAATTCGCGACGGGTGTCGATGACGGTTGGTTCATAGCTGTTGTTACCGTTCAGGAAGTTGATGACGTCCATCAGTGTGTCCATGCCATATACTTCCAGTTGGTTGACGACAGCTGCCTCGCGGATGTTCTGTTTGGGGACGATGAGACCCTTGAACTTCTCAGCCCGTGCACGGATGGCGATGGGCAGGGCTCCACGGATGGGTTGCAAGCGTCCGTCAAGTCCCAACTCGCCCACCAGCATGTATTTCTCCAGCATGTCGGCTGTCACCTTGCCGTTGGCTGCGAGAATACCGATGGCCAGTGGCAGGTCGTAACCAGAGCCCTCCTTCTTGATGTCGGCGGGGGCCAAGTTGACGGTGATGTCCATGGTGGGCATCTTGAAACCATTGTTCGTAAGGGCGGCCTTGATACGGTCGTAGCTCTCCTTAACAGCCGTGTCGGCCAAACCTGTCAGGTGGAACTGCACGCCTCGCGACATGCTTACCTCGACTGTTACCGTTGTGACTTCCAGTCCGTTGACTGCCGCACAGTATGTTTTTACAAGCATAGTTGTCTGAATAATTTTGAGCGCAAAGGTACAAAATAATTCCTAATTCCTAATTCCTAATTCCTAC
This sequence comes from uncultured Prevotella sp., assembly GCA_946188165.1. Classification (GTDB taxonomy): domain Bacteria; phylum Bacteroidota; class Bacteroidia; order Bacteroidales; family Bacteroidaceae; genus Prevotella. The sequence continues at coordinate 9,345 of CAMHTW010000042.1, forward strand.
TTTTTTATTACTTTTGCAGCCAATTATGGTCAAACTGCTAAGATTTCTGAAGGATTGGACGCTGCCCGTAGCGATTGCTGTGGGTACTGTCTGTTATTTGACGTTCTATTACGTCCCGCAATTAGACGCTGTTGGTAATAGCTTGAGCCCAGTGTTCGACGTCATCTTCCCGTTGTTTGTTTTCCTGACGCTGTTTGTTACCTTCTGCAAGGTCGATTTCCACCAGATGCGCCCCCATCGCTGGCATATTGGTGTGCTGGTAGCTCAGCTGCTGTTGGTGGCTGCTAATATCGGCATCATCTTCTGGGTGGAGGCTGATGTGGAACAGAAACTGCTGTGGGAAGCCGTACTGACATGTATCATTGGTCCTGCTGCATCGGCATCGCCAGTCGTCGTCGGTAAGTTGGGAGGCAATATCTCTACGATGACGACGTATGTGCTCATCTCGTCGCTGGCATCAGCATTGATGATTCCCACGGTATTCCCCATCCTGGAGCAGACGGTGCATGTGGCTTTCATAGACGCATTCCTTATTATATTAGAGAAGGTAAGCATAGTGTTGCTATTGCCCCTGGTATTGGGCTGGTTGATGCAACATTACGTTAAGGGGCTGTGTGCCAAAATAGTTGCCCAACCCAACCTAAGCTTCTATTTTTGGGCTATTTCGTTGAGTATCACGACGGGTATCACGGTAAAGAATATCGTGCATAGCAGTGCCTCGTTGGTACTGTTGTTGATGATTGCGGTTGCCACCTTCCTGCTTTGTTTCGTACAGTTTGGTATTGGTCGTGCCATCGGTCGTCGTTTAGGCGAAGAGGTAAATGCTGGACAGGCGTTGTTTCAGAAGAATACAGCGCTGAGCATCTGGGTGGCCTATATGTATCTGAACCCTGTCTCGTCGATTGGTGCTGGATGCTATGTGTTGTGGCAGAACATCATCAATTCGCTGGAACTGTGGCAGTATAGGAGGAAGATGTAAGATGTAAGATGTAAGATGTAACTCCCCTCCCGTTCGGGAGGGGCTGGGGGTGGGTAAGATGTAGGATGTTAGATGTGAGCGGTAGCCTCTTTTAGCCATAACCGCTCGTCGCTGTTCAGATGGGGAGCGATTTTTTCATAGACCATCGTGTGGTAATGGTTTAGCCAGTCCTTTTCTTCCTTAGTCAACAAGTCGGGCAGGATAGGGGTCGTGTCGATAGGGCAGAGCGTCAGTGTCTCGAAACACAGGAAATGCCAATTGTCCTTAACTTCTTTAACTTCTCTAATTAACAGCACGCTTTCTGTACGCACACCAAAGCGTCCTTCTAAATAGATGCCTGGTTCATCGGTAACGGTCATACCTTTGCGCAGTGGGGTAGGCTTCCATTCCATACGAATCTGGTGAGGTCCTTCGTGTACGTTGAGGTACGAACCTACGCCATGTCCTGTGCCGTGCAGATAGTTGAGACCGGCTTGCCATAATGGTGCGCGGGCAATGGCGTCGAGTTGTGTGCCACTGGCACCATCAGGGAAGTGGAGCAGTTGCAGGTCGATATGTCCTTTCAGCACCAACGTATATACCTGACGCTGTTCGTCGGTCAATGGGCCTAAGGCAATGGTGCGTGTGATGTCTGTCGTGCCGTCTTGGTATTGTGCACCACTGTCAACCAGCAACAAACCGCGAGGCTCTAAGGGCTTGTCGGTTTCAGGTGTTGCCTCATAGTGTACGATGGCACCGTGTTCCTCATAGCCAGCAATAGTGTCGAACGAGAGTCCGCGATACAAGGGCTGTTCGCTGCGCAGTTGCTCCAATTTGTCGCTGACGCTGATCTCTGTCTGTCCACCAGCCTCCACGGCAGGCTTCAACCAGTGGAGCCACTTTACCAGTGCAATACCATCCTTTAGCATGGCATTGTGCATGCCCTGTTGTTCGGCCTCGTTCTTCACGGCTTTCATGGCGGCAACGGGCGATGATTTGCGGATGATTTCGTTGGCTTTGACCTGACGAGCCAGTGCCTCGCTGACCTCATCAGGATCAATAAGGATGTTCCACTCGCCCCATTTCTGAAGGGCATCGCCTGCAGCTTCGTAGGGTTTCACCGCGATGTTCTGCTCAGCCAGATAGCTTTTTACTTCGGCGGTCAGTTTGCGTTCGTCAACAAACAGTGTTGCTTGTTGACTGCCAATCAGCAGATGGCTGATGAAGACAGGACAGCAGTGCACATCGCTGCCTCGCAGGTTCAGTGTCCAGGCAATATCGTCGAGTTGACTTATCAGCATACCGTCGGCATGTACCTCACGTAAAGCCTTACGGATGCGGGCCAGTTTCTCTTGTGTCGTCTCACCAGCCAGTTTGGTGGGCTGCAGCACGATGGCATCCAAAGGCATTGGCGGGCGGTCTTTCCAGATACGTTGCAATACATCGAAGTTGGTGCGAAGAGTCAGGCCTCCTTGATGTCGCAATTCCTCCTTCAGCTGACTGACAGCCGCTGCCGTGTGTGTATTCCCGTCAATGCCAACCTCCTTGCTGTCGGCATCGGCTAACTCCTGCCCTAACCACTCTGCAATGGTTGGCGTACCATCTATCTTCAGTTTCATTAACTGGTATTCTGTACCTGCCAACTGTTGCCCGGCAGCAATGAAGTAGCGCGAGTCCGTCCAAAGGGCAGCACCCGTAAGGGTAACGACAGCCGTTCCTGCGGATCCGTTGAAACCACTGATCCACTCTCTGCCTTTCCAGTGGTCAGCTGTATATTCGCTGTTATGCGGGTCACTACTATTAAAGATATAAGCGCCCAGATGTTCGCGACGGAGTTCCTCACGCAGTTGTTCTAATCTCTTTGAAATCATATTTTTATATTCTGAAAGACAACTTGGACAACTTAAACAACTTTATTTAATTAATTGTGTTGTCTTTGTTGTTTTGGTTGTCTTTTTATTTCTGCTACTATGTATTCTGAGCGGGTGCCAATACGGAACTTGCCGCCCCAGATGCCCAGTCCGCTGCTGATGTAATAACGGGTGTTGCCTCGCTGATAACTGCCGAAGGCACATTCATAGATGCTTTCCGTAATCCATGATATGGGCCATACCTGTCCGTGGTGGGTATGACCACTGAACTGGAAATCGACATGGTGTTGCTCGGCCTGTTCCAGATGATAGGGCTGATGGTCTAATAAAATGAGAAATGAGGAATGAGAAATGAGTAGTTCATTCTCTTTCACTATCCTTCCCAATGACTTACGGTGCATATTGGTACGGTCGTCGCGACCGATGATACACAGGTCGCCAACGGCGGAGGCACTGTCGCGCAGCAGGTGGATGCCAGCATCGTGATAGAACTGCTGGGCATCGGGCTCGCCACTGTAGTATTCGTGGTTGCCCAGACAGGCATAGACGGGTGCCGTCAGGCGGCGGAACTCCTCAGCCATACGTTCCTCTTTCAGTGGACGCATGCTCATATCGATGATGTCGCCGGCAATGAGTACGAGGTCAGGCTTCTCGGCATTAATCATGTCTATCCAGCGGTGGAGCTCCTTACGCGGATTATGATAGCCGATGTGCAGGTCGCTGACCATGACCAGTTTCATGGGGCGTGTCAGGTGTTTGCTGGTGGTCAGTGTTAACTCCTGACGGTACTTATGTTGATAGTGCAGGTTGCCGTAGATAAAGACGGCAGTCATCACCACGGTGATACCCAAGACCGTCCACCAGTTATTATATAATAAGGTATGCGGAATAAGTCTGATTAATCGTCCCAGGTCGAGTATCAGAAAGAGTATCACCAGATACATCATGACAAAGATACTTGACGTACCGATCTCATAAAGTGCAGTGCCAACCGAGAGCGGCATGCTGTCGTAAAGGCCTCGCATACCAAACATCATGGTTAGGAACGAGCCTGTCAGCAATGCGATTGCTAATAGTTTCCACCACCACGCACACGGCAACAGGCACCAGACATGCCAGGCAATATAGGCAATGCCCAATAGGGGCAACAGCAGGAATATCATCATCCACATGGGTTTCATTTATTGAAAGTGATTCTACAGAATTACAAAATGTCGCTACAAAGATACGCATTTTTTGAAAAAAAAGAGAGAAAAATTTGGCAGAAAGAAAGAAAAAGTGTAATTTTGCCGACAGAAAGAAATAAAAAGCGTATTTAGTATGACAAAAACTGCAAACTTTTGTTGGTGGCGCAACTCAAGATTCGGACAATCGTGAGAAGATAGCCACGTACCTATAAGTTTGTCATAGGAGAGATACTGAGAGGCCTGTCGTTCTTGCGACGGGCCTCTCAAAGTTTTAGTAAAGAAGTGAATAGTTTATACACAAAAACATAATATATATGAGTAATTTTCAAGTTGACAAGAACGGTTTCTATGGAGAGTTTGGAGGCGCTTATGTGCCAGAGATACTCTACAAATGTGTAAAGGACTTGCAGGATGCTTATCTGCCCATTATCGAGAGCGAGGCGTTCAAGCAGGAGTATCATGCACTGTTGAAGGACTATGTGGGACGTCCAAGTCCGCTGTACTATGCTAAGCGCATGAGTGAACAATATGGCTGTCAGCTGTATTTGAAGCGTGAGGACTTGAACCATACGGGTGCCCATAAGATTAACAATACCATCGGACAGATTCTGCTGGCCAAGAAGATGGGTAAGACGCGCATCATTGCCGAGACGGGTGCCGGACAACATGGAGTGGCAACGGCCACGGTCTGTGCACTGATGAACATGAAGTGCGAGGTGTTTATGGGTGCTACTGATGTAGAGCGTCAGCATACCAACGTAGAACGTATGAAAATGTTAGGTGCTGAGGTGCATCCCGTCCGCACAGGCAACATGACGCTGAGTGACGCCTGCTCGGAGGCCATTCGTGACTGGTGTTGTCATCCTGCTGATACCTTCTACATCGTTGGTTCTACAATGGGGCCGCATCCCTATCCAGACTTGGTAGCCCGCATGCAGAGTGTTATTTCAGAGGAAATCAAGTGGCAACTGGAGGAAAAGATAGGGCGCGACTATCCCGATTACTTGATTGCCTGCATAGGAGGTGGTTCGAATGCTGCCGGTACCATCTATCATTATATGGACGATGAGCGTGTCAAAATAGTATTAGCTGAGGCTGGTGGACACGGCTGGGATACCGACTATACGGCAGCAACCATTCATCGTGGTACGACGGGTATTCTGCATGGTGCCAAGATGCTGGTCATGCAGAATGAAGACGGTCAGATTCAAGAGGCTTTTACCATATCGGCTGGTCTTGACTATCCTGGCGTAGGTCCCATGCACTGCAATATGGCGAAGAAAGGCCGCACCAAGGTGCTCTCTATCAACGACGACGAGGCCATCTATGGTGGTTACGAATTGACTCGCATGGAGGGTATCATCCCCGCTATTGAGAGCGCCCATGCCATTGCTGCCCTGAAGAAGCTGACGTTCAAGCCTGACGACGTGGTAGTTCTGACTGTCAGCGGCCGTGGTGACAAAGACGTAGAAACCTATTTGAAGAACAAAGAAATGGCAAAAGAATACGGCAATTTCTAATTGATAATTGACAATTGATAATTATGAATACTTTTAATTATACAACTACTTCAAAGACCATTCTCGCCGACCTTTATACTCCTGTAGGCGTGTATATGCGTCTGCGCGACCTCTATCCGCAGAGTGCGCTGATGGAGAGTTCCGACTATCATGAGAAGGACAACTCGCGGTCGTTTATTGGTATCGATCCTATGGCCAGTGTGGCCATAGGTCACGGTATGGCTACCGTTACCTATCCCGACGGTTCGTCTTTTCAGCATGAGGTAAACAAGGAGTACCGCTCTGACAAGGCTATCCACCAGTTGATAGACTGTATCGCGGTATCGGGTGATGATGCCAAGACGTGCGGACTGTTTGGCTATACGTCGTTCAATGCTGTGCGCTATTTCGAGGATATCAATGTCAAGGACGAGACACAGGCGAAGAATGATGCCCCCGACCTGTTGTATATATTATATAAGGTGGTGATTGTGTTCGACCACTTTAACAACACGCTGAAAATTGTGTCGCTCGATGGCGAAGCCAAGCTCGACGAGGTAATGCGTGCCATGAACAAAGCTAACGTGAAGGCCTACGACTTCCATCCTGTTGGCGATGTACGTTCTACGCTGACTGACGATGAGCATCGTGAGAATATTCGTCGCGGCATCAAGCACTGTCTGCGTGGCGACGTGTTCCAGATTGTGCTGTCGCGTCGTTTTATCCAAAGCTACGAGGGCGATGACTTCAAACTCTACCGTGCCCTCCGCAGCATCAATCCCTCGCCTTACCTGTTCTATTTCGACTTTGGCGGTTTCCGCATCTTCGGTTCAAGTCCTGAGACGCATTGCCGTATTGAAGGCCGCAAGGCTTACATCGACCCCATTGCTGGCACCACCAAGCGAACAGGCGATGCCGAGGCCGACCGCAAAGGTGCTGAATATCTGCGTAACGACCCCAAGGAGAATGCCGAGCACGTGATGCTGGTAGACCTGGCACGTAACGACTTGAGTCGAAACTGTCACGGTGTGAAGGTGGACTTCTATAAGGATCTGCAGTACTACTCACACGTTATTCATCTGGTCAGTCGTGTCAGTGGCGAACTTGACAACGGCGCCGACCCCATCAAGGCCTTTATCGATACCTTCCCTGCCGGCACACTGAGTGGAGCACCGAAAGTTCGTGCCATGCAACTCATCTCTGACTACGAGCCCCATAATCGAGGTGCCTATGGTGGTTGCATCGGCTACATCGGTCTGGATGGTTCGCTCAATCAAGCTATTACCATCCGTACATTCGTATCGCGTAACGGCGAACTCTGGTTCCAGGCTGGTGGCGGTATCGTGGCTAAGAGCGATGTAGAATACGAACTTCAGGAAGTGAACAATAAATTGGGTGCCTTGCGCAAGGCTATTATTAAAGCAGCTGAATTATGAAAATAGTCATTATAGATAATTACGACTCGTTTACATACAACCTGAGTCATTTGGTCAAGGAACTGGGAGCCGAGGTTACTGTATATCGTAACGACCAGTTCGAACTGTCGCAATTGGAGCAGTTCAGTAAGATTATCCTTTCGCCGGGTCCTGGTATTCCCTCTGAGGCAGGGCTGCTGCTTGATGTCATCAAAACCTATGCAGGCAAGAAACCTATCTTGGGCGTCTGTCTTGGTCATCAGGCCATCGGCGAGGCCTTTGGTGGCAAGCTAGAGAACTTGAGCGACGTGTTCCACGGGGTTGCAACGCCCTGTCATCTTACAAGTGACGATGCCCTGTTCTCAGGTATCTCGAAAGATTTTACCGTAGGCCGTTACCACTCGTGGGTAGTGTCGAAAGACGGCTTCCCTGACTGTCTTGAAATTACCGCTGAGAGTGACGAAGGTCAGATTATGGCCCTAAAGCACAAGACGCTGAACGTACGTGGCATCCAGTTTCACCCAGAGAGTGTGCTTACCACTGACGGCAAGAAAATGCTGCAAAACTGGATGTTCCTTTAAATAGTAAATAGTAAATTGTCAAATAGTAAAATAAAATGGCACAGACAATGAAAGACATCCTGAACAGGATGCTGAACCACGAGGAACTGTCTCGTGAAGAAATGAAGAACATTCTGATTGGCATCACTCAGAGTGAGTATCCAACGGAGCAGATTACCGCACTGCTCACCGCCCTGCAGATGCGCGGCGTCACGGTGGACGAACTGCTGGGGTTCCGCGACGGCATACTGGAGACGGGCGTACCCGCCATTCTCAATGCCGACCGCTACATAGACGTCGTAGGCACGGGCGGCGATCGCAAGAACACCTTTAATATCTCGACCACCAGTTGTTTTGTGATTGCTGGTGCGGGCTACAAGGTGGCCAAGCACGGCAACTATGCAGCCACCAGTGTGTCGGGCGCCTCAAACGTCATCCAGCACCATGGCATCAAGTTCACCGACGACATCGACCGCCTGAACCGCTCGCTCAACGAGGCTGGCATCGTCTACCTGCACGCCCAGCTCTTTGCCAAGGCCATGAAGTTTGTCGGCCCCATCCGTAAGGCACTACAGTTCCCTACCATCTTCAATCTGTTGGGTCCGCTGGTTAATCCCAGTCAGCCTCAGTGTCAGTTGCTTGGTGTTGCCAACCTCGACCAGATGCGACTCTATAATCAGGTGTACCAGAAAATCGGTATTGACTATGGTATCGTGAATTCGATTGACGGCTACGATGAGATTTCACTGACCGGCGATTTCAAGGTGACTACTAAGAACTACGAGCGTATCTTCAAACCTCAAGACCTTGGCTTCGAGATTGCCAAGCCCAATGAACTGGTTGGTGGTGCTACCGAAGAAGAGGCTGCAGCCATCTTCGACAGCGTACTCGAGAACCGAGCCCTGCCAGCCCAGAAAAACATCGTGCTGGCTAACGCTGCCTTTGGTATTCAGGTGCTTGAAAAGGGCGAGAAGAGCATCGAGGAGTGTATCGCTATCGCTCGCGAGTCTATTGACAGCGGTAGTGCGCTGAAGACATTCAAGAAATTCGTTGAACTGAACAGTTGATATGAAAGACATCCTACAAGACATCATTGCCCACAAGCGCCAGGAGTTGGAACGGATGTACGCCAAGAAACCATCTATGAAGGAGGCTCTGCTAGCATCCGATACGGGCATCATCGCCGAGTTCAAGCGCCGCTCGCCCTCCAAAGGATGGATTAAGGAGGACGGACGTGCTGACATCATCCCGCTGAGCTATCAGCAGAATGGAGCGGCAGCCATCAGCATCCTTACCGACAAGGACTACTTCGGTGGTCACGACGACTTCATCCGTACCGCCCGACAGTCTGACGTTATCATCCCCATCCTCTATAAGAACTTCGTCATCGATGAGATGCAACTTTACGAGGCTGCCCTCTGCGGAGCCTCCGCTGTGCTCCTTATCGCCGCTTGCCTCACGAAAGAGCAGTGTGCGGTACTCTTGGGGAAAGCCCACACGCTGGGTTTGGAGGTTCTGCTGGAGATGCACAGTGAGGCAGAACTGGAATATGCACAACTTGGTCCCGATATGTGCGGCATCAACAACCGCAACCTTGGCTCATTTGTCACGGACGTGGACAACAGTTTCCGTCTGGCCGAGAAACTTTGTGCCGTCACAGTGTCCAACGGTTCAGCCACTGGAGGACCCGTGCTCGTCAGCGAGAGTGGCATCTCGAACCCTGCGACGGTACGTGCACTCCGTGACGCAGGTTTCCGTGGCTTCCTCATTGGCGAGAATTTCATGAAGACTGATGACCCAGGGCTGGCCCTTCGCGACTTCATCTCCCAAACCCATGAGCTCCATTAGCCCTATGAGCCCCATGAGCCCCACCCCCCCCGCGCCCCCACTCATCAAAGTCTGTGGCATGCGTGATGCTGAGAACATCCGCGAGGTCGAAGCTCTTGGCATCGACCTGATGGGCTTTATCTTCTGGCCAAAGTCCAGTCGCTACGTCAGTGAACGTCCGGACTATATGCCCGCCCAGTGCAAGCGTGTAGGTGTGTTTGTGGATGCCTCCATTGACGACATCCGTCAGCACATTGCCGACTACGCCCTCGACATGGTCCAGTTGCATGGTCACGAGGGCCCCGATTTCGTCCGCGCCCTGCGTGCCGCTGTCAGTTCCCCTGTCATCATCAAGGCCTTCAACATCGCCACAAAAGTGGATTTAGAAGCTATCAAGCCGTATGAAAACCTCGTCGATTACTTCCTCTTCGACACAAAAGGCCCCTCGGTTGGCGGCAATGGCGCGAAGTTCGACTGGAGTGTGCTCGCCGATTATGTCGGCATGACACCCTTCCTCCTCAGCGGGGGCATAGGCCCAGACGATGCGACCCGCATCAAGGCGTTTCACCACCCGCGCTGCATAGGCATCGACCTGAACTCGTGCTTTGAGACGGCACCAGCCGTCAAGGATGCAGCCGCCCTTAGCCGTTTCCTTTCCCAATTATCCCAATAATTCCCCATTAACCCTATTATAATTATGAATAAGATAAACCAAGTTTTCGCCAACCGTGGCGACAAAAAGTTCCTCAGTCTCTATTTCTGTGCTGGCTGTCCGACACTTGAAAGTACAGGCGATGTCATCTTGACGATGCAACGCCGAGGTATTGACTTCATCGAGGTGGGCATTCCTTTTAGCGACCCGCTTGCTGACGGTCCGGTTATCCAGAGTGCTGCCACGCAAGCCCTCAAGAACGGCATGAGTGTGCAACTGCTTTTTGACCAGTTGAAGAAGATCAAGGACGAAGTACAGATTCCCCTCATCCTGATGGGCTATCTGAACCCCATTCTTCACTACGGCATCGAGGCCTTCTGCCAAAGTTGTGTCGAGAGTGGCGTCAGCGGCATGATTATCCCTGACCTGCCTTTCAAGGATTATCAGGAAACGGTCAAGCCCATTGCTGATAAGTACGACCTCCGTATCATCATGCTCATCACATCTGAGACCAGCGAAGAGCGCATCCGCTTTATCGATGACAACACCGATGGCTTCATCTATATGGTATCGTCTGCTGCCATCACTGGTGCCCAAAAGAGCTTCGACGATGCCAAGCAGGAGTATTTCCGGCGCATCAACGCCATGAACCTGCGCAATCCGCGCATGATTGGTTTTGGCATCAGCAATAAGCAAACGCTTGAGGCAGCCCAGCAGAATGCTGCCGGTGCCATCATCGGATCGAAGTTTGTTACCTTGCTGAATGAAGCTGACGGTCATGCTGACACTGCCCTCGACCGTCTTTTTGATGCTTTGGCTCAGTAGCCCTTTGGGTGCAAAGCGATGCATTATTCGTCTTTGTAATATATGAAGAAGATTGCAACGCCACACTTTGACCTGTGGTCAAAGAATTTGCTGTTTATCGCTTTGTTAACGATTTGCCTGCCCGTTTGGAGCCAGCCTCAGAACTATGAGTGGAACACACCCAGCAAGAACTCGTCGGAGTCTATGCCCTGTGGGGGTGGTGACGTCGGCATGAATGTATGGACGGAAAATGGCGACGTGCTGTTCTATCTGTCGCGTAGTGGCTCGTTCGACGAGAATAACACCTTGCTCAAAGTTGGTCGTTTCCGTATCAGTCTGTCGCCTAACATCGACATGAGCCGTTTTCGTCAGATTCTGCACCTTAATGAAGGCTATGTCGAGGTGACGGATGGCGTCGTCAGCATCCAACTGTGGGCTGACGTCGAAAAGCCCGTCGTCCATGTCGATATGGAGAGCAGGGGAGAGAAGCTGAATGTGGCTGTCACCTACGAAAACTGGCGCACGCAGGATATCATGATGACCAAGCGCGAGGCCTTTCAGAGCAGCTATAAGTTTTGGGCCCCCAAGGACTTGAAGACCCGTCACGACAGCATTGTTGCCGCCGACCGGGCACTGACCTTCATGCATTGTAATGGCAAACAGACCATCTTCGATGCTACCGTCGCTCAGCAGAAGATGGATGCTGTCAAGGACAAGCTCTATAATCCGCTGAAGAATCTGGTCTTTGGCGGACGTATGCAGGGCGAAGGCTTTGTGCTGATTGACAATCTCACAGGCCATTATGCCAGCAGTGATTATCAAGGATGGATATACGTTACGGAGGCCCCCCGCAAGAAGGCACATGTGCAGATAGCACTCAACAACCGTCAGGGCTCTGTCGATGAATGGCTGGCAGAACTCACAACGCAGGAAAGGAAGGTACGCCACGATTGGGATCGCCGCAACTCGCGCCGCTGGTGGCAACAGTTCTGGCAGCGCAGCTATGTGTCAGCAACTGGCGATGCCGAGCTGCTGACACGTAACTACACGCTGTTCCGCTATATGCTGGGATGTAACGCCCGAGGGCAGTGGCCCACGAAGTTCAATGGCGGCCTCTTTACCTTCGACCCGGAATATGTCAACACGGCCGATGAATACAAGCTGAGTCCTGACTTCCGCAACTGGGGTGGGGGCGTGCATACGGCTCAGAACCAGCGGTTGGTCTATTGGCCCATGCTGAAAAGTGGCGACTACGACCTGTTGCGACCCCAGCTCGACTTCTACCTTAACATATATAAGAATGCAGAGGAGCGTTCCCGTCTGTATTGGGGTCATGAAGGTGCCTGTCTGACAGAACAGATAGAGAATTACGGACTGCCATGCTATCCTGAGTACGGCACGAAACGTCCTGATGGCTTCGACCCAGGCATGGAGCGTAATGCTTGGCTGGAGTACGAGTGGGACACGTGCCTGGAGTTCTGCATGATGGCACTGACGTCGCGTCGTTATTTCCCTGTGGATATCAGTGCCTATATTCCAATGGTCTATTCTTGCCTGCGTTTCTTTGACGAACATTATCAGTATCTGGCCAACCGGCGCGGTGCCAAACGTCTGAACGAAGCAGGCAAGCTTGTGCTGTATCCTGGTTCAGGCGGTGAGACGTTCAAAGGCGCTTATAATTCTACTTCAACCATTGCTGCTTTGCGGTCGGTGACGCAGGCACTCATCGATTACGAGAACGGAACAGGACGTAACAACCAGGCAGACGTGGACTATCTGAGGGGACTGTTGACGCGCCTGCCCGATATCACCATCCGCCATGGTATGATACAGCCTGCCATACACTGGGAACGGGTACAGAATACAGAGTCCACACAGCTCTATCCCGTTTTCCCATGGCGCATGTATGGCGTGGGACGTCCCGACATTGATGTTGCCCGCAATACCTACCTTAACGATACCCTTGCCCTGAAGTTCCGCTCGCATGTCGGTTGGAAGCAGGACGTCATCTGGGCTGCCTGTCTGGGCCTGACTGACGAGGCAGAGGTGCTGGTGAAAAAGAAGATGGCTGACGGTCCTTATCGCTTCCCAGCCTTCTGGGGACCGGGTTTTGACTGGTCGCCCGACCATAACTGGGGCGGCTCGGGGATGATTGGTATGCAGGAAATGCTGCTGCAGGAGGCTGGCTCAAAGATATATATCTTCCCTGCCTGGCCAAAGAAGTGGGATGTTCGCTTTAAACTCTGTGCTTCACGCGGCACGACTGTCGAGGCGGAGATGAAAGACGGCCATGTCGTCAATGTCAAAGTCATACCACAGGAACGGCAGCAGGACGTCGTACTTCCCTAACAGCTTAGCTGGTACATCGCTATTGCGTGCAAAAGTGCAATATTTAGTGTGAAAAGACAGTTCAACGAAACATTAAACTAATTCAAACTATACCCTCTATACCCCTAATCCTTATAATGCCTTTATAATTAGATGTTTAAGTCAGGGTATAGTTGGCAAAAACTATACCCCAACTATACCCCAACTATACCCTTGACAGTTATGGAGAGTATTTTCAATAGAAATGCCTTTATCGTAGGACGGTAGGCACGCTTCGATGCTCTAAAGTAAGCAAACGGGGAGCGTGTAGTAAGGACAAAGGGCACAGGAGGCCTTTTCTCAGGGGAAGAGATGCCTTCTCGCGAGCGTTTGCGTTAGCCCAAACAACCTTTTGCGCCTACGCAAACGACTGTTCGCGTAGGCGCAAAAGCAGTCCATACGTTTTTGCATAGGGTATGGTTCTGTCTGTTGGGTAAGAGGCCGTAAAACGAAAGTAGGAAGAAAACGAAGCCGTTTTCCTCCTACTTGATTATTTACGATAAATCCGTGGCCTGAAGAATTACAGGTTTGGATTAATCTTGTTCCATTCAGAAACGGGAGGAACGATGTTCAGCGTAACCAGCTCGTCGCGCATCTTGCACAGGTGCTCGTAGCTCTGATCCAACTTGGCGTTCTCCTCTGGTGTGCCCTGGGGAACCTCGAACTTAGCACCCTCAGCAGTCATGGTGGTCTTCATAGCCATCATGATGTGGTCATACTTGTCGGTCTTTACATAGGTACCTACGGGGAAACGGAAAGGCTCACCGCCCATAGCGGCACGAATCATTTCTACTGACAGATATGAAGGGCTCTGGAAAGAAGAGCGTCCGCGGAGCTCAATAATCTTGGCACCACCCTTGGTGACGTCAATCTTCATCTGTTCCCACTCATCAGCAGGGAACTCGGCAGTACCGATGATGTCGGTCAGCTTGCGACCCTTAATCTCGACATGGCTGCCAAATACGGCCATCTGCTCACCGTGGCCACCGTATGTAGCACAACCGGTAATCTCGCTCTGCATCACACCGAACTTCTTGGCCAGGGCGCTCTGCAGACGGGTGGTGTCAAGTCCGGCAAGTGTGGTAACCTGTCCAGGCTTCAAACCAGAGTACAGCAGTGTTACAAGACCCGTCAGGTCGGCAGGGTTGAAGATGATGACGACGTGCTTGACGTCCGGGCAGTACTTCTTAATGTTCTGGCCCAGCTCTTCAGCAATCTTGCAGTTACCAGCCAACAGGTCCTCACGGGTCATGCCAGCCTTACGGGGAGCACCACCGGAAGAGATGATGTACTTAGCGTTCTTGAAAGCCTCCTCAGCGTCGGTGGTGGCAACGATGTTTACGTTGTCGAAACCACTCTGGCGCATCTCTTCAGCTACACCCTCGGGAGAGAATACGTCGTACAGACAGATTTCACTTGTCAGACCCATCATCAAGGCGGTCTGAGCCATGTTTGAACCAATCATACCGGCTGCGCCGACGATGGTCAGTTTGTCGTTTGTTAAAAATGCCATAATTTACCTGTATTATTATTACGTTTTTATTCGATTGGTGCAAAGGTACGAAATAATTATTAATTATGAATTACGAATTATGAATTAAAATGTTATTTAATCTGAAAACACTGCCCTTTGCAAACTCTGTATGACAAAAATTGTGTATTTTTGCAGCCATGAATCAGATAAATGACGAAATAAAGGTGTTGGCATTCGATGCCGACGATACATTATGGGATTGTCAGTCGTGGTTTGACGATGTCGAGCGCCGCTGTTGCCTACTGCTCACTCCGTGGGCTACGGCCCGTGAGGTAAGCGAGGGTTTGGTGAACACGGAGCGTAAGAACCTGTCGTTGACGGGTTATGGTACCAAGGCTTTTACGCTGTCGCTCATCGAGAATGCCGTGCGTGTCACCCATGGACAGCTGACGGGCGACATCGTTGAGCAATTACTGGATATGGGCAAAGAACTCTTGCGTTTTCCTACCACACCACTGCCGGAGGTGGAAGAAACCCTCAGGCAGTTGGCTGATATGCGTCGTTATCGTCTGGTAGTCTTTACCAAGGGCGAACTGATGGATCAGGAAGCCAAACTACGGCGTTCTGGCTTGGAGCAATACTTCACTCACATGGAGACCGTCTCGAACAAGACTGAACGAGAATATCGCCAACTCTGCGAGAACCTGGGCGTCGCCCCAGAGCAGACCCTCATGATTGGCAACTCCTTCCGTTCCGATATTGCCCCCGCCTTGGCTGCCGGTGCCTGGGCAGTCCATATCCCATACCATGTGGTTTGGGCTATGGAGAAGTCTGAAGAATTCCCTCATGAACGCCTTCGTAAAATCGAGCACTTTAGCGAAATTTTAGGGCTGATTTAGTTAAATAATCATAAATCCTTGCTTTTTGCGGCCATTTCTCATTCCTCATTTCTCATTTCTCATTTTTTAGTCGTACCTTTGCAGTCCGATTATTGGGGAGAGACTTAGAATCCCCGTGGATTAGTGCGGAATAGCCGTGTCTTTGGCCGGGCAAGGTGGTTCGTGAGAGTGCTGGTTCAGCGTACGTTAGACTACTTGCGGAGAGTTAGACCTCTGCCAGTGGTGTTTGTGCGCATAATAGAGAAAAGAATAATTGTTTTTTAGTAGTAAAATTTAAAAAGAAGAAATGAACACTTTAAGTTACAAGACCGTTTCCGTATCTAAGGAAGCTGCTCGTGAGCAGAAGGAATGGGTGGTCATCGACGCTACCGATCAGGTAGTAGGTCGTCTGGCTTCTAAGGTCGCCAAGATCATCCGCGGAAAGTACAAGCCCACTTTTACTCCTAACCAGGACTGTGGCGACAACGTTATCATCACCAACGCCCAGAAGATTGTCTTCACTGGTAAGAAGGAGACTGACAAAGTCTACACTCGTTACACTGGCTATCCCGGTGGACAGCGTTTCAACACGCCTGCCGAACTTCGTAAGAAGCCTTTCGGTACAGAGCGCATTCTGAAGCACGCTGTCAAGGGTATGCTGCCCAAAGGCCCTCTTGGCCGCGCACTGCTGAACAACCTCTACGTTTACGAGGGAACAGAGCATCCGCACGAGGCACAGAAGCCCAAAGCAATCGATATTAACCAGTATAAATAAATAAGGTATAGACACAATGGAATACATCAACGCAATAGGTCGTCGCAAGAGCTCAGTAGCTCGCGTTTATCTGTCAGAGGGTACTGGCAAGATCACGATCAACAAGAAAGATTTGGAAGTTTACTTCCCCTCTGCTATCCTGCAGTATGTGGTTAAGCAGCCGCTGAACCTGCTGGAGGTTGCTGAGAAATATGATATCAAGGTTAACCTCGACGGTGGCGGCTTCACTGGTCAGAGTCAGGCTCTGCGCCTCGCCATCGCTCGTGCACTGGTTAAGGTTAATGCTGAAGACAAGAAGACCCTGAAGGACCACGGTTTCCTGACCCGCGATGCTCGTGAGGTTGAGCGTAAGAAGCCAGGTCAGCCCAAGGCTCGTCGTCGCTTCCAGTTCAGTAAGCGTTAAGATTGGCTGTTGGCTTTTAGCTTTTGGCTATTGGCCACAACCGATACTGAATAGTTTAGCATCTAAACTGGTGGGATTCGTTCTAGCTCCTCTAGAACATCTAGTTTCTCTAGCTCCTCTAGAACATCTAGTTCCGACTACCCCCCGGCTGATTCTAACAAAACAGAATTAAAAAGAAAGTAAACAATTAAAAAAAGACAAAGAAACAATGGCAAGAACAAATTTTGACCAATTGCTGCAGGCTGGCTGCCACTTCGGCCACCTGAAGCGTAAGTGGAACCCCGCAATGGCTCCCTACATCTATACCGAGCGTAACGGTATTCATATTATCGACCTGCACAAGACAGTAGCTAAGATTGACGAGGCTGCTGATGCACTGAAGCAGATTGCCAAGAGTGGCAAGAAGATTCTGT
>CAMHTW010000043.1 GCA_946188165.1 uncultured Prevotella sp.
TACTTACCCTGCAGGTCAACTACGGGACGCTCAGCACCTTTCTTGTCTATCAGCACAATCGGACAGATACCTGCCTTCTTGGCTACGAAGGCATCGTCGGCACCGAAGTTAGGAGCGATATGTACGATACCAGCACCGTCGTCAGTGGTTACGTAGTCGCCAGGAATCACCTTGAAGGCATTGCCCATCGGCTTGATGGCGGGCATCAACTGCTCGTACTCCATACCGACGAGGTCAGTACCTTTGTAGCGAGCTACGATACGATAGGGGATCAGCTTGTCGCCACGTTCGTATTTAGGCAGTTCGCCACCGTCAGTGATAGCACCCTCAGCAGGCAGATAGGCATTCAAGCGAGCCTCGGCCAACACAATAGTAATGGGGTCGGCGGTGTATGGATTATAGGTCTGCACAGCCACGTAGTCAATCTTCGGACCAACGCAGAGGGCTGAGTTGGCAGCCAATGTCCATGGTGTGGTGGTCCATGCCAGGAAGTACGGTGTGCCCCACTCTGCCATCTCTGGCTTAGGATTCTTCATTTTGAACTGAGCGGTACACGTCGTGTCCTTCACGTCACGATAGCAACCGGGCTGGTTCAACTCGTGCGAGGAAAGTCCCGTTCCTGCTGCTGGAGAATAAGGCTGGATGGTGTATCCTTTATAGAGCAGACCCTTCTTGTAGAACTGCTTCAGCAGCCACCACAGCGTCTCGATATACTTGTTGTCGTAGGTGATGTAGGGATTGTCAAGGTCAACGAAGTAACCCATCTTCTCCGTCAGTTCACGCCACTCTGCAGTGTACATCATCACATTCTCGCGACACTTCTTGTTGTAGTCCTCAGTCGAGATATACTTGTCGCTCTCCTTGTTGTCGATGTCGGCCTTGGTAATGCCCAACTCCTTCTCAACGCCCAACTCTACGGGCAGTCCGTGGGTGTCCCAACCAGCCTTGCGCTTCACCTGGAAGCCCTGCATGGTCTTGTAGCGGTTGAAGGTGTCCTTGATGCTGCGCGCCAGCACGTGATGGATTCCGGGGTGACCATTGGCCGATGGAGGACCCTCGAAGAATACGAATTGCGGACAACCTTCGCGTTCCGTCACGGAGCGCCAGAAGACATTTTTCTCCTTCCACATCTGCAGCACGTCATCGTTCGTCTGCACTAAATTCAAGCCTTTGTGTTCGGCAAATCTCTTACTCATAAATATCGATATTTTCTTACTATTTTTCTTAACGACGTGCAAAGGTAATCATTTTTTTCCAAACCGCCAAATTTTTTACCTCGCAATTGACAATGTATAAGCCTTTTGTCTTGACAATGATAAATGACAGTTATGACAGATGACAGTTATTTGAATTTGAGGGGAATAAAGGATAGTATTAAATATATTTATAAATATATATAATACTAACATAATGCACAAATAAATTTTCAATAACTGTCATCTGTCATACTGTCATAACTGCCAAATGAACAAGACAAGTTCAGACGCTGTCGAAACTGATTTCCAAAACGGTCTTAGTCTGGTTGCCGACGGCCACACGATGGTCTGTACGCAGGCCTACAGCCCACACGATAACTCCCTGAGCATCAACGACTAACAACTGGCGCCGCTTCTCGAAAACATTCATCTTCAGGTCGGTCATCAGGTCGCTCAACAGCTTGCGGCCTTTCATGCCATAGGGCACCATCCAGTCGCCCTCCTCCACCCTGCGGACGGTCAGTGGGAACGACACTTTGCCGGCATCGAGGGTAGCTATATGCGGCACTTTCGATACGTAAACAGCACATTTACGCACCCTAAACGTATTGTTTTCGTCTAAACCACAAGTACCCTCTTCAGGAACGACAATACGTTTCGAAGGCCTCGAAGTTACGTTTCGTACCCCTTGAGGATAGTTCTCTGTTTTTTCAACGATAAGCCGCGAACGGTCCTTCAAGACATCGTAGCCCATCGCAGAACTGACGATTCCACCACATTCTGCATCCAAAATCTGACGAACCTGATTGCCGTTGAAACCGTAGTTTTTGAGCCATTCAAAGACTATATATTCACTTGAACCGTACTTTTCTAACTCACTCAGCTCAAGAATATTACTATCCTTATACTTACCAACAACAGCATCCAACACCTCTTGCGCCTCCCCCAAATTCTCTGCCGTCCGCTGGATATTCTCAGACACGGCTGGATTGAGTTCACGAAGCAAGGGCAGCACCTGCAAACGCACCTTATTTCGCAGTACGTCGGCCTCCAAATTCGTGCTATCCGTGACGTATTTTTGACCCTTTTCAGTCAAAAAAGCCTCAATTTCCACCCTCGAAACACATAAAAGTGGGCGCAAAATATAGCCATTTCGCGGCTTAATGCCTGTCAAACCACGCAATCCAGTACCCCTGACAAGGTTCAAAAGCACCGTTTCCACCGAGTCATCACGATGATGAGCTACACAAATGCCGGCAGCACCAATGTCCTGACGTAACTGTTCAAACCATCGATAACGCAGTTCACGGGCAGCCATCTCAATGCTTACCTTATGCAAATCGGCATACGTCCGTGTGTCAAAATGCGCTCGGTGCAGTTCTATCCCAATCTGCTGACAGAGTTCCATACAAAAAGCTTCATCCCTATCCGACTCAACACCACGCAGATGGAAATTACAATGGGCGGCATGTACGTTGAAACCATGCTCTTTTAACAGCAGAAGCAACGCCACGCTATCAGCACCACCACTTAAAGCAACCAAATATAAGTTATTGGTATTAAGCAGTTTATATCTATTGATATATGCATCAATTTTACTCCACATAGAGCACCAAGCCCTTCAGGTATTCCCCCTCGGGATGATAGATATTGATAGGATGATCGGCAGGCTGATGCAATTGATGAAGGATGCGAACCTTACGTTTAGCCAATGCCGCAGCCGTGAAAACAGCATTACGGAAATGGTCTTTCGTAACCACCTGCGAACAAGAGAATGTAAACAGAATGCCTCCCTTCTCAATCTTCTCGAACGCCTTTTGGTTCAAACGCGTATAACCCTTCAGGGCATTATGCAATGCTCCACGATGCTTGGCAAAGGCAGGGGGATCGAGGATGATGAGGTTGTAAGACAATTGAGAATTGAGAATTGACAATTGAGAATTATGATTAGTCCCAATACTTTCCAAAAACTTGAAGGCATCCTCGCAATAGGCCTCGTGACGGGCATCGCCAGGGAAATTGAGCTCTACGTTCTGCTTGGTCAATTCGATAGCCTTGGCTGAGCTGTCAACGCTATGTACGAGTTCAGCCCCACCACGCATGGCATAGAACGAAAAGCCGCCCGTATAACAGAACATGTTCAGCACGCGCTTACCTCGCGAGAACTTCTCCAGCAGCGAACGATTCTCACGCTGGTCAACGAAGAAGCCCGTCTTCTGGCCCTTCAACCAATCTACACGGAACTTCAAGCCGTTTTCGGTAGCGATATTATCATCACTATTGCCATAGAGGAATCCATTCATATCGTCCGCTGTCATAAACGGCAACGTGGTCTCACTCTTATAATAAATATGTGAAATCCTCGATTCCATCACATCTATCAATGCATGGGCTATCTCCTTGCGACACAGGTGCATACCGATGGAATGGGCTTGCATGACAGCCGTCTGACCATACACATCGATTATCAAGCCAGGCAGGTTGTCACCCTCACCATGCACCAAGCGGTAGGTGTTGTTATCAGGGTTATCGGCAATACCAATGGCTTGACGCATCTTCAAGGCCGACGAGAGACGAGAATGCCAGAATTCATCGTCAATCTGCACGTCAGAGAAAGACAGCACACGGACTGCAATAGAGCCCTCCTGGTAGTGACCGACAGCGATAAAATCGCCCGAATTAGCCAACACACGTACCACGTCGCCCTCGCCGACACCTTCGTCAATCTTGAGGATGGCACCTGAAAATACCCACGGATGAAACCGTCTGAGACTCTCTTCCTTACCCCGTTTAAGCCGAATTTCTTTGTACATCGTCTATCACTTTTATCAGTTCGTAATCGCCAGTCTGTTCCAGTCGCATCAACTCTTCGTACAGCATAATGCAAGACCATGCATCTGTAGCGGCATACAATTTCTGCTTGTCCTGCAGAATATCAGCCTCCCAATTGGTCAATTGTTCACGCTTCGATATCTTCTGTGCAAAGAAGTTGGCATAGAGTTTCTGAAGACTCAGGTCCTCTACTCCTATTTCACGCACATGATCTTGTAAATCAATAAAATAGCCTGCATTGAAATCGCCCAGTTTGTGCAGCGACAAAAGGTCGTCACGCAGGGAAAGACCAATTTTCGGCACCCGCCTATCCTCTAATAACCGCTTGACCGAAGGCGACATGCCTAACTGATTAAGACGGAAAAGGAAACAGACGTCGTATGACGATACCTGAAGGAGAGCCACCTGATGCGTCTGCCCCTTCTTAAACGAAGGACGTGTCTCTGTATCAATGCCTAAGATAGGCTGCGACAACAGATAACGCACAGCTTTCTCGGCATCACGCTCAGTCAAAACCACCACAATACGGCCCTCGAAGAGCACGCGTGGCAGCGTTCCAATACGCGATTTATCGTATTTACTATAAATAGTTTTCTTCATTTGGGGTGCAAAGGTACGAATTAAAATTGATAATTGATAATTGATAATTGATAATTATTCAAAAAAAACCGCTACTTTATGATGAAATCTAAGAAATTCTTTGTAATTTTGCAGTCATTATATAAAAATAAGGTTATGGCGAAGAAGAAAACAAGTAAGTCATCCAAGGAAAAGACAGCCTCATCGTTGAGCGAGGCATTGGATTTAAAAAATATATTCCACAACGAACGCACGAATTTCATACTCGGTGCTGCCCTATTCATCGTGGCAGGCTTTATGCTATGGGCTTTTGCGTCGTTCTTGGCAACAGGAAGCGCTGACATCAGTATTATTGAGACACCACGCGAAGGAGAAATATTGAATCAGAACCATGAATTCCAGAATGCCTGCGGCAGTCTGGGGGCTTATACAGCATGGTTTTTCATCAAGCGCTGCTTCGGTTTTGCAGCATTCTTGATACCCGTCTACATATTCCTCATTGCACTAAGACTGGTACGAGCCTACGAGGTCAAACTGCTGAAGTGGTTTATGTGCTTGGCAATTATCATGATATGGTGCTCAGTAACCTTCGCAAAGTTCCTTGAACCACTATTCGACAGTGCTTGCTACAATCCGGGCGGCGACCACGGATTGGCCATTAGTCAGCAGATAGAGGGCTTTGTGGGCACACCGGGCCTGACGGCCTTATTAGCCTTGGTAGCCATCAGCTTCCTTGCCTACCTCAGCATGGAGACTATCGTCTTTATCCGCAAGATTTTCAATCCTTTGCGCTACCTGAAGAAGATTCCGATGGAGATACATATTGGCAAAGGCGACTCAAACGAAGAGCCTGTTGTGGAAAACGATACCGAAGAGTACGACGTTCCATTGGTGTACGACAATCCTATCAAGGAGGAGATTGAGTTCAACCTCGATTCACAAAACAAAGACGACATTGAGGATGTCATCGTCAAAGAGTCAGAAAACGATAATAGTGACGAAAACGACGATGTTGAGATGACCGTTGAAATGGGAGAAAAGGAAGAGGAAGCTGACGGTAAGAGTGTCGCTGCAGACTATGGTGACCTTTCAACGCCCTACGACCCCAAGCGCGACCTTGAGAACTACCGCTATCCTACCCTCGACCTCTTGCAGAAATATGAAACTGACGGCAAGCCATACATCGACATGGAAGAACAGACACGCAACAAGAACCGCATTGTTGAGGTGCTACGTAGCTTCGGCGTAGAAATCAGTAGTATTAAGGCTACCGTAGGTCCTACCATCACGCTCTATGAAATTACGCCTGCCTCTGGTGTGCGTATCTCGAAAATCAAGAATTTGGAAGACGATATCGCACTGAGTCTGGCCGCCCTCGGCATCCGTATCATTGCACCTATTCCCGGTAAGGGTACGGTGGGTATCGAGGTACCAAACGCCAAGCCTGCCACCGTCTCGATGGAGTCCATCCTCAATTCGAAGAAATTCCAGGAGTCAACGATGGAACTGCCTTGTGCTATTGGTAAGACCATTACCAACGAGGTCTTCATGTTCGACTTGGCAAAGGCCCCCCACTTGTTGGTTGCTGGTGCAACGGGTCAGGGTAAGTCTGTAGGACTGAACGCCATCATCACTTCCTTATTATATAAGAAGCACCCTGCTGAGATGAAGATTGTGCTCGTTGACCCGAAGAAGGTGGAGTTCAGCGTCTATAGCAGCATTGAGAAACACTTCTTAGCCAAGATTCCCGATGATGATGCCGAACCCATCATTACCGATGTCACCAAGGTCATCCACACGCTGAACTCACTGTGTAAGGAGATGGATACCCGCTACGACCTGCTAAAGATGGCACAGGCACGTAATATCAAGGAGTATAACAAGAAGTTCATTGACCGCCAGCTGAATCCGCAAAATGGTCATAAGTACATGCCGTATATCGTTGTGGTTATCGATGAGTTCGGCGACCTGATTATGACGGCAGGCAAGGAGGTTGAGCTGCCTATAGCCCGTATTGCCCAGCTGGCTCGTGCCGTGGGTATCCACATGATTATAGCTACTCAGCGTCCTACCACAAACATCATCACAGGTACTATCAAGGCTAACTTCCCAAGTCGTATTGCCTTCCGCGTGGGTGCTATGATTGACTCGCGCACCATTCTTGACCGCCCAGGTGCTCAGCAGTTGATAGGCCGAGGCGATATGCTTTACTTGAATGGTGGTGAACCAGTCCGTGTTCAGTGTGCCTTCGTTGACACACCTGAGGTGGAACGCATCAATCAGTTTATTGCTGACCAGCAAGGTTACCTCAGTGCCTTCGAACTGCCTATGCCAGACCTTGGCGAAGATGAAGGCGGTGAGAGTCGCGACGTGGATATGCAGCATCTGGATCCGATGTTCGAAGATGCCGCCCGTCTCATTGTTCGTGAACAGAGCGGTTCAACATCACTCATTCAGCGTAAATTTGCCATCGGTTACAACCGTGCAGGTCGCTTGATGGACCAGTTGGAAAAGGCAGGCATCGTGGGTGCAGCTCACGGTTCAAAGCCTCGCGAAGTATTAATCATGGATGAAAACAGTCTCGAAAACTTATTAGCACAATGGAGATAAAGAAGTACATTATTGGCGCCATGTGTCTGATTGGCGCACTCAGCATCAATGCCCAGACCGCTAAGGAGGTGCTGGACAAGACAGCCACAAAGGTATCTGCCAAAAGCGGTGCACAGGCAAACTTCACCATCAGTGGACAAAGCATGAATGCCAGCGGCACGATAGCCATCAAGGGTAAGAAGTTTCATGCCACTACCGCCCAAGCTACCATCTGGTTTGACGGTAAGACGCAGTGGACCTATATGAAGAACAACGACGAGGTGAACATATCGAATCCTACGGAGTCGCAATTAGCAGCCATCAACCCCTACAACTTCATCTATATGTACAAGAACGGCTACAACTATACGATGGAGAAGAAGGGAGGCAATTTCGTGGTACATCTGAAGGCATCGGGCAAGAAAATTCAGGAAATGTATCTGACCATCGGTCAGAAGTCGTACACGCCTTCGCAGGTACGCTATAAGACTGCCAAGGGCTGGACAACCATTTATATCCGTAACTTCAAGGCGGCCAGTCTGGGTGATGGCATGTTCCGTTTCAACTCTAAAGACTTCCCCAAAGCCGAGGTTATCGACCTACGCTGAACTCTGAACTTTACAAATGAACAAGCTACAACTGTTCTTCCTGCTACGCAAGAACACAAAACTGAGCGAGAAACGCCACCCGATGTTCGAAGCCAACCAATACGGTAAGCTGTTCGGATATATCGGTGTTGCAATTGTTGCAGTGGAATTCATAGGCATCGGAACACTCCTGGGGTGGATAGCCGCAAAGGAAGACACACCCGAAGTGCTATTCTTTGCCCTACCCTTCCTAATGATTGTCGATTTCTTCATGCGATTCATGATGCAGCAAACACCGCTGATGTTGGTCAAACCCTACCTGCTGACTCCCATCAGCAAGTATTCGGCCATAGAATGCTTCCTGACATCACAGATTCTAGACTTGGGAAACCTGTTCTGGATGACCATCTTCCTGCCTTACGTATTCATCGTATGGTGTGGAGGCGCGACCACGTGGGTAGCCTTAGGCATGCTGGTGTTGCTGCATCTGATGGTGGTCGTCAATAGCCAGTGGTATCTGCTGGTGCGCACACTCATCAATCAGAGTATATGGTGGTGGGCTCTGCCTGCCGTCTTCTATGGCTCGCTGATACTGCCGCTCCTTCTGTTGCCGGATCATATCATAGACAAAATCGGTGACTTCTTTGAAGACCATATTGCCGAATACATGTTCTCGTGGTGGACATTCTTGTTGTTCCTCCTGCTCTTCGTCATCCTGTTTGCCATCAACCGCAGTTTGCAGATGCGCTTCATCTATAATGAAATCTCGAAAAAAGAGAAGACCAAACTGAAGCATGTCTCAGAATTCCAAGCCTTGAACCGCTTCGGACAGATTGGCGAATACCTGAAGTTGGAGATTAAGAGCACCATGCGCAACAAGGCTATACGCACCCGATTCATTCAAGGTGTGTGCATCATCCTGTTCTTCTCGCTGATGATAGCCTTTGGCAGCGTCTATAATTCCACATTCGAACGCAACTTCTGGTGTCTCTATGCCTTCATCTTCTTCGGCACAGTCAACCTTATCAAAGTGATGTGTCCCGAGGGCAACTTCATCGATATGCTGATGGTACACGAAGAGAACATTCTGACGCTGCTACGCGCCAAGTACTACTTCTATTGCGCCATTCTGATACTGCCCCTGCTGTTCTGTCTCATTCCCATCTTCGCTGGCAAGTTCTCTATTCTGATGGTGTTGGCCTACCTGCTGACGGCTACAGGCCCTGTCTATTGCATGCTGTTCCAGATGGCCGTCTATAACAAGACTACCCTGCCCCTGAACGATAAGATTACAGGCAAGAACCAGATGGAAAACAAGTGGCAGGCCATTGTGTCGATGATTGGTTTCTTTGTGCCTGTCATTCTTGTCATGCTCCTTCAGGCCATCTTTAGCGACGAGATTGCCTATCTGGTGCTGATTGTCATTGGTTTGGGCTTCACTGTGACCGAGCCCTACTGGATGCGTAACATCTATCGTCGCATGATGCAGCGCCGCTACCAGAACCTTGAAGGCTTCCATACAACGAGATGAAAACGGTATTATTACAGGTTGGAAAGACTGTCAACAAGCACTTTATGGCGGGTATTAACGACTATGCAGAGCGCATCAGTCATTATATGCCTTTTGATATCGTGACGATTCCTGAACTGAAGAATACCAAGAGTCTCAGCGAAGAACAGCAGAAGCAAGCTGAAGGCGAACTGATACTGAAACAACTACAACCTTCTGATACTGTTGTATTACTGGATGAACACGGACGCCAATATCGCAGCATCGAGTTTGCCCGTTGGCTGGAACAAAAGCAGCAAAACGCACGTCGCCTTGTCTTCATCATCGGAGGCCCTTACGGTTTCTCTCCTGATGTCTATTCCCGTGCCAACGAACAACTGTCACTATCGCTGATGACCTTTTCCCACCAAATGATACGCCTGACCTTTACAGAGCAGATTTATCGCGCCTGTACGATTATTAAAGGCGAACCATACCATCATGAATAGAGGTGAGAGGTGAGAGATGAGAGGTGAGAGGTGAGAGATGAGAAGTTAGAGAAAGAGAGAACCTATCTGGTAGAAGGCGGCACTGACTATCCATGCCAATACTGTTGTGTAGATAGCGGCAAAGCCTGCCCACCGCCACGAACCACTCTCGTTCTTAATGGCTACCACAGTCGCGATGCAAGGGAAGTAAATCAGTACAAAGAGTAAGAACGAATAGGCCGCGAGTGGTGAGAAGTCAAAAGCCATATCGCCATAGAGTACACCGATGGTAGAAGCCACTATCTCCTTGGCACCCACACCAGCTATCAGGCTAACATCCATGCGCCAGTCAAAGCCCTGAGGTATGAATAGTGGTTCAACGGCCTTCCCCAGAAGTCCGATAAAGCTCGACTCCAACGAGTCGGCAACACCTGATGGTGAGAAATATCCCAATGCCCAGACAATGATTGATGCCACAAGGATGACACCACCCATCTTCTTCAAGTATTGCTTGCCTTTCTCCCAGGTATGACGGAAGATAGCCTTGGCTGTTGGGAAACGGTATGGCGGCAGTTCCATCACGAATGGCGTATCTTCGCCCTTGATGACCCATGTGCTCAGAATACGGGCTATAATCACGGAAAGAATGATTCCAACGACATAGAGCGACACCATGACCAGGCTCTGATAGCGCACGCTGAAGAAGGCACCAGTTATCATGATATAAATAGGTAAGCGCGCAGAACACGACATCATAGGCAATACCAGCATCGTTATCAGTCGCGAACGACGGCTTTCTACCGTTCTGGTAGCCATCACGGCAGGCACATTACAGCCAAAACCCATAATCAACGGAATAAACGACTTGCCGTGCAGACCCATGCCGTGCATCAGCTTATCCATGATGAATGCTGCTCGCGCCATATAGCCTGAGTCCTCCATCAGCGATATAAACGTATAAAGAATCAGGATTTGTGGCAGGAACACTATTACTGAACCAACACCACCGATGATACCATCGACCAGCATCGCCTTCAACGGACCGTCACTCATCGTGTCGCCTATCACCTCACCCAACCATGCCACACCAGCATCTATCCAATCCATCGGATATTGGCCGAGGGTAAACGTTACTTCGAACATCAGGAACAGCATGGCAAAGAAGAAGGGAAATCCCAGCCAGCGGTTGGTGACCAGTGCATCCAGCTTGTGCGTGACGTGATACGTGTTCTCCTGCTGTCCTACCTTATAGCCTGCCTCCTGCAGTGCACCACGAATAAAGCCGTATTTGGCATCCATGATAGCCGTCTCTGAGTCATCACCTGTTTCCTCCTTGACACGCTTGACGGCAGTATCGCGGGCTGAAAGAATCTGCTCGCACTCGGGGAGTGCAGCAATGACTTCTTCTGCCTTCTGATCCTTCTCCAGCAGTTTCAGGGCCAGCCATCGCGTACTGTAGCGCAGCCGCAACAAGTCATTGCCTTTCAAGAACTTCTGAATATTGGCAATACCGTCTTCAATCTCGTGTCCGTGATTGATGTGGATGTGACGGTAATAGTTGTCGTGCCCCTCCATGCTCTCAAAGATATGAATCACTTCACGCAATAGCTGTTCCAGTCCCCTACCCGTCTTAAACGATGTAGGCACCATCGGCATACCCATCAGTCCACTCAGTGTCTCGATGGACAAACGATCGCCTCGACGCTCCGTTTCATCAAACATATTCAGCGCACACACCACCCTGAGGTGCATGTCCATCAGCTGTGTCGTCAGATACAGGTTACGCTCAATGTTCGACGAGTCAATCACGTTGATAATGACATCGGGCGTTTCTTCCACCAACTGCTTTCTCACGTACAGTTCTTCTGGCGAATAGGCTGTCAGCGAATACGTGCCGGGCAAATCGACGAGTTTCAGATGATAGCCCTCAAAGTCGGCATAACCCTCTTTGGCATCTACAGTGACACCGCTATAATTTCCCACGCGTTCGTGAGCGCCCGAAGCAAAGTTGAACAGGGACGTCTTACCACAGTTGGGATTGCCCACCAGCGCCACATTGATGGTACGACGGGCAGAATGCTTGGCATAATGAGCCGTGCTGGCCACGTTTTGCGGTTCACTGATACCTGCAGCCTCACGCTCATCTTGCGTTACCTCAATCTTTTCAGCCTCCTGACGACGCAGACTTACCTCATAGCCCATGACCTTATATTTCACAGGGTCCTGCAAAGGAGCACTCTGCAACACATCTACGCGTTGCCCCTTAATAAAGCCCATTTCCACAATTCGCTTGCGGAAACCTCCGTGTCCCTTTACCTTGACGATATAGGCTTCGTCGCCTGTCTTTAAGTCTGAAAGTGTCATACCTTTGCTACAATTTGCCCACAAAGGTACAAAAAAGAATCTACATCAGAAAATATTCAGACTAAAATACCTAAAAATAATGACCTCAGTCATCTTTCGCCGCTTCCTTCAACGGTTCGACGAACTTCATTTCGTGAAGGATGCGCTTTTGCCGTTTCTTCATATATTTGCTGGGGTTGGCAGAGCTGTAACGTCTGGGATTAGGCAGCGTAGCTGCTATGAGGGCACACTGCGCAGGGGTCAGTTCTTTGGCTGTGGTGTTAAAATGCTGCTCGGCCACGGCATCGGCACCATAGATGCCATCGCCCATCTCGATAGAATTCAGATAGACCTCCATGATGCGCTCCTTGGTCCACATGACCTCTATCAGCGTGGTGAAATACACCTCAAGCCCCTTGCGTGTCCATGAACGACCAGGCCATAGGAATACGTTCTTCGCCGTCTGTTGCGAAATAGTCGATGCACCCATTTTACGCTTCTCGGGATGTTTCATATTTCGCATGGCAGCATGCTCAATGGCTTTGAAGTCAAAGCCGTGATGATCCAGGAAATGGGCATCCTCTGAGGCCATTACTGCCAACGACAACGAGGGCGATATCTCTTCCAGCGGTACCCAATGATGATACCACTTTGTTTCCTCCCCCGCTTTTATCTGCTGTGCCCAGCGGATGAACATCAGGGGCGTAGCATATACCGGTAGCCACCGCAAGGCTACTACAGAAAGGATAGTGGAGGCAAAGAATGCCACCACTATCCATAATACGATTTTCTTGAGTTTACTGAAAAACTTCTTCAATTTTCAATCTTCACTCTTCACTAACGAAGCATTAGTTAGCCTGAGCATTAGCATTGTCAATCATCTGCTTAGAGGCATACATGTAAACCTCAACACGACGATTCAGCTTGCGACCGTTCTCAGTAGAGTTGTCGGCAACGGGATTCTTTGAGCCCTGACCCTCTACGCGCTTGATGTTGTTCACGCCCTGATTCTTCAGGCTGTTCTGAACAGACTTGGCACGGTTGACTGAGAGAGGATTGTTCACAGCGTCAGGACCAGTGCTGTCGGTGTGTCCGATAATGGCGATGTCCATGTCGCTGTTCTCCTTCAGCACCTTGGCAATCTCGGCAATTGAAGTCTGAGAGGCAGCAGAGAGGTCGGCCTTACCAGTTGCAAACAGGATACCTGCATCGAACGAGACCTTCACAGCGTCCAGACCGTTGGTGTCCTTGACGGTTTCAACCTTGGCACCATCTACCTTCTGGGCAGCCTTCTTGGCCTTGTCCATACGGTTACCGATGATAGCACCAGCGCCGGCACCTACAGCACCACCAATGGCAGCACCGATAGCAGTATTACCTGCAATATGACCAATGATACCACCTAATACGGCACCGCCACCAGCACCGATAGCAGCGCCTTTCTGGGTATTGTTACAAGCGAACAGCATACCCACACACAGCAACAAAGATAAAATTTTTGTCTTCATAAATCTAAATGTTTTAATTATAGAAAAATAGTATTTTGATTGCAAAGTTAGAAAATAATTATGAAATATGAAATAAAAATTATGAATTATTTTGTACCTTTGCAGCAAAATTTAAGAAAATCGACTGAAAATATGGCAAAAGAATTAAAAGATTTAACGAAAAGGGCTGAAAATTACAGCCAGTGGTACAACGATCTTGTCGTTAAAGCCGACCTCGCCGAGCAGAGTGCCGTGCGCGGTTGTATGGTTATTAAGCCCTATGGCTATGCCATTTGGGAGAAGATGCAGCACGAACTGGACCGTATGTTCAAGGAGACGGGTGCTCAGAATGCTTATTTCCCCCTGCTCATCCCGAAGTCATTCCTCTCTCGTGAGGCCGAACATGTTGAAGGTTTCGCCAAGGAGTGTGCCGTCGTCACCCACTATCGTCTGAAGGCTACCGAGGACAAGAGTGGCGTCGTCGTGGACCCCACCGCCATGTTGGAGGAAGAGCTGATTATCCGTCCCACCTCTGAGACGATTATCTGGAACACCTATAAGAATTGGATTCAGTCGTGGCGCGACCTGCCCCTGATGTGCAACCAGTGGTGTAACGTCATGCGCTGGGAGATGCGTACGCGTCCGTTCCTCCGCACTTCTGAATTCTTGTGGCAGGAAGGTCATACGGCTCATGCCACCCGTGAGGAGGCTGAAGAGGAAGCCAAGAAGATGCTGCACGTCTATGCCAAATTCGCTGAAGAGTGGATGGCCGTTCCTGTGCTGCAGGGTGTGAAGAGCGAGACCGAGCGTTTTGCCGGTGCCCTCGACACCTACACCATCGAGGCTATGATGCAGGACGGCAAGGCCCTGCAGAGCGGTACCTCACACTTCCTGGGCCAGAACTTCGCCAAGGCTTTCGAGGTTACATATTTAAATAAGGAGAACAAGCCCGAATACGTATGGGCTACCTCGTGGGGTGTCTCTACCCGACTCATCGGTGCGCTCATCATGACCCACTCTGACGACAACGGTCTCGTACTGCCGCCGCGTCTGGCTCCTATCCAGGTGGTCATCATTCCTATCGCCACCAAGCCCGAGCAGATGGAGTTGGTGAACAAGGAAGTACAGCCCATCATTGAGAAGCTGCGCAAGGCAGGCATCAGCGTCAAGTTCGACGATGCGGACAACAAGCGTCCGGGCTTCAAGTTTGCCGACTACGAGCTGAAGGGTGTTCCCGTACGTCTCGTACTGGGTGCCCGCGACTTGGAGAACGGCACCATCGAGGTGATGCGTCGTGACACGCTGGAGAAAGAGACCCGTCCTCTGGAGGGTATTGCCGAATACGTAGAGCAACTGCTGGAGGACATCCAGAAGAACATCTTCGAGAAAGCCCGCAAGTATCGTGACGAGCACGTCTACGAGTGCGACAACTACGAGGAGTTCAAGGAGCGCGTCAAGGACGGCGGCTTCTTCCTCTGCCACTGGGACGGCACTGCCGAGACCGAGGCCAAAATCAAGGAGGAGACCCAGGCCACCATCCGTTGCGTACCCTTCGCCTACGAGCAGACGCCCGGCACCGACATGGTCAGCGGCAAACCCGCCAAGTACCGCGTCATCATTGCCCGCAGCTACTAAGCGACACCTATATAATATAAGGTAGGAAGAGAACCATCTGTTTTCTTCCTACTTTTTTATTGCTTAATCAACAATGTGAAAGTTTCAATTATTCCAGCTCGTAAGGTCCTGTCGGCGAATTACGCTTCAACACCTCCAGTTGCAGGTCTGCACCTGCTATGATACCATAGCTGCGGAGCACGCTTTCAACGGTCTTTCGTGCCAGTTCGGGATGGTTGTTCTCTTCGCTGAGGTGACAGAGCCAGACGTGTTTCAAGTCCTGACTCATGTTCTGGGCGATGGCCTCGCCACACGAACGGTTGGAGAGGTGGCCTGTGGCGGAGAGAATGCGCTCTTTGAGAAACTGGGGATAGGGACCGCTCATAACCATCTCTTCGTCGTGGTTGGCCTCGATGACTAAATGGTGGGCACGCGTGATAAAAGGCTTCATCTCATCAGTTACCATGCCTGCATCGGTTATCAGACAGAAGTCGGTGCCACCAGCCTCGATGAAGTAGCCCACATTGTCAGTACTGTCGTGAGGCACGCCAAAAGGTGTCACCTGGAAGTCGCCCAAAGTGACAGTTTGGCCCTTTTCAACGTAACAGGCCAGCTCCTTAGCAACCTTTTTTGTAATGCAGTAGTTGCGATTGATGCCTGCATGAACCTCGCGTGTGGCATAGATTGGCAACGAGAAGTCGGCACTGATGGCGCCTACCGACTTGATATGGTCGGCATGGTCGTGAGTCACCAGCACATGATGTACCTTCTGCAAGTTTACGCCATACTCCTTGCAGTTTTTGCGCAGACCTCGCAGGCCAACGCCGATATCTATGATAAGTGCATCGGTTTCAGTGGCTAAATAGTAGCAATTTCCGCTGCTGCCACTACCGAAAGATATGAATTTTAGCATCTTTTTTTCAAAAATTTCTGCAAAAGTAATAAAAAGTAAGCAGTTTTTACGTATCTTTGCAGAGATTTTTTAGATATTTAATGATTATGAAACAGCTTTTACTATTCATGACGGCTTTGATGTTGGCAGGATGTGACGGTGGAATGGACGGCGACCAACAGGCACGTGAGGCTGCGGGGGATTGGGCTGACGCCTACTTCAACTGCGATTTCAAGGATGCCAGTGGATATGTGACGACGGAGAGCCAGAAGTGGTTGCAATATGCGGCATCGAACACCAGTGCAGAGGAACTGAAACTGCTGCAAGAGGCTGGCGGCGCGCAAGTGTCGGTGGACGATGGATTCGACGAAGCCAACGACACCATGCGACTGGTAACGCTGAACGTGACCAACAGCCTGAAGCCCTCAGCACAAGGGAAAGCCGAACTGGTCAAGGATGGTACATTCAAAGTTGTGGTGGTAAAGCGCGAGGCTGGCTGGCAGATTAGAATGGCAGGCCTACCGCGAAGTGAAAAGCAAAGTCGCGACTGAGTTTCGGATAGAGCAGCGGCAAGTGCTCCCTGCGCGTCTCGTAGGCAGGATTGACAGCCTTCATACCCATATCGAAACGTACGATAAAGTAATCGAAATTCAAGCGTAAGCCCAAACCATAGCTGACAGCCAACTGTTTCCAGAATTCCGAGAACTTAAACACGCCTCCCGGCTGGTCAGGATAGTCGCGTAGCGTCCAGATGTTACCGGCATCGACGAAGAGGGCGCCGCCAAACTTCCAGAACAGCTTGGCTCTGTACTCTACATTCATATCCAGCTTCATATCACCCGTCTGGTTGATAAAGTCAATGCGTCCGTCAGTCCCCACAAACTTACCAGGGCCCAACGAGCGTACACTCCAGCCACGCACGCTGTTGGCACCACCCGAGAAGTAACGTTTCTCGAAGGGCAGAATGGTACTGTTGCCATAGGGATAGGCAATGCCGAGTCCGAAGTGGAACACCAACTGGTTATTATAGGCTAATTGGATGTTGCGCGTCAAATCAACATCACCCTTGGCATACTGGGCAAAAGCCAAATCCATAAACGTGTACTGGCCTTCGGCATTCCGATGGAATCCCAAAGCTTTAGCAGCGCCATAGAGCAGGTTACCCGCCGTTTCGGCTTTGGCCTTGATGGCGATGCGGCCATTATTATAGGTATAGCCGACGCCAAACTTCATGATGAACAGGTTCTCGTAGTTATAGCGCAGGATGGCATTGCGCGAACTGGTATCATCGAGATATTCGTTATAGAACGTTTCGCTGATCCAAGGCATCGAGATATAGTTCAGGTCAAGCAAGTCAATCTGATAGCGGTCATGATGACGAGGGTCGTTCCATTTGTAGCGCCAAGCCACAGAAAAGACCCTGCGACGGAACTCGGGACGGTTCTGAAGGTCGTACAATAGCGACACCTCACTGGTTGCAGTGGTGCGACGACGGAAGCTACGTGCCAGGAAGGGAGCGATGAAACGAGGGAAATTCAGCTTGGTCTCCAAACTATACTCTATAAAGTCTTGCTGGGCATAGCCCTCCAAACCCTTGATGGCTTCGTAGGCACCACGCAGTTCGATGGTCAGCAGTTCAGAGCCTCGGAACAGGTTGCGGTTCTGGTAGGTCAGCGAAGCCGCAGCACCCAAATCGCCCGATGTATTGGTACCTTCTGGCTGGAAAGAGAGAGTCGAGGGCTTGTTGGTGGTAATGGCTATATCGCAATCCAGTACAGGCTCCATGGCGTGTTCCGTAAAGGATATATTGGTATAGCGCACGGCGCCCAAACGTCCGAAGTGGTTATAGGTGCTCTGCAACTGGCGCGACGAATAGTAGTCGCCACTTTCCAAGAAGGTGTTGTTACGCAGCACTTTAGGACGCAGGTGGATGATGCTGTCATCCGCACTACCACTCTTATAGGCAATCTGGCCCATCGTATAACGCTGGTGAGGGACGTCCCTGACCTGATTATTGCGGAAACGGTGCAATACCAGCGTCAGGTCAATTAGCTGTGTTCCTGCGATGGAATCAGCCTTATATGAAATAAAGTCCTTGTTGAAGTGGTAGTACCCGTTCTGTGTCAGTTCGTTGACAATACGCTTTCGTTCACTGTCCAGATTCTCGGCATTGAAACTCATGCCGCTATGCAGTCCCCACGTGGTGGAATCGGCCGTATTCAGCAATTTGGCAATGGCAGTGTCCTGAATATCGTAGGAAACACGACGAATCTGATAGAGTTTGCCAGGATGCAGAAAGTAGGTGGTGCGCAACTTCTTGCCTTTTACTTTCTGATGAATATCTACCGTAGCCCGCAGATAGCCCATATTCTGGAGGTTATCGCGTAGGCGAACGGCAGATTGAACGGTCAGCAACGAGTCGTAGATCTGTGGCGCCTCGCCTATGGAGCGCAGCGTACGGTTCAGCCACCGTGTGGTGTCGCGACCTGACAGCGAATAGGTGTAGAGGGGTACCTTGATGAGCGAGAACCAGCGAGAGTTACCACGCTGGCGGACGTACGACTTAAGCTCTGTGGTATTGATGGCACGTTCCTTCACGTCGCTCTTCACTTTGACCTTATCCAACAACAGCTCGCCCTCGGCCACGTATTTCGTTTCCGAGCAGGACGCCAACAGCAGCATTCCTAAGGCTGTTATGATAAGGTGCTTCCTCATATTTCGTGCAAAGTTAAGCATTTTTTC
The DNA here is from genome assembly GCA_946188165.1 of uncultured Prevotella sp. GTDB lineage: Bacteria > Bacteroidota > Bacteroidia > Bacteroidales > Bacteroidaceae > Prevotella. Next base: position 18,839 of record CAMHTW010000043.1, read on the forward strand.
TTAATTCTTAACTCTTAACTCTTATTTATTTCTTATCTTTGCACCAAAAATAAAAGAAAAGTATGTTGAGCAAGAACCAAATCAAGCTGATTAAGTCGTTGGAAACGAAGAAAAACCGCAAACGTGAGGGATTGTTTGTGGCTGAAGGGCCCAAAGTGGTTGGCGATCTGTTGCGCGCAGGCTATACGCCCCACTCTATCTTCAGCACCGTCTCACGTCCAGATGCTGAACTCATTACCGACGACGAGCTGCGCCGCATCAGCTTCCTGCAACATCCTCAAGAGGTGCTCGGCGTATTCCATATCCCCACGCCCTCTCAGACCTCAGACATCATACATCAGACATCAACCCTCTCACTTGCTCTCGACGGCGTTCAAGACCCTGGTAATGTGGGTACCATTATCCGCATAGCCGACTGGTTTGGCATTACCCAAATCTACTGTTCGCCTGATACGGCTGACGTCTATAATCCAAAAGTGGTACAGGCCACAATGGGAAGTTTGGCACATGTCAACATTACCTATTGCGACCTTGTTCCGTTGCTCAGCAAAGCCGATGTTCCCATCTATGGCACCCTGCTCGACGGACAGGACATCTACCAGCAGCCATTGTCTGAAAACGGTATTATCGTGATGGGCAATGAGGGCAATGGTATCTCGACTGAGGTACGCCAATTGGTCACTAATAAACTATTGATTCCAAACTTTAATAAGAATTCAGAAACTGCTGAATCACTGAATGTTGCCATTGCAACAGCAATAACATTATCAGAGTTTAGAAGATTGCAACGCCACACTCAGACTTAGAGTCAGAGAATGTTTTAAGGGCTTCGTAAATGCGCTGAACGGGCAGTCCCATCACGTTAAAATAACTACCTTTCAGAGCCGTCACACCGATGTATCCTATCCACTCTTGTATGCCGTAGGCACCCGCCTTGTCCATCGGATGATAGGTGCGTACATAATAGTCGATTTCATCAGCACTCAACTGTTTGAAGGTAACGTCTGTTACCACCGAAAAGCTCATCTGGCGCTCTTTCGTTGACAGCGTCACACCAGTTGCTACCTGGTGCGTCCGACCACTTAGCTCACCTAACATTCTCTTGGCATCAGCCTCATCGTGGGGTTTGCCCATTACCTCGTCGCCCAGTATCACTACCGTATCAGCCGTAATGACCAGCTCATCGTCAGCCATCGTCTCAACGTATGCATCAGCCTTCTTTTTCGAGATGAATTCGGCAATTTTCAGTGTTGGCAAGTCGTGAGGATAACTCTCGTCGATGTCCTGCAACACACGTACCTCGAACTGCAGGTCCAAACCAGCCAACAGCTCCTTACGGCGCGGCGAATTGCTCGCCAATATAATCTTCCATCTTACATCATCCATCTTACATCATCCTTCTTCCATCTTACATCTTACATCTCCTTACCAACCAAACGCCCTTTCATCCTTCAGCCATTTGCCCTGGGCACGCAGCACCTGCTCGATGACATCACGCCCACAGCCTTGTCCACCGCATTTATCGCTCACATAGCGGCTGACGGCCTTTATCTCAGGACAGGCATCCTTCGGACAGACGGCACAGCCTACCCTATGCATGACTTCCAAATCGGGAATGTCGTCGCCCATAAAGATGACTTCATCATCCTTCAACCCATATTTAGCGATGAAATCATCGTAAATCTTGATTTTCACAGCAGCACCAAGATAAATGTCCTCCATACCCAAACCCTCGTAGCGCTTGCGTACGGCCTCAATCTTACAACCCGAAAGGATAGCAATGCGCAGACCCATCTTCATAGCCAGCTGAATGGCATAGCCGTCCTTGATATTCACTGTGCGCAGGGGTGTACCGTCTATGCCTAAGGCAATGGTCTCTGACGAGAGTACACCATCCAAGTCGAACACCACGGCACGTATCTTTGATAAATCGTAGTTAATCATTGTCTGCTAATCGTTGTATATCGTTTGATAATGCTTCGTATATCTGCTTTACAGCAGGATTACCTGCCAACATATTGGCCTGCATCTGCATGACGTTCTGATCGCCACGCACGGCAGGACCCGTCTGTGCCTCACGGGGTGATAGCTCGTGTACTTTCTGTGCCGTTTCATCGACTAATGGCAACATCACCGAGAAGGGCAAGCCCTTGGCAGCCAGCACCTCTGCAGAAAGTGAATAGCAGTGGTTGACAAAGTTGCAGGCAAAGACGGCAGCCAGATGCAGATGTTTGCGTCCCTCGCTGTCCAGTTCATAGATATGAGTGGTCAGCGTAGTGCTCAGCATTTTCAGCCGTTCCATCGAGACGGCGTCATTGGTTTCCAGAAATACGGAAATATCGTTGAAATCGACCAATCGTTCCTTCGAGAAGGTCTGCATGGGATAGAACACGCCATAATGAGCCGTCAGCCCCTTGAACATATCCATCGGCATAGAGCCAGCGGTATGCACAAACAATTGGCTTTCGCGCCCTTTCGTGGCCGCACGTATCACATCCGCCAGTGCTGCGTCCTTCACTGCTACGATATAGACGTCTGCCTCCAAGGGTAACGCCTCCAACGTACGACTGTTGATGCTCGCCACCTCGTGACCTGCTGACAGCAACGCATGTTCCAGATTCGTCGCCAGCCGTCCCCGTCCGATTAAAACGATTTTCATTTTATCAATATTTCGAGATTTCGAAATTTTAGAATTTATTGAGATGTACGTTCTCCCATTTCAGCTTATCCTCGTTCTGGGGCTTGCGCTCGTCAGCCTTGTGGCCCACAGCCAAAATGCAGAGACACGACAGGTTCTCAGGAATATCCAGCACACCCTGAATAACGGTATCGGCACTGGTGCCGTCGCTCAATCCGCGACCACGCATCTGAATCCAGCACGAACCAAGCCCGAGGGCTTCAATCTGATACTGCATCGAGATGGCAGCTATCGAGCCGTCCTCAACCCAGCAGTCGTTCTGCATGGGGTCGCCCAGCACGACAATAGCCAGAGGAGCATCCTTCAGGAACTGTCCCCCCATATCCTTGGCATCGGCCAGTTTCTCAAGATCAGTCTTGTCGTCCACCACTACAAACTGCCAGGCACGCTGTCCCTTCGAGGTGGGAGCCATCAGCCCTGCGCGTAATATCAACTTCACGTCGTCAGCATCAATCTCCTCAGCCGTAAACTTACGGTGTGAGCGACGCAATTGTACTAAATCCTTAAATTCCATAACCTATTTTTATTGATATGTCTGCAAAATTACGAAATAATTATGAATTATGCATTATGAATTATGAATTATTTTGTATCTTTGTAGCATGAAAGTCACGATATACCGACATACTGACCTTCTGCCCGAGTTCTCGACAGGCAACTTTTTCCATAGTCGCGAGCTGATGGCATTGTGCGAGCATACCCCTCGCCTCAAGCCCTATATGGCAGTTGTCACGGATGATGACGGTGTCGTACAAGCCCACCTGCTGGCCATTATGCGCATCCGCAGGTTGTGGTTTCCACCTTTTTTCTACACACACGTACGCATATATGGCGACAATGGCAGTAATGCCGAGCTGTTTGGCATGATGATTCAGGCATTGACCCGTCTGCTGCAAAACCGCACGCTGTATATCGAGCTGAGTCATTTGCGTGAAAAGATGTTCGGTTATCGCGAACTGCGCCAGCAGCGTTTCTTCCCCGTACGCTGGATGAACATCCACAACTCGCTACATTCACGTACCCCCGAGGAGCGCATCAGCGAACAGCAATTACAACGCATTGTTCATGGCCAGCAACGTGGGGCAGTGACCAAACCCGTAGAGACACTTGACGAATTCAAGGCCTTTTCCAAGCTTCTGCGTAGTCACCACTGGTTCAAGCCCAAGCGTTACATCCCTGACGATGCTTTCTTCCGCGAGATGATGCAACAAGGCATGTGCCAGATACTGATTACAAAATACCACGACCACGTCATTGGCACCACCGTCACCGTCTTCAGCGATGGCGACGCCTACCTCTGGTATTCCGCCTCGCGCCGTAAGAGCTATGCCCCACTCCATCCTAATGCCATTACTATGTGGGCCACCATCAAGGCTGCCCATAGTTCGGGCTATCAGCACATCCGTTTCATGGATGTAGGACTGCCCTTCCGCAAGAATCCCTATCGCGACTTCATTCTCCGCTTCGGTGGCAAGGAGGTTAGCACCTACCGCTGGTTCCGTATCTCCATCCGCTGGGTCAATCGTCTTGCCTCGTGGCTATGGCGTGAATAGAACAATAAAAGAGGACTGACCATTGCCCGTCCTCTTTTGATATATCCTAAACGACAGAGGATTAACCTCCAAAGTTATCGTACATGATACTTTCTGGATCTACGCCGAGTGAGTCGAGCATAGATACCACGGCCTTCGACATGGGGCCAGGACCGCACATGTAGTACTCGATATCCTCAGGAGCCTCGTGGTCCTTCAGGTAGGTGTTCAGCATGACCTGATGAACGAAGCCCGGGGTGTACTTGACGCCTGCGGCATCGGCTGCAGGGTCTGGACGGTCGAGAGCTAGATGGAAATGGAAGTTGGGGTACTCCTTCTCCAAGCCCAAGAAATCGTCGAGATAGAACACCTCGTTCAGCGCGCGTGCACCATAGAAGTAGTGCATCTCGCGGTCTTTGGTGTGCAGTGTCTTTGTCATGTGCATGATCTGAGCACGCAGCGGAGCCATACCGGCACCACCACCAACCCAAATCATCTCCTTCTTCGAGTCGAAGTGTGGGTGGAAGTCACCGAAAGGTCCACTCATGATGACCTTGTCGCCTGGTTTCAGCGAGAAGATGTAAGATGAAGCGATACCTGGGTTGACCTCCATGAATCCGCTCTTGTCAGCCTTAAACGGAGGCGTAGCGATACGTACCGTTAGCATGAAGACATCGCCCTCGGCAGGATAGTTGGCCATTGAGTAGGCACGAATGGTGTCCTCTGGGTTCTTACACTTGAGTGGGAACAAGCCGAACTTCTCCCATGAAGGCAGATACTCGTCACCAATGAGGCTCTTGTCGAAGTCCTTGTCGTAGTCGATGCAATCGAACTTAGGAATCTTAATCTGAGCGTACGAGCCAGGCAGGAAGTCCATGTGCTCGCCTGCGGGCAGCTGCACCTTGAACTCCTTGATGAAGGTAGCCACGTTCTTGTTAGCGATAACAGTACACTCGTACTCTTTAACACCCAAGATGCTCTCGTCAACATGTATCTTCAGGTCGCCCTTCACCTTGCACTGGCATCCTAAGCGCCAATGGTCCTTAATCTGCTTACGGGTGAAGTGAGGTTTTTCACTATCAAGAATCTCGCCACCGCCCTCGAGCACCTGTACCTTACACTGTCCGCAGCTGGCTTTACCGCCACATGCTGAAGGCAGGAAGATGCCGTTCTGGTTCAAGGTCGCCATCAGGTTGTTGCCCTGAGGCACGTTGAGCACCTTATCGCCATTCACTGTAATATTCACGTTGCCGCTGGGGCTCAGATACTTCTTAGCCACCAACAGGATAATCACCAGCAGGATGATTACCAAGAGGAAAACCCCTATACTATATGCTATAAACTGTGCCATATTTTACATTAAACATTTAACATTAAACATTAAATATTCAAGCCACTGAAACACATCATTGCCATAGCCATAAGACCCACGGTAATAAACACGATGCCGAGGCCCTGCAGGGGCTTGGGAACATCAGAATACTGCATTTTTTCGCGAATGGCACCCATAGCAACGATGGCCAGAGCCCAACCGATACCCGAGCCGAAGCCATAGATGACGGCATCCCAGATAGAGGTAATGGCCTGCGAATTAGAGGGGTCCATCAAGATGCGCTGCTGCATGAACAGCGAGGCACCCATGATGGCACAGTTCACGGCAATCAGCGGCAGGAAGATACCCAGTGCTGCATAGAGCGATGGAGAATACTTCTCTACCGTCATCTCGACCAGCTGTACCATACCGGCAATCACAGCGATAAAGAGGATAAACGACAGATAGCTGAGGTCGACACCCTCAACGAGACAGTCGGGGCCCAGTACCTTGGTCTGCAACAGATAGTTAACGGGAACGGTAACAGTGAGCACGAATGTCACAGCGAGACCCAGTCCCAGCGAAGTCTTCACAGTCTTCGACACAGCCAGATAAGAGCACATGCCGAGGAAGAAGGCGAAGATCATATTGTCGACAAAGATCGACCTGAATAGTAATGATATTGCGTGTTCCATATCTTATTTCTCCTTATAAAAGTAAGCACGATGAACCCAAATCACACATCCCACGAGAATCAGTGCCATAGCTGGCATCGTCATCATACCGTTGTTCACATAGCCGAAGTCGTAGCAGGCATCAGGAATAATCTGGAAGCCCAGCAGTGAGCCACGGCCCAGCAACTCGCGAACGACACCAACGATGACCAGAATCATAGCGTAGCCCAGACCGTTGCCTAAGCCATCGAGGAACGAAGGCCAAGGCTTGTTCTGCATGGCAAAAGCCTCGAGGCGGCCCATCAGGATACAGTTGGTGATAATCAGTCCTACATATACTGAGAGCTGAACGCTCACATCGTAAGCGAAAGCCTTCAGAATCTGCGAAACGATAGTTACCAGCGCAGCCACAACCACCAGCTGAACCACAATACGAATGCGGTTAGGGATAGTGTTGCGGATGATAGAGATGATGGTGTTAGAAAAGGCTGTGATAACGGTTACAGCCAGACCCATCACGATGGCGGGCTTGAGCTGCGATGTTACAGCCAGCGCCGAGCAGATACCCAATACCTGTCCGAGGATAGGATTATCTACGTTCAACGGGTTTGTGAAAACCTCCTTATTTTGTTTACTGAATAATGCCATAGTCTTACTCCTCCTCTGCATTTTGTTTAACATTCTTCAGACCGTCCTTCAGCATGGCATCTACGCCATTCGAAGTGAGGGTAGCACCTGTCACGCAGTCAACCTGCGACTCGGGATTGTCCACCTTCTTTACTACTGAGAGAACCACGTTGCCCTGCTCGTCCCAGATCTTCTTGCCGATGAACTTCTCCTGCCACTCCTGAGAGTCCTTGATTTCAGCACCCAGACCAGCGGTCTCGCCTTCGTGGTTGAAGTAGGCGCCGTAAACCTTACCCTCGGGGTCAACAGCCAGATAGCCGCTGATGCCGCCCCAAAGACCCATGCCCTTGAGCGATACTACCACGATGTTCTTGCCATCAATCTGGCACTCGTATACCTTCTGGCTATTGTTTTCTTTCTCTTCCTTTACCACCTCGGCATACTTAGCCTCGGCCTCAGCACCATCCAGGTTGCGGATGTTGAGCGAGTAGAGAATCTGCTTCTTCACATCAAGTGCCACGTTAGCATCCTGCATAGGCTTCAGTGCCTGATAGACAAATGCCAACAGGAAGGCAACGATAACCACCATGATCGCGCTATATATAATAATGTACGCGTTA
>CAMHTW010000044.1 GCA_946188165.1 uncultured Prevotella sp.
CGTATGGAGTATGCCGAGTTACAACTATTATTTGTACCTTTGCAATTCAATTAGTATGTTATTGATTTATGGCGGCTCATAATGAATTAGGTAAATGGGGTGAAGACTGTGCTGCTGACTACCTTCAGCGTATGGGCTATACCATTGTGGCACGTGATTGGAAATCGGGTCATCGTGACATAGATATCATTGCCAAGGATGAGGATACGGTCGTGTTTGTTGAAGTGAAGGCGCGCCGTAACCGTGCTTTTATAGAGCCTGAGACAGCCGTTGACTATCATAAGCGTCGTAACCTTCAGGGTGCCATTAATCATTATGTGAAGTATTATCATGTGAATCAGGATATCCGTTTCGATATTCTTACGGTGGTGGGCACGCCAGATGGTGCCACCCCTGAGATCGATCATCTGAAGGATATACCACTTTATTAGACTTAACCGACAATGAAGAAAAGAATTGTAGTTAAAGTAGGCTCGAATGTGTTGACCCGTGCTGACGGGAAACTCGACGTGACACGTATGTCGGCATTGGTTGATCAGATAGCTTGGCTCCGTAGTCAAGACTATGACGTCATCCTCGTATCCAGCGGTGCCGTATCAGCAGGACGCGATGAATTGCGTACGGGTCGTGAACTGGACAGTGTTGAGCAGCGCCAGCTGTTCTCTGCCTTGGGACAGGTTAAACTCATGGGGCTCTACTACGACCTCTTCCGTGAGTACGAAATCCATATAGGACAGGTGCTTACTATGAAGAAGAATTTTGAGCCAGGCGATGAGTACGCCAATCAGCGGCAGTGTATGAATGTGATGTTGGATAATGGTGTGTTACCCATCGTCAATGAGAACGACACCGTTAGTATTACAGGATTGATGTTTACTGATAATGATGAGCTGTCAGGACTGATTGCCCAGATGATGCAGGCTGAAACGCTGGTTCTGCTATCCAACATCGATGGTGTATTCACCAAGAATCCTAATGACCCAACGGCAGAGCTGATACCAGAGGTGCAGCCAGGTCGTGACCTCTCTGAATATATCCAGCCTGAGAAGAGTGCCTTCGGTCGTGGTGGTATGCATTCGAAATATACTACCGCCACAAAAGTGCAGAAGGCAGGCATTCGTGTCATCATTGCCAATGGCGAGCGTGACAACATCTTGGTAGACCTCATGCAGAATAAACTAAACGTACCACATACAGAATTCATACCTTATGGAATTGATAGAAACATTTAAGAAGGCTAAGGCTGCCAGTCGTTCGCTTGCATTGATTTCAGAAGACTTGCGTAACCAGATTTTGCTGGCTGTGGCTGATGCCATTGTAGACCTCCAAGAACGTATTCTCTCGTCCAACGTGAAGGACTTGGCAAAAATGGATCCTAAGAATCCGTTGTACGACCGTCTTCAGTTGACTCCCAAGCGTCTTGACGATATCGCATCTGATATGCGCCATGTAGCTGAATTACCTTCTCCATTAGGGCATATCACGAAAGAGAAGACTTTACCCAACGGTCTTCGTCTGCATCGTGTCTCTGTACCCTTCGGCGTTATTGGCATGATATACGAGGCTCGTCCCAATGTGACTTTTGATGTGTTCTCGCTGTGCTTTAAGAGCGGTAATGCCTGTGTGTTGAAAGGTGGCTCTGATGCCGACCTGTCTAATCAGGCATCCGTCGAGTTGATTCATGAGGTGTTGGAACGCTATGGTGTTGATCCTGCTGTCGTGACATTGCTGCCAGCCACCCATGAGGCTACTGGTGAGATGCTTAATGCCGTGGGTTATATAGACCTGTGCATTCCCCGTGGTGGACGCCGCCTGATAGACTTTGTGCGCGATACGGCCCGTATCCCAGTTATTGAGACGGGTGCTGGTGTGGTAAACACCTATTTTGATGTGGATGGTGACATGGAGAAGGGCAAGGCTATCATTTGCAATGCCAAGACCCGTCGTGTCTCGGTATGCAATGCCCTTGACTGTCTGATTATCCATGAGAAGCGTTTGGGCGACTTGCTTGAACTGGTAAAACCATTGCTTGACCATAAGGTAACGCTTTATGCCGATGGCCCAGCATATCAGTTGCTGACAGGTCATTATCCTGATATCTTACTACAGCCAGCAACGGAAGAGTGTTTTGGTACGGAATTTATGGACTACAAGATGTCTATCCGTACCGTTACCTCACTTGACGAGGCTTTGGCACATATCGACCAGTTTGGCAGTGGCCATAGCGAGGCTATTATTACCGAGAACAAAGAGACGGCCCGCCGTTTTCAGGCTCATGTTGATGCGGCTTGTGTCTATTGGAACGCTCCCACATCATTTACCGACGGTGCCCAGTTCGGCCTTGGTGCCGAGATTGGTATCTCTACCCAGAAACTCGGCCCCCGTGGTCCGATGGCCTTGGAGGAGATTACCACTTACAAGTGGATTATCGAGGGCGAAGGTCAGACACGCCCCTAACCTTGAAATGTCAATATTCCGACATTTCGAAATAGCGAAATAACGAAATAACAAAAATAGATTATGAAGAGTTTTATTAATGTTTCCGATATTGGCCCCCTTGACAAGGCGATGGCCGAGGCATTCGAGATAAAGAATGATCGTTATAAGTATCAGCATTTGGGCAAGAACAAGACCCTGATGATGATCTTTTTCAATAACTCATTGCGTACCCGTCTTTCAACACAGAAGGCTGCCATGAATTTAGGCATGAACGTCATCGTGCTTGACGTCAATGCTGGTGCATGGAAGTTAGAGACCGAACGTGGCGTCATCATGGATGGTGACAAGAGCGAACATCTGTTGGAGGCTATTCCCGTCATGGGTTGCTATTGCGACATCATTGGTGTACGCTCGTTTGCCGGACTGACTGATCGTGACTACGACTATGCTGAGACGGTGCTCAACCAGTTTATCAAGTATAGCGGCAAACCCGTCTTTGCCATGGAGACGGCCACCGTTCATCCCTTACAGGCTTTTGCCGACTTGATAACGATAGAGGAGTATAAGACGGTAAAACGACCAAAAGTCGTGCTTACATGGGCTCCCCATTGCCGTGCTTTGCCCCAGGCAGTGCCTAACTCGTTCGCTCAGTGGATGAATGCAGCTGATGTCGACTTTGTGATAACCCATCCTGAGGGTTACGAGCTCGATCCGAAGTTTGTGGGCAATGCCCGTGTGGAATACGACCAGAAAAAGGCCTTCGAGGGTGCTGACTTCATATATGCTAAGAACTGGTCGAACCCTGGTGTAACCAACCTGGCAGATTACGGAAAGATTACGTCGAAGGACATGTCATGGACGGTAGATACCGAGCACATGTCGTGGACCAACAACGGTAAGTTCATGCACTGTCTGCCCGTTCGTCGTGGCTTGATTGTCACTGACGACGTCATCGAGTCAGCCAATTCGATTGTCATCCCTGAGGCTGCCAACCGTGAAATATCTTGCTCGGTAGTTATCAAGCGCATGCTCGAAGCATTATGATTTCCTTTGAATGCGACTATAATAACGGCGCCCATCCGAAAGTACTCGAGAACTTGGTGCGTTACAATGATGCCCGTCCAACGCCTTATGGTTTCGACGAGTTCTCAGAGCGTGCCAAGCAGCGTATCCGCGAGGCCATCGGTATGCCCGATGCCCAGATATTTTTCTTGACGGGTGGTACACAGACCAACGCTACCACCATCGACTCGATGCTCTATCAGTACGAAGGCGTTATCTGTGTTGGTTCGGGCCACATCAATGTCCATGAGGCTGGTGCCGTTGAGTTTACGGAACATAAGATTATAACGATTCCGGATCATTGGGGTAAGATGGAGGCTAAGGCCCTCAACAAGTATCTTGACGATTTCTATCACGACGGCAACCGCGACCATGCGGTACATCCAGGACTGGTCTATATTACCTTTCCCACCGAACTCGGCACGCTCTATACAGCGCAAGAGTTGGACGAACTCTATCAAGTCTGTCAGCGATATGATATCCCACTATATATTGACGGGGCCCGTTTGGGTTATGGGTTGATGGCTGAGGGTTGTGACGTCACGCTGCCCTACCTGGCACGCCATTGCGACGTCTTTTATATTGGCGGAACCAAGATAGGCGCACTGTGTGGCGAGGCAGTGGTCTTTACCAACCGTCAGGCACACAAGCACTTCTTCTCCATCCAGAAACAGCATGGCGCCGTCATTGCCAAGGGTGCTTTGATAGGTCTACAGTTCGAAGCCCTCTTCACTGATGACCTCTATTTCAAACTGTCACGTCATGCTATCGAGATGGCTATGCAGATGAAGCGTATTTTCCAGGAAAAGGGTTACGAGTTCTGGCTCGACTCGCCTACCAACCAGCAGTTCGTCATCCTGCCCGATGCCAAGGTCGACGCACTGGCCAAGCGTATGAGTTTCACCCATTGGGGACAAGCTGAAGGGCATCGCACCATTTGCCGTTTTGTCACTTCGTGGGCCACGACGCCCGATGAGATTAACGAATTGAAGCGCCTGTTATAGGCGCTTCATTAGTTTCTGAGTGGTCTTTTCCATCTTTTTGATGATTTTGTCTGGTCTCCAACTGCCAAAGACAATATCTATAGTGTAGTCGGCAGCTCTCTCTGCCGTTAAGATGGTTTCATCCGTGCATGTTTGTTCGGTTGTGATCTCCTTGTCGCCGTCCACTTTCTTTTTCGACATGATGTACGTCACAACATTTGTTTGGGGCGTGATGTCACGTCCTTGGGCATCCATGGTTCCGAATTCTTTGAAATCGTTCTGTACGGTATTCATGCCGCGATAGTCGAAGCGGTTCTTGTTCAGTTTCTCAGGTGTCAGTAGGGTGGTGTATAGCCATGCACAATGGGGGGTACCATTCCATCCACGGGCATATTCGAAGTTTGACACGATATTCTCTACCGTACAGCGGTTGAAGATGTAGCCCCATAATGTCTTTGATGTCTTGGGAGCCGCTATCACATTGCGGCCGTTGCCTTTCTGAGAACGTTTCTCGGTCACTATCTTACAATGCTCGAACCACACGTCGCCATCACCACAGATGAAGTCTACGGTGCCGTGAATTTCGGAGTCCTGAAAATAGGACTGGCCCAGATTATTGTCGCTATAATAGGTGTCCTGATACGACAGCAAGCGTACACGGTTGCAGATAGTTCGGTAGCCTTTGTCCTGTAAGGTTACGGCACGTCCGGCAGCCCCGGCGTTATAGTAGTCAAGGGCATTCTTTAGGGTTAAATCCTGCAGATAGAGGTTGGTGCCACGATTTTGGAAAATGGCGGTCTTGCTGATACCCTCATTCTTCGCGTCGGGCTTGTTCTGGATGATGGTACCCGTCATGCTTTGACCTATCAATGCGATGTTATAACCAGTGAAACGTGTCAGTACGGTTTCACCGAGGTCGTAAAAGCCGTCGGGTATGAGGATGAAGAGTTGTTTGGCGGTCTTGTCGGCATTCATCTTGTTGGCCTGTGCCACAGCGTCCAGCAGACTCTTGGCATTCCCCTTTTCAACCTTTATCACTTGTTGGGCATAACCAATGGTTAATAGCCAACAGCCAATAGCTAATAGAATAAGTCTTTTCATCTTATCTAAATTTGTATTTCTTCTTCACTTTCTGGCTTTGTTTGTCCAGCTCTTTCAGTATCTTGTCGGGTTCCCAATCGCCAAAGATATGTTTCAGCGTGTACTGCTTATACTCCTCCTTTGTCATGATGGTTTCGGCTGTGAAAGGCTGCGTGTGGTCACGAAGCGTAAAGGTTACCACGTTTGTCTTGGGTGTGATGTCTTTCCCTTGGGCATTCATCGTGTGGTATTCCTTAAAGTAGTTCCCCGACGTCTTCATACCCTCATCGTCGAAACGTGTGGTCTCCAGTTTGTCGGGGGTAAGCAGGGTGGTCCACAGCCAAACACAGCGGGGATTGGTATGCCACGAGCGTCCGTAGTTGAACATCGACATATCGTTCTCTATAGTACAGCGGTTGAATATATATCCCCAGGGTGTTTCCGAGGTACGTGTTGCTGTGATGATATTGATGCCACTGCCGTCCAGTGTCCGTTTTTCCGTCACAATCTTGCAACCCTCAAACCATACGTCGCCGGCCCCACAAATAAAGTCTATGGTACCGTGAATCTCCGTATCCTGCATGTAGTTCTGACATTTCTCATTGTCGCTATAGTAAGTATCCTGATACGACAGCATCCTAACGCGATTACAAATAGTCCGCGTCCCCTTGTCCTGTAAGGTCACTGCCCGTCCGTCAGACTCAGCCGAATAGTAGTCCAGCGCATTTTTCAGTGTCAGATCTTGATAGTAGTTGTTTCTGCCACGGTTTTGAATGACAGCCGTCTTGCTAATGCTTTCAATCTTCACGTCGGGTTTGTTTTGGATGATGACACCCATCATGCTTTCTCCAATGAGGGCGATATTATGGCCAGATACACGAGTCAGTACCGTCTCTCCCAAGTCATAAAAACCATTAGGAATCAGAATAAACAGCCGTTCAGCCGTCGTATCGGCATTCTGTTCGTTGGCTTTGCTGATGGCATCCAGCAAACTCTGGGCGTTGCCTTTTTCCACAACAATAACGGACTGGGATAGAGTGCTCAGCGACATCATGATGCATACAACGAACAGAATAATTTGTTTCATTTTGGTTAGTTTTGTGTGCAAAAGTACTATTTTTTTTTGTATTCTCAAAATTTTTTCGTACTTTTGCACCCGCTTAAGGACAATCGGGATGTAGCGCAGTTGGTAGCGCACTACGTTCGGGACGTAGGGGTCGGGCGTTCGAGTCGCCTCATCCCGACAAGCAAAAAGGAAGGTGGTCGAAGTTCTCGACCACCTTTTCTCTTTCTGTTATTTTTGTGTATCAGGTAGGTAGTAGCCCAAGTGGGGCGGCTGGTTATAGGCTGTATTCTGCCACGCGACGGAGAGTCGGTAGATGTTGTCGTGCATCAGTGTGGGCACAGCATAAGTCGTTGGGATATTCGTGGTGAAAATGTTCAGATGGGCAGCATCACTGGAGTCCCACAGGATGACTTCTTCGCGCCAATCACCAAAAAGGTCAGCCTGCAAACAAGGTGTGGCTTTGGTCCAGTTGCATGAGGCCGAATGTCCCATGTCGTAAAAATGCTGGCCGTTACTAAAAGGTAGGGGTACAGCCTTTTTGCCATCCCACTTCTCAATGAACGATCCGAAGTAGGGACGGCCACGGTTGGCCAATAGTTCATCTTGCAGGTCACCATCCCAATAGATGCGGAAGTTACAGCTGGGCAATTGGTCAGAGATGACATTGCCCTTGATGTCGCGTACGGCACGGTTGAAGATGTGCCAGTATTCAAAGCCCCGATGCTTTCCGTCTATGTCTGCTGCCACGCCACGCCCTGTATCGTCGCTTGCCGTCTCGTACCACAGCCGTTCGCCAGTACGGGCATCGCGCAGGTCGGCACCATAGGGGCGGGACTCATGTACCATAAAGACTTCCAGTCCAGGACGGTCTGGGTCGAGGTCGCTCAAGTGCAGCGCATCACCATGTCCCAAACCAGTGGAGTAGAGTAGGGTACCATCGTTGTTGATGGCTGCCGAACCATAGGTAATCTCGTCGCAGCCGTCACCATCCACATCACCCACGCTGAGACTATGGGCACCCTGGCCGAAGGCTGTTGCCTTCAGGTCATGATACCATGTCTGACGGCCTTGACGGTCGATGACGTAATAGTCGTGAGGGGTGGTAGAGGCATGAAGCCATTTGGTGGAGAGCTTCTTGCCATTGAAATCAACAGCCCAGAGGTGCGAAGGCGTGTAGTAGCCACGACACATGACTGCCGAAGGCTTGTTGTTGGGCCCGTCGAGCCAGGCCACACCGGCTAAGAAGCGTTCGCCACGGTTGCCAGGGTTGCCACGGTCGCCCCAGCCCTCCTTGTCGTAGTTTGCCGCACCGCCAAAGCCGAAGGCTCGGTTAGGCCGGTAGTAGATGGTATGGATGGCGCGGCCAGTCTGACCATCAAAGACGGTGAGGTATTCTGGACCGCTGAGGATGCGTCCGCGTTCGTTCCGATAGTCTGCCTGATTATCTGCCCCACGAATGTCAGCATCGTCGGCAGCTTCAGTAACGTAGCGACCTGTGCCATCTATACTGCCTGGTGCAGTCTTACAAATCAGTTCAGCATGTCCGTCTCGGTCGAAATCATAGACCATAAACTGTGTGTAATGGGCGCCGGCACGGATATTTCTGCCTAAGTTGATGCGCCAGAGTTTAGTGCCGTCAAGTTTTAGACAATCGATGATGACGTCGCCGGTATAGCCATCGTGCGAGTTGTCATGGGCATTCGACGGATCCCATTTCAGGAACAGCTCATACTGTCCGTCGCCATCCACATCGCCCACCGAGCAGTCGTTGGGCCTATATTGGTAGGAACGTCCGTCGGGTGTGGTGCCGTTTGCAGGACGGTCGAGTGGGATAGAGCGATAGAGGTCCGACCAAGGGGTGACATCGTTAGATGTAAGAGGGCTGGTAGCTGATGTAGGATGGGTAACAACGGAATAACGGGATGTCGATGTCCCTTTCTTGTCTGTATAGTTGGTAACTTTCAGCCCTTTGGCGATGGTCTTGCCGTCGCGCAGCAGGTCGAAGGTTGTGCCTTTGGGGTCGGTGCCTAACAGGCGCCAGCTGACGAAGTTGCCCTTGTCTTGTGCAGGCAGGGCCACTATGCCACGATCCAACCGTTCCATTTGCTCAGGATATGTCTGGTAGGTCTGGGCGTTGACGTTGAGTGGCAATAGTAACAGTAGTAGTGGTAGTAGTCTGTTCATTTTGTGTTAATTCTTAATTTCTAATTTCTAATTTCTAATTTCTAATCTCTCACCTCTCACTTCTTACCTCTAAGATAATTCGCCAGCGGACTCTTGTTGTCGCGCAGTCCCTTGGCAATGCTCTGTGCGTTGGTCTTGGCACCTAAGAGTGACGTGTGCGTGTGGTCGTGGTTGAAGTACTTCATGGCTTTCTCCTTCTTGCCACACTTCTTGTCGAGGAAGTCAGCGGTGATGTTATGGAGGTCAACGAACTCACAGCCTGTTTCTGCTGCCACCTCACGATACCATTTTCCGTACGTATCGTTGCGGCGTTCTATTTTACCGTTCGGCCATTCATTACGTGGTGTCAGCGAAACCAGGATAGGTGTGGCACCCTTTTCGCGAACGTCTTGAATGAACTTCTTCAGATACCAACCAAAGGAATAGACAACCTCGTAGCTGCCCACCTGTGTGTTGGCTTTCAACTTCTGGTCGATGACGTTTTGTTTGCTTAAATCCTCCTTGGCAGCCTGCATGCGATAGACGTGGCAGGTGTCCTTGGTGGTAGCAATGGCACCACGGTATTTGGGCTTGTCGATGGGACTGATGTCGTTATGTCCGAATTGAATGAGTACAAAATCGCCCGGTTTCAACGAGTTATAGACACGTTCCCAGCGTCCTTCGTTCAGATACGAACGACAGCTGCGGCCAGCCATGGCGGCATTGACAATATCAATCTTGGCCTCGTCGAAGATGGTGTTGGCTACCGCCCCCCAGCCCCACATGCCGTCAGGATCCTTGTCGGAATTCTTCACTGTGCTGTCACCCGTGATGAACACCACAGGTTTACCTTCAGTGCGTGTCAGGTTGTAGGTGGGCAGTTGCACATTGCGCATCATGGCTTTCAGCGGGTTGAGTGCAGGATTGTGACTGGCCATCAAACCCTCGGCTGCCGAGCGGGCATTCATCATGGCGCCAAATCGACTGGTATGAATTTTGTCGAGGAAGAAGTGGTAGTCGGTCTTCCACTTACCATACGTATCGAGTTTCTGTCCGGAAATCTCGTTCAAGTCAACAAAGGGCACACCCTCCTCGGCAGCTACCTGTATGAGCCATTGTGTGTGTGGCTTGCGCACAATCTTGCCCTTGTCGTCGTAGGCATTGCGTGGTGTCAGCGACATGAGAATGGGGTTGCCGCCTTGCGCGCGTACATCATTAATATATTTGCGCATATAGCCACCATAGGTATATACCGTTTCCTTTTCTCCAGTCTCTTTGATGGTCACGTTCAGCGTATCATTGCCCACCCCAGGGATGCTGGCACGGGCACGTCCTGAATCATACGGACCGTTGTCGTTATGACCGATGGAGATAATCACCCAGTCACCTGGACGGATAGCCTGTCGGATAGGTTCCCACAGTTTGTTATAGAATGTACGGCTACTCATGCCTCCCAAGGCCTGATTCTCGACGGTAATCTTGGTAGGGTCGAAGTATTCGTGGGCATAGTAGCCCCAGCCCCACTGACCGTTGTTGCCATTGCCCAGTGTACCAGTGCGCATGGTAGAGTTGCCAATCAGAAACAATACGGGATTGTTGCCCCTACGGCTCGAACCAGGAGCAGGGCGTGCCGTCATGGCCTTGGCAATACTGTCAGGCGTGTTGTCAACCACCTGATTCACATCTTTGACACCGCTGCGGTCTGTTACCTGCGCCACTGCGTGGCTAAATAAAAAAGAAAAAATAACAAATAAGATATTCCTCATTATTGTATGTATTTAAGTAGTTTAAACAGGCTTGCTTCATTGGTCCAACTGAATCCTGGCTCATTCATCACCGATTCCATCAGGCGGCGTTTCTCTTTGTTGAGCACTCGTTTCAGGTTACGCTCATGAGCCAACACATATTTGCCGTTAATCTGTAGATAGTACACATTGATGAGTGGGAAATGGATATCTTGCTGGTCAGCCAAATTATTAGCCGAATAGGTTATCATATCGCCCAAATCGATGTTGCTCAGTTGTCGGTTGTTGATAAGCATGCCTCTCCATGCCACCACATCGATACGCTTGGCACAATACAGCGGTTGGTGATTGATGGTATCCACCTGATAGGCCAAAACCGAGTCAATACGATAGTAGGTACGGTCCTTGAACTCGACTTTTGTCAGTGTCTTCAGATTCGCCTCTTTCGTATCTTGTCCACTCATGTATAGGAGGCTGCTATTCTTCAGGAAGATATTAGCAAACCCTACTTTCAGCTTTTTTCCATCTACCAGATGGATGGTGGCAGGCTGGAATGACTGATACTCCGTTAAAGATGTTGTGGTGGTCTGCGCCGACATAGTCATGGCGCCAGTTGCCAACAAAAGAAATAATACCAATCTTTTCATAATTATCCCTAATTCTTCATAACCTTATATGTATTTCCATTCTTTCGAACAATGTTCAGTCCCTTCTGGAGGACAGGTATACGACATCCATTGAGATTGAAAAACTCCTCTGTATTGCAGGGTGAATCAACAATGGTCTGGATGGCGGTGGGCAGTTTGCCGTCAATGTAGTCAGGCAGATAGTAGCCCAGATGTGGCGGTTGGTTGTAGGCAGTATTTTGCCAGCAGATACCCATGCGGTAAGTGTGGTCGTGCATCAGCGTCGGCACGCGATACTTTGTAGATGTTGTTGTCGTATAGATGTTCAATGTGGCATAATCGCTGGTACTCCAAAGAATGAGCTCCTCACGCCAGTCACCGAAGATGTCGGCAGAAAGACAGGGTGTTGACTTCGTACTGTTGCACGACGAGGGATTACCAAGGTTGGCTATTGTTGAACTGCCCACGCCTAATGTGCCGCCGCCATATTTGGTGATGGTAGTGCCGTCCAGCAGTTCGTCTTGCAGGTCGCCATCCCAGTAGATGCGGAAATTCATAGAAGGTTTCGAATTGGCCACCTGCTTGCCGGTCTGTGCACTGAAGGGATTCTGGTTGCGGGCGGTGGCATTCTCCGAACCACCATAGGCAGACCAGAATTCATAGCCGCGATTGCTTGCGACGATGTCCGCAGCCAGTCCGCGTCCGTTGTCAGCACCTGCCGGTCCACCCTTCCAGATGATTTCACCTGTCGCGGCGTCATGCAGATCCCAGGCGAATGTGCCCTTTTCCTCGTGTACGTCAAACAGTTCCAGCCCAGGACGGTCAGGGTCAAGGTCAGCCAAATGGATGGCATCGCCATGACCAAAGCCAACAGCATAGAGCATCTTACCGTCATCATCAAGAGCTGCCGACCCCCAAATGATTTCATCCTTGCCATCACCATCGACATCAGCAATCGACATATTATGATTACCGTTGGCATACATCGTATAACGACCTAACCCTGAGTAACATGTGTTACCTTTGTAAGTAGTAGCCTGACCATCGGCATCCACTACAGAATAGTTGGTCTTCGAGTCTGAGCGGTGCAACCAGCGTGTCTTCAGTTCTTGGCCGTCGAAGTCGACAGCCCAGATATAGGCGTAGGTATAATAGCCACGACAGAAGATGCCGCTGGGACGCTGGTCAGGACCGGCCAGATAGGCTGTGGCAGCGAGATAGCGCTCGCCACGGTTGCCATAGTCGCCCTTGTCGTTCTTGCCGCTACGGTCGTCCCAGTTGTATGTACCGGTAGCTTCACTTAGTTCTGCCTTGGCATTACGGTTAGGCCAATAGGCAATGGTATGGATAGCTTCGCCCGTCTCACCATTGAAAACGGTAAGATACTCATGACCGCCATTGATGCGCCCGCCACTGGTCCGCCAGTCCTTGGTATTGCTGGCTGCTTTGATCTTCTCGTCCGTGGCTGCCTGATTCACATAATTGCCTTTGCCGTCTATCGAGCCTGGCGCCGTCTTGCACATCAACTCGGCTTTGCCGTCACCGTCGTAATCATAGACTTGGAACTGCGTATAGTGAGCCCCCGCACGGATATTCACACCCAAGTCAATGCGCCAGAGCTTGGTACCATCCAGTTTGTAGCAATCCAAGAAGACGTTATCGGTCTTGTCGCTCTGTGAATTGTCTTTCGAGTTGCTTGGATCCCACTTGACGAAGATTTCATATTCACCGTCGCTATCGACATCACCCACGGAACAGTCGTTGGGTGAATAGGTACCCCCCAAAGCGCCTGTAGCAGGACGGTCCAGCTTTAGCGGTTTATAGAACTGTGTCCACGGCTTCACTGGGTTAGAGGTACTGACAATCTGCCCGTTAACCTTTGTAACAACTTGGTATTCAGAGGTTTTGTTGCCAGCAGCATCTCTGTAATTTGTGGCTTCTAAATCGGTTGCTATAGTCGTACCGTTGCGCATGAGGTCAAAACGCGTATCGTTGGCATCTGTACCGAGGAATCGCCAACTGACGAAGTTGCCACCGCTGGTATATAGGGGCAGTGCCACAACGCCACGATCCAGTTTTTCCATCTGAGCCAGAGGCGTTATCTGTGCTCTCAGATAAATGGCAGTTAAAGCCAGTAATATGGTTAAATAAATTTTTTCTCTCATCGTTTTAGCAAAATGGTTTGTTAACACGCTGCAAAGATACAAATTTTTATTTATCTTTAAACCTTTCTTCTAAAAAAACTTCTAATTGTAAAACATAATTCTCTGAACATTTCGTATCTTTGCATCCAAAAACATGTTTATGATGTCGCGTTCTTACGTATTGCTTTTGCTGCTTTTAGTGTCCTTCAATGTGTCTGCCGGAAGTCTTGACGACATCCGCCATGCCTTGGAATTGTCCAGCCAGACACAGGTGCAGGAGAAAGTCTATGTCCATACTGACAACGAATGCTACTTTGTGGGGGACACGCTGTGGTATAAAGCCTACGTGGTGCGGGCTGACCGTTTGGTGCCTACAGACATGAGTCGCATCCTGTATGTGGAACTGCTCTCGCCCGATGGTCTGCTGGTCGAACGCCAGAACATCATCATCAGTGCCAATGGCTATACGTGTGGACAGTTTGTATTGCCCGATTCCCTTTATTCCGGTTATTACGAGTTGCGTGCCTATACCCGTTGGATGCTGAACTTCAATACGGGCTCCCAGTGGTATAGTAGGGACGACACATGGCATTTTTATAATAAGCAGATGGCTGCAGACTTCTTCCGTACTTGGGACGACTTGTATTCACGGGTGTTCCCCGTCTACAGCAAGACAGAACGCCCTGGTGACTATGACGAACGCCGCATGTATCAGCGCCCAAAACAAGATATTCCTCAGCCCAAAAAAGACAAGCTGTTGGTGACCTTCTATCCTGAGGGAGGACACCTGATTGCCGGTATTGAGAACCGCATTGCCTTTGAGGCTGTCGACCAATACGGAGAAGCCATCAGCATCAAAGGTGACGTCGCCCTTGGCAATGGTCAGTCGCAACCCATT
The DNA here is from genome assembly GCA_946188165.1 of uncultured Prevotella sp. GTDB lineage: Bacteria > Bacteroidota > Bacteroidia > Bacteroidales > Bacteroidaceae > Prevotella. The sequence continues at coordinate 14,207 of CAMHTW010000044.1, forward strand.
CAGACGGAGCACATGGGACGTGGCATGTTTACCATTACGCCATCCGACAAGCGGTTGGAAGCCCATTTCGTGTTCCGTGGCAAGAAATATGACGTTCCACTGCCCCGAGCAGAGCGACAAGGCGTAGCCATCCGATTGGACGGCCCCTGTCTGAACATTGCAGCCAAGGATATGCCGCAAGACAAAGACTATGCCGTCAGCATCCTCTGTCGTGGTGTCCTGAAGTATTTTAGTTCTGACCTCGCCCCTCACCTCTCGTCCCTTACCTCTCACTTTAACATTCCCGTCGACTCACTGCCCACGGGTGTCAACGAACTGACACTCTTCGACAGCGACGGACGCATCTGGGCCAGCCGGCAGTTCTTTGTCAATCACCACGACTACGAGGCGTCTGTCATCACTTCGCCTCTCACCACGCAACACGCACCCTTAACCTTCCAACCCTACGAGAAAATTGAACTGCCAGTGGTCTGTCAAGGTGTGACGGCACCAACAACCATTTCGCTCTCCATTCGCGACACCAATACCGACGAGCCAACATACAACAATGGCAATCTGATGACCGACATGCTGCTGTCGAGCGACCTGAGAGGTTTTATTGCCCGTCCGGCTTACTATTTCGAAGCTGACGACGAGACGCACCGCCGCCACTTGGATTTGCTGCTGATGGTTCAAGGATGGCGCAAATACAAGTGGAACGAACTGACCGATACGGCACGTACCATGCGCTATCAGCCCGAGACAACTATGACCGTTGAGGGCTTGGTGTGCAAGGTGCTGAACGTGGACGAGGTGAATCCTGATGAGTTGTCGGCATGGCAAGACGGACGGGTGGCTGGCGAAACGACATTTGAGTTTGACGAAGAAGGTGCCATGACCAGTACCACCGAATATACTGACATCAGCCGTGCCAATGACAATGTCGGTGTCAATAATAAAGGCGTGCGCCGCGAGGTGTTGGTCGAGGCTGAGCTGACCGTTGGTACGTCCAATGGCGGCACCCAGTCTGTGGGCAGCACACAGCGCACTAAGAATGGACGCTTCCTGTTCGAAATACCGCCCTTCTATGGCTGGGGCTATCTGAACATGAAGGCCTATACGCCTTCCGACTCTGTCAAAAAGAATATGGCTTCGCGCCGCGATGCCAAGGTGTACGACGAAAAAGCCTATCCCGACTATTTCGTCAAGCGCGACATCTTCTATCCCATGACCACTCAGCCTTACAACTATTACCAGCAGCACATGCCCGATATTGATTACGCCCTGCTGATAGACACCCTGTCGGCATTATCGATGGAGAATGATGTACACCAGTTGGCCAACCTCAACGTCAAGGGCCATCACCGTGGACGCAGGGCCATCGATTGGAAGAAACCTGCCTACGTCATGAACGCCTATGACCTGTATAACGACCTGACCGACCGCGGTCTCTCCTTCGGCTATTTCGATATGCGCCAGTTCCCGCTGCAGGTGTGCCGCTACCTCTATGGCAACATGGGCTGGCACAGAAATTATAACGTTGACGGACGACTGGAACATTACACCTATTGGCGCAACTATTCACCCGTGAGCCGTGGTGCTGATGCAGCCGAGATGGAGGGTCTGTACCGTGCCAACCGTACTTCGCAGTATCTGTATGCCCATCTGCTGTTGAGCCGTTTGCAGGACGTCCGTGTGTTCAGCGACTATGAACCGCGTAACCCCGACTCTACAATGATTGAGCGCGAACTGACAGCAGATGCTACTGTCGAGATGGTGCCCATTCCTAATGACGGACGCCAGGTGGTATTCCGCGACCGCCATATCGTCTTCCAAGGCTTTAACGCACCCGAGGCGTTCTATCAGCCCGACTACAGTCAGCGTCAGCCAGGCGAATGTCCTGCCGACTACCGTCGCACACTCTATTGGAATCCCAATGCCGTCACCGACGAGCAAGGCCGCTTCGTAGCGACTTTCTATAACAATGGCAAGGAGACACGCATCCGCATGTCTGCTGCAGGTGTCACCAGTGATGGACGCCTGTTGCATAGTAAATAAAGAGAAAAAGCCAAAAACGTTTGGCTTTTTTCTGCTTTATTTGTACCTTTGCACCCGACAGCGAACTACATTGAATAACAAATCTGAAAAAAAATATGAGAATAAGAGTAAAGTTTCTGATGGTCTTACTGGCTGTATGCGTTTCCGTACATGCCCAGCAGTTGGCTTTCCCTGGTGCTCAGGGCTTTGGACGTTTTGCAACAGGTGGACGCACTGGTAGTGTTTACCATGTGACTAACCTTAACGACTCTGGCTCAGGGTCGCTGCGCGATGCCGTCAGCCAGCCCAACCGTATCGTGGTGTTCGACGTGAGCGGCGTTATCCGTATCAACTCACGCCTGGTGTTCAAGAGCAATCTGACTATTGCCGGACAGACGGCACCTGGTGAGGGTATCACCGTCTATGGCGATGGCATGTCGTGCTCCGGTGCCACCAATGTCATCATGCGCTATATGCGTTTCCGCATGGGTACCGTTGGAACGAAGGATGCCGACTGTGCAGGACTGGCCAATGGCGGAAATATTATTTTCGACCATTGCTCCTTTGCTTGGGGACAGGACGAGAATTTCTCCATCAACTGGGACAACAAAGGTACGGCTCCCCACGATGTCACCATTCAGAACAGTATTGTGGGACAGGGCTTGATGGCTCACTCGGCTGGTGGTCTCATCCAGGCCGACAACATCACCATGTATCGTGTGTTGCTGTGCGACAATAAGACGCGTAACTTCAAGGTGAAGGGCAAGCACCAATATGTCAACAACATTGTTTATAACTGGAGCACCTATGCCTACGAGATGGGTGGCGAGTCCAGCGGTGAGTCATTTGGCAACGCTGTGGGTAACCTCTTCATCAATGGTAATTCAACAAGCACCTCGGCCAACGGATTCTCTGGTGGTAATAGTGGCTTCCACTTCTATGGTGCCGACAACTGGCAGGACCGCAACAAGGACGGCGTGTTCAATCCGGAGTTGTTTACAGGTGACGGTGGCGGCGACCGCCAGCAGAAGCCTTACGACTATCCCGAACTTGAGACGTGGGCTGGCAACTCGCTCGTTGACAACCTGCTGCCTGAGGTGGGTGCCTCGTTGCCTTACCGCGACCTGACTGATGCCTATATGGTGAACGAGGTGCTGAGCTTCGGTAAGAAGGGCAACCTCATCACCAGCGAGAAGGACCTGCCATACGGTACACCCGACACCTGGACAGTCTTCAAGGGTACCAAACTTACTGATACCGATGGCGACGGCATGCCCGATGCATGGGAGACCGCCAATGGTACCGACCCTCAGAAGAACGATGCCATGACCATTGCTGCCAACGGTTATGCAAATATCGAAAACTATTTCAATGGCATTACCCGTGCAGACCGTCAGTTCTTCCTGCGTGCACCGATGCTGTTAGGCTTGCAGTCATCTACGACCAATAGTCTGACGCTGGAGTGGAGTGACTTTACCGACAATGAGGAAGGTTTCATTGTTGAAATACAGAAGGACGGTCAGTTCGTTGAGGTAGGCCGTACTACAGATTCATGGTTTACGATTCAGGAATCATGGTTACAGCCTGCCACGGCATACGTTGTCCGCGTTTGTGCCTACCAGGGTGAGCAGAAGTCTGACTATACCCCAGAGGTAACCGTTAAGACACGTCCGGAACAGGTCGACATCATTGATGCCGAGACCTTTGCCGGTACTGGTGACGGTGAGTGGCTGATAGCTCCAGCTACCGACGAAACCATTACGCTCTCTGAGGCTACGCCAAAGACTGCTGTCGTGGTACGTTCTGACGCTCATGTCACACTGGCTGGTTCAGGTTATATCAGCGGTGCAGCCTCGCTCAACAAGACGGGTAATGGTACGCTTACCGTGGCTTCTAATCAGCAGTACGAGGGTGCTTCTGTCCTTCATAAAGGCACATGGGAGTTCTCAACCTTGAAAAATGGTGGCGAAGCCAGTGGCTTGGGCAAGAGCATGGAATTTGCCCAGAACTGGGTGATGGCTGGCGGCACATATAAATATACTGGCTCTTCAACGGCTACTAACCGTTCTGCCCGTCTCTACGATGCCACTACATTCGCTATCGACAATGCTTCGACGGTTGTGACGATGAATGGTAGCTTTGAGGGGCAAGGCGACTTGACGGTCGATGGTAAGGGACAGCTTTTGGTGAATGCAGCCAATTTCTTCAGTTTCGACGGTCATGTGGTGCTGAAAGGCGGTGAGGTGCGACTGGCTACCAAGGATATCTCTGATAAGGGTATTGGCAGCGCTTCGAAGATGGTGGCGCAAGGCGGTAAATTCTCTTCTGTCGGCAAGAACGAAGCCAACGTTACCTACAGTTTCCCCATTGAGGTTGTGCCCGGTACGACATCGGCGATAGAAATCGACCGTTGGTCCACCAGTAAAAACACGGTTACCGGCAGTGGCACGCTGGAATGGGGTGTTTGTTACCTTCGTGAGTATATCGAGGGCAATTGGGACAACTTTACCGGTAAGCTCATCATTAAGCCCTTCGGCAATTACGGCAATAATCGTCAGTTTGCCATCCGCAATAACGTCGGTATCAGAAATGCTACCATTGAGTTGAAGAGCGGTGCTGCCATCAATGGTGCCAAGAACCAGTCGACATACTATATTGGCGGACTGTCTGGCGAAAGCGGTTCCAAACTTTCTGGATTCAACGTGAAGGCAAAAGGCGAGGGCACTTGGGTCGTTGGCGGAGCCAATACTAACGAGACCTTCAATGGAGTCATTGACAATAACGACCAGGCGGGAAGTCATCCTGGTACGACCAGTATCGTGAAGGCCGGAACCGGTGAATGGCGTCTGACAGGAGCAAACGTATATAGCGGTACGACCAAAGTGAATGGCGGTACGCTGATAGTCAACGGCAAGCATACCGGTACTGGTGCGGTGACAGTTGCCGCCACTGCCAGACTGGCTGGTAAGGGTACGCTGGCTGCTGCCACCACCGTCAATGGCACACTGTTAGTCGGTGACACATTGGCTACGGACAAGGGCCTGACTTTCTCAGGCGGACTGAAACTGGGCAGTGCTGCCGTTCTGCAGCTGAACGATGCTATGGCTGAAAAAAAGTACTACGATGGCGATGAAATACAAGCCTTTACCGGTACAGTGACGGGTACGTTTGCTAAAATCGTTCCCGAGACTCCTGGTGAGGGACAGACATGGGACACCACCGACCTCTACACCAAAGGCATTTTGAAGGTGGTGGGTGGTGGCACCAAGCCCGACGATCAGTCGGGAACCGACCCTCAACCTTCTGGTGACACACAGAAAGCTTGTCTGGCTTGGGGCAACATGTCGCGCACTGGTGGCGACAATGCCTGCACCGAATTGGTCGGTACAGAGGCCTCACCATCCAATAACATCGGTTTCAGCATGAAGTACACCACCGTGACTGACAAATACTATAGTAAGGGCAGCAAGATGACCTACGACTTCGACGGCATACAGCGTACTGGTATCACGCTGTCGAATGGTGCACAGAACACCATCGGACTGCCTGAAGGTGCCAAAGCCACCAAGATTACCTTCTGGAGTATCGTGGGTAATAACGCCAGCAGCCGTACCAGCTATTGGAAGGAAGTGGCAGGCAAGAACTATACAGAAGCCGACGGCCAGATTTTTGACCTGAATGCTACGGCCAGTGCTCCCAACAAGGCAGAGTTCGTACTCGACAATGTCGAGAAGCAGTTGACGTTCACTAACAGCGGCGAGCAGCAGAGCATCGTCATCGTCCTCGAGTTCCACTACGGCGGTTCTACTGGCATCAGCACCTACAAAGCTGTCGGCACACCCACCAGCGTTGAATACTTTACGCTAAAGGGCGAGCGTGTTGCCATTCCGGCTCATGGCCTTTACATCATGCGCGCTACCATGCCCGACGGTACTGTTGTCAGCAGGAAGGTGAGCAAGTAGCAGTACGATGAGGCTACCAGGACTTCTTCAGATCATCCTGTTGCTGGCACTCTCATGGAGTGTCCAGGCTTCAAGACGTGTAAAGCTCAACTTCAATGCCGACTGGCGTTTGTGTGTAGTTTAATTATGGTACACAGAGACACAAAGGCACGGAGACCTTTCTTTTTTAGGAGGGCATGTATTAATTGCTCTGCGTCTCTGCGTCTCTGTGTACTAAATCTGAAACCCAGAAGGATTTTTCGCTTAAAAAACAAAAAAGTGCTTATTTCTTTTGGTTGTTTCCTTGCTTCTTTGTACCTTTGCGACGTGAATGCCGCTAAAGCGATAAGACAAGGGAACTGAAACAAGCATCGTTCTCCTTACGCAATATCGGCTTACTTATAATCAACAAATAGAGATATATAACTATGGCAACAGCAATAAAAGCAATCCCCACATTGAAAGGCAAGGAGGCACGCGAATTCCTTCGCCATGCAGAGGAGGCTGAACGCAACTACAAAGGAACCAATAATAGGGACGACCATTCCTTTTGCCAGCTGGCTCATGCCATATTGAGCAAGGCAGGTATGCTCTAATATCAGACACATTGTAGCATGGCGTTTTTATCTGATAACTGCACATTCCATGAACTAACAGACGATGTTCTTGCCGTCAGCGAACCCTTTACATGTGGCAATGATGACCTTGATGACTTCTTCGCTCATGATGCCACGCGATATGCCCACTTCTTGATGGGCAAGACCTATTGTTTCCGTTTAAACAGCAATCCATCAAAGATAGTCTGCGCTCTGACCATTTCCAACGACAGTATTCGTATCTATGACTTGCCTCGCAGTCGTCGCGATTACATGAAAAGCCTTACACACCATGAGAAGCCCTTGCGTCGCTATCCTGGGGTGTTGATTGGCCGCCTTGGGGTGAACCGTGATTTTGCAGGTCAGGGCATAGGTAGTGAGGCATTGCAGTTCATTAAGGGTTTGTTTTTCTCCAGTAGCAACAAAACACTGCCACGCTGTATGTGAAGATTACAAGCTATGACGGGAATACGACCATATTTGAAAAAGAGGTTAGTAACCTGAAAACCTCAGCCATAGGCAAACTCAGGGGACTGTGCTGGAACTCACCTCGCGGGTATTCAAGACTGAACCTCGACGATGTGGTCCTGACCAAAAAGATGACTTCTGTCCTCACGACCATTACCGCTGCAGGCTGGTCAACGCTTTACACGCCATACGCTCTTGATTTCTCAGCAGTCGAGGGGCTGACAGCCTACACCGCTACCTGCTCCGGGAATGTGGTTACTTTGACGCCGGTCGACAATGTTCCTGCAAATACAGGCGTCGTGCTGAAGGGGGCTGCAAAGACCTATAGTATTCCTTTGATTGCAAGCTCTACAACGGATAAGGGCCATCTGAAGGGCTCGGCAACAGAAGCAACAGCATGGAATGCATACAGCGGCTATACCCTGTATGTGTTGACGTCTGTCGATGAAGGCGCAAATGTTCAGTTCAATCCCGTCGTCAGTGGTTCGATAGCTGCTGGCAAGGCGTTCCTGAAGGTGAATGGCGGCGCTTCTTCTGCTCACGCCCTGAATGTCGCCTTTGCAGACAACTTGACAGGCATCAGCGAGGCCAAGGCACAAGGTTTGGCTGCTAAGGTGGGCAAGTTCGTTGAGGATGGTAAACTCTTTATCTATAAGAGGGGCATGAAGTTTAACGCAAATGGTCAGTTGGTAAAATAAAAGGAGGCTATAACAATGAAAAAGACATATATCAAACCGACGTTTACAGTTGTTATGATGGAATCATCGTGTATAATGGCTGGATCTTTTAAAGGACCATTAGGCGATAATGGCGTTGACGGTGAAGTTTCTCTCAGCCCCGAAGAAACCTTCGATGACTGGGGAACTGTAGAAGTGACCTTCGAATAGCCACCGGCTTTCGATATAAACAATTATTGGTCAGGTCATGAGTCAGAAGATGTAATCTGCCTCTTCTGCCTTAGGAGCAGCGGCTTCCATAAACATCACGAAATAGACGGGCATGTAAATGACCTTGCCGTCTTGATAGACCTTACGCTCGTTGGAAATGACTGTGGCTGACAGGACGTTGTAGTCCGATCTGACTTCAGATAGTCCTCGATATACGATGTAATCTTCCTATACAGCATGACAATTTACACTTTTCAATAACTTTTAGTAGTCAAAAACTACACTTTTCAATAAAATATCGTGCTGCAAAAATACACTTTTCAATCGAAACAACCAAATTATTGTACCAGATTCTTTAAGTAGACACGAAAAAAAGTGCACTACTTTTTCTTTATGTTTCCGCTGAAAATAGCGTAAAAACACGTCTATATCCAGCGGAAACCTTATTTTTAAGAAATAAAAAATTGCCAGCTCCATTGTCGGGGCTGGCAATAATTATTAGTTTATAAGTGAATGTCGGGTTACTCTGCAAAGAGGTCCGTGCCATCGTCACCGAAGACGGGAAGGTCATCACTGAAGATGGGGGCGTCCACTTCGTTGGCAGGGATTACGTCGTTCGTTACGCTAAATGTTACCGAACCAGCCAGCAGCGTCTGCTGCTCTAACTCCATTACGTCCATCTCTGGGCTATTATATATTTTCTTCATATTTATTTATGCATTTATAAGTTTCACATCTTATTTCTTACATCAAACATCTTACTTCAGAATGACCTTGCGTCCATTCTGGATGTACAGACCCTTGGTAGGATTAGCTACCTTGCGGCCCTGCAGGTCGTAAACGACACCCTCGTTCTTTGAGGTGGCTGAGGCCACTGAAATGCCCGTCAGGTTACCCTCGAAGACGATGCTCAGCTCAGGAGCAGAAGTGATGTCAGAAGCCAGCAGATAAGCCTTACCGGCAGGAATGGTACCAGCGTTGAGCTTATGGAACTTGCCGTCCTTCATGCCGTAAGCCTGGTCAGCAGCAACCTCGGTAGCAGCAACAGCAGCCTTCAGCAGGTTATCCTCGACAGCAACACCAGAAGCAACTACAGGAATGTCGTAGCTCTTAGCAGCGTCAGCCTTCAGAATCAGACCGGTGTTAGCAGCCACCTGACCAGTTACCTCAGAAGCGGTTACCTCGCTGGCAGTCATCTTCGTCACCTTGTAAGCCTTTACGCCTGCAGGCAGCTTGTCGCAGTCAATAGGATAAGCAGAAGAGAAGGTCGAACCATCAGCCTTGATGTCAGCAGTAACAGAGGTAACCGTTCTGTAAGCATAGATACCATACAGATAGTCCATTGTGGCGGCATCAATCTTCTTTAATGCAATCTCTACATCACCATCAGCAGTTACTTCGTAAGCAAAATTTTCGCCAAAGCTGTATTTCGAGTTTGTGGCATTTACCAGGTTTGATGCAACAAATGAGGCATTTACTACAATAATATCGCCAGCCTTCATGTTAGGCATCAGAATCCAAGAGTCTTCAGTGTTACTGTTGATATACCAGTTGCCAGAAGCGCGCAGACCCCATGCTCCGCTAGTCTGTAAGTAAATATTGGTACCCCATTGTGTTCCATCTAACTCCAACGGTGCATAAGTACGTTCAGAAACGGTCTTTTCGTCAGTACCCCAAGTTTGGGCTTCCCAACCAGCAGTCTTAGCGGGGGTGTTCTCTATCTTCTCCACATTGGCGGGGAACAAAGCAACGGCACGTGTAGATGTTGCAGATGTGGCATAGCCAGCGGCCTCAGCATATGCGGTAATCACGGCGTCGGCAGCAACGGTCAGAACCTTTGAACCTGTGAACGAGCCGCTTTCAGCACCATACTCATAATAGATAGTAGCGGTGGGGGACAGCAACTTGTCGGTCTGATCAGCAGTGATGGTAACAGAGGTGTTGCTGGTGCGATTGATGGTGGGAGCATTCAGCTGAATAGCCTCACCAGCTACAGCATCGAATGTGATGACATCAGATTCGGATGTTCCCTTTACAGCCTTGAAATACAATGTACATGATGAAGAAACAGTTGTGGATGAACCTTTGGTCCATGTTGAGTTATCGAGTGAATAGTAAATATCTGCACCCTCAGTTTCGCAAGTTGCAGTAATGGTACGCTCAATACCATTTACGGCTGTATAGTTTGCTACAGGATTCTGAACCACCTCACCCTCGACATAATATGAGAGAGAGAGCTCATCAATGCCAATAGCACCACCGCAACAAGGCTCAATAATCAGCGATGTGGGGTTGACATTGGTTGCCGACAGCAGAACGTCCTCAACAACAGCAGTGCCGGTACTTGAGTTCGTGATGGTCATCTTTACACCAGAAGCACTGCCCGTGACAACAATATGATGCCAGTAGGTTTCTGTGTTGTACTGGTTACCTGTGTCAGCTTTAAAGCGTTTGCCTTTGTCACATCCAGGAACAGGCAATGTCTTTGAGTCATCTGACCCTTCATATTTAATGGTTACTGTTGTGTTCCAGTTGGAATTACCGGTAAGATCGAAGAGATTTGTGTCACCAGCTTTTAAGATTGTGTGGTCTGCCTTGCTGTTGCAACCACCACAAGCAGCCCACTCAAAACTAAGAGTCCAAGTCTCACCTGAAAGATCTGTACTACCCAACGATACTGAAGATGATCCAGGATCTCCATTGGTATTGTTATACGCATTGAGGAATTTAGTAAGGGTGATTACAGACGTTTTGTCATAATCAAAACTGACTCTACTGCCTGCCGTCAGTGAAGGGCTGGTAGCATCATCAAAACTATACTTGACGACAGTTTTGTCGCCTGCCCACGCACTCTGCCCCACGAGCAGTCCTGCTGCGACGAGGAGCGTCTTTGTTAGTAGATGTTTAATCTTCATAACCTTTTTTGTTTAGTAATTAATTATGTTAATAAATCAATCGTAGTTCGTCGTTTGTTTATATTCGACTGCAAAGATACAAATAAACATGTAAATAAGCAAATAAAACCCCAACTTTTTGTCGTTAAGGCTCAGAATTCTTTCCTGAAGTGAACCCTCATTATTCTTAATATACTGAAATTTAATCAAACTATACCCCAACTATACCCCAACTATACCCCCTGACAATTCTTATTTGAGACGGAGGTAATAGCCTAGAATGCCGTTGTTCTTGTTGAGATGTTCTTTCTCGTTCATCTGCGAAACAGGCGATTTAAACTCGCCAACCATGGTATTTACTTTTGTGATCTTCATATATAGATTGTTATATTTGTTATTGGATACAAAGGTAGGAAAAAAAGCTGAAAAAACAGCATGTTTTGGCAAGTTTTTTCAATAAAAACACCTTCTTCGTAGGATAGTAGGCACACTTCGATGCTCTAAAGTAAGCAAACGGGGAACGTAAAGTAAGCACAAAGGGTACAGAAGGCCTTTATGCAGGGGAAGAGAGGCCTTCTCGCGAGCGTTTGCGTTAGCCCAAACAACCGTACGCGTAGGCGCAAAAGCAGAAAATATGTTTTTGCATAAGGGTATAGTTGGGGTA
>CAMHTW010000045.1 GCA_946188165.1 uncultured Prevotella sp.
GTAGCGATGTTGGGGTTTACTAACACGGAAGAGATACCTTCCTCGCGCAATGCTTTAAGTGCCTGGGAGCCAGAATAGTCAAACTCACCAGCTTGTCCGATTTTCAAGGCGCCTGAACCTAATACGAGCACCTTTTTCAGTTTCTTTGTCATATCGTTTGCTGTGTTTGTTGGATGCATTCTGGGCTGCAAAGGTACGAAGAAATTAGTAAATATGCAAGCATCTTCGCATAAAAATTTTATTTGTGTAATTTTAGTGCATGTTTATGTTATTTTCCCGCGCGCGTAATCATATTTTATACATAACTAAAGGTTATGTTCGTTACAAAGTCCCTTCGTGTACATGATTTAAATGGGAACCTCAATAATGAATCGACAACCTTCTTGATAGCTGGTATCAAGTATCAAGTCACCTCCCAGGTTCTGAGCGTGCCGTTTGGCTAATGGCAAGCCTAATCCAAGCCCTTCGGTCAGATCGTCAACTTTGGTAAAGAATTTGAAAATAGTCTCTCTGTCAGCCTCAGTAATACTCTTTCCCGTATCCTCTACAATATATTGAATGTTGCAATCAGTAGGAGTGACGTGTAATGACACGTGTTGTCCGTCGGAATACTTGGCAGAATTGTACAGTAATTCACGTAAAGCTCGCATTAGATACAAACGATTACCTTTTATGCAGAAATCATCAGCAAGTTCACTTTGGAAGCTAATTTGCAGGTTGGGATAATATAAATTAGTATTCTCTATGGCTTCACGAGCAACGTCATTGCAGAGTATCAAGTCATGTTTCTGACTGTTTAATTCTTCTGAAAGTCCTGTGTCAGAACTGTCAAAAAGCATCTGCAACATACGTTTGAGATGTTTCGAGTTATGATCCATCATGTCGGTAATGCTCTTCATCTCCTCGTCAGATAGTTTCTCTTTACCAGCATCGCTCAACACTTGGGAAAATCCCATGATGATATTCAGTGGAGTGCGTATCTGGTGACTGACATTTTGTATGAAGATTGTCTTCTGCTTGTCGGCTTCCTTTGCCATACGTGTAGCTTGTTCCAGTTCCTCGTTACGTAGTTTCGTCTGCTCCGTGGTATAACGAACACTTCCTATGTGGAAGTTCAGGTAACGAAACATTGTTGCAAAACTATTCTGCAGACGTCCTATGACATCCAGACGCTGACTTTTTGGAATGTATACTTCCATGTTGCCGGATGCTATAGTTTGTGTCTTGTCGAGCAACTGATTGAGCGGACGGATAGAGACGGTTACAGCCCTATGGCATAGCAAAAGGATGACAAGCAGGCCAATGACGAGCAACGGTACTACAATATATGTCATTCGGTAATAGCCTGCCAATACATCACTGTCAGGACAGACAATGGCCAGACTCCATTTTGTTCCTAACACTGGCTGATAACATACGACACATGGTGCCCCATCGACGTTGACGACCATTTGACCTTGCTTTCCACTTGTCATTTCATGGCCCAGCGCAATAATGTCGTATTGCTTTCTTGGGTCAACATTAGTGAAGATGGTTTGTGTAAACAGACGTGTGGAATCAGGATGGATGAAGTATCGTCCCTCATTGTCAATCATCATGAAATAAGAGTTGGGGTAGGGTCTCACTTCCGACATGACCTTTGACAGTCGTAGTAGCGAGAGGTCGGTTGATATGATACCCACCATACTACTGTCGGCACTATATAGCGGTTTGCCGTATGAGGCTATCATGCCGTCAAGGGTAAGCTTCAGAGAGTCCACTTCATCTGTGTACACCACCCAGCATCCGCTTTCAAGGTTGCGTGGCGTCTTATACCATTCCTTTTGGAAGTATTCGTATTCTTCCTCGATGACTGTGGTAATGGTGTCTGTTTTCCTAACGGTGTAGGCTGAGAAATATCTGCCGTATTTCTTGAACATGTTGGGCTCGGCACTGATTGAGCATCCGTCGATATGCGGATTAAGTCTGACAATGCGGCTTGTAAAGTCGAGTATCTGTTCAGGTTGGAATTGCTGTTCTATCATCCAGCTACAGGTATTCGTAGCATTCTCGATGGTCATCAGATTGCGTACAATATGCTGCATGGTCGTGTTTAGTACGGCCTTGGTGCGGCCTACTGCCTCAGTACGAATAATGTGTCGAGACTGGGTGAACAGTACACCAAGCGACACCACGAAGATGGTTACTGTCATCAAGAGGATGCCTAAACTGAGCTTCGTCGAAAACGACTTCCTTATTCTGTTAAGCATCTTGAACCTCCTTTCTCATGTCTTCGTCCGACATGTTAATCAGGTTATTCAACAGTTCGGCAATGGTGTTGCCATTATGCTGGATGTCATCAACAAGCTTGGAAGTGTCTTTATGCTCGCTGTTCTTATTTGGGTTGCACAGTGCTTCCACATCTCTATTTATAGCTTCCGATGGTTCCAACATTTGGTTGGTCATGTTGTGTAGGAATGCCGTCTTTATACGGTCGGCTTTCTGGGCTTGTTTGTATGCTTTGCTTAGCTCCTCGCCATGTTGTTTAAGCTCAGTTGTCAGTTGTTCCAGTTCGCCGATATTGGTTGCCAATGATTGTTGCATCAGCTTGAAGTTACATTGCAGACGACCTATTTCATCCACGCGCCGGCTGTCTGGAATCGGTTCGTCAAGATGGCCTCTTGATATGTATTGTGCCTGCTTTGTCAACATCAGTAGCGGCTTCAACTGGCTGTGGATGACAAAGCCGGTTACGAGGAACGACAATATCAAACTGATGATGACAATGACCGAGATATAAATTGACAGACTGTTGCATTCGCCAAAGATTTCTTCCTCGCTATATATGATACAAACGCTCCATCCAAGGTGTTCGGACGAACGGCCTGTCACTGCTATACGTTTGAATGGCTTGTAGAAAATGTAAAATTCCTGGCCATCCATGTTAAATGCCTTATAGCCCGTTTCGCCTGACAGCATAGCCTGAGCTGCTTTCCTGGACGACTCTTCTTTTGTCAACAGGGCCGTTTGGGTCATCAGTTTATTTCGAAGGGGGTGCACGATGTACGTGCCGTCTCTGTCAAGCAGTGCACAATATGAATTATCCAACGGTTTGGAATTACTGATTATATCCGACAGCATGCTCAGCGATACGTCAACACCTATTACACCGATGGGTTTGCCATCCTTGTCAGGAATCGGCAGGCTGAACGTGATGATGGGTGCTTCGTCGGACTTAATGCCTTTCAGCGGATTCAGCCATTCTGCCTTGCCTGAACTCATGGGAGTGGTAAACCATGTCTGTTCCGTATAGGGCCCATCAGCAAACATGTCGTCAGGTACGACATCTGTGTCAGCGTAAGCCGTACCAGCACTGTCAGCATGGTGCACGTATGCCATGAACAGCTTACGGTCTTTGAAATAGTCTTCCTTGAAGGCTATGGCACAGCCTGCCACGTAAGGATTGGTCTCTACTAACTTGCGGGCATAGGTAAAAATCTTCTCACGACTATCCGTCTCAAGATTCATGCTGAAATAGATGTTACCAGTGCTCTGCTCGACACTCAGCAATATGTTGTCTACGTTAAGTATAACACCCTCCAAGGTTTGCTCAGCCTTTTGTATGGCTTCTTCCCTTACGGCCTTTCGTGCATAGTGTAACATCACAATCATCGAAGCTATGAGCAGCATCGCCATAGCTGTTACCACCATCAGACCAATTCGAACTGACAAGGTTTTTTTAATGATTATAGGTAGTCGTAACATATTCGGTAGCAAAGTTAGTTATTTTTTAATAGAAAAACAAATAATTATCCATAAAAGATTGTTAAATGTGACATATTTAGTACGGAAAACATTTTTTTCCTATTCTGCCTTGCTCTTTATCGTTTTTTCTTTGTAAATTTGCAGACATTATGAACAAGATAGTACTGATTACAGGAGCGACAAGTGGTATTGGCCTTGGCTGTGCCCGTAAGTTCGCAGAGAATGGCGACCAATTGATTCTGACCGGTCGCAACGAGAAGCGTTTGGAGGAAATTCGTCATGAACTTGAAGCGAAGGGGACGAAAGTTTTAATTCTGCCTTTCGACGTGCGTGATGCCGACAAGGCTAAGGCGTGTATTGACAGTCTGCCTGAAGAATGGCAGCATATTGATGTGCTGGTCAATAACGCTGGGTTGGCACTCGGTTTGGAACCGGAATACGAGGGCAATGTGGACGAATGGGCGACCATGATAGACACCAACATCAAGGGATTGCTGACGATGACACGACTCGTTGTGCCGGGTATGGTTGCACGTAACAGCGGGCATGTCATCAATGTCGGTTCTGTTGCCGGCGATGCTGCCTATGCTGGCGGCAATGTCTATTGTGCCACGAAGGCTGCGGTGAAAGCGTTGTCTGACGGACTGCGTATCGACGTTGCCAATACGGCGATACGTGTCACGAATCTGAAGCCTGGTCTTGTTGAGACGAATTTCAGCAACATTCGTTTCCGTGGTGACACCGATCGTGCTTCGAATGTGTATAAGGGCATTACGCCTCTGACTGGCGACGACATAGCCGACGTTGCGGTTTATGCTGCCAATGCCCCAGCACATGTACAGATAGCAGAAGTGCTGATACTGGCCACGCATCAGGCCAGTGGCAGCGTCATTGTCAGAAAGTAGTCAAAGATTATGGAGATGGATATCAAGGAGCTGCTGAATCGTACTGACCGATTTGCAGCAAATGCAGGTTGTCAGATTACGGAAGTTGACGAACAGCATGCCGTTGCAGTGATGACAGTAACGGCCGAGCACCTGAATGGCGGCCATGTGTGCCAAGGCGGGGCGCTGTTCACGCTGGCTGACCTGGCGATAGCTGCACTCATGAACTGCCGGGGGCAGCTGACTTTCGGCATTTCCAACAGCATCATGTTCGTGGCCAGTGCACTTGAGGGCGATGTGCTTCGTGCCGAGGCTGTTCACGTTTGCAATCATCACAAGATTCCTTCGGTAGAAGTAAACGTGACAAACCAAAACGATGTTCTGATCTGTCACGTTACGGGTTTGGGCTATCGCAAGTCAACGTCCATCAAATGATGTCAGTTGCGAAGCGTCAGAATGCACAACGGGGGCTCCGTTGTGCACTCGAGAAGATACTCTCGTTCGAAAATGAAAATAAATCGCGATTTATTTTGCATTTTGCTCACTTATTCGTATCTTTGCACTCAGATAATGGTATGAAGATATGACGAATAAGAACAGACACATATTAAGCCAGATTAGGCAGATTGCTCGGCAAACTGCGCCTAAGGGCAGTGTCGTGCTTCTCTTTGGCTCCAGGGCCAGAGGTCAGGCACGGAAGAGTTCTGACTGGGACATTCTAATCATACTACCCAAAGACCAACTGCGGCAGGAAGACTACGATCAGGTGAGTTATCCACTTGTGGAGCTGGGATGGAAGATTGGTGAACAGATTAACCCGATTGTGTACACTGAACAGGAATGGAAAGCCAATAGTATTACACCTTTCTATGACAATGTTCAGCGCGATGCCATTAATCTACTCTAAGTCTATGGATTCAAATCTGCTCATAAAACTACAGACGGAAAAGGCGCAGCGATTCCTTCAGGAAGCTGATGATATGGTTCTCCAGAAACGATGGGATTTGGCTGCCAATCGTTTTTACTATGCCTGTTATCATATTGTCCATGCTGCTTTCATTACGCGCAACATTGCCACAAAATCCCATGATGGCACACTTACCGAATTGGGCAGGCAATTCATCATGACAGGACAATTGGACAAAAAATACGGTCGATTCTATGCCCGTATGATACAGCTTCGTATTAAGGCCGACTACAACAGCATTGCAGACATAACAGAAGACGAAGTGCTCGAATTGGCCCCTCTTTCACATGACTTTGTGAAAGCTGTCGGGGGGCTTGTAAATATCACAAATGTATAACCCTTATTTGTAATATCCAATCCTGACATAGTGGCGGGGCGCAGCGAAAGGACACCAAGAGATGTGGAGCCAGCCGTTGCCTGTTAGGAGTTGGTCGGTGTATTCATTGGCGCGGAGGAAGTCCACCAGGCGTTGGAACTGGCGAGGGTCTTTGGGGCGGATGTCGGCAGCCTGGCCCAATAGATGCTGCGAGTTATTGACACCACCAACCAAGGCGTTGACGCGAGGGTTGCGGAAACCGGAGTTGATGATGATGGGACCGACCTCGCGGCGGGCGGGCTCCAACAGATACTGGCAACCGTATTTCAGGTTGAACACGACCTGCGGCGTAGGCAGGTTGTCGGGGTACTTACTAAAGTTGCAGAATTCTGCCAACGTGAAATGATTACTGAGCTTGATGTTTTCCATTAATTTTCTTGGTTATGAGTTTAACATAATAGTCGAGGCCGAAGATGCTGGCGACGAGCAGGAAGGCTTGGGCCACGTAGACCAGCAGACCGTTCGAAACGTCGTCGATCATGATGACCTGATAAGATACCAGCGCAATGCTGCTAACGATGAGCAGCACCGCACAGGCATACTGAGAGATTTTAAATCGTGTGTTTTCCATAGTGTTTTACATTTGATGTCTGACGGCTGATGTCTGATGTCTGACGTCTGACGTCTTCCATCTTACCTCTTCCATCTTCCATTTTCCATCTTACATCATGGCAGTTCCGCCATAGGCACCTAACAGGGCGCTGATAATGTAACCTGCAATCTGGAGAATTGTCTTTACTGTTTTGTTCATAATTCTGTGTGTTTTTAAATTGTTAATTACTAGGGTTGTTTTCGTGGTCTAAACCACCTCTCTTTTACGCTACGAAGGTACAAAAAAATATCGAGAAAACCAAATGTTTTCCCGATTATTTTCAATGAAACCCCCATTTTACTTTATCATTTCATCCAGTTTTACTGGATGCATGCGCATGTCCCAAATCGCATCTATAAATACGGTATCGGCATCTTCATCATAATAATGGATTAGCTGAAAGTTGGTCATAACGGTGGCACCACGATATGACTTTTCCCGATGTTCTAAAAAAGGTACTTTGGGGTAAGACAAAGGCTGAAGAGTCATGCGGGACTCTATACGTAGAATGTCACGATACCAGTTACGCACACATTTCTGCCCAAACTCCTCTAATGCGTAGTCAAGATGTGATTCTAGTTGTCTTGATGCCAACTCGTTCCAAACTATCTTAGCCATGGATACTTTTGCTCAAGACGGGTATGGAACTCTATCGACGACACCCATTTCGACGAGTCGTTACGCTGAGCATCGGCCCGGTCGAGTGCGGCCTCCAATTCCTCGAAAGTGTGAGGATAGCCAAAATCACGATTACCAAACGTGTAATCAACATCTTTCAGCTCTGTAAGAGGCATCTCGGCCAACGATGGTTCTTGAGCCATCATCCCCTCCAATTCGACATCATTCTTATTCTCTTCCATAGCCACTTTTTTCTATTCACGCTGCAAAGATAGTGCAAATTGAGTGAAAAAACAAATTTTATCCTACCTTTTTATCCTTCCTCCCCCTAAACAGGGGGATAAGAGAGGGTCTCGGACGAAAAAACGGAAGCCGCGCGGACTTCCGTTTCCTGTTTTATTCTTTCAAAAGTGCACAACGGGGTCCGCTGTGCACTCATGTCAAAGGCTATTGCGAACATCTGACCTAAAGTGCTACGAAGAATCGACTCTGACCGAAGAATATTCGACCGAGTTTATCTTTAATAGAAATTACAAGTCCCATAAAGGGGTTGTGTTCCACGTCAATAACCTCTCCATCAATCCAGTCAGCCTGATCGGTAAGCTGTGGACTAACCTTCATTCTATCTCCAATCTTTGGCTCCATAGTCTCTATTTTTTCATTTCTGCCTGCAAATATACGAACTATTTTTGAAACTGCAAAATTTTCCGGAAAAAAACACCTCCGGGCCGGCGAGTGTCAGGGGGCGAAGAAGAATGAGGAAAAGGACACGAAAAAACGGAAGCCGCGCTGACTTCCGTTTCCTGGTTTATTCTTTAATTCTCACAAGGGGTGTCCCCGCGTGAGCTCGTGTGAGCGCGTCTTAGTGTGTCGGCTGATAGATGAGCGGGCTGTTAGCGAGATAAGTGTGGCCGCCATTCTGGAAGTTCGTGCCATCGTAGTACACTATGCCGCCGATGGTGATGGTTCCGCAGGTGCTGGGTAAACCGGGGGATTCACGGCCTTTTCCAATGCTGTATGGAGCATTTATACCCTTTTGGGCTATGACCCTATCAACACTTGCGAAGATTGTGATATTGCCACAATGCCCTTCTCCACCGCAGCCTATTCCCGTCGCAGTATATTTGCCAGTAGACGTGATGTTGCCTCCATTGATAGTGATATTGCCACAGGTTCCTAAATTGCCACTACCGATACCGGCAGCATCGTCACCACCATTTGCCGTAATTGTGCCTCCACAAATAGTAATATTACCGCAAGTACTATCGTAACGACCGCCGATACCCGCTCCGTTTATGCCGCCCGTGGCGTTCAATGAGCCGTTGTTTTGTATGGTTAGCGTCTTGCCGCTACCGCCTGCCTGAATAGCTGGATAGTTCAAGGCCGTTGTGGTAACGTTGTTCGTACCTTTAAGGTAGATATTGGCATTTCCCTCGCAGATGATACCCGCCGAGCCTGTCGCGCTGATGTTTGCATTATAAAGCGTAAAAAGGGCACCATCGGTAACGGTGATAGTATTGGCTGTGGCTGTATTACTACTCTGATAGATGAAATCACCTGTTGTAGCGGTGATGCTGCCATCGCTCAAATCTTTGAATGTATACGATGTGGCGTTGTACTCGTCCCTCACTAGATTGATTGTGCCGATGTTACGGTAGAACTTGCCTGCTGTGAGCGTCGTATTCGGCGATAAATGCAAGTAGTTCCACTGCACGCTTTGGCCTTGGCTAGTACCAGAGGTTGTATGATAGAACGTAACGAACTTACCGCTGACGGGGAGCAGGGCAACGTAGATATCGTCGGTATTGCGAAAATAACGGGTACCTATTCCATAATCATCTGTTTTATCCGATGTGATGGTATAGGTGTGGCCGTTGCCGTCGTTGATAATGACATTACGGAACTCATCTTGAATGAGTGTGCTGCCAGCATCAAGGTGACAGCTAAATTTGCAGATGCATACGCGATTGATTAGCGAGACATTGCCTGTGCCTGCTGTGTTGGTGACGGTGGCGGTGGTGGGCATGGTTGTGCTGCCATTGAGATGGATTTTGCCTTCGCCTGTAGCTGCATCAAACTTTGTGCTGATGCCGTTGGCGCCCGTCAGGTTGCCGTTCTGACTGAGTAGTTTCGTCTCGTCAATATCGTCGCCTGTGTCGTTGGCAAGCGATGCAGGATAAACGAACTTCACCGTGCCGCCATCTGTCGTATTAGCATCAAGCGAAGCAATGATGGTGGCAACGCCTGTCGTTGCGTCAACACTCTGTACGGTGGCCGTTGTCTTGGCATAGCCAGTAGCAGTCTGGTAGTAGAGGGCTATCTCCTCGTCCGCAGCCCATGTTACGTTCAATATTTCCTTACCCGTCACGTCGTCGGTGCCGGGGGTGATGGCACGGGTTGTGCCGCCGTCGTCGCCCTTGGGTGCGAGGGTTGCGGTCAAGGTGATGGTGTTGGCCGCGGGCTGCTGGGTCTGCGGCGTCTCGATGATGTTATCCTCGCTGGAGCACGAGGTGATCAGTGTGCCTGCCGTCAGCAGTGCCACTGCTATGGTTATCAGTTGCTTCTTCATTGTCGTCGTCATATTAGGGGTTGCCAAATGGATTGTCGTTGTCCGGGTCATAGTTTTTTCTGCCCGACATCTGCAGCAGATGCGTGCGGCTATGCAGTTTGTACACCTTCATCTGCGGTGCCATGTACATTCGTTTCGTGGTTGCTTTCGTCTTCATTTCGTTGGTTAAGTTTGATAATCTGCCGGCGAAGGTACGAAAAAAATTCGAGCCCACCAAACGATGGGCCCGATTATTTTCAATTAAATTACTCAAAAACCTGTTCTCGTGATCTTCAACAATCTGGCTTACCATTTCCAGTCCTCCATCGTCTCGTCTTCAAACATATCAGCTACCATCAACTTGTCCTCTCCATCGGCATGTGCCTGCTTAGCAGCTGCAGCCCATCCGTTGCGTAATGCTGTCATAATCCTAACACTTTTCATTTCACGCGGCAAATTTAGGAATTATTTTTCAGATTAGCAAATATTTGGCAGAAAAACACCTTCGGGCGGGCGAGTGTCAGGGGGCAAAGAAGAACGATGAAAAGGACACGAAAAAACGGAAGCCGCGCGGACTTCCGTTTTCAGTTTTATTCTTTTAAAAAAGTGGATCATCTAGATTGCGTAGCCACACTCTGACCTCGGTCAGAGATTGCAACGCCACACTCTCGAAGAGAGAACCGACCCGATTATTTCGAAAATACCAAATTATACACACTCTTTTTCGTCTCTTTTCGTTCTCTTTTTTATTTCTTTGTGCAAAAATACAAATTAAGATTATGGACACACTTTAAGAAATTGCTTTATTTAACAATATTTCTTCGCTAAGAATTTTGTAAAATAGAGAATAATTTGTACCTTTGCAACCAAATTTTAATAGTTATGGCAATAACGATATTAAGCGCGAAGCAATTCGCAACAAAATTGAAAGCAACAATCCAGGCTTCAGGTAGGCTTGGATTTACTGCTGAGACTGCTACCGCCTTGGGGTTAGAGTCCGGAAAGTTTGCAAAGTTTGCAAAAGACGACGAAAAGGAATCCTTATACCTTATTATTATAAATGATTCTAACGAGGATGCCTTTGAGATAAGAGTCTCGAGTGGATACTATTACGTGCCTACCAAGGTGATGTTCGATACGCTGGGGTTTAACTACGAGAACGGTAACATCATGTTCGACCTAGTTCGCCAGCCCTCTCTTGATGATGACCTTCAAGGTCAGGTTTACTTTATGAAGCAACGTCAAATCAAAAATAAAGACAAGAAGAATGATGACATAACTAATCCATGAAAAAAGGCCCCGCATGTCAGGATAACACGGCGGGGCGCACACAGGACTGGCCTCCTAAGTGTTAGCGTGCGACGGAGGCCGGTCTTTTCTTTAAAACCATCACGGATGGTGGTCGTAAAGCAGTTGCAAAGTTAGTGTATTTTGCTTAATCCGCCAAATTATGACCGCTTCCGTGGGGAATATTTAAGTACTTTTAGTAAATAACACTTAATAGATTTCTAATATTATGGAAGCGAATCCAGATTTGTGCTCTTTGGAGCAAGAACTGAGCCGTAAGGCCGGCGAGTTAGACGCTCAGCGCCCTGTGCGCGAGCAACAGTTAGTAGCCCTTACGCTCCGTCGCATCGCGGAAGGCGTAGTGACGAAGGAGGCGGAAATCGAAGCATTGATAGGTGCTACAAAAGGTCAGTGTCAGAACATGCTGCGCGAGATTGTCACGAGGGAGATTCTCCATTCTGCGGATGGCCTGTTGTGGTGCGAGGAGTATGTCGAACGGGCCAAGTGTGACCAGCGCGTGAACGTTTTTACGGGCACCCACTGGCAGCATATTGAACTTCAGCAGTGGAAAGACTTCGTCAGCCTGTGTGCCGGGCGGTGCGGACTGCCAGAGTCGCAGCGTATGAACCCAGGCTTCATGAAGTTGCTGTTCGAGGGTGTGGCATTTAACCTGTCCGTCTACCGCAGGCAGCAGATACCTGATGGCGAGGTGTGGCTAAACATGCACAACGGTACGCTGGAGGTCAAGAGCGACGGCTGTGTCACATTGCGCGAACATCGCAAGGAAGACCTGTTTACCTATTGTCTTGGCTACTGCTATGACGGCAGTGCCGGGTGCGAGCAGTGGCAGGGATTTCTGGACCGCGTGCTGCCCGACCCACAAGCTCAGGTGCTGCTGGCCGAGTTCATCGGCTATTGTCTGATGCCAGGCCACTGTATGGAGAAGATGATGCTGCTCTACGGCGAGGGACTGAACGGCAAGAGCGTGACACTGGAGGTAGTCGAGGCGCTGCTGGGGTCGGTCAATGTCAGTTATCTCAGCCTGAGCGACCTGACGAACGATGACGTGAAACGTGCCGGCATTGAAGGCAAGATGCTCAACATCTCGCACGAGAGCGGTAAGGACATCAATCCCAATGTGCTGAAGCAGTTGACGTCGGGCGAGCGCGTTACTATCAAGAACCTGTACCGCGATCCTCGCGAGACCAACGACTACGGCAAATTCATGGCAGCATTCAACATCCTGCCACGCGCTGAGAACTCCTTCGGATTCTTCCGCCGCATCATTATTCTGCACTATCAGGTCACCATTCCGAAGTCGGAGATTGACCGCCAGTTGGCCGTGAAGCTCAAGAGCGAGTTGTCGGGCATCCTCAACTGGGTGCTCCAGTCACTGCCCGGACTGATGCAGCGCCGCGAGTTTACCACCTGTGAGAGCAGCGAACGTGCACTCGAGCAGTACCGCCTGCAGTCGGACAGTGTTCGCCTGTTCATCAGCGAGATGTGCGAACCGTACGACTATACCACCGACGGCACCGAACTCTACAATGCCTACAAGGGCTACTGCTTATCCTCATCGTTAAAGTCCATCGGAAAATACAAGTTCTACGACCGACTGGAAAGCCTGGGCTATAGCCGTGAGAAGTATGGGAATGTTGTACGTTTTAAAATCAAGCTCAGCGAGGTATGAACACACAGCACGAGCATTTCGACCTCGACCGCATCCGAGCCATCTCCATCGTTGAGGTGGCACGCCGGTTGGGTACTATCAGGAAAGCAGGCGTACGTTATAAAACCAACTGCCCCTGGCATGAGGACTCTCACCCGTCGCTGACACTCTATGAGGGAAGCGGTCAGAACCATTGCCACTGCTTCGCCTGCGGCAAGGGCGGCGATGTCATAGCCTACGCCATGCAGCACGAGCAATGGACGTTCCAGGAGGCCTGCCGCTGGCTTTCCTCAGAGTTCGGCATCGGCACCTTGTCGGCAGCCACTTGGATGAACCGCCCCAAGCCAAAACCCACGGCCAAGCCCGTAGAGCCAGTGTACACCTACATCCCAGCGGAAATGGTGGACGGACTCGTGTCAGCCGAGAACTCGCTCTGCCGCTGTCTCATGCGCATGTTCCAGCCCGAAGCCGTCGAGTGGCTGACAGAGGAATACCGCATCGGATGTTACGCCATGAACGGATACGACGACTACACTGTCTTTCCCAGCATCGACCGGCAAGGCCGCGTGTGTAACCTGAAAGCCCAACACTACGATGCCGACCCTCAGTCACCACACTTCGGCCATAGCGACAAAGGGCAGTGCTTCTGGCTGGGAACCATCTGGGCACGCGAAGGAAAACTGCCAAAAGGTGCGATGTTCCAATCCACATGTCTCTTCGGCGAACACCTGCTCACACGCTATCCCGATAGCACCGTGGCACTTGTCGAGAGCCCAAAGAACGCACTATTCGGAGCACTCGCCTTTCAGCAACTGACCTGGGTGGCCACAGGCAACAAAACGGCGCTCCGGCGCGAAGTACTACAGCCATTGCAGGGCCGCGACGTCATCGTCATTCCCGACCGCGACGCCGTAGCCGACTGGCAGAAAGCCATTGACGGCATGGCCGACCTGGCAAACTTCCGCGTCAGCGACTTCTGTAGCACGAAGGCACCCGCAGACCAGCCGAAATTCGACATAGCCGACTTCCTGCAACAGCAGTGCATGTCCCTACTGCAATAATCGTATTTTGAGCAATTTTTGAGTTTTTTGCAACTGTCAGTCGAAGTCTAATAACCTCACTGACAGTTTTTTACGTAATCAGTTCTTAGATTTTTCTAACTTTTGCCCGAAACCCTTTTATTATACCTCTTTCATTTTAAAAGTTTTAGAGAAAAGTAATGATAAAACTCAAAATTAAAAACACAACTTCCTATCATTCAATACTATACACAAAATCAGAAGGCCTTCAAAAACTCAATAATATCTCAAAATACCCCATCGTCACAATCGGACACTCTCGAAAACATTAACCTACCATTATCGCAAAATAACCTGCCATTATCGCGAAATAATGGCAGGTTATCTCACAAGGAGACTTTCCCCGCGCAACTCTAATGGGGTCACGCATCTTTATGAATAGGATAGATGTCAAATATTCACGCTAGTTTTTGAATACTTTTTTGTATTTACCATCTGACATACGAACGATATTGACACCTCGCATGAAATGTTGGTTCTTTATCCCAATAACAGAATATACAGATGACTTGGGTTCTGTCGTTCGGAGAGGATATGTTTTTACGTTAGTTTCCTCAGCCTTCTCTGATATAGTGATATTATCAAGAAACATGGACGTACCATAATCAATATCGAATTTAATACCAATGAGAAAACGTCTATAATCACTGGGGACATCAACAGTATGTCGACTCCAAGAATATTGATTATTAATATCTTCTTTTACTATTATCACTTCTTTATTGTCTTCTTCATTGAAAAGCGTCACAGTAATACTATCACGCGAATTAGATTTGTTATATTTCCTAACTGAGAAACCTAAAATATATTTTTTATCTTCAGACAAATGAATTACAGGAGACGTTAATTGTCCCGAAGTTCTATAGGTTCCAATTATTGCTTGTGGTATTCCTACAAATTTTGCATAACCTTTTCCACTTTCAGCTATAGGAGATTGTGGCGTATCATTCTCTGACAATTTCGTGTCAACCGTTATTTCACCTCCATTAATGAGATCTTCATAATTCCAACTAGAAGGTAGCCTCAATTGCTCGAAATCCTCTCCCCATAGATACACGTCTTTGGGCAGAGTCGTAGTTTCATCAGGATTGTCTTCACTCTTGTTCCCATATTGGAAAATAATGCTATCGTCTTTGTAGATGATGTCAGAGATAACAATGCCTGTCTTTTGCCCACTTACTGTTAATGCCGCAGGAGTGGATGTGTCACTAAATTCGGTCTTGTGAGATGTTCCTGGATATGGGCATCCTGCACTGTTAATATCACCATATGAAGCAACATTTGATGAAGGCTTCTTACTAGAAGATGAAGCACATACTACGTAACACTGCTGAGGATACGTTGAATTAATAGTGTTAGTAGAGGAACGTGCTTCGAGATTGGGACCTATGTGAAAAATAAGAAGTCCTTTGCCCGGCTCTGCAGAATGGAAATCCTGCTGATTTCTGTTCTCCAAAAGGAAATAGTCATTACTTGTTCCTGTTTTAATACGATAGATGTTCCCTTTATTTGATGACACACCAATAACATTAATCGTGTCTGGTTTTAACGTCTTTGCTTCTGTCCATCCAAAATTGTATACTTTTACGTATGGATTGAAATCAGCAGGAGCTATACCATCATTATTCCAACTACCAGATGCCATAATATCCCATTTTCCTGTGCCTGCATAGTTTCCTCCCGTCTCATAATCAGTATCATAAAAGTCCATTGCTCCTAAAGCATGCCCAATTTCGTGGCAATGAGGTCCAATGCGGGAGATTCCATTTCCTCTATTGCCTCTAAGCTCTGGGGCGCACGAATAATGGTCGATTTTCATACCCTGAACTGTTATCGTCCGAAATGTCATTTCATGTGCCCAAATGGCATTAGATGACGCTCCAGCCTCCTCACCATAGCCAGCATAAATGATATGTATGTTATCTACATACCCATCTCCATCTGCATCGTAGTCTGCTAAGTTAACTTCTTTGATGGCATAATTGATAGCTTCTGAAAAGAGTGCATAAGGATTCTTGTCATTACCACCGACTCCGGTGTTGCCACCGTAATAGGACATTGGATGGTCTGAGGTATATGGCCCCACAATATCACTTTTCAAATCTAGTTGTCCGTATGAAGCCCACTGATAATAATCATAGACACTGCCCATCGCACCGTCTTCTTTATATCCTTCCTCATTAAAAAGACGCTGAAAATCTTCTTTATTTTTTTGTAACTTAATATCTTTATATTGCATTAAAATAATGAGTGCCCTTCTGGAACCTATCGCAGGTTTTCTTTCAACATGAGAAAAATGAAATGCTCTATTACTTTTATTCAAAGAAGACTCCCTTAAGATTGGGACAATCCCCTTTCTTGTCTTGCCTAAAAATAATTTTGTCAGTGCTGGCATCTTATGGATTGGTGCCAAGGTATAATCAGAAAATGTGACATTCCCTAAAGCATCCTCATCAGCATAATACCATCCTTTTTCAGTTGGAAGAATAGTATAGCCTAGTTCGTCAATGGCGTACTTGCAATTCTCGTCACCCTTTAAAGTGATATAAATAGTATCACTATCAATTATAATAGGAATCTTATTTGGATAAGCTGAAATTGCATATATCGACAACGGAAATAGGAATAAAACTATGATAGAACAGAAAATAGATTTCATATTGTTTCTTTATAAAAATATAGCACCATAGAAGCATGAGGCTTCTATGGTGCAAAATATTATGGCTTTTGTAATATTCTATATCCACTTCTAGTTGAGGGAGCTTGCATTGCACGTTTCTGAACTTTCATCGGTGAAGAGGTCGAGCTGTTAAGCGTATATGAACTATTAGCTACATAACCTGACAATTTTCCGTCCACATCAACACCCCATGCAAGAACATCCAAATACTTATCATCATTACTAAATGCCAAATCAGATGATATGGATTCTTCCTGACTAAGTGGACCATGTAGATATTCACGACCTACTGTTGTTGACTGAAGTATCTTATCCAAATAGTAATTGATGTTTGTTGCATGTGAGATTGCTTCTGCCTTAATCTCCTTGTTTAGATACCAACATTTTATAGCGGGATAAACATCGATACAGGATAATGTGCTTCCAGCTGCACCCCAAA
This sequence comes from uncultured Prevotella sp., assembly GCA_946188165.1. Classification (GTDB taxonomy): domain Bacteria; phylum Bacteroidota; class Bacteroidia; order Bacteroidales; family Bacteroidaceae; genus Prevotella. The sequence goes on from CAMHTW010000045.1 coordinate 16,884, forward strand.
CATAGTACTTTTCACAATAACCATTTTGTCCTTTTTTAACAGTTAATCCATATACAGGCTTGTTGTTCTTAGTTCCTATCGAAACATTTGTAATCTCTACTAATGGCTGATTTGCTGTGGGCTTTGTTTTTACTTCATATTTAATAACATCACCAATTTTATCACTATTTGAATAGCTCACAGTTACAATAGTGTATGATGAATTAGCATCAAGTTGGGCTCCAAAGCAGGCTGGGAAAGAGGCTTCTGAATATGTTGTTCGATCCCATCTATTATTTTCACTTTTAACAGAATTAATCAATTCTTCATCAGTATATCGAGAAAGTGCACTTGTAACGAATGCTCTTACATAAAAGAATTTTGTGTTAGATCCACATGTAAAATTACATGCTACATCATTAATTAAACTCAGCACTTCTGAAGGCTGTGCATAGCAATCTTTCTCTATTCCTGCACGTTGAGTTATAGTTTTTGGTACACTCTTGTCGCCTGCTTGTACAACAATGGTTGCTTCTTTATTTTCAGAAGTGTTGTTAGGTTGGTTTGGCCATATTTTAACTGTTGCATCACCATCTCCACTCATAGGAGTGATTTCCAACCAGTCAGGCTTTCCTGTTATAACCCATGTACTGTTGGTTTTAATTTTCATTTCCTGCGCTTGTGACATGGAAGAAGCATCAGCAGCAAAAAGTGCATCAACACCAGAGACTGTTAGAGTCGGTGTTGGCGGTTCTGGTTTTTTATCATCATCACCGTCGTCGCTGCCACAGGAACTAAAACTAACACTAAGCATTGTTGCCATCATAATGGCTAACACACTGTAAAAACAATTTTTCATTTTCATATTACTTAATATTTTTAGGTTAATAAAATAATGTATGCACACGAAGTATTGGTACAAAGAATGGCGTGGCCGTTTCTTATGCACTTGACCTAAGGGGCAGACCTAGGAAATTTGGAACCCCTACGTAACCTATAAGAATGCAACCACGCCAAAGCGTGTGCATAGCTAATATGTTACGCGAGAACACCTCTTTTCGAGTCTTTTCCCTTTGCTTCTTAAATCGAACTATTCCAAAACAGATTTCCTAGGTCTTTTCAGTCAAGTGCGAAATAATAAGCTAATGCATCAATGAAATCGGATTTCTCCCCGATTCGCTTGCAAATATAATGAATATTTTGAAAATAAAAACAATTTTAGTGAAAAATTTGCTAAAAAAGTTGCAATATTGTGTATTTTAATATGATGTTACCACGAAAAGCAATGGTGCTGTAACATTGTTTTGTTATAGCGCATCGTGAAAAGTTTATCTCAGTTAATCCTGAAAAGTGAGAAAACCAATATCATTACTTGGCAATATTGACATATTGTACCTTATTTAATAAAATAACACGAAAATAGTTGCGGAAATTTTTGGTAGTTTCAGATATTTTTCGTACCTTTGTGATTGTAATCAAGAGTAATTACAAGCGGGATTTCAGGCCACCCGATGCAGTTGGCCTGAGGAGTTTCTAATACCACGAAAAACACACGAAAAAGGTATGATTGAACTTTATCTTTCAAAGGTTACCGAGACCTCAGAATCGGAGCAGGCGGGCAAGCTCTACGCCCGAGTAAGTTACAAGCAGACGCTGGGCATCCAAGAGATGGCCAAGCACATGGCTGAGCACAACACGGCCTTCTCGGAGGGCTTGATTACGGGTATCCTGATTGACTTCGTGAAGTGCGTGCGCGAACAGGTGCTGAACGGCAACACGGTGAAGATTGACAATCTGGCCATCTTCAAGGCTTCCGTAGAGGCTAATGCTCTGGAGGTGCTATACGACGCGCAGCAGGACAAAGTGGCTCAGGCCACGATGGGTGAGCTGAAGAGTGGCGACAAGACTGGTCCTGCCGTGAAGACCATCAAGCTGCTGGCTCAGTCGACGGGCGACTTCACCCGCGAAGAGCTGAAGAAGGACGTCAAGTTCGGATGGACTGACAAGGCCAGGGCTGAGATTGCTGCTGCTAAGGGTGGCACGAGCAATGCTCCCAGCAACACTGGCGGTGGCACCAACACGGGAGGCAACTCAGGCGGCAACACCGGTGGTGACAACAACGGTGGCGGTGGCGACGAAGACAACCCTAACGAGAACTGATGTCTGAATTAACCGCAGATTCCGCAGATTATACAGATTATAGCTGCGCCACGGCACCTATAGATAAAAATCTGTGAAATCTGCGTAATCTGCGGTTAATAAATTTGCATTTATGAAAAAAAGTTGTAACTTTGCAGCCAAGACGTTATAAACATTCTATTTTAAATAATTAAGGTAGCCTTATGACAACAAAAGAACTGAGAAACGAACGGCTGGCACAGACGATTATCAAGAACCTGAAGCGCAGACACATCGAGGGATTCTACTGTCCGACTGGTGCGGATGCCGTCAACAAGGTCGTGGAACTGATAGAAGACGGGAGCTCAGTGACGTGGGGCGGCACGATGACCGTGCGCGACCTTGGCATCCCTGAGGCACTGAAGCGCCGGGGAACGCTGGAAGTGATTGACCGCGACTTGGCCACGACGGCCGAGGAAAAACAATCTATGTATCTGCGGGCATTCTCGACCGACGTCTATCTGAGCAGTGCCAATGCCATATCCGAGGACGGCGTTATTGTCAACATCGACGGCAATGGTAACCGTGTGGCCGCCATCACCTGGGGACCTAAGAAGGTTATCTTCGTCATCGGCCTGAACAAGGTGGCCCAGACCGTCGAAGCCGCTCTGGCACGTGCACGGAGCACGGCGTCGCCCGTCAATGCAGCCCGGTTCGACATCAAGACCCCGTGCCAGACCGACGGCGTCTGCCATAATTGCAATTCAGCCGACAGCATCTGTAATTACGTCCATTTCCTCAGAAACTCGCCCAGAGGTCGTCATCAGGTCGAGCTGGTTGGCGAGGATCTCGGGTATTAGGCCCGTTCTCGGTCAGCAAATTTTTTGAGATTCTTGAAACGATTGTTTTGTAATCTCAATTTTTCTTTGTACCTTTGCAGAGTAAAAATAATAAAACTACTATTAATGGAGTTCAAGGAAACCGATATTCAGGGCGTGTATATAATTGAGCCACATGTGTTTAACGACTCAAGAGGCTACTTCTTCGAGGCTTGGAAACGCGAGGAGTTCAAGCAGCATATAGGCGATGTGGAGTTCATACAGGACAATGAGTCGAAATCGTCGTACGGTGTACTTCGCGGTCTGCACTATCAAAAGGGCTCACTCTCGCAAGCTAAACTTGTCAGAGTTATCAAGGGTAAAGTGCTTGACGTTGCAGTTGACCTGCGCAAGAGCAGTCCTACCTTTGGTAAACATGTGATGGTGGAGTTGAGTGATGAAAACAAACGCCAGTTTTTTATCCCCAGAGGTTTTGCTCACGGTTTCCTGGTTTTATCGGAAGAAGCTATTTTTACTTACAAGGTGGACAATCCTTATGCACCACAAGCCGAGGCAGGCATCCGGTGGAACGACCCGGAATTAGGCATTGAATGGCCCATAAATCCGAAGGATGTGCTGACCAGCGAAAAAGACCTGAGACAACCACTATTATGTGATGCTGAGGTGTTCGAATGATAATGTTAACAAAATGAATAAACTACTGATATTAATTACAAGTGTTGTGCTGGCAAGTCTGTTGTTGAACTGTGGAAATAACGACCCACAGCCAGAAAGTCGTGAGGCAAAAGCCTTGCTTCAGGGAACCTGGATGGACAACGAAACTGAAGATGTGCTGTTCAGAATGAAGGGTGATACCGTGTACTATTCCGATTCGACTTCAATGCCTGCATACTTTAAGGTGGTGGGTGACACCTTATATATTGGTAATAATGCTGGTTACCATATCGAAAAGCATACGGATCATCTGCTATGGTTTAAGAATCAGAATGGCGAACTGATGAAATTGTCAAAGGTAGATGAAGAAACTTTGAAAGATGACGTAGAAGAAGAACCACGTGCCCAGACAAAAGTACAGACGTTGACTAAAGTGGAAAAGCGCGACACAGTAGTTTTTTTGGACGGACAGCGCTATCATTGCTACATAGCCATCAACCCCACACGTTACAAAGTGGTTTATCAAACCGTGAATGAAGACGGTTTGAGCGTTGAAGAAATATTTTATGATAATATCATCAACGTCAGTATTTTTAAAGGGGCTAATCAGGTTTTTAAACGCGATATGCATAAAAAGAACTATGCCAAACTGGTTAAAGGTGACTTCTTGGAGAAAGCGATCCTAAACGATATGACATTCAAAAAGACCGATGCTGAAGGATTCCACTTTACGGCTTCATTATGTCAACCTTATGGCGCCAGCCGTTATTTGGTTGATAACATCATTAGCAAAAATGGTGAAATTCATTTCAAACTGGCCGAATAAAATAAAAAACAACTATGAAGGTCGTCATGCTGCAAACGGACATTAGCTGGGCAAAGCCTGAGGAAAACATCCGCCAAGCCCAACGGTTGATGGACGAAAGGCCTGATGGTGATCTTTATGTGTTACCGGAAATGTGGAGCACGGGATTTGCCACCCAACCGGAAGGCATAGCCAGTGATGAAGCCGATAACAAAGCGCTGAAGTGGATGCAGCAGACGGCACAACAGCGAAATTGTGCCATTAGCGGAAGCTTGGCTGTTAAGTCAACAGACGGCACTTACCGTAACCGTCATTATTTTGTAGATGGAAGGGCAGGAGAGACCTATTATTATGACAAACACCACTTGTTTACCTATGGCGGAGAAAACCACTCCTACACACCCGGACAACAGCATATGGTAGTTAACTATATGGGATTCCGTTTGTTGCTGCAAACTTGCTATGATTTACGATTCCCTTGTTGGAGCCGTTATGCTGATAACCTTAAATATGACGCCATTATCTGTGTAGCCAACTGGCCTTCGTCGCGCCAGTCTGCATGGCAACTGCTAATTCGTGCGCGAGCCATTGAGAACCAATGCTATATGATTGGTGTAAATCGCGTGGGCGATGACCAGCGTTGTCATTATATTGGCGCCAGTGCAGTCATAGACGTCACAGGACGAACGGTGGCACAATGTCGTTGTGGTAATCCTCAGGCATTGATGTGTGAAATTCAGATGGAAGAATTACAACACAAACGCGAGAAATTCCGTGTTCTTGATGATAGGGATTAGTCAAATTATCCATTTTTCATCAAAAATACCCTCAAAAGGACTTTCTGAGTAAAAAAATGATAAAATGTTTTTTCGATTGAAAATATTTTCGTAACTTTGCAATCATTAAAGAAAATAACAATAATTCTAAAACAATAACTGCTTATGTCACAAATTAATGGACACATTTCGCAGATTATCGGTCCTGTTATCGATGTATTCTTCGATACTAAGGGACTGGATGCGGAAAAGGTGTTGCCAAAAATTCACGAAGCATTGTCAATCCAGCGTCCTAATGGCAATCAACTCATTGTCGAAGTGCAACAGCATATCGGCGAAGATACTGTGCGTTGTGTGGCTATGGACAATACTGACGGATTGCAGCGCGGATTAGAAGCCAAACCGCTGGGTTCACCTATCGTGATGCCTGCTGGCGAACAGATTAAAGGTCGAATGCTGAATGTAATCGGTCAGCCTATCGACGGTATGAAACAACTCGACATGAAGGGTGCTTACCCCATCCATCGTGAGCCTCCTAAGTTTGAAGAGTTGTCGACCACAAAAGAGGTGCTTTCGACGGGTATCAAGGTGATTGACCTGCTTGAGCCCTACCTCAAAGGTGGTAAGATTGGTTTGTTTGGTGGTGCCGGTGTAGGTAAGACGGTGCTTATCATGGAGCTCATCAATAATATCGCCAAGGGACATAACGGATTCTCGGTATTCGCCGGTGTAGGTGAGCGTACCCGTGAGGGTAACGACCTGATTCGCGAGATGATTGAGAGTGGCGTTATTCGTTATGGTGAAAAGTTTAAGGAAGCTATGGCCGAGGGTAAGTGGGACTTGAGTCTCGTTGATCCTGAGGAGTTGAAGAAATCGCAAGCCACCTTGGTATATGGTCAGATGAACGAGCCACCAGGTGCACGTGCTTCTGTAGCATTGTCAGGTCTGACAGTGGCCGAGGGCTTCCGTGATGGTGGTGGTAAGGATGGTGGTGCTGCCGATATTCTTTTCTTTATCGACAACATCTTCCGATTCACACAGGCTGGTTCTGAGGTCTCTGCCCTGTTGGGTCGTATGCCGTCAGCCGTAGGTTATCAGCCTACGCTGGCCTCTGAGATGGGTACGATGCAGGAACGCATCACTTCTACGAAATCCGGTTCGATTACCTCTGTACAGGCCGTATATGTGCCTGCCGACGACCTGACCGACCCTGCTCCTGCTACAACGTTCACACACCTTGATGCAACGACGGTGTTGGATCGTAAGATTGCCGAGCTTGGTATCTATCCTGCCGTTGACCCGCTGGGTTCTACCTCTCGTATTCTTGACCCATTGGTAGTCGGCAAGGCTCACTACGACTGTGCTCAGCGAGTGAAGGAGATTTTGCAACGCTATAAGGAGTTGCAGGATATCATTGCTATTCTTGGTATGGACGAACTCTCAGACGAGGATAAGTTGACAGTAAACCGTGCCCGTCGTGTACAGCGTTTCTTGAGTCAGCCGTTCTCTGTGGCCGAACAGTTCACAGGTCTGCCTGGTGTAATGGTTCCCATCGAAGATACTATCAAGGGCTTCAACGCTATCTTGGACGGTGAAGTTGACGACCTGCCTGAGCAGGCATTCCTTAACGTGGGTACTATCGAGGACGCCAAAGCCAAGGCTAAGAAACTGTTGGAGGCTGCAAAGGGATAAAGCATATATATTATATAAATAGGTATGTTAAAACTCAAGATAGTAACACCAGAAAGAGTCGAGTTCGACGGACAAGTGGAACGGGTTGTAGTACCTGGCACTCAAGGCCAGTTCGAGATTCTGACCAACCATGCACCCATCATCTCCACGCTTCAGAAAGGTGTGGTAGTGTATGATGACAACAATCTCCCGATACTTGGAGGATTTGTTGAGGTGCAGAAAAATGAAGTGTCACTCTGCGTTGAAAAAGCAGAATGATTTACGTCGCTGCAGTTTGCCTGTTAACGCTGTTGGGAGTGGTCTACGTCAAGTTATACGACGTCGTGAAAGCCCATCAGCCTGAGGCACTACCAAGGTTCTACCTCATCATGACGGTAATTCGCATGATACTGGTAGCCTCGCTGGCAGGCATCTACGCACTACTTGCAGAAGACAGGCAAGAAGTTATCCGCTTTATTGCCATTTATATGGTAATGTACGTAGCGATGATGGTAGTTACACTCTCTATGAGACACTAAAGAGTAAAGAATTAAGAGTTTAAGAATTATGAATATTATGAAACGACTGCTATGCATGGCACTCTTGATGGTGGCAATGATACCTGCAATGAAGGCAGAAGACTTCTCAGCTAAAGAGGTGGTTCTTGAGCATATCAAGGATTCGCACGAATGGCATGTTACCGATCTTGGTGAAGGGAAGTCGCTGGTTATCCCCTTGCCCGTCATTGTTAACAGTTCTACTGGCTGGCATATATTCTGCTCGTCACAGTTCGAGCATCATGCAGATGCCAATGGGCTGCGTCAGGGACCTTATGGCTTGGCCATTGCCACAGAGGGTGATAATGCAGGAAAGATCGTTGAGAATGGTGAACCCGTCCTCGATCTTTCGATTACGAAGACGGTGGCAGTGATGTTTATCAACGTGACTATTCTTTTGTGCTGTATCTTAGGCAGTGCGCGTTGGTATAAGAAACGTCAGGCTTCTGATCCTGCTCCGAGCGGATTCGTAGGCTTCGTTGAAATGCTGGTGATGTATGTGGTTGACGATATTATCAAACCAGGTGTAGGTAAGGGTTATGAGAAATATGTACCTTATCTGCTGACATGCTTCTTTTTTATCTTTACCTGCAACGTGATGGGGCTTATTCCGTTCCCTCCAGGCTCTGGTAACGTCACAGGCAACATTGCTGTCACTTTCTTCCTGGCACTCTGCACGTTTATCATCGTACAGTTCTCAGGCAACAAACATTACTGGAAGGAAATCTTCTGGCCAGAGGTGCCAACATGGTTGAAAGCCCCTATACCTATTATTCCTGTAATAGAGTTTGTAGGAATTTTTACCAAACCTTTTGCACTGATGATTCGTCTTTTTGCCAACATGATGGCTGGACATGCTATTGCAGTGGCCATTACGTGTATCATCTTCCTCGTAGCCAGCCAGGCCGTTGCCGTGCAGTTGTCAATGTCGGCCCTATCTGTCATCATGAGTGTCTTTATGATGTGTTTGGAGTGTCTGGTATGTTTTATTCAGGCAATGGTATTCACGATGCTGTCAGCCGTGTTCATTGGATTGGCACGTGTGGAGCCAGCTCATGAGTGAGAATTGAGAAATTGAGAAATTGAGATAATGAGATAATGAGAAATTAAACAATTAATAACTTAAAATTTAAACAATTATGATTACAGCATTATTAGCAGCAGAAGGTGTTGCAAAGTTAGGTGCCGCAG
>CAMHTW010000046.1 GCA_946188165.1 uncultured Prevotella sp.
TGACATAATTTTCTTCTTTAAAATGTTAATAAATGATTTCTTATTCTGAAAACTTTGCGACCAAGTGTCGCTTAGCGGGTGCAAAGTAACACATTTTTATTGAGTTACGCAAATTTTTTTAAGAAAAAAGCACACTTTTATGCACAAACACCCCTAACTTGTGCAACTTTTGGGGCTAAAAAGTGAGTTTTCGACACTTTTGTACTACAATTTTTCACGTCTTAGCGGATAATTGTTACGCAGCAATTCAAATTTTGAGGGGTCGTTTTTCAGTTTCTCACTATCAATGAGTGGATTATATAAATCGAGGGCACTACCCGTATATTTGAAATCAGCAGGAAGCGATGGAGGAAGGATGTGTCCAGGATGTGACAATCCAAAATGTTGACATAGTGCATCAATTACCATATTGTCTGCATTGACCTTACCATCAGCTGAGTAGCCTGCAATATGTGGCGTACCAATGAAGACCCTGTTCAGCAAATCGAGATTGAGGTTTGGCTCACCTTCCCAAACGTCGAGGATGGCATCGCGTACCCTACCCTCTTCTAATGCCTGTAGCAAAGCTGCATTATCCACAACTCCACCACGACTGGTATTTATTATATAAGGTACGCGCGAGAGATGATGGAAGAAATCTGCATTGCCAAGATGCCAAGTGGCATACTGCCCTTCGCGACTCAGAGGAACGTGGAAAGTAATGACATCAGCTTCACGCTCTATCACGTCCAACGGAACGAAGGTGGTTGGTGATGAGTGGTGAGTGATGGCTTGTTCCAACGGTGGGTCGCACACTAAGACGCGCATACCCATACGTTCAGCTACTGCCTTTACTTTAGAACCTACATGGCCACACCCCACGATACCAATCGTTGCACGTTGTAAATCAAGACCTTTTTGTTGTTGCAATAGCAGTAACGAACATTCCAGATATTGCGCCACAGAACCAGCATTACATCCTGGACAATTAGTCCAATAGATACCTGAATGTGCCATGTAGTTAGTATCGATATGGTCAAAGCCTATCGTTGCTGTTGCCACAAATTGCACACGACTGCCAGCTAACAATTGCTCATCACAGCGGGTACGAGTTCGTACTATCAGCGCATCAGCATCACGAACATCATCAGCCTTGATTTCTGAACCACGCAGATAAACCACATTGTCAGCCAAAATGGCTAACTTTTCGCGAATATACGGTATCTTATCGTCAACTACTATCTTCATAACGCTGCAAAGATAATAAAAATTCGTAATTCATTATTCATTATTCATAATTATTTTGTATCTTTGCAGCAGAAACAAACAAACGAGTAATTATGACTTTTACTGAAAAGGCTAATAACATCTTTAAACAGGCGATACGCGACTATCACCTGAAGGATCATGTTGATACTCCTATCAACAATCCCTATGAGCGTGAAAGTATAGAGTACAGCCTATATCTAAAATGCTGGATTGATACGGTACAATGGCATCTGGAGGATATTATTCGTGACCCACACATTGACCCAGCAGAGGCATTAGGACTGAAGCGTCGTATTGATCGCTCGAATCAGGACCGCACGGATTTGGTAGAGGAAATAGACAGCTATTTTCGTCAGTTGTATAGCAAGGTAAAGCCCTTGCCTGATGCACGTCTGAACACAGAGAGTCCCGCATGGGCAGTAGACCGTCTGAGCATCCTGGCGCTAAAGATTTGGCACATGCAGGAGCAGACAGAGCGTAAGGATGCTGACAAGGAGCACATCCAGAAATGTCAGGCTAAGCTCGACGTGTTGCTTGAACAGCAGGTAGATCTCTCGACAGCTATCGACCAGTTGTTGGAAGATATCGAAGCTGGGCGCAAATACATGAAGGTTTATCGCCAAATGAAGATGTATAACGACCCTGCCACCAATCCGGTGCTTTACAAGAAATGAAGAAAGATCATATTCTTGTCATCCGGTTCTCTGCCTTAGGCGATGTTGCTATGGTGGTACCTGTGGTGTGGTCGTTGGCACGTCAGTATCCTGATATACGCATCACTGTGCTGAGTCGTGGCTTTGCTCGTCCATTCTTTGAAGACTTGGCACCCAATGTCAGATTTATGGAAGCTGACCTGAAGCGAGAGTATCAGGGCATCAAAGGATTAAATGCCCTATATCGTCGATTGGCTGCCAAACAGTTTACTGCCGTTGCAGACCTTCATAACGTACTGCGCTCCAGTTTCCTGCGTATGCGCTTCAACCTGAATCGTTATCATGTGGCCCATATCGACAAGCACCGTAAGGGACGCCGCCAGCTTACAGCGCCATCTTCGAAAAAAGAACTGATTCAGCAACCCACCTCGTTCGAGAACTATTCGGACGTCTTTAAACGCTTAGGCTATCCTGTCTCAATAGAGTTCCACAGCATCTTTGAAAATACGCCTACAGGCAAAGGCGACCTTTCCCTGTTGCCAGAGTCTCTTACCTCTCAACTCTTACCTAATACATCTTACCTCATAGGCATTGCTCCCTTTGCTGCCCATGATGGCAAAGTATATCCCCCACAGCTAATGGAGCAAGTCATCAAGCAGTTGACAGAACAGCATCCTGATGCTCGTATCCTGCTTTTTGGACGTGGTGAGAAAGAGAACGAACTCTTCACTAAGTGGTGCAAACAGTATCAGCAGTGTATCTTCGTCAGCCAGCATCTGGAGAACATCCAGCAGGAATTAATCCTGATGAGCCACCTCAACGTGATGCTCTCTATGGATTCAGCCAATATGCACATGGCTTCGCTTGTTGCCACACCAGTAGTCAGCGTTTGGGGTGCCACCCATCCATACGCAGGTTTTATGGGATGGGGACAAAATGCAGAAAACATTGTACAGGTAGACCTCGACTGTCGTCCTTGCAGCATCTATGGACAGAAACCCTGCAAGCGTGGCGACTATGCCTGTATGAACATGATTAAACCAGAAACAATCGTTGAGAAAATCAACTCTCTATTACAAACTAAACAAAACAAATAAGCTTATGAAAAAGTATGTTTGCGACACCTGTGGTTATGTTTACGACCCAGCAGTAGGCGACCCTGACAGCGGCATCGCTCCGGGCACAGCCTTTGAAGATCTCCCTGATGATTGGGTATGCCCCGTCTGTGGAGTAGGAAAAGACGACTTCTCAGTAGAGGAGTAAGCATAAAAGTGAGCTAACTTTTGGTTGGCTCACTTTTTCTTTGTACCTTTGTCGCCAAAATAAACGTTTATAAGAAAAGATGTCATTAAAATGTGGTATTGTGGGACTGCCCAATGTGGGTAAGTCTACTTTGTTTAACTGCCTCTCGAGTGCAAAAGCACAGGCAGCCAATTTTCCTTTCTGTACGATTGAACCCAATGTGGGTGTGATTACTGTTCCTGATGAGCGACTGACGAAACTCGCAGAACTCGTTCATCCTGGACGTATCGTGCCTGCTACCTGTGAAATCGTGGATATCGCAGGCCTCGTAAAAGGTGCTTCGAAGGGTGAAGGCTTAGGCAATAAGTTCTTGGGAAATATTCGCGAAACGGATGCCATCATCCATGTGCTTCGCTGCTTCGAGGATGAGAATATTACTCATGTGGATGGTACCATTGACCCCATTCGCGATAAGGAGATCATTGATACAGAGCTTCAGTTAAAGGACCTTGAGACCATTGAAAGTCGCTTGGCTAAGACGGAAAAGGCTGCAGCTGCAGGCAATAAGGACGCAAAGATTGAGGTTACTGTGCTGAAAGCCTATAAAGAAGTATTGGAACAAGGCAAGAATGCCCGTATCGTAGAATTTGAAAGCAAAGACGAGCAGGATTGTGCCAAGAATCTGTTCCTACTGACTGCTAAGCCTGTTTTGTACGTCTGCAACGTCAGTGAGGCTGATGCCAAAAACGGTAATGCTTTTACACAGAAGGTTGAGGAACTCGCCAAGGAAGAGGGTGCAGAATCGATGGTGATTGCTGCCAAGACAGAGGAGGATATCGCCGAACTTGAAAGCTACGAGGACAAGCAGCTGTTCCTGGAAGAACTGGGTTTGGAAGAGAGTGGTGTCAATCGCCTCATCAAGAAGGCCTATGCTCTACTGAACCTTGAGACATTCATCACAGCTGGTGAGATGGAGGTCAAGGCTTGGACATATAAGAAAGGATGGAAGGCTCCGCAGTGTGCTGGTGTCATCCATACCGACTTCGAGAAGGGCTTTATCCGTGCTGAGGTCATCAAGTACGACGATTATATCCAGTATGGCTCTGAAGCTGCTGTCCGCGAGGCTGGTAAGATGGGTATTGAAGGTAAAGAATATGTCGTGCAGGACGGCGACATCATGCACTTTAGGTTTAATGTTTAACCCACCTCTATTTATGATTACTATCCTTTCAACTATACTATCTGCCCTCCCCTCCTGTACGGGAGGGGTCGGGGGTGGGTTCTTATATATTCTTTGGAACCCTAGTCTCAGCTTCGGACCCTTCCGCTGGTACTCACTTTGCTGGCTGATAGGTCTGTTGCTGGCCTATCTGGTGGTGAAACGCCTGTATAAGGAGCAGAAAATCAAGGACGAATACTTCGACCCCTTGTTTATCTATTGCTTCTTAGGCATCTTAATAGGTGCCCGTTTGGGACATTGCATCTTCTATCAGCCAGACTATTTCCTAACCTCTGGCAAAGGGTTTATCGAGATGCTGTTACCCATTCACTTCTTAGCTGATGGTGGCTGGAAATTTACTGGCTATGAAGGACTGGCTTCACATGGTGGTACTTTGGGATTGATGATAGCTTTGTGGCTCTATGTCAAGAAGACGAAGCTTAGCATTTGGCGCGTATTGGATAATATTGCTATTGCTACAGGTACCACTGCCTGCTTTATCCGTTTGGGTAACCTCATGAACTCTGAGATTATTGGCAAGGTAACAGATGTGCCCTGGGCATTCATCTTCGAGCGTGTAGATGTTTTGCCACGCCATCCTGGCCAGCTTTACGAAGCTATTGCATACGGTATCCTCTTTGGTATCATGTGGTATCTGCATAAGCGTATGCCTGAAAAGATTGGTACTGGCTGGTATTTTGGGTTCTGCCTCTTCTATATCTTTACGTTCCGCTTCTTCATTGAGTACACGAAAGAAATTCAGGAAGCCTTTGAAGCCACTTTGCCTTTTGATATGGGCCAGATACTGTCTGTTCCGTTTATCCTTCTTGGCGTTTACTGCATGATCCGAGCCAAGAAAAAGAATTAGGCACGGATTACTCGTAGGAATTATCCGTTCAGGCGAATTTGCAATTCGCCTGCCGTGAGTATAAGAATTTGTAATTCGATTAAACATTACCGATAATAATATGACTCCCCTCACTAAGCAACTTTATTTCACAACCTCGACAGTCATCGACTGGGTAGATATCTTTTCACGTCCAGCCTATCGCCAAATTGTTGTGGAGTCGCTTGACTACTGCCAACAGCAGAAGGGTTTGCGTATTTACGCCTGGGTACTTATGACAAACCATCTGCATATGGTAGTCGACACAGAGGGCAAACAGACTGTAGGTGATATCTTGCGTGACTTCAAGAAGTTTACGAATAAGAAGATTCTCAAAGTACTTGAAACAGATGAGCATGAGAGTCGCCGTATATGGATGCTTGACAGATTCCGTTTTGCTGGGGCTAACGACAGACGAATTACAAATTACCGCTTTTGGCAGGAAGGCAATCACATAGAAGAGATTTACACACAGGAGTTCCTTTGGCAGAAAATTAATTATATCCATCAGAATCCTGTACGAGCGGAGATTGTGACGCGGGCGGAGGATTATCTGTATAGTTCGGCCATAAATTACGCAGGGGAAAAAGGGCTATTGAATGTGGAAGTCGTAAAGTTTTGATTATTTTGATTATTTAAGCGCATTACAAATGCTTATACTCGCTGCTGCCGAATTACAAATTCGTCAGAACGAAGGCCGTGTCTTTTTAAATAAAAAGCCGTGTAATCCGTGCCAAAATTATTTTCCTGAGACTATTTTCTTGATGTCGTTGAGTTTGTTGAGTGCTTCAAGAGGTGTCAGGTTGTTGACGTCAAGGCCAAGGATTTCGTCGCGTACTTGACAAAGTACAGGGTCATCCAACTGGAAGAACGAGAGTTGCATTCCCTCGCGACTCTGGGCAATCTCCGCTGTGGGCTTGCCAACAGTGCCTACAGAGGCGTTGTCCGTCTCCAACTGCTTCAGGATGACGTTAGCGCGCTTGACAATGCTCTTAGGCATACCCGAAATCTCAGCCACATGAATACCAAACGAGTGCTCACTCCCACCTTTTTCGAGTTTGCGCAGGAAAATCACCTTGCCTTCCACTTCCTTCACTGAGACATTGTAGTTTTTTATGCGACTGAAGTTCTTCTCCATCTCGTTCAGTTCGTGGTAGTGTGTCGCAAACAGTGTACGAGCCTTTGCCTTAGGCTGTTCGTGCAGATATTCCACTATCGCCCACGCTATCGAGATACCATCATAGGTTGAGGTACCTCGTCCTAATTCGTCGAAGAGCACCAAAGAGCGAGGCGTCACGTTATTGAGGATGTTCGAGGCCTCCGTCATCTCTACCATAAAGGTCGATTCGCCCAAAGAAATGTTGTCTGAAGCCCCTACCCTCGTGAATATCTTGTCCACCAAGCCTATTCTCGCGCTCTCTGCCGGCACAAAGCTGCCTATCTGGGCCAACAACACGATGAGGGCTGTCTGGCGCAACAGAGCCGATTTACCAGCCATATTAGGACCAGTGATGATGATAATCTGCTGGCGCTCGCTGTCAAGGTAGATATCGTTAGGTACATAATGTTCTCCCACAGGCAACTGTGTCTCGATGACTGCATGACGTCCCTGCTTGATGTCTATCACATCGCTGGCATCGATGATAGGACGTACATAATGGTTCTCTTCTGCTGTTTTGGCAGCACTCAGCAGACAGTCCAAATGGGCAATGACGTTAGCGTTAATCTGAATCTGAGGAATAAACTCCTGCATCGCTATGACAAGGTTGTTGAATAGCTGTGCTTCCAGCGAGAGAATCTTGTCCTCAGCACCCAGAATTTTTTCTTCATATTCCTTCAACTCCTGCGTGATATAACGCTCTGCCTGCGCCAGCGTCTGCTTACGTACCCACTCCTGCGGTACCTTATCCTTATAGGCGTTACGCACTTCCAAATAATAGCCAAAGACGTTGTTATAGCCTACCTTTAGCGAAGAGATACCCGTTTCCTGGGCCTCGCGCTCCTGAATCTGCAGGAGGTAATCCTTACCTGAATAGGCAATATGGCGCAATTCGTCCAGTTCTGCGTTCACACCATCGCGAATCACACCCCCTTTGGCTACAAGCTGTGGCGGGTCGTTCTGTATTTCGCGTTCTATGCGGTCACGAATGCTCTCACAGAGGTTCAACTGCTCCCCTACCCGCTTCAGCGATTCGTTATTGGCATAGAGACAAGCCGTCTTGATGGGTTGGATAGCCTGTAGTGCCATCTTCAGCTGGACGACCTCACGAGGCGACACACGACCCACAGCAACCTTCGATATGATGCGCTCCAAGTCGCCTATACGATGCAGTTGGTCATCGACACACTGGCGGAAGTCTGGTTCACGATAGTAATACTCCACAATGTCCAGACGCTCATTGATGGGCTTTTCGTCCTTTAAAGGGAACACCAGCCAGCGACGCAGCATACGCCCTCCCATAGGTGTCACCGTGCGGTCTATCACGTTCAACAGCGACTTACCGTCATCCTGCATCGGTGTGATAAGCTCCAGCGAACGCACCGTAAACTTATCCAGACGCACATAGCGTTCTTCCTCGATACGTGAAATCGAGGTAATATGTGCTATCTGCGTATGGAGCGTCTGTTCCAAATACTGTAGGATGGCACCAGCAGCAATGACGCCACTCTTCAGGTGGTCGACACCAAAACCTTTCAGCGACTTCACGTTGAAGTGCTTAAACAGCTTCTGATGGGCTGTTTGCTCAGTAAATACCCAGTCATCGAGTTCAAAGGTCACAAGGCGATTGCCAAAGTAACGTTCAAAGTCGTGCTTGCAACCCCTATCGTAAAGCACTTCCTTAGGTTGGAAGTTGCCAATCAGCTTCTCAACATAGTCGTAAGTCCCCTCACCTACGAGGAACTCACCTGTCGAGATATCCAGAAAGCTGACACCACATGAAGCCTTGCCAAAATGTACAGCACAAAGGAAGTTGTTTTCCTTATAGTTCAGCACCGTATCCTGCATCGCCACACCAGGTGTCACCAGCTCCGTAATACCACGCTTGACGAGTTTTTTAGCTAACTTAGGGTCTTCCAACTGGTCGCAGATGGCCACACGCTTGCCTGCACGAATCAGCTTGGGCAGATAGGTGTCGAGGGCATGATGTGGGAATCCTGCCATCTCGTCGCCTTTGTTGTAACCGTTGTTACGATGCGTCAGCGTGATACCTAAGATACGAGAGGCAATGACAGCGTCTTCGCAGTACGTCTCATAGAAGTCGCCACAACGAAACAGCAACAAGGCCTCAGGATATTTGGCCTTGAAGTCGAAAAACTGTTTCATCATAGGCGTCAGTTCGCCATCTTTCTTTGCCATCTTATTATATTTTTGCCCACAAAGGTACGAAAAAAGAGCGAAACTGCCAAGAGTTCCGCTCTTTTATTATTTAGTAGTCTGTTATGATTACTTCTGCATGAACTTCTTGCCATTCATGATGACTATACCCTTATAATCATTACCTACCTTCTGGCCAGCCAGGTTGTAGATAGCACCATTGTAAGATTTGTTCATCTCAACATTATTGATGCCTGCAGGATTGCCATTAACTGTAAGAATCTTACCACCTGTTGCAACCTCAGGAGTCACATTACCGTTCTTCACATACTTCTGAAGCTTGCCCTGAACGACAACTACGTCGTCAACCTTCAACAGATTCTCGTCAGCAATCTTTTCACCATTGGCATCCTTAGCACGAAATACTGTCAGACCCGTGGCAGCACCCTTTTCGTCAGCAATGATAAAGGTGGCATTACCATAACTGGTTGAAATCTCGGTAACACTGGTAACATAGCCCATCACGATGTATTCGTCATCAGTTGTCTTACCATCTTCCAAAGCATTGATAATTTCAAGAGCCTTGGCTACAGTGAGAATTTCAACGGCTTCGGCAGTAGCCTTTACTTCCTTCGTCTCTTCGTTGAAGGTTACAGTAACCTTAGAACCATCCTTCTCGACTGTCAGCTTATAGTTAGAGCCAGGATAAGAAGTACCCCAATCCTTGTCAGCACGTACCTTAAACTCGTAGTTGCCTGCAGCGACATTTGTAAATACGGCCTTAAAGATGCCATCGTCACCCTTGGTCATATCTGTGTCAACATCCCAGTTGCCTACCAAAGTACCGATAACGCTATAGGTATGTGTTACTTCAGCAGGAGCACCAGTCTTCTCACTCTCGAAGCCAACAGCCTTAGTCGTTGAATTGAAGGTAATCTTTATCTTATAAGTAGCAGTCTCGTCAACAGTCACAACGTAGTCGCTGCTGGGATAAGCCTCGTCCCAAGAATGGTTCTTAGCCACCTTGAACTTATATTCTGTGCCTTTCTCCAAGGTAATACCTTCTTTCGTATAAACGAAGTTTTCACCATCTGTAGAAGTCATGTCAGCTGAAGCATCAGCGGGATCCCATGATTTCTCTACCAAAGGAGCGGTACCAGCTACTGTCCAAGTAACGACTTCTTCGTCAGGGGCTCCCAAAGTAACGACAATACTCTTAATCTGGGTATTGCTATTTACTGTAAAAGCAACGCCCATACTGTTTCCAGTCCAAACATTATCTGTCAGTGTTCCTGGCGTTTCGGATATTTCAGTAATATTGAGTTTAGAGGCATTAAACTCTATTTTTTTGATAACCTCGCCGGTTGTGGGCATTACAGCAAATGATCCCGAATACATGCGCAGACGGGGAGATGAAGCCCAAATACGGCTGGGAGTCTTAGCCTCAGCATCAGGAGCAATTAATATACAAACTCCATCGACAATTTCCGACGTAATACCCTTTGCTGGGATATCTCCATCAGCAACATAACTATCACCTGATCCAGAAGAAACACCCTTTAGCGTTGGGAAAAGCTTTGCATAGTCGTTGTCGAAATCTAAAGTCACCGTCTTAAGAGCATAAGCAGACGATGTCAGTACTGCCAATAAGGCCACTAACGAATAGCGTAAAATTTGTTTCATAAGCGTTTTAATTTAATAGTTAATAAAAAGATTTGTGGTGCAAAGGTAGAAAAAAATATAGAACGTTGCAAAGATTTATGCATCTTTTTTAAAAATAAATATATGGTGTCACTTTGACGCTTGTCAAATAAACTTGTCAAAATTTAACACTTCCTGAGTGAGCATTCTAGGATTTCAGAAGCGAAAAAAATAGGTGAAAATGGCAGGCAAAGGGCGTGCCGTAAGCAAAACTATGGTTTGCAGTAAGCAAAAGGGCCTCTTGCTATAAGCGAAACGGCCTTTTACGATAAGCAGAATGGCCTTCTGAAATAAGCAAACGGGCTGTTTGCTTACTCCAAATTGGGTGTTTTTGAGGGCAAAAAAGTGAGTTGAAAAAGACTCTTAAATGGAATCGGCTGAATATCAGCAATATACAAAATGAGCCATATTTTCGTTATTTGAAGGCGAGTTGGAAGTTGGTGACTTTCACGCAATTCTCACGAGACATTTTGTACGAACATTTCAAAAACAGGTTCACGCGCGGGTATGAAATGGGAGCCAAATATTTTGGTGGATAGCGAGAAAATGCGTAACTTTGCACTCTAATATGCAAGGTAACGAACAATAAACAAAATATAAACGATATGGAATACAATTTCAGAGACATTGAACAGAAATGGCAAAAGCGATGGGTGGAGATGAAAACCTATCGAGTAACGGAAGACGAGACCAAGAAGAAGTTCTACGTATTGAACATGTTCCCCTACCCTTCTGGTGCTGGTTTGCATGTAGGTCATCCATTGGGCTATATCGCCTCAGACATCTATGCCCGCTATAAGCGTCAGCAGGGTTTTAACGTGCTGAATCCCATGGGTTATGATGCCTACGGATTGCCTGCTGAGCAGTATGCCATCCAGACAGGTCAGCATCCTGAAAAGACAACCGTTGAGAATATCAACCGCTATCGTTCACAGTTGGATAAGATTGGCTTCTGCTTTGACTGGGAACGCGAAGTTCGCACTTGTGACCCCATTTACTACAAATGGACACAGTGGGCTTTCCAGCGTATGTTCAAGAGCTACTACAGCACCTCGTCGCACAAGGCTCAACCAACCATCAAACTAATTGAGCATTTCGAGCTGATGGGTACTGAGAACTGCAACGCCTTGGGTACTGAAGAACTGCATTTTACGGCTACCGACTGGCACAATTTCTCTGAGAAGAAGAAGCAGGAGGTGCTGATGAACTATCGTATTGCTTATCTGGCTGATACGATGGTAAACTGGTGTCCGAAGTTGGGTACTGTATTGGCTAACGATGAGGTAGTGGATGGTGTCTCCGTTCGTGGTGGCTATCCTGTGGTTCAAAAGAAGATGCGCCAGTGGTGTCTGCGCGTCTCTGCCTATGCTCAGCGTTTGCTCGATGGTCTGGAGGAGATTGACTGGACCGATTCACTGAAGGAGACTCAGCGCAACTGGATTGGTCGCTCTGAGGGTACTGAGGTAGAGTTTAAAGTGGCTGACAGCGACAAGCACTTCACCATCTTCACCACACGTGCTGACACGATGTTTGGTGTGACTTTCATGGTGCTGGCACCTGAGTCAGAACTCGTAGCAGAACTGACAACGCCTGAGCAGAAAGAAGAGGTAGAAAAATACCTCGACTATGTGAAGAAGCGTACAGAGCGTGATCGTCAGATGGACCACAAGGTAACTGGCGTGTTCTCAGGAAGTTACGCTATCAATCCGTTCAACGACGAGAAGATTCCTATCTGGATTGCTGAATACGTGTTGGCTGGCTATGGTACAGGTGCCATTATGGCTGTGCCTGCCCACGACTCTCGTGACTACGCCTTTGCCAAGCACTTTAACCTGCCCATCATTCCTTTGATTGAGGGTGCTGACGTTTCTGAGGAAAGCTATGATGCCAAAGAGGGTATTGTCTGTAACTCTGCAAGCGCTAAGTTCTCTCTGAACGGACTGACCGTTAAGGAAGCCATTGCAGCTACCAAGAAATATGTAACTGAGCAGGGCTTGGGTCGTGTAAAGGTGAACTATCGTCTGCGCGATGCCATCTTCTCTCGTCAGCGTTACTGGGGCGAGCCGTTCCCCGTTTACTATAAAGACGATATGCCCTATATGATTCCTAAGGAGTGTCTGCCTCTGGAACTGCCTGAAATCGACAAGTATCAGCCTACAGAGACAGGTGAGCCACCATTGGGACGTGCTAAGAAATGGGCTTGGGACACCAAGACCGACACAGTAGTCGATTGTTCAGCAATCGACAACAAGACCGTCTTCCCACTTGAGCTGAACACCATGCCTGGCTTTGCTGGTTCCAGTGCTTATTACCTGCGCTACATGGACCCCAAGAACGAGAAGGCTCTTGTCAGTCGTGATGCTGACGAATACTGGCGCAACGTTGACCTCTACGTAGGTGGTACTGAGCATGCTACAGGTCACTTGATTTATAGTCGTTTCTGGAACAAATTCCTCTATGACTCAGGTTACTCTTGCGAGGATGAGCCCTTCAAGAAGCTCGTTAACCAAGGTATGATTCAGGGTCGTTCAAACTTTGTCTATCGCGTAGAGGACGAAGGTCAGGACAAGGGTAAGTTCGTCAGCTTTGGACTGAAGGACAAATATACCACGACTCCTATCCATGTGGATGTAAACATTGTCAGCGCTGATGTACTCGATATTGATGCCTTCAAGGCTTGGCGCCCAGAGTATGAGAATGCTGAGTTCATTCTCGAGAATGGCAAATACGTCTGTGGCTGGGCTATCGAAAAGATGTCGAAGTCGATGTTCAATGTGGTTAATCCAGATATGATTGTCGAGAAGTATGGTGCCGACACACTGCGTCTCTATGAGATGTTCTTAGGTCCTGTTGAGCAAAGCAAACCTTGGGACACCAATGGTATCGACGGCTGCCACCGTTTCCTGAAGAAGTTCTGGGCACTGTTCTATGGCAACACACGTGAGAATCCTGATGGCAAACTGCTCGTAGATGACTCTGAGCCCACGAAGGAGGCCCTGAAGAGCGTCCATAAGCTCATCAAGAAGGTATCGCAGGATATCGAAGTATTCTCATATAACACCTCTATCTCAGCCTTCATGATTTGCGTCAACGAACTGGCTCAGCAGAAGTGCAAGAGTCGTGAGGCTCTGAAGACACTGGTTATCCTCATTGCGCCATTTGCGCCTCATATCGCTGAAGAACTGTGGGAAGCTCTGGGTGAGCAGGGTAGTGTTTGCGACTCTAAATGGCCTGCCTGGAACGAAGAATATCTCGTTGAGAACAGCGTCAAGCTGGGTGTTGCCTTCAATGGTAAGACACGCTTCGATATGGAGTTCCCCGCTGATGCTGACAACGCTACCATCGAGGCTGCTGTCAAGGCTGACGAACGCTCTGCAAAGTACATCGAGGGAGACATCCTGAAGGTTATCATCGTCCCTAAGCGTATGGTGAACATCGTGTTCAAGAAATAATATGACCATACAGCACAAAATGATATGGAACGAAGCCAAAGACTATTTCTTCATAGCCTTTGGCCTCTTCCTATACACAATTGCCTTCACCGTCTTTCTGATGCCTTATCAGATTGTGGCTGGAGGCGTAACGGGTCTGTCGGCTATCATCTACTACGCCACAGGTTTCCATTTGGAGAATACATATATCATCATCAATGGTATCCTGTTGCTGGTAGCTCTGAAGATATTAGGCGTAAAGTTCCTGATGAAGACCATCTTTGCCATCTTCACGCTCTACTTCATGCTGAAGTTTGCTCAGGACATTATTCCTAAACAGGAAAACGGACTACCTTTCAAACTGATGGGCGAGGGACAGGACTTCATGTCGATGATTATTGGCTGTGCTATTACTGGTATAGCACTGGCCACCGTCTTCCTGAACAATGGCTCCACAGGTGGTACTGACATCATTGCAGCCTCAGTCAATAAATACCATCCCAACGTGTCGTTGGGCAATGTGTTGATAGCAGCTGACTTCTGCATCATTGGCTCGTGTATGTTCTTCCCACAGTTTGGCACCTATTTAGAGCGTGCCCATAAAGTGATGTTTGGCTTCTGCGTGATGGCGATGGAGAACTATACGCTTGACTACGTGATGAACGCCCGTCGTCAGTCTGTGCAGTTCATGATTTTCTCGAAGAAATGGCAAGAGATAGCCAATGCCATTGGTACTCAGATGAATCACGGTGTTACCATCCTTGACGGGCACGGCTGGTACACAGGTCAAGACATGAAGGTGCTGTGTATTCTTGCCAAGAAGAACGAGAGCATCAACATCTTCCGTCTCATCAAAATGATTGACCCTCAGGCTTTCGTATCGCAGTCAAGCGTCATTGGTGTCTATGGTGAAGGTTTCGACGAGATGAGAGTGAAAATAAAAGGAGAAAGAGAAAAGTGAATAGTGAAAAATGAAGATAGTTTTTGCAACCAACAACGAACATAAACTCGCGGAAATTCGCGCCATTCTGGGTGACGCGTTCGAAGTGGTTTCCTTGGCTGATATAGGCTGTCACGAGGATATTCCTGAGACTGGTACCACACTCGAGGAAAACGCGATGATGAAGGCGGAATATATCTACAACAAGTATCATCTCTCTTGCTTTGCTGATGATACTGGCTTAGAGGTTGAGGCCCTTGATGGTGCACCAGGCGTCTATTCAGCCCGCTATGCAGCTATGGAGGCTGTTTCGAATGAATCGAAACACGCTGTAAGTCATGATTCTGAGGCCAATATGGCCCGTCTGTTGCGTGAGTTAGCAAATAATAACAATCGTAAGGCACGATTTCGCACGGTTATAGCGTTAATAGAGAAGAAGGATGTGTGTCCCTGTGGCTGTACCAGCATTAAGTTGGTTCATAAGTTCGAGGGCATCGTCAATGGCGAGATAACACAGGAGAAGAGTGGGGCAGAGGGCTTTGGCTACGACCCCATATTCCGTCCTGATGGCTACGATAAGACGTTTGCTGAACTGGGTGCAGACATCAAGAACCAAATCAGTCACAGGGCCCGAGCCACAGCGAAACTCGCTGAGTTTCTGCGGGCTACGCCCTAAATAAAAAATATAAAATAAGAAATAAAAATGAAGAATTTAAACATGTATCAAGTGTCAGGCAAATGGAATTCTCATCTGCTATATATGTTTTTATTTTTTATTTTTTTATTTAGCCCTGCAAGGGCGCAGATTGGTACTTGGCGTAACTATCTGGCTTATTCTGACATTCAGCAGATTAGGGCAGCAGGTAATGATTATCTCTTTGTATTGGCTTCAAATGGCCTTTATCAGTATAACAGACAAGATCAAAGCATCTATACCTACGATAAGACTAACGGACTCTCAGACACGTATATTACTCAGATTGCCTGGTGTCCTCAAGCCAAGCGTCTCATCGCTGTCTATCAGAATTCGAATATCGACCTAATAGACGTGAAAGGCAATGTCACCAATATCAGCGATCTCTATAACAAACTGCTGACAGGCGACAAAACAGTCAGCAGTATCCGTATGGATGGCATCTATGCCTATCTGATATGTGGCTTTGGCATCGTGAAAATCAATATGCAGCGTGCAGAGATTGCAGAAACCTACAAGCCTACGCATCCTGAATATCCTACATCGCTACCTGACGAAGACAATAGCGACTACGATAAGTATATCGATATTGTCAAGACGCTGAAGCCTGGCGGGCCTCATATGAATTATTTTGGCTTTATGCTGTTTACTTATAACAGGCTATATACCTGTAATGGTGATTACAACAATTCATCGCCTATCCAGATTCTCAATAACAATGAATGGACCATATATCAGCATGAAGGCATCAGCGAACAGACAGGTGTGTCCTTTCAAGGTTCTTTTTGTTTGGATGTTGACCCATCGAATACTGAACATGTGTTTGCCGGGTCAAGAAACGGCCTTTATGAATATCTTAATGGCAAGTTCGTCAAATACTACGATCATAGCAACAGCCCTATAGAGCCTTTTGATGGCGTTGACGAAGAATATCAGTTAGTAACTGGTACGAAGTTCGACCAAAAGGGCAATCTATGGGTATTAAACAGTTCTGCACCTACTACAGCACTCATGAAATATGCCAATGGCTCGTTTACAAAAATGAACCATTCAGAGCTTATGAAGCTGAACAGAGGTCAACTGAAGAATAGAAGTAATGGCGAACTCAGCAAAATCATTATCGACAGCAAAGGCGTGATGTGGTTTGTCAATAACAACTGGGTCTTGCCTGCCATCTACCAATACAATACGGATAACGACGAAATCATAGCCTATGAGAATATTGTCAATCAAGACGGTACAAGACTCAATATCCAGGAAGGTATTCGCTGTGTTGCTGAAGATCTGGAACATAATATCTGGATAGGTTCAAGTGTAGGACCGTTTATGTTGGAAAGCAGTGAGATAGAGGACGGCGGCAGTACATTTACTCAAGTAAAGGTGCCTCGCAATGATGGTACAAACTATGCTGACTATCTGCTGACTGGAATAGACATCTCGAGTATTGCGATAGATGGAGGCAACAGAAAATGGATTGGAACATTCAATAACGGTGTGTATCTGATTAGTGCCGATAATATGACACAGATACACCACTTCACGACTGACAACAGCAAATTGCTCTCAAATACCATTATGTCGATTGCCATTAATCCAACATCTGGTGAAGTGTTTTTTGGTACTGACAAAGGTCTCTGTTCGTACATCAGCGATGCTACGGCAACCAATTCAGAGATGACGACAGATAATGTCTGGGCCTATCCTAATCCTGTAGAACCAGGATATGCCGGACCTATTACCATCACTGGCCTTTCGCTGGATGCTGACGTCAAGATACTGACAGCTAACGGTGCTATCGTCAATGAGGGACGCAGCAATGGTGGCACATACGTCTGGGACGGATGCGACCAAAAGGGTAGGAGAGTGGCCTCTGGCATCTATATGGTAGCTACAGCAACAAGTAAAGGAGAAAAAGGAACTGTATGCAAGATTGCAATAGTAAGATAAAACTACAGCATTTTCTTGGCAATCATTGGAGTATTGTCACAATAATATTTCTGACTCCGATATTGCTTTATGCTGTCTTACATATTCTGCCTACACACGATGATTGGGCATCGACTACCAGACCAGACTTTAATCCTTTCTTCATCAAAGAGCATTTTCTGTTCTATGGCTATCATTGGCGACCGTTCGACACATGGATAGGCTATATCGCAGGCAGAAATCCTCAATTACTGTGGCCTGCATTCAATCATATTCTTGTCGTCATAGGTCATGTATTATGCGCATTGACTGTTTATCGGTTATTGACCATTTTTAAGTTCAGCAGGACAGCAAGAAACATAGCTGCCTTATTCTTCTTCATCTCACCAGCTACTATGGCTACTGTGACAGCTGTAGATAGCCAGAACCAGGTTTTTGCACTGACGTGTGATATGATAGCTTTCCTGTTGTATGTCAAACTGAAAAAGGGAAAGTATATTTTCTGGATAAGTTTGATTTTCCTTGCTACGCTCTTTAAGGAAAACGGTTTGATGTGGGCATGGATCTGTCCTATCTTAGCTTACGGGTTTGACTTTATAGACAAAAAGATACTTAAAAAGGATTTGTTAGTAGGCATCACTATTATGATTGCCTATGCTTTAGCCATTCTGTTGCTGCCTAAGGATATCACTATTCATCCGGAATATGTACCTGACGACTTTAAAATCGTCAAGAATATCGTCAAATTCTTTTTCTCTACATTCATCACTGTTGACTATATTTATCTGCTTCATCAACCCAGTCGCAACCTATTGTTGGCTGCATGCTCTTTCTTACTGGCAGCACCGTTCCTATATTTTATCTTCATTCGCAAAATCAAACTATTTGCTCATAAACAGATAATATGTACAGTAATCAGCTTGTTGATAGCCGTTGGCCCGCATTTAGGTACTGTTTTCAGTATGATGCACGTCTATGCAGGCCTTGTCATGATAGCCATACTGGCAGCTTATTCTATAAGCCATTTCGAGCAAACAAAACCTGTTATTCTTTCATTTTTATTATGGATTGTCACTGCCTTATTGATTGATATTCACCTGATAGACTCATCCATAAAATCCGGACTCATAGGAAAGAGAATGGCTCAGGAGGCTATTCAAAAGACAGGAGAGCCTGTAAAGCGTGTTTATGTGATTATTATTGAGGACGACTATCCTAAACTGTCTTCCTTCTGCGTTATCCCAAACGAAGCTTTCGGATGGGGTTGGGCTGCACAGTATGAAACCAATTATCAATGGCCAGAAGTCATTGAAGATACTACGATAGAGCGTTCTGCTGATGTATTCAGAAAAGCTAAGGCGTTAGGATTGGAAACACTCAAGAAACAACAACATGACTGTGTCTGGATAGTTAATCATGAACATATTGATGTCATTAAAAGATAAAATTGGTCTGTTTACTGACAAAACCTTCATGAAGTTTGTCATTGTTGGGGTAGTAAATACCGTAGTAGGTACTGCCATGATGTTTGTTTTTTACAATGTCTTCCATCTAAGTTACTGGGTATCGTCAGCTTCCAACTACTTCTTTGGAAGCATCTGCAGCTATTTTCTTAATCGGTATTATACCTTTCAGTATCATGAACAGGGCTGGACTTCGCTATTCCGTTTTACCATTAATATTTTGTTCTGCTATCTGTTAGCTTATGGAATAGCAAAACCTATCATGCATTGGATGCTTAGCAGTTATAGCGTTACCATACAAGAGAATGTATCTATGGCATTAGGAATGTGCCTGTTTGTCGTATTCAACTATTTAGGTCAGCGATTTTTTGCCTTTAAGTCTAAATAGGAGACTACTGCAATCCAAAGCATAGTCTTATCATCTTGATGGGACAGCGTTCGACTATTTTGGATATCAAGACAGGCATAAATATACCAGACAGTAGATTCAAGGCATAAAACAAATAGAAGAGTTGTTCATTATAGAAATAATGCTTCCATAATATCAATTCTACAAACGTTTGAAAAGGCAAGGACATGAGGTAAATCTGAAAGATGTATTCCCTGAAACTTGAAAACAGGTTAGGAAAATATCTCGCTATCTTTAAGCATAGCGAACACATCATGACAATACCTAAAATAGAATGGAGAATAACTATTGAATAGTAATAACATGCAGCGTATAGGATGGCAAGCAATAACAATACAGCTATATGATCGATATACTTATACAACTCAAATCTGAAGAAAAAGATACCAAAAAAGAAATATACCAGATAATGTTGTAATTCCAGGATATAAAAGACGTTCCAAGGACTGTCAAGATCGGTATCAATAAAGTATATGCCACAGCAAAACAATAAGAACAGTATCATCCTGTACTTGTTTTTACACAAATAACAGAATAACGGATACATCAGCATCAGAAACATCAGTACTGAAAGAAACCATAACGACTGTGATGAGTGGCCTCGATAATAGACGAATGACTCAAGGAAATTAGTCCA
Source organism: uncultured Prevotella sp. (assembly GCA_946188165.1). Taxonomy (GTDB): domain Bacteria; phylum Bacteroidota; class Bacteroidia; order Bacteroidales; family Bacteroidaceae; genus Prevotella. The sequence goes on from CAMHTW010000046.1 coordinate 19,766, forward strand.
CGACAGTTCAATGGGTGTCTTTGCAAACTGATTGAAAATACATTTGATGAGGTAATAGACAACAACAAAGAAAACAAAAGGTATCATGATACGCTGGAACTTATCCTTGTATAATGCCTTTGTGTCTATTTGCTTTCTAATCCTGCTAATATACAGAAGTCCACCAGATATGAAAATAAATAAGGGCATCCGTATAGGGTGGAATGGAAGAGACAAAGCGCGACAGAATAAATGATTCTCGCCTGTTGCCATATCTACTAATTGAATATGAACTATTACAACCAGTAGAATGTTAAGGCCCCTCAAAACTGCCAACCACTCTATACGCTGCTTCATATTTTAGCTTAACTCCAGCATTCTTTCAATGGGTTTCACAGCATCCTTTGCTATCGCTGAATCAACTTCGACTGAAGGCCATTCGTACTTCAGACAGTTGTAAATCTTCAGCAGCGTATTCATCTTCATATACTGGCACTCGTTACAGCTGCATTCCAGGCCGCTCTCGCTGATTTCAGGAGGCACAGGGATAAATTGCTTGTCTGGACAATTTCTCTGCAACTCGTGCAAAATACCGGCCTCTGTGGCTACAATAAATTGCTTGGCGTCACTCTGCTTGGCATATTTTAGCATGTCTGCCGTACTTCCCTTAACATCTGCCAATGCCAATACGGGACCTTTACACTCCAAATGAGCCATGACGACTGCATCAGGATACTGTTTCTTCAAATCGGCAATCTTACTGACTGAAAAACGCTCGTGCACATGGCAGCCGCCATTCCAAAGCAACATTTGTCTGCCTGTCACCTCATTTATATAGTTACCAAGGTTATAGTCAGGACCAAAGATCAGTTTGGCATCTTTAGGCAACTGATCAACCACCTTCTTGGCATTACCGCTGGTGACGACAACATCCGTCAAAGCCTTCACGGCAGCAGTTGTATTTACATAGCTGATAACCTGATAGCCAGGATGCTCGTCCTTGAACTTCTTCAGATCCTCAGCCTTGCATGAGTCAGCCAACGAACAGCCTGCATTCAAGTCTGGACAAAGTACCGTCTTGTCTGGTGACAACAACTTACATGTTTCAGCCATGAAGTGCACACCACACATCACCATTATCCGTGCATCCGTCTCTGCAGCTTTACGAGCTAATGCCAGCGAGTCGCCAACAAAGTCGGCAATATCCTGTATATCACCAATAGTATAGTAGTGGGCTAAAATGATAGCCCCTTTTTCTTCACACAAACGACGAATTTCAGCCTTCAGGTCTGTACCTTCTGCTACAGGTTCATCAATGAAACCTTGTTCTGTCCACTCCTTTTTCAACATCGTATCAATATTTTATTTTCTTTTATTTTTTCTTTTAAAGAGAAATGAATAGGATGATAGGCTGTTGATATGTGCAAAACTTTTTCTGCTATTTCTTGCCAGAAAGTTTATACACCTCTTGTTATAGGGTTATTCACAACCAGTGTTAATTGTAACTCTTTGAATTATTGCCTGATTTCTAACTTATCCACAATTCTCTAATTTGGTGCAAAATTAATAAGTTTATATCTTTTTTCCTAAAAAAACGGTGGAAAAGTGACTCAAAACCCTGTTATTTATGCTTTTTTTCCACTGGTAGAGTAGGGGATGTGTGCTTATTATTCAATTATTAACTAATTATTAACAGGGTTATCCACACACTTATCAACAGTTTTTTGTACCTTTGTACCCATCTATGAGAAAAGTTCGTACTATAGAAATGAAGCGCCTCACTGTTGAGGAGTATCGTGAGGCAGAAAAATTGCCACTCGTTGTAATATTGGATGACATACGTTCCATGTATAATATTGGTAGCGTATTTCGTACTTGCGACGCTTTCCGTGTTGAGGCAGTTTATCTCTGTGGCATTTGCCAGACACCTCCATCTACAGAAATCCACAAAACAGCCCTTGGTGCGGAGGAGAGTGTCAGCTGGCGTTACTTTAATACAGCACTGGAGGCAGTAGAAGAACTGAAAAAAGCAGGCTATATGGTCTTTTCAGTCGAGCAGGTGGAACATAGTACCAAACTACAGACATTCGAGCCTCAGCGGGGCTTAAAATACGCCGTAGTGCTTGGAAACGAAGTAAAAGGCGTCCACCAGGAAGTAGTAGACGCCTCGGATGGCTGTTTAGAGATTCCTCAGTTGGGTACCAAGCACTCTATGAATGTCTCTGTTACTGCTGGCATTATCATCTATAAGTTTGCAGAGTCACTCATTCTCTAACTAAGGTAAGGGTGTGGCAATGCATTCTCCAAAAGTAAATGTTTATGAAGAAAGAATTATTGATAGGTGTGTTGACGCTGCTGATGCTTGCTTCTTGTGGCGGTAGCAAAAGTAAGGTTGCAGTAGGCACGTTCGACGAGAGCCATCTCTCCAATGGTGAGCAAATGATTCTGGCAGCGTTGCACGACTACGATTTCAAGCGCGTGACGCTACTCGCCGACAGTTTGGTGAAGACTGGCGACATCTCGGCAGTGGCCGCCGACTACTACCGTGGCGGAGCCGCCGTCCACAAGGGCTTGATGAGAGAGGCGCGGCAATATCTCAGAAGAGCTACCGCCGACAGCGTGCCCGATGCTTCCGACATGCGGCTATACCTGCGGGCGAGGAGCCTGCTGGCACGTGTGTTGACGACGGAAGGCGACTTTGAGAATGCCCTGAGCGAAGCCCTGCCCACACTGACAATGATGGACTCTCTGGGCAACAATAACTTCGGCGATATGACACAACTGCTGATTGTTGTCGGCGAATGTCAGCAGAACCTGCATATGCACGCCGAGGCCGCCGCCCACTTCGAAAAGGCATACATGCTGTTGCAGGAGTGGATGAAGGCTGACAGTGCGGGAACGGACGGCCCCAGATGCATTATCCGGATTGACAACATCTCTTCCAGTTATATCAACACTTCAGAGTATGCCCAGGCCAAGACGTGGCTCGAAAGGGAAGACTCTGCACTGGCTGTTTATAAGACGAAGCCTGACGTCGTGGAGAAGCAGGCTGACATGTTGAGAGGTTCCATCTCGCTCGACCTGGCCGAAGTTTGCCAGCAGTTAGGCCAGAGCAAAGAGGCAGCACGTCACTATGCCAGGCATCGCAAAACCATCTTCTCCAGTTACAACCTGTCGCGCATCAATGCCTGCGACTATCTGATGGCAGCGGGCCACTATCAAGAAGCAGCCACGAACTATGAGGCTCTGGACCAGATGTTTGAGAAGCGCGACTACGAGTTGTCGCTGGATAACATCGGTCAGTACCTCCTACCGAAAATGAAGGCCAACGTGCTGGCCGGCCGTAAGGACACGGCTATCGCCGTGGGTATGAAGATCGTAGAATGTTTCGACTCGGCACTCTCCAGCCAGAAACAGAACGCAGCCGCAGAGTTGGCTACCGTTTACGACACACAGGGCAAGGAGCGCCAGATTGCCGAACAGCAGATACGTCTGTCGAGAGCGCGAGTGCTGGCACTTGTCGTGTCCATCATCACCCTCACCGTGTTTTTCGTCATCTTCACCATCATCCGCCACCGTGCTGCCAAACGTCTGGCCAAGGTCACTGCTGCTAAGGAGCGCATGGAGGGCGAGTTGAGTATTGCGCGCGACATCCAGATGTCGATGGTGCCCAGCACGTTCCCAGAAATAGAGGGGTTCGACATGTACGCCTCGATGACGCCTGCTAAGGAAGTCGGTGGCGACCTGTATGGCTATCTACAGGCCGATGACAGGCTATACTTTGCTGTCGGCGATGTCAGCGGCAAGGGCGTACCGGCCTCCCTCTTCATGTCGCAGGCCACCCGCCTGTTCCTGACACTGGCCAAGCAGGGCATGATGCCCGCTGAGATGTGTACACACATCAATAGCGCGCTTTCGGGTGCCGACAATGAGAATGCCATGTTCGTCACCATGTTCGTTGGCCTTCTGAACCTGAAGACGGGTCATCTCGACTTCTGCAATGCCGGTCACAATGCCCCAGTCATCGGTGGCGGTGAACATAATGGTGACTTCCTCAACATGCTGCCCAATGCCCCCATCGGACTCTGGCCCGAACTCGAGTATGAGGGGGAGGAGATAGACAGCATCAAGGGGCGGCCACTCTTCATCTATACCGACGGGCTGAACGAGGCAGAGAACGACCGCCAGGAGCAATATGGCGACGACCGTCTGCTCGACATCCTGCGTCATACAGACTTCAGCAGTGCCCGTCATGTTATCGAGAGGCTGGCCGAAGACGTAGAGAAGCACTGCAACGGGGCCGAGCCTAATGACGACCTAACCATGATGTGCATGAAATTAACCTGAAAAGGCACAGTCTTGTTTTCGGCAAAAAGTGAAAATTTACCCGCATTTCTTATAAAAAATGCGGGTGGTGGTGCAGTCTTTTTCTCTGTTGTAGGACTTAATGGATAGAGACGTTATGTTTACGATGGAGATAACACGGCTGATAGAAAGGTGCAGACAGGGGGATGCGGATGCCCTCGGAGAACTGTACAAGGCATACGCCCAGCGGATGAGGGGCGTGTGCCGACGCTATATCAGCGACGAGCAGACGGTGGAGGATGTGCTGCACGATGCTTTCGTGATTATCTTCACTTCGTTCGACAGGCTGCGCGATGTGCGACGTGCCGAGCAATGGATGATGGCCATCACAAGGAACGTGGCATCGAAATGCAAGGATCATTTGGAGGCATTGCCAACGGTTTCGCTCGAAGAGACGAGCGAGGTGGGATTGATTGCCGCCGAGGACGAGGAAAGGGACGTGAGAGGTGTGCCATTAAGCGAGGTGGTAAGAATGATAGACAGACTGCCAGCTGGTTATGGGCAGGTATTTCGATTGTCGGTGTTCGAGGGCATGACGCACAAGGAGATTGCCGCCATGCTGGGCATCGAGCCACATTCGTCATCGTCGCAACTGGCACGGGCAAAGAAGATGCTGCGCAAGATGATGCAGCAGTATTGGGTGGCCGGGCTTCTGTTGCTACTTGTTCCTGTTACGTTCTTTTTGCTCTGGAAAGGAGATAATGCGGTCAAGGATGAAAAGTCAATTGTGGCGAAGCAGAAAGAGACACCCAAAGAATCGACGAAAGATTCTCAAACGGAGCAGCCGCAGAAGCCTGTGATTGTTCATTTGCCAGTGCATCGTACCACCGTCATTGTTACTGACACCCTGCAATCGGTCATTGCTCAGGCTGTAGATTCTGTCACGTCTGACACATTATCTAATATAATAGCACAAGAGCAGATAATCCCTGACACCATTGCAACCGACACGACAAAGGCTATACGTAAAATGGAGATACCGCAATATAATATGGCCGACTTATTCCTTGAAAAGCCAACCATCAGCACTAATAGCGACAAGAAATGGTCGTTAGAACTGGCATACGCAGGGCAGTTTGACGAGCAGAACCATTATAATCAGCCTTTCAGTTATAAGCCAACGCCGTCAGCTGCACAATCTTTGCCTGGGCCATCCCCAAGTCCGATAATCCCGA
>CAMHTW010000047.1 GCA_946188165.1 uncultured Prevotella sp.
GTTCGTTCTCGTTCATGCTGGGTGGCGAGAGTCTGAAGTCGGCCATGCGCTGCGGCTTCTCAATGGCGCAGATCGGTGAGTTCTCGTTTATCATTGCATCGTTGGGTCTATCGTTGGGCGTCATCAGCGACTTCCTATATCCTGTAGTGGTAGCCGTGTCCGTTATCACAACGTTCCTCACACCTTACATGATACGATTGGCCACACCAGCTTACGGCATCATAGAGAACAAACTGCCAGTGAGACTTATCAACACACTGAACCAGTTGTCGATGAGTCATCCGAACTCGCAGAAGCAGAGCCTTTGGAAACGCCTGCTGACGCAAATGGCTATGAACACGATTGTCTATAGTATCCTGTCATCGGCAGCGATAGCACTGATGTTCACGTTTGCTCTGCCATTTATGCGTCAATTACTGCCTGGCTGGCAGTTACACTGGTATGCTAACGCCATCACGGGACTGCTGACGGTGCTACTCATATCGCCTTTCCTGCGTGCTATGGTCATGAAGAAAAACCACTCCGAAGAGTGGAAGGCGCTATGGGCCGAGAGTAACCGTAATCGTCTGCCCCTGCTGTTTACCATTCTGGTACGTGGCATCATTGCCGTCAGTTTCATCTTCTACATCATCCACTATCTAAGCCGTTTCAGCAATGCCGTCATGATTACGCTGGGCATTGTGGCTATCATCCTGATAGTTGTATCACGCACGGTCAAGCGTCGCAGCATCATCTTGGAACGTCTGTTTGTCAACAACCTGCGCTCGCGCGACATCGAGGCACAGGTTCGTGGCAAGAAGCGGCCACTGTACGAGGGACGTCTGCTGGATCGCGATATCCATATTGCCGACTTCGACGTACCCGCCAATTCCCTATGGATGGGAAGTACGCTGAAGGAACTGAGTCTGGGAAAGAGATATGGCGTACACATCAGCAGTATTCTGCGAGGCGGATTCCGCATGAACATTCCTGATGGCGACTACGTCATCTATCCCTGTGATCGCCTGCAAGTAATTGGCAGCGACGAACAGTTGGCTAATTTTGGACATGCACTGGAAACGGATGTCATTCAGGATGACCTCACATTGGAGAATCGCGAGATGAAGCTACGCCAGATTATCATCAGCGCTTCTAGTCCTTTCGTTGGCAAGACGCTGGAAGAGAGTGGCATCCGCAGCATTTACAGCTGTATGGTGGTAGGATTGGAAGAAGGAAAGGAAAACCTGTCGCCCGTCAGTCCGAAGCGACGTTTCCAGGAAGGAGATATCATCTGGGTGGTTGGTGAAGAGGAGTCACTTAATACCATTGTACGGCATTAGAGTAGCTGGAACGCTTATCATACTTCAAGGCATCGGTAAGCGTTGCGGCATTACAACGGAACGAGAAGTTATAGCTGGTATAAGGCGCCAGCACCACTGAACACGACATGTTGAAGCAGTGCAGGTCGCGACTGAGCGATGCCGTCGTCATGGAAATCTTCTTCGTCTCGAAGTCGTAACCTGACGAGAAGGAGATGTTCCAACCGTCAGACAAGCGGATGCTACCAGCAAAGTTCATGTTCTGCGTAAACTTGTAGGGATAGCGCATGGTATCATAATTGAACGAGCCGCTGGTATTCTCACGCATCGTGATACCATAGCCGATGGTAAACGTCCAAGGTATCGAGAACTTCATGTAGCCATCCTCATCAGTCTCAGCCACACCAGCTTCCTTCTTTTCGCCTGCATGCTTGGCAGCTTCCATATCCGGGTCAATGTTGGTGTCGACACCCGTATCATACTGCTTCTTGCCATCTTTGTCTTTCTTGTCTTTATCCTTATCGGTCTTCTTACCAAGAATCCAATTAATAAAGTTCATAACCTTTTTATTGTCAAGGCTATACGAAAGATTCTTAGACATTCCTTGGAAGCGTCCGAATCGGCCCCTGCTATACTCAGTACGTGTACCGATATAAGGTTTGGCACCTACTGAGTCAGCCTCGTAGGCATAGGTGGCAAAGCGGGCATTGAGGTTGAAAGTGGTGTTCTTACCGAACTTCAAACGGATATTGGTATTCAGGTCACTCCAAGGACGTTCCTTGGCAGCGATATCGTATGACATGCTGGCACTCAACTCATCAATCAGGCTGACCTTGACCAGCGAGTCCTCCTTGTTGCGCCACTTCATCTCGACATTATTCGAGATTGACATGTTAATGCTACCGCTCATATTCTTACTGGGCGGACCATAGATGGTACCCGAATAGGGCGAATACTCCACCAAAGATACATTACCCTTGGAATCCGTCTTCAGGTAGGTATCATAGTAACCATAGCGCGAAGAGCCAAAGCTTGGCGTATAACTGAACGACACAGTAGGCGTGAAGACGTGACGGATCTGGTCAATCTTGTTACCGAATAACTTTCGGTTAGGAATGAAGAAACCATACAGCTTCGTGGTAAGGTTCAAACTGGTGTTCCAGTCATAAATATTATAGAAGCCCGTCAACGTATCTACGACCTCTTTCTGTCTGTCAACATCCCACGAACGCATGTACTTCTGTGTCAGCATCTTGTCGTTGAAGTTGAAGGCTGCCGTCAGATTCAGGTATTTCAGAATGCTGAAGCTGAAGTCAGTTTTGATGGTATGACTGAAACCATTCTTCCAGTCCTTAGTCAGACTCGACTTCATCAACTTATCTTCTTTCGTCGTAATACGGTTCTCCAGATGTCCGGTATAGGTAAACGAAATCTTCTCATACCAACGATCCTCGCCAACCTTCTTCTTACGCTTGAATGGAAACATTTTCGACAGCGAGATAGTGACGTTAGGCAGGGTCAACGTTACCAATGAGTCGCGCATGTTCTGCGTAGCATTGACATCCGTCGACACACTCATTCCGATATTGCTGAACGTAAAGCCCATCGATACAGATGACGTACGAGTGGTCTGAGTACGCGCCTGCGGGTTATACATCGACGTCAGGTTGTTCTGCTCGAAACTCTGAGAGGAATAGTTCACACTGGCCCTCAGCGTCCGGTAAGGCACAGCCTTAGGGTCTTGCGTGTGGTTCCACTTCAAGCTGAAACTTGTCGTCTTCTTATAGTCAGGCATATTCTTCTCGCCCTCAATCGTCGTCTGGTAGTCGAACAGGAACGAGCCACTATACTTATAGCGTTTTCTGTAGTTCGAGGCAGTCTTGATACCCCATGAACCCTTGGTATAAATCTCGCCCAACAGTTTCAGGTCCATCTTGTCGCTGATAGCAAAGTAATAGCCACCATCACGCAGATAGAAGCCTCGTGAGGTCTCATCGCCATAAGTTGGCATAATGAAACCGCTGGAATAACTCTTGGTAAAGGGGAAGAAACCATAGGGAACGGCAAAGGGTAATGGTACATCAGCCACTACCAGATAGGTTGGACCAAACACGACATCCTTGCCCGGACGCACCTTGGCACGCGACATGGCGAAATAGAAGTCGGGATGTGGCAGGTCGCAGGTGGTGTATCGTCCGTGATAGAGGAACATATCGCCATTGGCACCACGCTTCGATATCTCCGAAGTCATAAAGCCATCGTCCTGCTGGGTATAGACGTTGTTAATCAAACCTTTCTTCGTCTTGAAGTTAAAGGCCATCGTATCGGTCTCATAGGTATCACTACCCATCTTAAAGACCGGTGTGCCATACTTCTTACCAGTGGTATCGCGTGAACCTGTAGCATGCACCAGACTGGAGTCCATCGACATAAAGACCTGATCACTCTGCAAGTCCATGTTCTCATATTTCACGTGAGAATTACCATAGAGGCGAGCCAAACCCGTAGAAGTCTCGTAGGTCATCGAGTCTTCAGCCGAATATTCCACAGGTGAATCAATACCATTCTTGCGCTGACGGTTAAGTGAATCGGCATATAGGGAGTCGTCAATGGCCTTGTTACGCTTCCAAATAGCCAAATGCAAGGAGTCCATACCCACGGTATCAGCCAATACGGAGTCGCCAGGAATAATGGTATCTGTGGCCATTGAATCCTTGAGTACTGAGTCAACAGGTATAGAATCCAAGCGTATAGCATCCAATGGAATCGTATCTTGCGGCACTGAGTCTACAGCAACAGAATCCATAGCCTCACTCATGTCAGGGAAGCGTAAATGCGGTACCTCTGCCATGATGAAAATCATGACAAAAAGCAGCAGAAATATGAGCGTTTTTCTTCTCACGGCTGCAAAATTACAAATAATTTGTCGAATAACGCCAGCCTTTCGTGCATTTAACGTAAATTATTACGGAATATCAATCGAAACGCTCTGACCATGCCAAGAACTTCTTGACACCTTCATGGCCGAATTTTTCAAGTGACTGGGCTGTTTCCAACACGCTGCGAACGTGGTCAGGGGCAGATTTTGAATAGAATTTGTCTGCATAACACACAATCTGCTCCTCCAAAGTCTCTGGTTCATAGCCTGGTAAACCTGTTCCTGTATGGCGTTCGCAAACGCGAGCATGACGCTCAAATCCCTCCTGACGCAACATCTCGCCGCCAAGCACACCATGACGGATGTATGGCTCCGTACCATGACAATGGATACTGGGTGCATCGCAACGGCAAATGCCGATATCATGCAACATGGCGGCTTCCTCCAAGAACTGCACATCAACAGGTAGTTCCTTGTGTTTCTTGGCAATCTGCAGACAACGGTCTGCTACCTGGCGGCTATGCTTCACTAAAAGCTGACGCAACTCATCGTTCTCAGGGTAGTACTTATTTATAATCGACAGATAGTCCATTTTCCATTCCATTTATGACAGGTTTCCCTGATGCCGTCAGCCTAATAGTCACATTGCTACCCTTGCTCTTCGCCACCTTCAGCAGATCAAGAAAGAGTCGCATGCCACTGCTGGTAATGAAATGTATCATTAACAGCTACTATTTCGATTCTTCACGTTCAATCCATCCGAGGTTGTCGCCACGACGTACCTTGGCACCCTGCTTGGCAGCGACCTCCACGAGTTTGCCACCAAGTGCAGCAGGAATGGGAACGATTTCACCCCAAGGAGCCTGGATGTAACAGAACGTGTCGCCTTCTTTGTATTTCTGACCTACAAATGGCTCCAGACAAGGCTCGCAGGCTCCTTCGCCCGAGAACTCGTAATATACCTGTCCGGCAACAGGAGCTGTCAAAGCATCGGCCTTGGCATGCTTGAAGGCTGCCAGCTCTTCGGGCTTCATCTTCATACCGCCTAACTTGGCATCCTTGGCTTTCTGAATGTCGGCCAACAACTGTTTCTTGGCCTGACCGCTCTTGAACGGACGGTACTGCTCGGGGTGCATAGCCAACTCGAACAGTTCTTCATTGTCCTGTCCGTAGTCCCAGCCGTTCTCGTCCATCTCCTTCTTAAAGCCTTCAAGGGCATTGGGGATAAGGGTATGCGGATCGGCATCGGTGAACTCACGGTTCTGCTTCTTGGCCAACTCGACAAACTCCGGATCGATAGTGCCAGGCACCTTGCCGCTCTTGCCGAGAATCATACCCCAGATAGCGTCGTCCATCATGACGTAGCGACCCTTGCCCTGCTCAATAGTCAGCAGATTCATCAGGGCAATGTTCTTTGTGTACTGCGAGAACGGCGTAACCAATGGGGGATAACCCACCTTTGGCCATACATACTCAACCTCATTGAACAGCTTTACCAGCATGTCGTCCATTGAGAGTGTGGGCTCGCCTTTCTTCTCGCGCAGCTTATTAATCATGCTCTGGATAGGACCAAGGTCGGCCATCATCGAACCCATCATACCACCAGGCAAGCCACTGCCCAGCAACAGGCTCGACATGTGCTTGTTGGCAGGATTGATGAAGTAGCCCAGCCAGTCGTCAATAAACTCCTGGGTCAGGCTACGAGCCTGCATATACGCGTTCATATTGATATCTGCCACCTCAAAGCCTTCGTTCTTCAGCATCGACTGGACAGAAATGATATCGGGATGTACCTTACCCCAGCTCAGTGGCTCGATAGCAGTATCGATGATGTCAGCACCATTGTTACAAACCTCCAGAATAGAGGCCATCGACAGACCAGGACCAGAATGGCCATGATACTGGATGATGATATCGGGGTGCTTGGTCTTGATAGCCTTTGTCAAGGCACCTAACAGAGCAGGTTGTCCGATGCCAGCCATATCCTTCAAGCAGATTTCCTCGGCACCAGCAGCAATCACCTCATCGGCAATAGCGCTATAGTACTCAACGGTATGCACAGGACTGGTGGTAATACACAGCGTAGCCTGCGGAATCATACCGGCAGCCTTGGCCCACTTGATGCTGGGAATGATATTGCGCGTATCGTTCAAACCGCAGAAGATACGGGGGATGTCCACACCTTGCGCCTTCTTTACCTTATACATCAACTCGCGCACGTCGTCAGGGACGGGATACATGCGCAACGCGTTCAGACCGCGGTCCAACATGTGAGTCTGGATGCCCACCTCGTTGAAAGGTTTACAGAAGGCACGTACGGCCAGGTTGGGGTTCTCGCCAGCCATGAGGTTTACCTGTTCGAAGGCACCACCATTGGTCTCCACACGGGCAAAGCACCCCATATCGATAATCGCGGGGGCTATACGCTCCAACTGGTCCTTACGAGGCTGAAACTTACCTGATGACTGCCACATATCGCGGTAGACGAGACTAAACTTGATTTTCTTTTTCATATTGCGATAATAAGACTTTTGTGTATTTGTTCATGCAAAGGTACAAAATAAAGTGAAAAGTGGAAAACGAAAAGTGAAAAATTTGCTACCACATGGCTATTTTTCGCTTATTATTTGTATCTTTGCAGCCAAAACCATTCAATATGATGAAGAAATCGCTCTTTTTTGCCATCATTGCTGTCGTCATGACGGCTTGCGGCAGCAATCAACCGAAGATGGACGAAGTGCCTAACGATGCCATCAGCATGTACAGGAGTATTCCTGGCGATTCGGCACTTTACGGACTGGCTTGTGACGGTTGCACGGATTCCATCCTCGTGTTTCTCCCCTACTCGGGCGGTGATCCTGACACATTCGACATCATCAGCTGCCGTCAGCAGCGTCGTTTGTATGGCCGTCCGCATATCGGCGACGCTCTGGCCGTGATGGTTAATCCTGAAAACCGTCATGAGGCAAGCTGCGTCATCAATATCAGTACTCTGGTGGGACAATGGTGCTTTATGGCTGAGCCTACACTGCATACCATTGACGGCAGAACGCCACCCATACCAGACAGTATCCGCAAGAAGATTTTGATTCCTGTGGAATACAGTATGAAGCTGAAAGCTGACAACACGGCATCGATGAGAGGCAACAGAAACAATATGGGCAAGAACGGCAACGCACAGTCGCTGGCCGTCTATCCGGAATTCCATCGCTATACGGATTGGTATCCTTTCAATGGCCGACTGATTCTGCATGCCGACACGATTGCCGGATTCACTCAGGAAGGCGACAAGCCCGTAACGGATACGGTAGATATTGTACTGCTGATGCGCGACTCACTGATTCTGCGCATTGGCGACAAAGAGCAATCGTACTATCGGAAGAAGGAGACGAACGAACTATAGTCTATAGATAACAGCAAACACATACCATTAAACTACAAAGGCGACCACTCATCACGAGCGGCCGCCTTTCTTCTTGACTTGTTTTATTAATAGAACTTAAAGTAGTTTTTAGCATTGTTATAAGAGATGTCCTCGACCATCTTACCCAGCAGCTCACGGTCGTCGGGCAGCAGGCCCTTTTCTACATCGTTACCCAGCAGATTGCAGAGGATGCGACGGAAGTATTCGTGACGGGGATAAGAGAGGAACGAACGGCTGTCAGTCAGCATACCCACGAAGCGGCTCAGCAGGCCAAGCACTGAGAGGGCGTTCATCTGACGGATCATACCGTCCATCTGGTCGTTGAACCACCAGCCTGAACCGAACTGGATCTTACCAGGCTCACCACCCTGGAAGTTGCCAAGCATCGTAGCGATAACCTCATTGGCACAGGGATTCAGGGTATATAATATAGTACGCGTGAGCTTGCCTTCCATATTCAGCTTGTTCAGGAACTTCGACATAGCCTTGGCAGTATTGAACTCACCGATGCTATCGAAACCTGTGTCAGGACCAAGCTGGTTGAACATGGCGGTATTATTGTCGCGGATAGCACCATAGTGGAACTGCTGTGTCCAGCCGGCATCGGCATCCATCTCGGCCATCACAGTCAGGAAGCAGTTCTTATACTGACGAATCTCATACTGAGACAGCTGCTGTCCACGCATAGCCTTCTCGAAAATAGTCTCAATCTGCGAGTCGGTGTACTCCTCGTCGTAGAATTCCTCAATACCGTGGTCAGAGAGTTTCGAACCCTGAGTCTCGAAGAACTCATGACGCTTCTTCAGAGCGTCCACCATATCGGCAAACTTAGTAATCGTCACACCACTGACTTTCTCCAACTGATTAACGTAGGCACTGAAATCAGCCTTCTCGATGTTCATGGCCTTGTCGGGACGCCATGCAGGAATCATGATGGGATCGTCGTCAGCCTTATGCTTAGCATACTCGATGTGGTTATGCAAGTCGTCAACGGGGTCGTCGGTGGTGCAGACGCACTCAACGTTATAGTGCTTCATCAGACCACGGGCTGAGAATTCGGGCTGCTTCAGCTTCTCATTACACTCGTCGAAGATTTCGCGAGCGGTCTTGGGGCTCAACAGTTTCTCAATACCGAAGGCTGTCTTCAGTTCCAAGTGTGTCCAGTGATACAGCGGGTTACGCAGTGTATAGGGTACGGTCTCAGCCCACTTCTCGAACTTTTCCCAATCGGAAGTGTCCTTACCAGTGCAATATTTCTCATCTACGCCGTTGGTACGCATAGCGCGCCACTTATAGTGATCGCCACCCAGCCAAAGCTCGGTAATACTCTTAAACTTGTGGTCGTTTGCCACCATTTCGGGAATCAAGTGACAATGATAGTCGATAATCGGCATCTTAGCCGCATGATTGTGGAAGAGATCCTGAGCTACCTCAGTCTCCAACACAAAGTTCTTGTCGTTGAATGCTTTCATTACACGTGTTTGTTTTAGATAAATGATTTGAATTTTGTGCAAAGATAGCGAAAAGAATCGATATGGAAGCTTTTTTTTCGCTTTTTTGAAGAAAAATCAACGTAAACGTTCTCGATAATTTGGGATTACACAAAATTTTGTTTACCTTTGCAACCTGATTAAAACAATTATGATATGCATAAGCTATTTTCAATTCTAATCGTAAGCATGCTCTTCTGTTCTCTGACTGCTTGGGCTGAGGAAAGCAAGAAGAGTCAACTGCACAAACAAGCCGAGAGTATTGATCCCAAGGAAAACATTGCCAAGGCCCGTTCAACGTTTATCCATGCCTTCAACGACTACGCCAACCGAGGCGAGATAGCATTAGCTACCGAGTGTGCCACGAAGGCTACAGCACTCTACTATCGTGAGAACTACTGGCAGGAGGCCTTTGACTTGCTGCGCCGTGCCGACATGGTCATCAGCGAGTCGAAGCTGAACACGCCCGACCGGGCAGCCAACCACTACTGGGTGACCAAGGAACGTTTCCAGATGTATATGAAGATGCACCGTTCCGAATCCGCCAAGGAGCACCTGAATGCCATGGACAATCAGGCAAACCTCTCAGGCGACGAGGCACTGAAGAACGACTTGCTGTATTCGAAGACGCTCTACTATTATACGTTTGGAATGACCGCTCAGGGCAATGCCACATTTAAAGAGATGGTCAACAAGCTGACAGCCAGCAAGGAATTTGACAAGGTGGACGAGGTGTACAAGACGCTCATCGCCAATGGTCGCAAGAGCAACAACGCCAGTCTGGTGGCACAGTCGTACAGCAACTATGTGGCATGGAAGGACTCGACCGATGCCATCAAGCATGCTGACGAGATGAAAGCACTGAAGGACCAGATTGCTGCCAACGAAGCCGAGATTGCCGAAAAGGACAGTTCACTGACGACGCGCTGGGCATTCATCATCGGTTTGCTGATTCTGGCTGGTGCACTGGCTGCTGTCCTCGTCCTGGGTGCTGTGGTGCTGATGCGCTACATCCTGCAGACCAAGAAACAGAAAAAGATTATTGAACTGGCCAATGACAGCAATGCATTAAAGGCTAAGTTCATCAGCAACATGTCTGCTCAGTTGGAGCCCACGCTGAAGAAGCTGGACAACCGTCTGCCCGAGGTGCAGGCACTACTCGACTTCTCGAAGCACGTACAGACACTGAGTGAACTGGAGAACTCTGATGCGGAACTGGAGATGGAAGAGGTACAGGTACACCAGTTCTGCGAGGAACTGATGGATCAGATTCGTGGCACCGAACAAAACGAGGTACAACTTGTAGTCAACGCACCGAAGATGAGTGCACTCGTCTATCGTCCGTACGTCAGCCACATTCTGGCGCACCTGCTGAAGAACGCTGCTGAGTACACGCCGGCTGAAGGTAAGATTACCATCGAATTCAAGAAGCGTGGCCAGCACAAGATAGAGTTCCACGTGTCAGACACTGGTAGCGGTATTCCCGAAGAGAAGCGTGACGACGTGTTCAAACCGTTCCTCGAAATCCACGACCTGACAAAAGGCGATGGTCTGGGACTGCCCACGTGCAAACAGATGGCACTGAAGATGGGCGGCGACCTGACCATCGATACGGAGTACATTCGCGGCACCCGCTTTGTACTGGAACTGAAAGCGTAATCAGAACATCTGACGATTCATCATACGCTGCTCTGCAAGGGCAGCGTATTTTGTTCCTGGCTGTCCGTAGTTGGCATACGGATAGATGGAGATGCCACCACGCGGCGTAAACAGGCCGATGACCTCGATATACTTCGGCTGCATCAGCTTGACCAGGTCCTTCATGATAATGTTCACGCAGTCCTCATGGAAGTCGCCGTGATTGCGGAACGAAAAGAGGTAAAGCTTCAAACTCTTCGACTCTACCATCCTGTCGGCAGGGATATACGCAATCTTGATCTCTGCGAAGTCCGGCTGACCGGTAATCGGACACAGCGACGTAAACTCGGGACAGTTGAACTGCACCCAGTAGTCGTTCTCCTTATGTTTGTTCTCAAACGTCTCCAGCACTTCAGGTGCGTATGTCATCTTATACGCTGTCTTGCGGCCCAACTGCTGCAGGCCTTCTTTTTCTCTATCCATAGTATATTCTTTTCGTTATGACGTTATAACGTTATGACGATATAACGAATTATATCTTTAATATATTGAATATGTTGTAGTTGATGTCATGATCAAACACGTCCTCATGGTCGTGCTTCTTCGTAAACTCAACGACACGGATGGTCACTGGCAGCACCACGATTTCGTACAGTGTCTTCAGCGTCACCTGCGAAATCATCAGCGACGGCATCTCTTCCCAGGGAATGACGCCACCCAGTGCCAACGGGAAGAAAATGATAGAGTCTGTCAACTCACCGAACACCGTACTCAGCACCGCACGTGCCGAAAAGCTTTTGGCAAACTCTGCGTCCGACTGTGTCTTGCGATTCTGTCGTGATGATAATTTCATCTTCGACATGACGTAAGCGTTGATAAACGAACCTGCAAGGAATGCTATAAACGATGCCGCAGCAATCCTTGGTGCCAGTCCGAAAATCGTGTGAAAACCCTCGTCGCCATGCCAATAAGGTGCACCAGGAATCCAGTCGGCTATGCCACCCATGATGACGAAGAAGAAGTTCATGGCGAACCCCATCCATATCAACATACGCGTACGGCCATAGCCCCATACCTCGCACACTACGTCGTTGATGATGTACGACACGGGGAATACGATGATACCTGCCGTCAGGTTCACTGGTCCAAACGATAATTGCTTTGTCTCTAACACGTTTGCCGTTATCAGGCAGACGCAGAACAGGGTGCCGAAAAGCATGAACAGCACGCTGACTTTCTTTTTTTCTTGTTCCATTTTCTTTCTTGTTTTGTTAAAGGGGGTCTGGCCGTCGCTTGACCATTTACAAGTACCCCTGTGTTTTGGCTGGCAAAGGTACGATAAAAAAGTGAGCCAACCAAACTGTTGACTCACTTTTTTATCATTACCGCCAATATTTTATTCCTTATCAGCAGCCTTTTTGGCAGTAGCCTTCTTGGCAGCAGGTTTCTTAGCCGCAGGTTTCTTAGCCGCAGTTTTTTTGGCTTCCTTCGGCTCCAGTTTCTCAAGACGAGCTTTCAGACGGGTAATCTCCTTGTCCTTCATCTCAATCTCATCACCCTGGTTGCGGATAGTGGTCAGCAGGGCGTTGAGCTCATCGTTCTCAATCTCAAGAGGATAGAGGGCATTGACTCTGTTGATGAAGTCGCCAAGGATATTCATGTAATTCGTGAAGGCATCGAACGGTCCGCTGTAGATGCCACGGTCCAGACCAACGTTTGAGGGCTTGGTGGTCATAAAGCGGAAGTTGTTTGAGGCCTGCAGATAGTCCCAGTCCTGATTGATGCGCGGATCGTCGGCAATGCGCAGACGGTCGGCCACGCTATACAGCTTGTTGAAGGCCTCGCGCTGCATGGCATTACCCAACCAGCATGAGCAATCGCGCTCTTCGTCAACCCATGACAGTGTGTCTGGTACGTCGATAGCGCCTACGCTCTTCACCTTCATGCATATCTCGGTAGGTGTCGAGAACGTAATACCCTTCTCCTTAGCACATGCAGGCAGTGCCTTCAGGAAGTCGAGAATGTTCGATGATAACGGCTGAGCAATACCCAGAGCCGACAGTTCCATGAAGATATTGATAATCTGCTCATCTTCGGGGAACTTCGCAATACGGTCGATATACGAATCGGCAAACAGTGGATAGCCCTCCCAGTCGGAATTATTAAAGCGCAACGAGATATCGTCACTCAGCTCAACATCGCGCAGCAACAGCTTCAGGTTGGGAGCGATGTTGCAGTTATAGACATAGTGTGGCGACTTCCAGCCTAGCACGTGCTTGGCACCTTCGGTCAGCATACCCTTGAAGCCCAGAGCGGCAATCTGTCCACCAATGTCGTCGCTATAAATCAGCGATGAGTTACGGGCCACTGTCGGCTTCTTGCCAAACAGTTCCTCAATCTTCGCCATCTGCTTCTTCACGTCGAGGGCAAAGGTCTCCTCATTGGCCAGTGACGACAGACCATGAGAGTAAGGCTCGGCCAGGAATTCTACACAACCGGTCTGGTTCAGTTCCTGCAGCTTGGTAATGACCTGCGGAGCGTGGAACTCCAACTGCTCAATACCCGTACCAGAGAGCGAGAAGGCTACCTTGAAGTAGTCGCCATGCTCCTTAATCATGTCGCCGATAGCCGTCAATGCGGGCATGTAGCTGCGGTTGGCAATGTCGGTGATGCTACGCTCGTTCTCGTAGTCATCGTAGTAATAATGATCGGTACCGATATCAAAGAAACGGTAGCGCTTCAGATGGATAATCTGATGTATCTCGAAATATAAACAAATTGTTTTCATAATCGTTTATTGTTTATTGTTTATTGTTTATTGTCTAACGTTTACTGTTCCCATCCAAGGGTACGCTTGTAGAGTGTTGCTATCCAGGCACCGACCTTCTCCCATGTTATCTGGTCAACCTCTTTCTTGCCTTCTTCTTGCAAGTACTTGAAGAGCGACTCGTTGGCACAGATCGAGTAGATGGCGTCAGCCAGCGCGTGGATGTCCCAATAGTCAACCTTGATACAGTTGTTCAGAATCTCGGCACATCCCGACTGCTTCGAAATGATAGTGGGCGTACCGCACTGCATAGCCTCCAATGGCGAGATACCAAACGGCTCGGATACGGAAGGCATCACATAGACATCGGAATCTTTCAGACACTCGTACACCTGCTTGCCGCGCATGAATCCCGGGAAGTGGAAGCGGTCGGCAATGCCGCGCTCAGCAGCCAACTGAATCATGGCGTCCATCATGTCACCCGAGCCAGCCATACAGAAGCGTACGTTGCGGGTACGACGAATAACCATGTTGGCAGCCTCGACGAAGTACTCGGGTCCCTTCTGCATGGTGATACGTCCAAGGAATGTCACCACCTTGTCCTTACCAGTATGGTCGGGACGCGGAATAGCCTGATATTCATCAGGCAGCGGATACACAGCATTGTGAACGGTGTAGCACTTGCGCGGATCCTGATGGTACTGGTTGATGACCGTCTGGCGCGTCAATTCCGACACACACATGATGCAGTCGGCATTGTCCATACCATTCTTCTCAATCGAGTAAACCGTCGGGTTCACCTTACCACGCGAGCGGTCGAAGTCGGTAGCGTGTACGTGGATGCACAAGGGTTTGCCGCTGACCTGCTTGGCATGGATGCCGGCAGGATAGGTCAGCCAGTCGTGGGCATGTATGATATCGTAGTCCAATGTACGAGCCACCACACCGGCAATAATCGAGTAGTTATTGATTTCCTCGTGCAGATTACCTGGATAACCGCCCGCAAACTCCATAGCACCCAAGTCGTTGACGTGCATATAGTTGAAGTCGGCATACAGGTGGTCGCGCAGACGGAAATAGAGGTCGGGATCCATGATGTTACCCACGCGCTCACGAACGTAATCGGCCGTTACGTCACGATAAGCAATGGGCACAGCATTCATAGCCACAATCTGACAAGCAGAACGGTCCTCGTCGCCAAAGGGATGCGGCAGACAAAGCGTGATGTCCATATCACCCTGGGCATGCAAGCCCTGCGAGATACCATAGTTAGCAGTGGCAAGTCCACCGAATACGTGAGGAGGATACTCCCATCCAAACATTAAAACTTTCATAGCGTCTCCTCCTTATTTATTTCTGATAAGTATATTTCTCGAGCAATTTCAACGCACGCAGGATTTCAGCCACGTTCATGGCGAAAGCCATCGCACCACGTCCGTGGAAGGGCGGGTTACCGTCGAACAGTTCGCTGATGGTTCCCAGTGCGTGGTAGTCCATCTCTTCCTCATAGCCCACCATCTGGCGTTCGATGAACGAAAGGCGGGTGCGCTTATAGAGTTTCAGACAGGCCTCCATATAGAAGCCGCCCAACCAAGGCCATGCCGTACCCTGATGGTAGGCGTAGTCGCGCTGCGTCTGCGGTCCGACATACATCGGATTGTAGCCGCCGCTCTTGGGCGACAGCGAACGCAGTCCCTTAGGTGTCAGCAGCTCACGCGTACAGATATCCAATACGCTCTTCTTCTGATCCTGGTTCAGTGGCGAATAGTCGAAGGCTACGGGGAATATCATATTCGGGCGAACGCTCCAATCCATCATCGAGCCATCCACATAATCAAGCAGATACCCGTATTCGTTCATAAAAGTATCAACGAATGATGTCTTGCAGACCTCGGCTTGTTTCTCCAACTTCTCGGCAAACTTCTTGTCGCCGAACTCAGCCTCTAATGATGCACAGAACTTCAAGGCGTTATACCACAGGGCATTAAACTCAACGATATAGCCCGAGCGAGGCACTACCGGACGACCGTTAGCCGTAGAGTTCATCCACGTAATGGCCTTGTCGCGTCCGTTAGCATACAACAGGCCGTTCTCGTCCAGTCGCAGGTTGGGATGTCCGCCAGCAAGGATATACTTGATAATGTCCTTTACCAATTTGCCATACATCTTATAGCCCTGCTCCTTACCGGCATCCTTGGCATACTGCTGAATGGCCCAGACAGCCCACAGCGGTACGTCAGGATGTTCCACCTCGTATATTTTCACGCTCAGCGGCTTCTCCTCCATAAACTCACGCAGGCCCTTCTCGGCGGTCTTCATGACCAGTTCGAAGTAGTCCTGCTCGCCAATGGCCAGCGTCAAGCCTGGCAGTGCGATAAACGTATCGCGGGCACGGGCCTTGAACCAAGGATAGCCTGCCAGCAGATAACGGTCATCGTTGGGCTTGCGGTTGTGGAACTGATGGGCGGCAGCTACCAGACAGTGGTAGAAACTGTCACGGCTCGGGCGCAGACTGATCTCTTTCTCAAACAGGCCCTTCAGCGTCGATGTCTTGATTGAAGAGGTCGAAGCCGAGAAGACGATGCTCTCACCCTTCTTGATGCTTACCTCAAAATAGCCGGGCACGTAGAGGTCCTCGTTCGAGGCATAACCGCGCTCCTGCTCCTTGGGATACTCCACACCACGATACCAATCCGGCTGGAACACGAACTCGTTCTTCTTCGAGAACTGCATATAGAGGTCGGGATAGCCGACATACATACAGGTCTTGATACCGTTGTCCACAGGATGGAACTCGCGCGAAGCCGTCGAATTTTCGTGCGTAAACTGACGAACCGAACGGAAAGCCAGGAACGGACGGAAACGAAGTGTGGTTGCCGAGTGTGCATCTTCCAGCGTATAGCGTATGAGGATACGGTCCTCATAGGCCTGGAATATCGTCTCGCGTTTCAACACTACGCCACCCACACGATAAATCGTGGTAGGCACAACATCACAACTAAACTCGCGGATGTACTTATGACCCTTAGGACTGTAGTTGTTGCCCTGATACTTGTGGATTCCGAGATTGAACTCAGCACCGTGTTGAATCACCGTACAATCGAACGACGAGAGCAGCACATGGTTCTCATCGTCCAACTCAGGTACGGGAACAACGAGCAGACCGTGATACTTACGCGTGTTACAATCTACAAGCGTAGAAGCACTGTAGGCGCCAGAACGGTTTGTTCGAAGCAATTCACGACGGAGCGACTCCTCCAAGTTGGTCATTACCGCTTTTTCAAATCGTAAATAACTCATAGTTCCTTATGTCTATTTTTATCTATTATGTTTTAGGAATATTTATTTTCCCCCAAAGTTAGACATTTTTCACGGGACTGCAAAATAAAACGGACATTTTTTTTCAAAAACGCCCGTTTTTACTCTTTTTTCACATTTTTTCAGTCTGGAATAAGGAAATTAATGACTTCCTGCTCCACTGTTATGCGATATGCTCCCTCTGGTGTTCCAAGCAATCGGCCATCCACTCCGACCAATGCATGCTTCGCCTCTTCGACTATCACTTCACGGGTACGATAGGGATGCACGGCATGGTGATTCAGGAATCGTCCGGTGATGAGTAGCCACAGTCCGGCAAACACTTGTATAATCTCTGTATGGTATATCATCGACACGTCGAGCATACCATTATATGGCACGGCACTCGGTGTCTGTCCGTAGCCGGGACCACTGCCTACACACATCGTCATCACCTTGCGGTTCACTTCGTCACTATTGATATGCACATGCATCTTGTAATCCATGCGGTGGAATATCATCAGGAAAATGGAAACGACGAACGAGAGTGTCCGCGAGCCAAGCAGCGAATGCGTCTGCTTGCGCAGATTCATCACGTCGGCAATGAGTCCGATATTGACGCAGTTCAAGAAGTAGCGGTGACACTGTTCGCCCTGCTTGTCCTGATAGCGGATGCAGCCCAGGTCTATCGTGCGCACACGATGCTTTATCAGCCAGTCGACGGTCTGTTCCAGATTACTCTCCTTGAAGTCCCAATAGCGGGCAAAGTCGTTCAATACGCCATTGGGTATAACGCCCAAGGCTATCGAGTCGCGCACTTGCTTCTCTTCGTTCATCAGACAGTTGACAGCATCGTTCAGTGCCGAGTCGCCACCCACAATGATGATGGTCTTATAACCATTATGGATGAGCATGGTGACCAGTCGTTCCACACTGCCACTCGTCTCGCTCTGCACGAAGTCGTACTGCACGCCGCGCTCATCCAGCACACGCTGGATCTTCTCGCGCTGCTTGGAGCCTTTTCCTTTAGGACAATACAGAATGCCCCACCGCTTATTAGCTTCGCTCATAAATTAGTAATTAGTAATTAGAAATTATGATTACTATCTTC
Source organism: uncultured Prevotella sp. (assembly GCA_946188165.1). GTDB lineage: Bacteria > Bacteroidota > Bacteroidia > Bacteroidales > Bacteroidaceae > Prevotella. The sequence continues at coordinate 17,904 of CAMHTW010000047.1, forward strand.
CATTAGTCTTCTGATCTGATGAACTTTCTCATCCATCGGTTGCAAGGCATCAATCCAATGAATCGTGAAACCGCGACGCTCCATCCCTCGGAACCATGTCATCTGACGCTTGGCAAACTGATGAATGGCAATCTCCAGTCGCGTGAACATCTCGTCGTAGGTCGTCTTGCCCACCACATATTCCGTCACGAACTTATACTCCAATCCGTAGTATATCAGGTCATCGGCAGGAATGCCTTCAGCCAGCAGTCCTCTGACCTCATCTATCATGCCTTCCTCCAGACGCGCCTTCAACCGTCGCGTAATCTTCTCACGGCGTGCTTCGCGGTCAATATTCACGCCGATAATCAGCGAGTCAACGGGCGGCAATTCACGACGAGGTACTGGATTCTCGAGATTATAGGTCTCTATCTCAATGGCACGGATGGCGCGCTGACAGGAATCGACATCGGTCTTATTGTGCATCACCGTACCGGTTTGTGCTTTCAAGTCAGTCAGCATCTCGGTAAGTTCGGCCAGCGTCTTGCCTTCCAACCGAGCTCTCAGTTCAGGATTCTGAGGCACGGGCGACAGCTTGTAACCTCTCAGCACGGCTTCGATATAGAGGCCCGTACCGCCACAGAGAACGGGTACCACTCCCCTACTCCTGATGTCCTGGTAGGCATCGAAGAAGTCCTGCTGATACTGGAATAGGTTGTACTTTGTACCGGGCTCACAGATGTCGATGAGATGATAAGGGATGTCAACGGCACTACCATCGACCACAAGGCGATAGTCCGCCAGGTCCTTACCGGTTCCGATGTCCATACGCCGGTACACCTGACGCGAGTCGGCAGAGATAATCTCACCACCAATCTGTTGCGCCAGGGCTGCAGCCAATGGCGTCTTGCCACTGGCTGTCGGTCCGAGTATGGTAATCATCTTCTGCATCGGCTATTTTGAAAATACCTGCTATGTCACGTTTACTGTCTGATATTTGACTTGGAGGCGAAACCTTCCTTCAGGTCTTCGACGGTCAGTTCCGTCAACTTGTCCTTATCCAGATTCTTCTCGCCAGCCAGTCGGTTTGCCTGAGCCTGTATGCTCTTCTCGAACACGTTACGGGCATAACGGGCATTACCGAAGTTGCGGTCCTTATGGGCTACGGCATAGTTGAAACGTTCCTTCAGATAGGCCTCGGTCTCCTTCGACAGCGTGTACTGGTTCTTCTTCATATACATCTTGAAGATGTCGGTGAGTTCAGCACCAGTATAATCGGGGAAGTCGATATAGCGGTTGAAGCGCGACTGCAAACCTGGGTTCGAATCGATGAAGCGCTGCATCTCGTTCTTATAACCGGCCACAATCACCACCAGACGGTCGCGATAGTCCTCCATACGCTTCAGGATGGTAGAGATGGCCTCCTGACCATAGTCGTTGCCGGCACCACCCTCGGGCACCAGTGAATAGGCCTCGTCTATAAACAGCACACCATCCAGGGCTTTGGCTATCACGCTATCGGTCTTCGGACCCGTCTGACCGACGTACTGTCCGCACAGTCCGGCACGGTCTGTCTCTACGGTATGTCCTTTCTTCAATACGCCGAGGTCCTTATAGATACGTCCTACGATACGGGCCACGGTGGTCTTACCAGTACCAGGCGATCCGTAGAACACGAGGTGATACGACACTTTGGCGGTCTTCAGGCCCTTGGCTTCGCGCTGTTTCTGTAGTTTCACGAAGTTTGCCAACGAACGGACTTCCGTCTTCACGCTGCCCAAACCAATCAGTTCATCAAGCTCTTGGTAGGGGTCGCCCTCCAAGGGGTCGTTCACTACAACTGAGTCTTTCTTCTGTGCGGTAATGCTGTCTACTTTGGCCCTCAAGTCTTTTTCTATCGACTCATCATCATCACCTACACATGTACCGATGACGCCTAACAGAATAAAAAATGCAAAGCTGCCTATCGACAGACATCCGCAACCTTTAAGAATCTTTTCTATGTTTTGATTCATAATCACTATTATTTTTGCGCACAAAGTTACAAAATATTTGCCGTCCGACAAAGCCAGACGGCAATTATTTTCATTCTCACTTACTGTTCCGGTTCGTTCCAGTATTCATTCAACGGTTTGGCATCAGCAAACTTTTCGACGAACGCACGACCAGCTTCCTCCGTCATGCTTTTACCATTCAGCTGGCATTCATCAACCTCGCCTTCCACTTCCAGCATGTTGAATTTCTCGACTTGCTTGCCGTCTTTATAGCCAATGATTTCCGTATACCATGAAGGACCACCCGCAGAACCGGCAAACTTCAGATAGGCGATGCCGTTCAGCCACAAGTGCAAAGCCTTACGCTTGGGGTCCTCTGTCTGCATCAGCTGTATCTTACCGTTCTTACGGATGAAGATACCGCCATACTCTTCGTCTTTGTCAGCCATGTGAATCCACTCTACATCATCGCCCATCCATACATGCGCCCATTTGGTCAGTTTGACGCCTGCAATCTTATTCTTCTGTTGGAACAACTTGTTCATCTCGGCAATATCCTTCTTCCACACGGGAATATCCTCGTCAATCATCTCATGGTAGCACTCATACATCTGTTCCTCTAACTTCTGACCACGCGGATAGAGCATACCTGTTTCGACGCTCTCAGGCGCAAGATGTGTATAACACAGTTCCAGACCCTTAGGACCTTCGAAGGCTGCCATAATACCCTTGGGGTAATACTCGCCGTCATCGTCAGCATTCCACGTCGGACCTTCGCCTGGATATATCGTTCCTATCTCCTCCAGCACCCATACGGAGTCGCCTTTCTGCAGCACTTCCAAAGCCAGTGCCTTGGCAATTTTCTCGTTATCCTCGCCTGGGAACTTGGGGGCGTTCTTGTATTCACCCTTAAACTGGATGACACCAAAGACATAACCGCCCTCAATGTTACAGCTACGCACCGAACGTTGTGCCTTCATGCCGTACTTCTTCTCCATTTTCTGCACGATGTCCTTCGGCATGGGCTTATTGAAATCATCGGTGACTTTCAGCACCTTGCGAGATTGCAGGTATTCATCGCAGACAATGACACGGATACCTTCAAGGTCCTTCTTATACAACTTGGGATCCTGCAGGGCATAGCGCAGACCGGGTGCCGGTATTTCGGGACGTCCGTGCAGCTCGCCAGGGAACAGCGCCTCGCCATCAGGATTCTTCAGCACCTCATCGATAAACTTAATAGCCACGACGTTCTTGTCGTCCTTCAGCAGGTTGGTATATTTGGCAGCATTACGACGCGCCATCTGCTGCAGGGCCCATAGGCCGCGAACCTTCGAGAAGTCTGTTTCCGAATAGTCCTCTTCTTTGGGGGCACTGGTCATCCAATACACCATCTGCATGTGCTCCTTGTCCTGCACGTACAGGAACATGGGGCGCGGTGCGGTGTCGGGCATTTCTGCCAGCACACTGTCAACGACTACTGAGTCGGAATCAGCACCTTCAGCTGCTGCATTCTGCCCCTTATTCTTACAACTCATCATGACGGCCATTGCGCAGACGGCCACTATCATTAGCTTTTTCATCATTTCTTGATTTCTTTTACACTTGTCTTACCTTGATAGTCTATATGTCCCTTGGCTTTCAGAAACTGCATGATGGCCTCGGCCGAACCGATGCCCAGGTCGTGCCCCTCATCCTTGCGGTTGGTAGGTGTGATGGCCTGCACATAGTTATTCGTCACCACGCGATAGGTCTTCTTCAGATTCAGCTTCTTGCCGTCAGGACCGTAGAGCACCACTTTCTTTACCTGCTGCTTGGTGTCATCCAGCACATACTCGGCAGTAGCACCGCTGATGAGTGGGAAGCGTGACTGGTCGTTGACGAAGCACATTTTCAGGATGTCAATGAATTCGTTGCCCGTGACGGTCATCTCGACGAGATGGTTCTGAAAGGGATCCAGCTGTAGCACGTCCTTCACACTGATGCCACGGACACTGAGGGTGTCGTAACGCACACCGCCATAGTTCTGCAAACTGATGTCGGCATTGGCAGCCTGCAGATAAGCATCGGTCATCAGGCAGCCTAACTCCTCGTATGTTGACAATGGTTTGTCGTTCACGGCCAGCACCTCGTCGAAGGCTGGGTTGTGGGTAAAGGCATCGGCCAGTGTGGCCACTACCTTGTTCTCGCGCTTCACACCCTTGATGGCAATATTCTCGGCACGTTTGTCCACGACTTTGCCGTTCTCTAATGTCAGCGTGATATGGGTGACACGCGCCAGACGGTTTACGTTCTGCGTAATCAGCAGACCGTTATGTATCTCGCCACCATTCAACTGCGTATGCGAATGTCCGCCCACGATGAGGTCCACCCAAGGCAGCGAAGCGGAAATCTTGACGTCGTCCTCATAGCCGATGTGCGACAGGAACAGCACCACATCACACTCCTTCCTCAGGAACTGATACTGCTGCAAAGCTTCCAAAGGCTGTGTAAACGTGATATCCGTCATGTTCTTGGGGTGGCTCTCCGGCTTACCTATCGCACCCAAGGCGACTGCACCGATGACGCCGACAGTGACGCCACCCACATCAAACTTCTGGTAAGGACGGATGTGGATACCTGTCGATGCGACAGGATGGGCATTGGCACAGAGATACGAGAAGTCCGACATATTGATCAGTTCGGCCAGTCCTGCCTGTCCTGAGTCAAACTCATGGTTGCCTAAGGTCGTGGCATGAAAACCTACGATATTCATCAGTGCCACCATCGGATAGGCTGGTATCTCATACATGTCGTTGATAGGGTCGCCTGAACGGTTGTCGCCTGCCGACAGCACCAGCAGGTCGGGATAGAGCGTGCGCAACGAGTCGGCCACGAAACAAAGGCGTGGGAAACACTCGATGGCCGCATGCATGTCGTTAGCCGACAGGATGTGAACCTCCTTCTTTTCTTGAGCCCCTGCTGCCAGTGCGAAGTGCACTGCCAACAGGGTAAACAGCAGTTTCTTAATCATAGCCAGACTATTCATTGGGGGCTGGTGCAGGGGCAGGGTTGCCACCCTTTTCCTTAGCTCTGGCAGCAAGTTCCTTCAGCTTGTCCTTGCCCTTGAAGGCAAATACCCAAACCAGGAAGCCTGCCAGTACGAGCAGCGAGATGCCCAGCAACGGACGATAGAACAGCCATGCAATAGCGATGACGATCAGCGACCATGCCACGCCAACCACTGAGCAGACCAGTCCAATGCCCCATCCGAAGATGCCGGCAATGAAGGGCACCACCTTGAGAATGGTCTCGACGAAGCCGAAGATACCCTTCAGACCACCAATCACTATCAGCACGCCCAAGATGCGCAATGCCCAAGTCCACATGTTGTTAGCTTCCTTCTCGGCCTCGATAATCTCGTCGCCGCTCTTCTTACCCATCACGAGGGTCTGGAAGCGCTTGCCGTTCTTGGCCTTGAAGGGCTTGAACGTGTCACCGTCGACAACGGCCATCACTGTGACCTTGGCAGGTACCACCTTCTCGAAGGTAACACGGACGTCACCAACCTCAGGCGCACCGGGCACGCGACCGAAGTACAGCACGTTGCTGGCCTGGTGGATATACTCGAAGTCCTTCTTGTTCTCAGCATTAGCCATCGCATTGTTGATGGAATCGTTGACAGCCTTCAAAGAGTCGGCTACGGCCTTGGCAGAGTCGGAAAGCACAACGGTTTGTGCAGGCTCGGCAGCGGGCTGTTGGTTTTTCTGAACGCCATAGAAACGCTCGTAGGCGGTCTTGGTGTTCTTGTCAAACTGCTTCAGCAGGTCCTCGGCAATAGCCAGGTCCAGACCTTCACGCGACGAGATGCTGTGAATCAGACTCTCGTTCAGCTGATAGGCTCCCCACGATACGTTCTCGGCATACTGTTCAGCATCCTCGAAGGTGGTCAGCACCATATTCTTTTTCTGATAGGCTGGATCCTTGAACTGGGCCGACTCTATGGGACGGCTCACCCACTCTTTCGAGTATGTGTAGGTCGTAGTGGTCACTTCCTTACCGCCTAACTTGTCTTCTTTCTTCTCCTCAGAATGCTCCACCCACTGGTAGTACTCTACCCTACGGGTCAGCGAGATAGCCTTGGCACCGATGCCAAACTGTGCATCGCTCAGCGAGTCCTCAGTGGTGGCCAGTGCCGTTCCGCAAATCAGTTCACCCTCCAACGAAGCATCCTTCTTGTTGGGATTCTCCATCTCGACGTAGGCACTGCCTGCCTCGTCCAGCATCTTCTCAGTCTTCACTGCGCGACCTTCGTTCCACCACAGCAGGGCTGTACCTAACACAAACATCAGGAGACCTGAACCAATCGCCTTAAACGAATTACCTACTCGGGTACCATAACCCGTAGTTGTTACTTCTTGATAAGCCATAATGTTTTTCGATTAATTTTGTTTTCTATACTTTCTATACCTTATTATATTATATTATATCTATTAATCCAAGACCTTGGTTACCTCGACAATGCTCTTGCAGTCCATGCTTGAGCTGCCATTGCGCTGTACCCAGACGCGACCAACCTTCTCGTTAATCTCCTTGACGGTGTAACCATCCCTGAAGCCATCGACGAATGTGGCCCACACCTTGTCGCCCTTCTTGATTTTCTCCTTGAAGGGGATAAGCTTACAACGGTCCTTCGTGGTAGCAAACAGATGGCTGGAGAATACCGACAGCAATACCTTGTTGCCATCGACGTGCATCAGCGTACCTTTCTTCCACTCGCCACCATCACGATAGGCTACGGCAGCTCCTGCCTGCCATTCGCCGTCCTTCAACACATTGAAGCTGTTGGGCTTCAGCTTTTCGCCTTTAGCCAACTCCTGATTATCCTTATGGTCAGGATCGTCCTTCCAATAGCGGTCCAGATAGACGGCAACAGGCTCGGTGGCTGTAGAGGCATCGATGACGATGGCACGCTGCATGCCACTGCCACTCTGCCACCATGTCAGCAGGATGTCACCCTTCTTGGCTTTCTGTCCCTTCTTGATAGGCACAATCATTGCATTGGGCACCAGCTGCTTGTCCGAGCGGCCAATGTCCGATTTCTCAGCACCGACCTGCTCCATTTCCCTGGTGTACCAAATCAGCACGGACTTAGTCAGATCGTCACCCTTCTTTAAATCATCAAAATAGAAACTCTCACAGCTTAGGACTTTCTGTCCGGGTTCAGCATCAATCTTCACACCCTGAGGAAAATCCCATGGCCATGACTTGTCTTGAGCACACACTATCCCTGCCACCATCATGGCAAAAAGAGCGGATACAAGTCTTACACTTTTCATACGCTTTGTCAGTTTTTTGGTTAATCTAATTTCCGCAACACTATAATTTAATATTTTTTATAAGCACCTGAGCAACA
>CAMHTW010000048.1 GCA_946188165.1 uncultured Prevotella sp.
TGTCTGCAGCATCGGGGTTGAACGGAACCATCGTGAGGGCCTTGCCAGTCTTCGGATTACCTGGGCAGATGTCAGCACAGTTGCCGCAACCCAGACAGTCGAGTACTGAAGGCTCGATAACGAAGTGCATGCCCTTCATAGCAGCAGGAGCCTTCATCTCGAGGGTATCGAGTTCGAAGTTCTTCAGCTCGTCGTCGGTCAGTACGAACGGACGGATGGCAGCGTGAGGACAGATGTAAGCACACTGGTTACACTGGATACAGTTGTCCTTGTTCCAAGCAGGAACGAAGGCCTCTACACCACGCTTCTCGTAAGCAGCGGTACCAACCTCCCAAGAACCGTCAACAGTGCCGTGCTTCACGAAGTCAGAAACCTTCAGCAGGTCGCCGGCCTGAGCGTTGATAGGACGAACCAGCTCCTTCACGAATGCGGGAGCATCGTCCTGCTTCTCAGCATCGTCGGGCAGGTTAGCCCACTCGGGCTTCACCTCAAACTTCTTGTACTCGCCACCGCGGTCGATAGCAGCGTAGTTCTTGTCAACCACGTCCTGACCCTTGGCACCGTAAGACTTCAGGGCAGCAGCCTTCATCTTCTCGACAGCCAGCTCTACGGGGATCACCTCAGTGATGCGGAAGAATGCTGACTGCAGGATGGTGTTGGTGCGGTTGCCCAGACCAATCTCCTGTGCAATCTTGGTAGCGTTGATGGTATATACGGTGATGTTGTTCTGAGCGAAGTAGCGCTTTACCTTGTTAGGCATGAACTTCTCCAGCTCAGCATCGTCGAAGATGGTGTTCAGCAGGAACGTACCGTTCTTCTGCAGACCGCGAGTCACATCGTACATGTGCAGGTAAGCCTGAACGTGGCAAGCTACGAAGTTAGGCGTAGTTACCAGATAGGTAGAGCGGATAGGAGTATCACCGAAACGCAGGTGAGAGCAGGTGAAACCTCCCGACTTCTTAGAGTCGTAAGAGAAGTAAGCCTGGCAGTACTTGTCGGTGTTGTCACCAATGATCTTAACTGAGTTCTTGTTAGCACCAACGGTACCATCAGCACCCAGACCATAGAACTTAGCCTGGAACATGCCCTTGCCACCGAGTGCAATCTCCTCAACCTCAGGCAGAGAGGTAAAGGTCACGTCATCTACGATACCGATGGTGAAGTGGTTCTTGGGCTCGGGCATAGCGAGGTTGTTGAACACGCTGATGATCTGAGCAGGAGTGGTATCGTGAGAACCAAGACCGTAACGGCCACCTACGATGACAGGACGATCCTGAACATCGTAGAAGGCATCCTTCACGTCGAGGTACAGAGGCTCGCCGTTGGCTCCGGGCTCCTTGGTGCGGTCCAGAACGGCAATCTTCTTGACGGTCTTGGGAACAGCAGCCAGCAGGTGCTTCACTGAGAACGGACGATAGAGGTGAACGCTGATCATACCTACCTTCTGGCCGTTGGCGTTCAGGTAGTCGATAGCCTCGCGGGCTGCATCGGTAGCAGAACCCATCAGGATAATCATGCGGTCGGCATCCTCAGCTCCGTAGTATGAGAACAAGTGATACTCACGACCGGTAATCTTAGAGAGCTCGCCCAGATACTTCTCAACCACCTCGGGAACTGCATCGTAGTAGGGGTTGCAGGCCTCACGGTGTGTGAAGAAGGTCTCGGGGTTCTCAGCAGTACCGCGAGTGATAGGACGCTCAGGCGACATAGCACGATCGCGGAAACGCTTGATGTACTCTTCCTTAACGAGAGGACGAACATCCTCCTGGTCGAGCAGCTCAATCTTGTGATACTCGTGAGAGGTGCGGAAACCGTCGAAGAAGTTAACGAACGGTACGCAGGTCTCCAGAGATGCGAGGTGAGCAGCAGCGGTCATATCCATAACCTCCTGTACTGAACCTTCGCAGAGCATAGCGAAACCAGTCTGACGGCAAGCCATCACGTCCTGGTGGTCACCGAAGATACACAGAGAGTGAGAAGCCAGCGTACGGGCAGAAACGTCGAATACGCAAGGAATCAGCTCACCGGCAATCTTGTACATGTTAGGAATCATCAGGAGCAAGCCCTGAGAAGCGGTAAATGTAGTGGTCAGCGCACCAGCCTGCAGCGAACCGTGAACGGCACCGGCAGCACCAGCCTCTGACTGCATTTCCTGAACTGAGACAGTCTGACCCCAGAGGTTCTTACGACCACGGGCAGCCCACTCGTCAACATGCTCCGCCATAGGCGAAGACGGGGTGATGGGGTAGATAGCAGCTACCTCCGAGAACATATAGCTCACGTGAGCTGCAGCCTCGTTACCATCACAGGTGATAAATTTCTTTTCTTTAGCCATTTGTTTAGAATAGATAAAATAAATAATAATTCTATTGTCAATTTCTCATTTTCTCAATATCTCAATTTCTCAATATCAGTACAGGAATCCCAACAACCACAGAGGTATCTGGTTATCCTTGCCAATCTCCGTATTATATCGTGCATAAATCGTATCGGGCATATACCTTATTTTATTAGAAGAGGTAGCGTCGCAGATACGGAACTTCTGATGCCCGTCAACGATGTAATAGTTGTCGTGTCCGTTTTGGTTTACCTTATGGTCTTTCCACAGACTGTTTACGAAGAAGGTCTCCATGGCCGTCTGTTTCTCCACATGAATGGGATAGATGGCGTAGAGCAGGTTCGAATTGTGAAGCATTACCTTCGACGGCTTCTTGGGGAATTCCTCGCCAACGGGATAGATCATGTTCAGCAGACGGGCATCGGTCAGGTACTTGATGTAGTTCATCACCGTCGCACGACTGGTCTCAATATCCTGGGCCAGCTTGCTGACGTTTGGTGCCTTGGGGCCTTCCTCTGCCAAATGGTAGAACAGCTTTTTAATCTTCGTCAGGTACTTCAGCTCAATCTGTTTGATGAGCAGGATGTCCACCTCGGTCATCATGTTCATCGTCTTCAGCAGGTTCTCGCTATAGTTGCGCTGTTCCTGGAAGAAGGGGTAGAAACCATGATGGATGTAGTCCTGGAAGTAGCGGTTAGGCTGCACCTTGGGCAGTATTTGCTTGATGATACGCTCGTGGTCGTGCAGAATCTCTTCCAATGAATAAGGACGGAACGAGTTGCCCGTCAGCAGGTTAATGAACTCGCGGAACGAGAAGCCACGCAGGTTGTACGACTTGACGATGCCGTTCAGTTCAGGGTTCTCTTCCTTCAGGCGCATCACGCTACTGCCTGTGAATACAATCTTCAGGCTGGGGTAGGTGTCGTAGCACTTTCGCAGCTCCTGCGACCAGTCGGACTGTTTGTATGCTTGGTCTATCAGTAATACACGACCGCCGCGCCTGCAGAATTCTCCTGCAAACTCGGCGATACCGTGTCCCTGGAAATAGAAGTTGTTCATGTTGACATACAGACACTGGCGGTCGTTGATGTCAAATCTCTCTTTGGCGTATTGAAGCAGGAATGTCGTTTTTCCGATGCCACGTGTACCCTTGATGCCAATCATGCGGTCGTTCCAGTTAATCTCATCCATCAGGGTGCGACGAACGGGCGCATTGACATGTTCAACGAGGTAGCGATGTGTACGAAAGAATGCTTCCATCAAATAAGATTTGTTTTAAAACGCCTGCAAAGGTACTAAATAATTCCCAAATTGCAAAGCCGAGATAGCAAAATCTTTGTTTAACTCCTATTTTTATACTTTGTTAACTAAATACAACTGTCAGACCAGCCATCACAATACTAACCATCGACATCAGTTTGATGAGGATGTTGAGTGACGGACCGGATGTATCCTTGAAAGGATCACCTACGGTGTCACCAACGATACAAGCCTTGTGGGCAAAGCTTCCCTTACCACCGAAGTTGCCTTCCTCGATGTTCTTCTTGGCATTGTCCCAGGCACCGCCGGCATTGGCCATGAACACTGCCAGCGTGAAGCCGCCAGCCAGACCGCCGACGAGCAGACCGAGCACACCGGCTACACCGAGGACGATGCCTACAATGATGGGAATGAGGATGGCGAGCACAGATGGAACGACCATTTCATGCTGGGCAGCACGGGTGGAGATTTCCACACAACGGCCATAGTCAGGTGTGCCAGTGCCTTCCAGAATACCGGCAATCTCGCGGAACTGACGGCGAACCTCCTGTACCATCTTCTCGGCAGCACGGCCTACAGCCTCCATCGTCATACCGCAGAACAGGAAGGCAGCCATTGCACCGATGAAGGCGCCAACGATGACCTTCGGGTTCATCAGGTTCACCTGGAAGTAGTTCATGAAGTCGGGAATCGTTGCATCGGTAGCACTGATGACGTCGCCAGACACATTGGTAATCGTCTGACCGGCACGGGCCATTGCAATCTTAATCTCTTCGATATACGATGCCAGCAGGGCGAGTGCCGTGAGGGCAGCCGACCCGATGGCAAAGCCCTTACCAGTAGCAGCGGTGGTGTTGCCCAGTGCGTCAAGGGCGTCAGTACGGTGACGGACTTCCTCGCCCAAATTGCTCATCTCAGCGTTACCGCCCGCATTGTCGGCAATAGGTCCGTAAGCGTCGGTAGCCAGCGTGATACCCAGTGTTGACAGCATACCGACAGCAGCAATACCGATACCGTAGAGGCCGTGAGCCAGTGAGGTTGACGACATGGAGAGGTCGAAGCCGTTGGCGCAGAGATAGCTCAGCATGATGGCCACACCAATCGTGATGACGGGGATGCAGGTAGAAATCATACCTGTACCGATACCCTTGATGATAACGGTAGCAGCACCCGTCAGTCCTGCCTCTGAAATCTTCTGGGTGGGCTTGTATGAGTGCGAGGTGTAGTATTCGGTAGCTTGTCCGATGATGACACCGGCAGCCAGTCCAGAGATGACTGAGAAGGAGAGACCCAGCCAGTTCTCAACACCCAACAGGTAGAGGATGGCGAAGGTGGCAATGGCAATGAGGACGGCAGAAACGTTAGTTCCGAGCGAGAGTGAACGCAGCAGGTCCTTCATCGTAGCACCTTCCTTGGTGCGAACGAGGAAAATGCCTAACAGCGAGAGAAATACGCCTGTGGCAGCAATCAGCATCGGGGCGATGACGGCTTTCAGCTGGATGTCTAATCCTGCTACGCCAAAGGCTGCAGCACCAAGGGCAGCGGTTGACAGCACGGAGCCACAATAGCTCTCGTACAGGTCGGCACCCATGCCAGCCACGTCGCCCACGTTGTCGCCTACGTTGTCGGCAATGGTAGCAGGGTTGCGGGGGTCATCCTCAGGAATGTCGGCCTCCACCTTACCCACGATGTCGGCACCCACGTCGGCAGCCTTCGTGTAGATACCACCGCCCACACGGGCAAACAGGGCCTGCGTCGAAGCACCCATACCGAAGGTCAACATGGTTGTTGTGATGGATATCAGGCCGTCATGGTCGAAGTAGTTCAGTACAACAAACCAGATGGCGATGTCGAGTAGTCCGAGACCCACCACCGTGAGACCCATCACGGCACCAGAACGGAAGGCAATCTTCAGACCTGCATCCAGACTCTCACGGGCAGCGTTGGCTGTACGTGCTGATGCGTAGGTGGCGGTCTTCATGCCGAAGAAACCTGCCAGTCCGGAGAAGAAACCTCCGGTGAGGAATGCAAATGGCACCCAGGGATTCTGTACGTTCAGGCCGTATGCCATGAAGGCAAAGAGGGCACAGAGGATGACAAACACAATCAGCACAACCTTGTACTGCTGTTTCAGATAGGCCATTGCGCCATTGCGCACATAGAGTGCAATTTCTTTCATACGCGGCGTACCTTCGTCAGCCTTCATCATGCTGCGGAAGAAGAAGTACGCCATTCCAAGTGCCACCAATGATGCGATGGGCACCAACCAAAATACTGGAGGAATGTTCATAGTGATAACGATTTTTGATAGATATTTTTAATTGAATTGTTATGCTTTCTCATCTCCTGCAAAGGTACGACATTTTTTGCTTTTACGTTAACATTTTCGTTGCTTTAACTCCCTTTAACGGCAATGTTCGATAAATACTCGATAATTATTCGTACTTTTGCACGAAATTAACACGAACAGACGCATGACATTACATATTTTCAATCCGGAACACGACATTGCACTGGCTGCCAATCTCAGTAATTTCACGGCGCCGCATGCGGGTCGCCAGCTGCGCAACGACCTCGGTTTCCTGCCTGCCTTGTGGGCTCAGGAGGGCGACCGCGTACTGGTGCAACACGAGGAGTCGGTCCTCAAGGCCTACCGTCGCGTGTGCCACCGTTTGGTAAAACTGGGCATTAAGAAAATTGAGAATGGAGAATTGAGAATGGAGAATTATGACAAGTCCATTTTCAGCGCTCCATTCTCCATTCTCCATTCTCCATTCTCCATTGCCCCCTGGGGCTGGGATAGGGCCATCCGTCGCGAACTGGAGCGCAATGGTGTTCCTGTGTCGCTGTTGCCTGCTGCCGAACAAATAGAGCAGATTCGCCAGTTGTCGCATCGCCGGACGTCTGCACAGCTGTTGCCTCTGCTGCAAATGGAAGGCACTGTCGGCGAGGCCTTCGAGTGTACCACCATCGAGCAGGTTGAGGAACTGTACCAGCGTTACAGCCGTCTGGTGCTGAAGGCCCCTTGGTCGTCGAGTGGGCGAGGGGTGCGGTTCTGCGACGCGGAGCGTCTAAATGAGACAGGAGAAATGAGAAATGAGAAATGGGCTCGTAACGTGATTGCTTCGCAGGGCAGCATCATGGCCGAGCCATATTATAATAAGGTAAGGGACTTTGGTATGGAGTTCGAGGCTGACGCTGAAGGTCATATCCGCTACTTGGGACTGTCGCTGTTTCATACGGTCAACGGTGCTTACGAGGGCAATATTCTTGCAACGGAAAGTGTGAAGCGCGAAATGATAAGCCGTTATATCCCAGTGTCTTTGCTTGATTTAGTCAAGCAAAGAATAATAGAACGACTGCACCTCGACGGCTACGTCGGACCCTTCGGCATCGACATGATGACTGTCAAAAGTATCGGCAATGGTAATCATAATTCTCAATTGTCAATTGTCAATTGTCAATTAGGGTTACACCCTTGCGTCGAAATCAACCTACGCCGCACCATGGGTCATGTGGCCCTGAATATTTCGCCCACAGATGATGACATTCGGGCAGTGATGCGCGTCATATATGATGGAAATCATTACAAACTTAAGATAAACAAACTACGATGAAAAGAACTTTTCTAATGGTATTGGCTGCTGTCACGTTGACGGCAAGCGCTCAGTACAAGTCTCAGGTGTGGAGTCCTGACAATGGTGACGGCACCTACACCAATCCCGTGATTAATGCCGACTACAGCGACCCCGATGTCTGCGTGGGTCCTTCAGGCGAAGACTACTATATGACGGCCTCGTCGTTTCAGACCACTCCTGGTTTGCCCATTCTCCACTCACGCGATTTGGTTAACTGGGAGATAGTGGGCTATGCCCTGAAGTCGCTCTATACGGGTTTCAAACCGTTGGAGGAACACTTCTCGACACCTCAGCACGGCGCAGGTGTGTGGGCACCGTCCATCCGCTATCACAATGGCGAATACTACATCTATTGGGGCGACCCCGACTTTGGCGTGTTTATGGTCAAGACGCGTGGTGGCAATCCTGCCGGCGAATGGGAGAATCCCGTCTGCGTCATCGAGGGCAAGGGCATGATTGATACCACACCGCTATGGGACGAGGACGGACGCTGCTATATGGTCAACGGCTGGGCCAATTCGCGTGGTAAGTTTGCCTCTGTGCTCTGCGTCCGCGAGCTGTCTGCCGACGGAACGCGTGCCATCAGCGATCCCGTCATCGTGTTCGACGGCA
Source organism: uncultured Prevotella sp. (assembly GCA_946188165.1). Lineage (GTDB taxonomy): Bacteria > Bacteroidota > Bacteroidia > Bacteroidales > Bacteroidaceae > Prevotella. Next base: position 7,849 of record CAMHTW010000048.1, read on the forward strand.
ACGGTACCGAAAACCGTACCTGCGAGGGTCCGAAGTTCTATAAGCGCGAGGGCTGGTACTGGATTATGTGTCCTGCAGGCGGTGTGCCCGAGGGCTTTCAGCTGGCTATGCGCAGCAAGAGCCCATACGGCCCTTACGAGCATAAGATTGTGTTGCAGCAGGGCAAGACCAACATCAATGGCCCGCATCAGGGCGGTTGGGTGCATACAAAGTATGGCGAGGACTGGTTCCTGCACTTCCAGGATAAGGAGGCCTATGGTCGCGTGGTACACCTGAATCCCGTCGATTGGACCACAGGTTGGCCCGTCATGGGTAAGAAGGGCGAGCCCGTCACGCGCTTTCGGAAACCGAAAGCTAATGAAGAGTTGAGAGTGAATAGTGAAAAGTTTGCTACCGCTATTGTTAACCCTGTTGAGAGCGACGAGTTCAATAGTCCTGTTTTAGGCAAGCAGTGGCAATGGCACGCCAACTACCACCAGTTCTTCGGCATGCCTACCGCCTTCGGCACCATGCGCATCTATACACACAAGCTGTCTGAAGGTTTTAAGAATCTCTGGGAAGTGCCTAACCTGTTGTTGCAGAAGACCCCTGCCGACCAGTTTATGGCTACTGCCAAGCTGCGCTTCACGTCGAAGGCTGATGGCCAGTTTGGCGGCATCATCATGATGGGTCACAACTATCAGGCCTTGGTGGTGCGCCGCGAGGGTAGGGCGTTCAAGCTGCTCGTCATTACGTGTCAGGATGCCGACAGGGGCAAACCGCAGCAGGAAGAGCTGATAGCCACGCTGAAGCCTACTGCCGAGGATAAGATAGACTACAAGCCTGGCATCCATGAGGACATCTATCTGCGCCTGAAGGTCACCAACGCCGAGGCTGGTGCGGCTCATGGCGGCAAACCTCTGGTCAGCTTTGCCTGGAGCCAGAATGGCAAGAAGTTTACCGACTGCGGCGGTCAGTACCAGATGAAGGAAGGCAAGTGGATTGGTGCCAAGTTCGGCTTTGTGGCCGCTGAGACCAATCCTAAGGTCGATAAAGGTTGGGTGGATGCCGACTGGATTAGAATCGAACCCCTAACGCAGCGTTGACGTACCAGTCGGTCAGTTGCAACTCGTTACCGTCAGCCTTATTGCTATAGCGGTTATACTGTCCACTGGCGGTTAGGAAGAAACGGTCGAACTGATAAGTAATCGAGGCACGGGCGTCCATACTGAGCGATGGGCGTCCGTATTTGATTTCCGTACCCGACTCTCTGAGCGTGATGTCTTCTGTCCACGATGTGTCGTAAGGATCCGTAGGTACAGGCTTCCTGCCTTTGTCCGATACGTCGGTTTCGTCCATGAAGATATCGTAGTTCGACTCGTAATAGTACAGTTTCGTGCGATTATAGACGGTCAGCATGGGCATTACCATCACGTTCACCAGCAGATTGCGCATCGGCACCCAGTTGTAGGCATAGCCCACGCCAATGCTGGCCTTGTGAATCTTGAAACGGCCCACGTCGCCCAAATACTGTATCAGCAGTCCGTTCAGGGGCTTCGAATAGTCCACCGACGTCTGAAACCACTTCACGCCTACCATCAGCGAACCAGCCGAACGTATCTGGTTCATACTCTGGTCGTAGGCAGCGGCATACGAGAAACGCTTGCCGTTCAGGAAATAAAAGGCGTCGAAGATGGTCGACTTCACCTGAATGTCGTCCCACGTGTTGACATTGTTGTCCTCTTCATCTACGTTGTCCACCTCGCTGTGACCCCAATAGTGGTACGATATTTCGTCGGTGCTGAAGCTGCGGATGCGCAGGTTAAAACCGTAGTTGGCACCCGTGGCACCAATCTGGAAGTTGCGTCCCTTCGAGCGCTGCAGCGAATAGCTGTAGCCCAGACCGTAGCCGCGATAGCCTATCCATCCGCCTATTGACACCTCTCGCTTGGGCTCCATCTTTGTTTCGAAATTCAACTCGCCTTTCACCTCATGCGCTGCCAGTTGGTCTTTCGACATGTACGTCGTCGAGCGCAGATCCATGTCGTTGGCATTAGACTTCAACATTACCGCCCACGGCTTCTCAGGCACTTCCAGATAACGCGTGTCAATGCCCTTCACGGCCGACGAGTCGATGTATGTCTTCACCGCGTTCAGTGCCCTCAATACCCACGGTTTCCGCTCCTGAGCCTGCATCTGCAAGCAGCCCGTCAGCAGCAATATGATTACAAACGTTTTCTTCATTTTCTTCATTTTCGCTGCGAAATTACTAAAAAAATCTGAGCCTACCAAAAAACAGCACCAAATTTCATTTCCATCAAACACAAGAATGTCAAGATTTTTAGATTTCAATGGTTGCCGTTTCTCATACGCTCATTTCCTTCATTCCTTCATTCCAACTTGCGCTCTGGGCAGGCCGCAAAATTTTGCAGGCCTGAAACAAAATTTTGGCTGGCCAAGGCACCCGTTTCTATCTTTGTTCCGACGCTGCAAAGGTACATATTTTTCATCATACATAAAAGAAATAACCAGAGTTTGTTTGTTAAAAAGTGTTTAATGCTTGTTAGTGTGTCATGAGTGTCATGTGTCACGAGTGTCATTTACATTTTCGGGGCGCAAAAATGCTCATAATAATATAAAAATATATTTTTATAATTATTATGGCATAAAAATCACCCCACGAATCAAAAAACACTAATGACACTCGTGACACATGACACTCGTGACACATGACAATCATGACAATGACAGATTTTTGGATGAAAAGTTTGATTTTCTCGTTTTTATTCGTATCTTTGCCATCGGAAATGTCGAAAAAATATGGTTAAGCGTATGAAACAGAAGAATGGGAATTGGCTGGCGGCGGGTGTCGTGGCGATGGGTATTTCACTGATGTGTGTTGCCTGTATGGGTATTCAGAAACCTCAGCGAGAGGCTAAGGCTGACACGACGACGGTGAGCCGTGAGATTGTGACTAACGAGGACAAACAACCCGTCAGCACTTCTCTGGACGTGAAGTCGTTCGGATTCATTGGCCCCGTCAAGGAGTCGTTCTGCATCCGTTACGAAGTGAAAAGCATAGATGATGACGTGCTGGAGAAGGGCGAGATGTCGAATGATGCCAACGACGAGGCGGGCTATTCGTTCAGCGAGGCAGGCCGCGTGACGGGTGACGCATACGGCGGCGTGTACAGCTACGACCAGACAGGCAAGTTCGTGAAGGGTATCACGGCCAAATCGGTCATGAAACGTGACGAGAAGGGCAGGGTGGTGTACTACTCGCAAAAGGACGACGATGATGATGACGCCATGTTTACCAACAAGTTCACATACGACAAGCAGGGCCGGATCATTAAGGTTGAGCAAACCTACTGGGAATGGACTATTACCCAGGAGTTCACCTATAACGGCGATGACCTGTACCCAAGCTCGAAGAGGTATAAACGCGAAGAAGAAGGCTTGGAGTCCGAGTCGGAAACCACCTATCGTTATACGAAGTTCGACGAGGTGGGCAACTGGATTGAGCGTGAAATGACCTATCGTGGTTCGACCCGTGAGGAGGGCGAGACAACACGTTGGCGTGGCGCTAACATTGAGGAAAGAAAAATATCGTACTATTAAACATCAGAACCGCCTGATAATAACTGCCAAGCAAAAAAATGCGTGTAATTTAACACGAAATGCTTGGCAGTTTCATTTTTTATTCGTATCTTTGCAGCGCATTAATGTACGCGCGCACCTTAACAGGTCTGAGAGTAAGCCAAAAATTAACGATAAATTATAGAAGTTATGACAATTAAACAACAATTAATTCCATTAAGAATCGGCAAAGGTCTATTGAGTCTCGTTGCCTTGTTCGTAATGTTGCTGGCGCCGCAGAGGGCGTGGGCACAGACAGACTACGGATTGACCGTAGCAGGTGTTACTGTTACGAGTGACAATGCCTCATCTATTACTGGCGATGAAATCAGAGCTGGTTCCGTATCGTTTGACCACTCAACCAATACACTGACGCTGAACGCAGCATCATTAAATGGTCACATTGTATGGGCAAACGAGACAGCCCTGACGATTCATCTCGTAGGTGAATGTTCTGTATTTGGGGAATATCCTTCGTCTGACAATCCCGTTATCAAGGGAAATGGCGGTGCCCTGCTGTTCACTGCCAGCGAGACAACTTCCGGCAGTTTGTATGTTGGCGTAACTTCCCAAATGGCGTCTTTTGCCAGTGGGTGGAACAACTCGTCGACAGGCATCTGGACAGTCGACAGTCAAGACAATGCCATTGGTTATGACTGGTGGGCCAAACAGGGATGTGACTATATGACCATTGCTCCTAACAAGAAATATGACCTGAAGGTTAACGGGACACAGTATTGTGATGCTTGGTATAAACAGCAAGATCATGAAGCAGAATATCCAAATCTGACCATCACGGACGGCAATACATTGCATATCAGTACGAAAACCGATTATGCCATTACCAGCAACATGCCAGCACTGACGGTGGCCGTCACGGGAAACACTTCGCTGTCGTCTATCCGTTTCGAGGCTACTGACCAAGTCACTGAAGGAACACTGACCATTACAAAGGATTTGCAATCTAATAATCCGATGAATTCCCTGTCTCTGAAGAATACCAAAGATAATCTGGCGACGATATCTGGTTTCTCGGCAGTTAATATCAGCGAGACTATGACCCTGAAGACACCATCGGAAACACCCACTTGGGACTCATATACAGGCGATGTCTTCGTTTCAGACTTTGTCTCTTACGGCATTACCGTCAATGGTGTAATTGTTGGCGAGCCGAATGCCGCCAACGTTTTGGGCGATCAAAATGATACCCACATGGTTTCGTTTGACCTGTCAACCAATACGCTGACGCTGACTAACCTCGATGTTTACAATCCATCTTCTGACGAACCCTTTGTCAAGAACGGTCGCGGCAATCTGACCATTCACCTTGAAGGTAATAATTTCGCTTGGGGCAGTTCGGTATTCATTGCCAAAGACGGTAGTGCTTCCGAAGACTATACCGTTACATTCACCACAAACACTGACCAGCCCAGTAAGCTGGTTTTCCGCTCAAGTGGTGATGTGTTCAGCACTGGCCATCAAGTGGTCTATAACAATGGCTTGGTATTGGACGTTTCAGACATAGATAGTGACTACCATACTTATGACATGACTATCAGTAGTGTTGAATATGACTTGACGGTTGCTGGTGTACGAGTGAACAGCTCTAATGCTTCTGACGTGCTGGGTGATGGAAAAGTGAGTTACGATAGTAAGACGAACAAACTGACGCTGAACGGTGCTACCATAGCTCCACAAGAACAAGAAGAAGCTCCTGGCATTGACTATACGGGAACAGACGACTTGACAATCAGCTTTAGCGGCACTAATTCAATAACAGGCGCCAGTGGCTGCTCGGCTATCAGGTATAATGGTGAAAGCCAGACACCGCCAACATTGACTTTCGAAAGCAGTTCAGCTTCATCGACGCTGACTCTTACGGAGACATCCAGCTCGGTTATCCAATATTTCAGCTCAGTTCTTGGTGTTAACGGCATTAACAATGCAACAGGCAATGTGCTGAAGTTGGATTCAGAGGTAGCGGTTACTTATACTCAGGAGAATGGACTCCATACCGTCCAAGACAATGAGACGACTCCTGTAACATCGGCAAATATCGTTTCCGTCCTTAAGGATCCTGAGTTCTGTTTCTATGTTGGTGAAACAATATCTAATGGAGAAACAAAGTCGTATGTTTATGGCGAAGAGCAAACCTTGCCAGAGCTGAAGAGATGGGACAATGGCTATCTTGACCCCACAGGCTTCACTATTACTTATACAAGCAGTGACGCGAATGTGGCTACCATCGATAATACGGGTAAGATAACTATTGTTGGTGTCGGACTGACCGAAATCAGGGCATCTGTTGAAGCTACAGAGGAGTATGCTGCAGACGAGGCATGGTTTACTATGAAGGTCGTACCTGCTGTTCCTAAAGTTTCTATTCCAGATGGTGCTTACTTTACTGGTCAGAAACTGTCGATAACAACGGATGCCCAGGGTGGCGACCTATACTACTCGTATGACTATGAGGAAGATGAATCGAAAAGGACCCCATACGTTGGCGAGATATCTTTGCCTGCAGGTGAGTACCAATTCTTTCCCTATACACGTTGTGGCACTGATGATAATCCAATTTGGTCATATACTTTTGCTACAGAGTTGTATGTGTATGATGAGCCTACCATTAGTAAGGATGCAGGCGAGTATGAAGGCGATATAGAGGTTGAGATTACTAAACTGCCTAATCCGCCTCACAGAGATAATGTATCTGTAACTGCATATTACTATTTGGGCGACGATGACGACAATGAAGAGAATGATATACTTTACAAGGCCGGCGACAAGATTACAGTTCGTGAAAGTACGACACTGAATGTCTATCTCCTTGTGGAAGGCGACTCTAACAAGAGATATAAGACGGAGGAGGTTATAAAACGCAAGTATGTGATTAAAGATATTCCGTTGGATGTTACGGCTGCTGACTTCCATAACCACTGGATGACGTATTATCATAATAATAATGGTAATGTGGGACTGCCTGAAAACCAAAACATCGGTGCATACGTGGCAACAACTATCAGCGGTAATGAAATTGTTGTGACACAAATCAAGTCTATTCCGAGAGGTGAGCCCGTACTGCTGAACGATGCTACCACGACAACGACGACAAACGTCTTCGGACAGGACGTACAGGGCAACCTGCTGAAACACGCTACAGAAGCCGTTCAGTTGGATGAAGAGTGCGACTACTACGGTCTGTATAATGGCGCATTTGAGCGCGTAAAGACTATTCCTGCCGGCAAGAACTACTTGATGGTGCCCAATGCTGTGGTTCCTAGCGGTCATGCTCCAAAGCTGACCATCGTCATCGATGGCGAAGCAACGGGCGTCAACGATGTAAGAAGTAAGATGGAAGATGTTAGAGGTGACATCTACGACCTGCAGGGCCGCAAGGTTCAGAAGCCTTCAAAGAAGGGACTGTATATTAATAAGGGACATAAAGTGGTTGTAAAATAAATAAGGAGGAATACGCAATATGAAACATCATTTAAATCGAGCTTTATCTGTTGTAGCCCTGCTGATGTTGTCGCTCAGCACATGGGCAAGTGGAGAAGTGACAATTAGCGTAGTGCCTGCTAATGCAGGAACGGTGACGTCTGCCATCTCGGACGGTGTATGTACGCTGACGGTGACACCTGCCCAAGGCTACTATCTGACAGCAGCCAATCTGCAAGCTGTGACCATACTGAACGGTGAGGCTATGCAGGCTCCCAGGCGTGCAATACCCATCAACGACGGTGCCTTGGCTATTTCAGCCACTAATGCCGATGCTGACCCTTCAGGCGTGACAACCTACACGTTTACAATGCCTGACGAAAATTTCACTGTTGAGGTGACAGCCGAGTTCCAACGGCGAATCTCTATCAGCGATGCTACTATCACTTTGGCTCAAAGTTCATATACCTATGACGGTACTGCTAAGGAGCCTGCTGTCAGTGAGGTCATGGTTGGTAATACCGCTTTGACTGCTAACGATTATACTGTGAGCTACTCCGACAATATCAATATTGGTACAAGTGCAACAGTCACGTTGACTGGTCAGGGTATGTATCTGGGCACAGCAACTACAACGTTCACTATTTCGGCGAAGGCCATCACCAGCGACATGATTACGCTGTCAAGCAATAGCCTCGTCTATAATGCAGAAGCTAATATTCCTGAGGTGACAGTGACTGACCAGATTGGCGGAGAAAACGTTCGGTTGTCTGCCGAAACTGACTATACCGTCAGCTATCAGCAGGTTGTCGGTGAGACGGCAAGTGCCATAGATGATCCCATCGATGTGGGCAATTACAACGTTGTCGTAACTGGTCTGGGCAACTACACCGGTTCGGCCACCATGAGCTTTGCTATCACAAAGGCTCCGCTCGAAGGCCTTTCAGTTTCATTACAAGGCTGGACGTATGGCGCACAAGCCAGCGTGCCTGTTGTTGAAGGTAACGAAGGCGAAGCTGCTGAAACTTTCTACTATAAGACAAAGGATGCCGATGATGGAACTTATACAACTGTAGTGCCCGAGAATGCCGGCAACTATACTATTAAGGTTCAGGTGGCAGAGAGCGCTAACTATGCTTCAGGTTCAGCAACAGCCGACTTCACTATCAGCAAGGCCGTCCTGACTGGCGCCACCGTAACACTTGCCGGCTGGACTTATGGTGCAACAGCCAATGAGCCTGTAGTACAGAGCCCAGGCAATGGTATGGCAACATTCACCTATAAAGGTGCAGATGAAGAAGATACCAAGTACACTGAAACAGTTCCTGTAAATGCTGGTAACTATACGGTGAAAGCTACCATAGCCGAGAGTGCCAACTACCAGAGCGGCACGGCAACAGTAAACTTCACCATTGCTAAGGCCGATTTGTCAATGGTCACTGAGACCCACGGCGATTTGACTTATAATGGCAGCGCCCAGCAGTTAGTCACCATCAGCAATCTGCCTGACGGAACAGCGGTAAGATACTATTATAGTGAAATTGGTGCAGATCAGGAAGCGTTGTGTGAACCAAGTGATGAAATGTTTACTGCAACCGTCCCAACAGCAACAAATGCCGGACACTATGGCATTCTTTATAAAGTGGACGGTGGCAACAACTACAATGACAAGCTTGCAGGTCAGACCATCAAGGTCGAAATCGTGCCCGCTGCAATTACGGAGATGACCATCGACCAGACTTCAATGGAATATACCGGTGAGGCACAGACGGTGACCATTACCAGCGTGAAGGCTGGCGAACTGGTGTTAGGTGCTAATGACTACGACATCAGCTATGAAGTGGTTGAGGGGCAGGAGTCAAGTACGGTTGATGCACCTGTTGCAACAGGCTCTTACAACGTCGTCGTAACAGGTAAGGGCAACTATACGGGTAGTGCCACCAAGAGCTTTGCTATCACAAAGGCGCCGCTCGAAAATCTTTCAGTTTCAATACAAGGCTGGACGTATGGCGCACAAGCCAGCGAGCCTGTTGTTGAAGGTAACGAAGGCGAAGCTGCTGAAACTTTCTACTATAAGACAAAGGATGCCGATGATGGAACTTATACAACTGTAGTGCCCGAGAATGCCGGCAACTATACTATTAAGGTTCAGGTGGCAGAGAGCGCTAACTATGCTTCAGGTTCAGCAACAGCCGACTTCACTATCAGCAAGGCCGTCCTGACTGGCGCCACCGTAACACTTGCCGGCTGGACTTATGGTGCAACAGCCAATGAGCCTGTAGTACAGAGCCCAGGCAATGGTATGGCAACATTCACCTATAAAGGTGCAGATGAAGAAGATACCAAGTACACTGAAACAGTTCCTGTAAATGCTGGTAACTATACGGTGAAAGCTACCATAGCCGAGAGTGCCAACTACCAGAGCGGCACGGCAACAGTAAACTTCACCATTGCTAAGGCCGATTTGTCAATGGTCACTGAGACCCACGGCGATTTGACTTATAATGGCAGCGCCCAGCAGTTAGTCACCATCAGCAATCTGCCTGACGGAACAGCGGTAAGATACTATTATAGTGAAATTGGTGCAGATCAGGAAGCGTTGTGTGAACCAAGTGATGAAATGTTTACTGCAACCGTCCCAACAGCAACAAATGCCGGACACTATGGCATTCTTTATAAAGTGGACGGTGGCAACAACTACAATGACAAGCTTGCAGGTCAGACCATCAAGGTCGAAATCGTGCCCGCTGCAATTACGGAGGTAACCCTGGTCAGCAACTCGCTGACATATACCGGTGAGGTTCAGGAGCCGACAATTGCAAGCGTGAAGGCTGGCGAACTGGTGTTGACAGCCAACGATTACGACATCAGCTATGAAATGGTTGAGGGACAGGAGTCAAGTACGGTTGATGCACCTGTTGAGGCTGGTACTTACAACGTTGTGGTAACTGGTCAGGGCAACTTTGAAGACATAAAGTTTGCACAGTTCGACATTGTTTACCAGACACTGGACTTGAGCACCGTAACCTTCCCGCAGGGACAGAAGTGGACCACTTACTACAACAGTGGCAATATGCAGACACTGCCTGACGGACAGAACGTGGGCGCATTCGTGGCTTCTGGTGTTTCGAACAATGAGGTGACGGTGACACAAATCAAGTACATCCCGAAGGAACAGGTCGTGCTGCTGAACAATGCTACAACGACAACGACTGACAACGTCTTCGGACAGGACGTACAGGGCAACCTGCTGGTACATGCTACTGATGATGTAGATGTCGCAGAGAAAGCCGGGGAAGGCGACTTCTACGGTCTGTATAACGGTGCGTTTATGCGCGTGACGGGTACGATTCCTGCCGGCAAGAACTACTTGATGGTGCCCAATGCAGTGGTTCCTAGCGGTTACGCTCCGCAGCTGACCATCGTCATCGATGGCGAAGCAACGGGCGTCAACGATGTAAGAAGTAAGATGGAAGATGTTAGAGGTGACATCTACGACCTGCAGGGCCGCAAGGTTCAGAAGCCTTCAAAGAAGGGACTGTATATTAATAAGGGACATAAAGTGGTTGTAAAATAAATAAGGAGGAATACGCAATATGAAACACAATATGAATCGAGTTTTATCTGTTGTAGCCCTGCTGATGCTGACGCTCGGTACATGGGCAAGGGATGGACAAGTGACTATCAACGTTTTGCCTAACGCAAATGCTGGTACGGTGACGTCTGCCATCTCGGACGGTGTATGTACGCTGACGGTGACACCGGCCAGTGGCTACTATATGACTGTTGACAACCTGAAAGCTGTCGCTACATTAAACGGTGGGGCTGTGCAGGCTCCCAATCGTGCAATACCCGTCCAAGACGGCATCTTGGACATAACGGCCACCAAGGCCGATGCGGACCCTACGGGCGTGACAACATACACGTTCGATATAGAGGACGCCTACGATGTGGTGGTGACGGCCAACTTCCAGACAAACCCCAAGCCATTGTCTGTTTGCGGCGTCGTGGTAACAGAGCAGAACTGCAAGAACGTGCTGGGTGATAATATGGAAACCGTGTCTTACGACTATACAACGAACACGTTGACGCTGAACAACGCTACTCTGGATCCTGAGGGCACGGACTGGGCTGTTGTTGTGGGTTTTGATCTGTCTGTGCTGAACGTCAGGATTCTGGGCACGAACTCAGTCAAATGCAATGCTTTTAAGTTCTTGAATAGCCAACCGTCTTTGCTGTTCACTACCGACCCCATCGTGCCAGGTAGCTTAACAGTCGGACCGTTTGCTGACGCTTCTGCCCCATACAGTCTGATTTTACCAGAGATTGGCGACAATGCTTCATCGGTATTCTATAATAACAACTTAAAGCTGACATCCTCTACTGAAAACATAACGGTCAGTGGTGATGAACCTATCATATTGAACATCGGTGACGTGCAGGTAACGGGTCAGAATATGGCCGATGTCCTGGGAAACAACACCGTGTCGTTCGACGCTGCCACTATGACACTGACGTTGAATGGTGCTACGATTGCTGCACCCAAGACTGGCGGTAGCCCCATTCAGAGCAATATCCAGAATCTGAGGGTATGCCTGATAGGTGAGAATACGCTTACTGCAACCGACAACGCAGGTTTCTCGTTTACTAATACAACATCTGGAGGTACACTGACCTTCACCCATGCTGACAACGGTTTCGGACTGTTGACGGTCAGTGGGGGCGCCATTGCTCAGGGCTATGGCGTTGCATACGATACCAAAGAGTCGGGATGGACTGTGGCTGAGGGGTCTGTCAGCTATCTGAAGACTTATGAACTGACCATTGGCAATACGGCGTTTACGGCTGCCAATCTGACCATTGCTTCTGGGAACGGTTCAGCAACATTCAGTCCGCTGAACAACACCCTGTCGCTGAACAATTTTACAACGACGGATAATCTGACGTCAACACTCCAGACACTGACGATTTCGCTGACAGGCATCAACAGCCTGGGGGCAATTAGTGGTACGGTAGTGGTTGGCAAGAACATGAACAGTGAAGCTGTCGTGAACAAGCTGACGGCAACGTCTGTCCCTGATGCCGTTACCATCGAAGAGCCTCTGACGAAGAAGACGGTTGGCGGCAAAACGGTTATATCGGATGTCGTCAGCTATAACCTGTGGGTGAACGGCCTTCAGGTTGACAGGGAGAATATGACGGCTGTCGCTTCCGGCATCAGCTTCGACGGCGACCATACGCTGACACTGAACAATGTTACTGCAACCGTCAGCGAGGCACCATTCATCGTGAACGGATTGGACAAGCTGACCATTCACCTGTTGGGAACAAACACCGTGACATGCGGGCAGTTCCTGACAAAGAAAGAAGCTGACAACGACCATCAGGTAAGCTTTACTACCGATATGAATGCTGCAGGTAAGCTGACGGTGAACGTCAGCGACGTCAGCGAGTGGTTCACTGGGCATAGCACACCGACATACCTGAATGGACTGACGGCACTCAGCAGCGAGGGCACGATGACGATTGAGGCTCCTTCGGCAACATACAGTCTGACCATTGGCGGCGTGAGCGTGACCAACCTGAACGCAGCCAACGTGCTGGGTGACGGTAAGGTGTCGTTCGACGCTACCATGAACACGCTGACGCTGGATGGTGCTACAATCAAAGGCGACATTGCAAGCAGCAGGGAAACTTTGAATGTGTTCCTAAAGGGCAATAACACAATGAGCGGCGGCTTCACTTTAGGCCAAGGCTGCAACAGCGCAGGACTGAACATTGCCTCAGCAGGTGCTGCTACCGACAAGCTGACGATGGGTGCTGCATTTGCATCAGGAATCTCCGCTAATTATCGTAACAAACTGCAATTGAATAATCTGGAGATAGCATTGCCCAATGACTATGGTATTAGCGTGGCAGGTATTACCATTACGCCTGATAACCGTGATGATGTACTGAAGAAGAATGAATCAGTAAAGTTCGACAACAACAACCAGCTGATTCTTAAGAACGCAGTTATCGAGGGCGAAATCGTGGTTGAGGACGCTTCAAGTCTGCCTGATAATACATTGGTATTGTACCTGTCAGGTGATAACACCATCAAGCTTGCTGCAGGACAAAAACCAGTCAACTGTTTAAACGGTAAATTAACGCTGAAGTTTAAAATAGATGATTCCTTGAAAGGCAAACTTGAGTTGAATGGCCCTGCTGGTTATATAACTTACGAAAATCTGTTCCCAAGTAATATTACTGTCGATTTGGCTTCATCTCTGAATGTTTCAGCCGAAAGTTCTAATACATTGAGTATCTTGGCTGCCATGAAACCAGCAGTGAACGAGGATAAAACAACGGTAGTTGTTGACTTCTCGAAATTGCCGCCATCGTCTGGCAGCCAAAACGTTAATGGTGTGCAGATCAATGCAGATAACGAAAATACCGACAAAAACAATTCGGGTGGTGTGGACCAAACAAAAGCTCAAATGGTGTTTACGGAGAAAGATGCCGTACCTGCTGGCTCTCAGGGAAATCCACCTGTTAGTGTGCAGTTTACAGTGCCTGCCGGTAGCACGACTATTACTTTTCACAATGTTGTTTATCCACTAATTAATTCGTCAAGATTGTTTGTGATGCACTTTACAAATGGTAAGTGGGTAACAGAAGTGGGAGCAGGAAGTCCAACAATAACAGTTTCTAGTTCTGAACCTCAGAATTGCACTCTGTATCTTGCGGAGAAAGATAATCCGAATCCTGGCGCACCACAGATGGTCAATCGACGAATAGGGCCGAAGTCGAGTGTGGCTGGTGGCTTGGGTGGCATCACCATTAAGAGTAACTATGTGCAGAAATCTTCTGGTCCTTCAAACGACTATAAAATGGTGGAGAAGTCTGCCCTTACTGCGGCTATCAGTGCAGTGAGTGATGCACAGAGTGGCTATTGCTGTAACGACCCGGACATCACCGATCTGCCTGACAATATGTTCCTGAAGATGAATACGTCTAACGCACCCAGAAGAGGCTCGGCTGTGGAGACTATCCTGCCTGAGGGCCTGACGTTTGTTGACTTCAGCAAGACAAAGATTACGGGTATGGAGATTAGCCGCACAGAGGGCCCGTTCAATGGCGTACCAGAGAACGTCTTCATCTATATGCCTGCTGGTAATACGACGAAGGAGAAGAACGTGGTCATAGGCGGTATCTGCAACAATATGGAACTGAACGGTGAGGTGGATGCACAACCCTTCAAGGCGATGAAGGACTTTGTGGCAGGTCAAGCAACACTGAAGCGTGACTTTACAGAAGCCGGTACTGGCGAAAGCAAGGTGAGAGCTACTATCTACCTGCCTTATGCTATCCCGCAAGAGGATGCCAACACCCTGGGTACGTTCTATGAGTATGAAAGCAATGACGGTACGACTGTCAGCATGACACAAGTTACCAAAGGAGGCTTGAAGGCTAACAAACCTTACATCTTCGAAGCAAAAGAGGGTGGGGTGAAAGACCCGACAGTCACTGCGGTTAACGTATTGGCTAATCCAGTAGAGACAGAAGGCTTCAAGGGCGTCTTTGAACGTAAGAACTACGAGGATGGCATGTACTGCTATGCTGCTGAGGCTGGAAATAATAACGCTAAAGGCCAGTTCGTAGAGATGGGACCTGGTGCGTATGTGCCTCCATTCCGCGCGTATATAATAGGTGATGGTGCTCCCAGCTATGCTATCGCTTGGGATGGTGTTGTTGACGACTTCCAGAACGAAGAGAACGCAACGGCTGTCGAGACAGTGAAGACAGTGAAGACGGTAACCAGCGTGAAGACCCAAGATGGCTGGTGGACAATCAGCGGTATGCGCCTGAACGCTCAGCCCAAGAAGGCTGGTCTGTACGTCAAGGACGGACGACTGGTGGTCGTTAAGTAATGGATAATTGATAATGGATAATTAAGATATGATGATGAAAAAAACATATAGCACGCCTCAGGTGGACATTGTCATGCTGGCACAACAGCAACCGCTGCTGATAGGCAGTTACAACGGCCCTGCCAATGCACCAGAAGTCAACTTCATAGATGAAGATTCTGACATCTTCAGCGCTGATGGAGGATTGACTATTGGTGACGATATTGTAGAATTCGGAGAGTAACACTTATGCCTGGGTCCTCTGTTGTAAGAAAAAAGAGGGCTCAGGCAAAAAAAGTTGCAGAAAAATTTGCAGGGTTCAAAAAATAGTTGTACCTTTGCACCCGCAATCAAGGAGATAACCCCACGGTTGAAGCTTAAAACCTCTTTTTGGAAGGATGGGTGAGTGGCTGAAACCAGCAGTTTGCTAAACTGCCGTAC
>CAMHTW010000049.1 GCA_946188165.1 uncultured Prevotella sp.
ACCACCTTATCGTTGATAGAGTAACCGATCACCGTCAGGATAGCACCGATGAATACCTGGTCGATTTCCAGTGACATGGGTACCCAGCCCCACAATACGCTGTAGAAGCCGATAACCACCAAAGCATCGAGGGTCAGAGCAATGGTAGCACCTGTAGAGTAAGCTACATTGCGGAAACGCAACAGAATGTAGAGGAAGATGGCAATCAGAGCGATGATCACGCTGATGATAGCACCGTAAGTAATATCCTTAGCCACAGCAGGACCTACCTTAGCCGAGCTAATGATAGAGCCACCCTCGCGAACATCAGGATTTTTGAAGTCCTCAACGTTAGCCTGACTGATAAAGCCACCCTTCTTCAGAGCGTTATAGAGAATGGTCTCTGCCTTGTCGTCAACCTCAGGATTGTTAGATTCAATGTCCCAGTTGGTGCTGACACGGATAGTCTTGCCGTCAGTACCCAAAGCAATAACAGAGGTGTTAGCCTCCTTGCCGGCATTCTCGCCAACGGTGTTCACGAAGGTACCAGCGAGAGCTGTACGAACCTCCTCGACGTGGGTCTCCTTGTCGAGGGTCACCACATAGTTACGACCACCAGTGAAGTCAATGCTCTCGCTCAAACCACGAACGAAGAACGAGCAGATAAAGATGAGAGCGGCAACACCCCAAATAGCGAACGACTTCTTGTACATACCCATGAAGTTGTACTTAGTATTCTGCATCAGGTTCTTAGAATATGCTGTTGCAAAGGTGAGGTTCAGCCACTTGTCCTTCTTCAGACGGTTCTCATAAACCAGACGGGTCAGGAACACAGCGGTGAAGAACGAACAGAAGATACCGATAATCCAAGTGGTGGCGAAGCCCTTGACAGGACCTGTACCGAAGAACAACAGGATGAAACCGGTAATCAGAGAGGTCACGTTAGAGTCGAAGATAGCGCTGAAAGCGTTAGAGTAACCCTTCTGCACTGCCTCCTTCATACCCAAGCCACGCTTCAGTTCTTCCTTGATACGCTCATAGATAAGCACGTTAGCATCCACAGCAGTACCTAAGGTCAGCACGATACCAGCGATACCAGGCATCGTCAGAGCAGCCTGGAACGAGGTCAGAATACCCAATGTGAAGAACAGGTTGAAGAGCAGGGCGATATCTGAGAGGATACCGGGAATGAAGCCATACAGCATGATCATGTAGATCATCAGCAGCACGAAGGCCACGATGAACGAGATGACACCCTGCTTGATAGACTGAGCACCCAATGAAGGGCCTACCACCTCTTCCTGTACGATACGTGTAGGAGCGGGCATCTTACCTGAGTTCAACGTGTTAGCCAAGTCCTTCGTATCCTCGATAGTGAAGTTACCGGTAATCTGAGAGTTACCACCGTCAATCTGGGTCAGGATGCGGGGAGCAGAATAAACGGCATCGTCAAGCACGATAGCTACGCCACGTCCGATGTTCTGCTTGGTAATCTGGCTCCAACGGCGAGCACCGTCAGAGTTCATCTGCATAGATACAGAGGGATGACCCATCTGATCGAAGTCGTCCTTAGAAGAGGTAATAACGTCACCCTCCAGCGGAGCACGACCATTTGGCTCAGTAATCTTCAAGGCATACAGCGCAAAGATGTCGCCACGGGTATTCTCGCCACCGAAATCCTCGGCTTTGGCACCCCAACGCAGCTTACACTCGGCAGGCAGCACGCTGGCAGCAATCTCAGAGTAGATAACCTTGTTGACATCAGCAGTATCGCGAGCGCTGGCATAACCAACGATAGCGAGACCCTGAGGAACGGGTTGGAATACGGCAAACAAAGGATTCTGCTTCAGAGCAGCAGCCTTGTTCTTGGCATCAGCAGCCTTATCGGCCTTCTTACCAGCAGCCAGCTTAGCAGCCAGGTCGCTGGTAGCGGCAGCCGTCGTATCAACAGCAGCGGTAGCAGCAGAATCAGCAACAGCCACAGCAGTCGTATCGGCCTCAGCATTACCACCGAGGGCAGCATACTTCTGGTTCAGCTGAGCCAGCAGGGGATAGATTTCCTGTGAGTTATAGGTCTCCCAGAATTCGAGGTTGGCAGAACCCTGCAACAACTTACGAACACGTTCGGGCTCCTTCACACCAGGCATCTCGACCATGATACGGCCTGACTGACCTTCGAGCTTCTGGATATTAGGCTGAACAACGCCGAACTTATCGATACGGTTACGTACCACGTTGAACGAGTTGTCAACAGCCGACTGCACCTCAGTTCGCAGCGCGCTCTCAACCTCAGAGTCACTTGACTGGGTGCTGACCTTGCCCTTCATCTGCTGGGTAGCAAACACAGCAGCCAAGGGACGTCCGTTGGCATTCTTCTTCCAGTGTTTGATAAACAGGGAGATAAAGTCATCCTGACTTGTCTCCTCTTCCTTCTTGGCATCTTCCATAGCCTTGCGATAGGTAGCATCGGTCTTGTGGTCGGCCAGCACATCGACAACGTCGGGTACAGACACCTCAAGAATCACGTTCATACCGCCTTTCAGGTCAAGACCCAGGCCAATCTCCATCTCACGGCACTGCTTGAAAGAATAGATTCCGCAGTACACTTTCTCGTTCATGATTGAGTCGAGGAACTCCTGACCAGCCTCCTCACCCATGGCAGCAGCCTTACTTTCGTAATGGCGTGTTACGAATGAGAAGGAAAGGTAGAAGCAGCACACGAGAATCAGAAGCACTGCGATAAATTTTACAATTCCTTTGTTTTGCATTTTGTTAGTTATATTGTTTTAATTTATGATTCTGCTATTTTAGCCTGCAAATATACTCATTTTTCTTCACATACCGAAATTTATCTGCAATTTTCGTTCTTTTTTCTTTATTTTCCCGTCATTTTTAACCAACAAAGTATCGGATAATGGTCACTTGCGTCCATTTCGTCGTCAATTTTGCAGTTATAGGGTTGCAGTTGCTGTGAACAGAAAATATGGTCGATGCGGAACGAGAAGGCTTTCTGATTATATGACAAACCGATACCACGGCCTGTCTCTCGGAAGCAGTCCGTCAGCCGCTGGGCCATCGCATGCCGTGAATAAGAAAGAGGGTTGTCATTGAAGTCGCCACACACAATGACGGGGTATTGACTGTGCTCTTCCACATACTGTAGTACGGCCCTGATCTGATTGGAGCGGGCAGCATTAGCCTCAGCCAACTTGATTAACAATAGCTTCGACTCCGTACGGGCTGAATCTCTCGGCATCTCGCCTTTGATAATCTGGCGATACTGGGCACGGTCATCACTATTGAGATGACAACTCTCAAAATGATTATTCACCACCACCAGCGTATCGTCGTCCACCTTGAGCCACCAAGCCACACTGCCGTTAGCCATCGAGGTATATTTGATACGTTCACGCTTGATGATAGGGAAGCGCGTATGAATACCCAGTGCATTGAGACTCTGAGGGTTGTTGGCTATTACCATGGTATCGTTATAGGCCCAGTGTTTCTTGTATTCCTGAAACACATAGCGCCGCCAGGTGTCCACATCCTCCTGAATACAGATAATATCAGGCTCCTGCCCGACCAGATACTTTAACACCGTCTCGAAGCCTTGCTCATACTTATAGTTGCCGCCATAAGTGCACACATTATATGACAATAACTTCAGGGCACCTTCGGGGATATCCTGTCTGGCGTTGAGTGGCATGTATATATTAATAGGTACATACGCGCACACAAAGCCCATAACAGATATCCATATCATGCGCCACTTAAAAATCAACCAAACAAACAGGAAAGCGAAGTTGACCAACAGGAAGAAGGGGAACGCCATACCCAATGTTGACAGCAGCGGATGATCGGCAGGATTAAGTCTGTCACTATAACCCACCAACAACATGGATACAGCCGTAGCCACATTGGCTCCGGCAATCATTTGGACGGTAAATTTCTTCAGTTGCTTAATCACGAGATATCAAAATAATGGAATTACGAATTCCTGCTCTGGTCAAACAGTTTCTTCTTTTCCTCTTTAGTCAGACTATCGTATCCGCTCTTACGAATCTTATCAAGGATAGCATCTACCTCTTCCTGATTCTTTCGCTGACGGGCATTATACTCCTCATCGGTCTCACGACGAGGGGCTGACGTATGCTCAGCCTTCATGTGCTGTTGGTTCTGACGTGCATCGTACTTACGTTTCAGATTATCGAAGAACTCCTGTCCCCTACTCCTGCCAAAGCCTGCCGACGAGTCAGGATGCTTCTGCCAATAGCGGATAAGCAGGAAGCCAAACAACATACCACCCAAGTGTGCCATGTGAGCCACACCATCGCCAGGACCACTCATGGCCGAGAACAGTTCGATAGCAATGTAACCCACGATGAGCCATTTGGCCTTGATGGGAAATGGGAAAGGAATGATAAACAGCCGTTCGTTGGGGAATATCATGCCGAAAGCTAACAGAATACCATACACCGCACCCGAGGCACCTATTGTTGTCCACAGATTGATATAGGCATCTGTTGTCATCTGCACGCCACCGGCATTCACATACTGATAGGCAGCAATACCCTCCATCGAATAAGTGATATATTGTACCAATTCCTGAGTAAAGCCTGCACCGACGCCACAGCAAATGTAATAAAAAAGGAATTTCTTTGGACCCCATACACGCTCTATCACCGAACCGAACATCCATAGGGCAAACATATTAAACAGAATATGCGTAAAGCCCCCATGCAGGAACATATATGAGATGAATTGGTAGATATGGAATTCACTTGCCAAGAAGAAGTGCAGCCCCAACATTCTCGTCAGGTCAATACCACTGCGTTCAAACACAAAAGTAGCAATGAATGCCAGGACATTCACTATCAACAGATTCTTGGTCATTGTGGGTATATTGTTCATCTTTGCATTTACTATTTACCGATTTACCATTTAAACGATATTCAACAATTTCTCGCTATTCGCGCACAAAATTACGAAAAATATCCGTTTTAATGCACAAAAATGGGTTTTATACAACTTTTTTTCATGAAAAACTTAATTTTTTTCGCTTTTTTGTTTGTTTTATCAAAGGATTCTCTTATATTTGCATCAGAAAAATGACTTAAACCATTTATATTCACTTTTTAAAACAACAAAATTATGAACAAGACAGAATTAATTGAGAAGATTGCACAAGGTGCTGGTTTGACAAAGGTTGACGCTAAGAAGGCTCTCGACGCTACCGTAGAGGCTATCAAGGGTGCTCTGAAGAAGGGTGACAAGGTTCAGCTCGTAGGTTTCGGTACTTTTGCAGTTACCAAGAAGCCCGCTCGTGAAGGTATCAACCCCGCTACCA
This sequence comes from uncultured Prevotella sp., assembly GCA_946188165.1. GTDB lineage: Bacteria > Bacteroidota > Bacteroidia > Bacteroidales > Bacteroidaceae > Prevotella. Next base: position 5,327 of record CAMHTW010000049.1, read on the forward strand.
AGCAGAAGATTAAGATTGCTGCTAAGAAGGTTGCTAAGTTCAAGGCTGGTGCTGAGCTCGCCGAGGCTGTTAAGTAAGCACTTTTGTAAATAAAAAAATAAATACAGGCTGCCTGATGGTAGCCTGTATTTATTTTGGTTCCACATGAACGGCCACGTGCGTCTCGTTGCCATAACGGCTCCGCAACAGGTCCTCCACCTCTGAGGCTTTATCATGTGCCTCACGCAGAGACATGTCACCATCCATCATAATATGCAACTCGATGGCATAATGATTGCCAATCCTTCGCGTCCTCAATTCATGAGGTTTATCCACACCAGACACCGATGCTGCCAGTTGAAGAATTTCATTCTCTACCTCATCAGGTAACGATTGTTCCATCAGATCACCGATACCATCACGTAACAGGAAAATAGCCACCTTGGCAATAAACAAGCCCACAATGACCGATGCCACCGGGTCGAGCACGGCCCACCGTTGTCCTAAGAAGATGGCTCCGCCAATACCCAATGCCGTACCTATTGACGACAATGCATCGCTGCGATGATGCCACGCATTGGCCTCTACAGCCTGAGAATTGAGTTGGCGAGCTTTCATTATGGAATAGCGATAAACGCCCTCTTTCATGGCTATCGATAGCAAGGCAGCCCACAAAGCCAATAATCTTGGGGCTGTCAGCTGTCCGCCTGTCGCCCAGAAATGGATAGCTACCACACCATGATACACGATACCTACAGCCACCAGCAACAGCGCGACACCTATCAGTGTCATAGCCAGCGTCTCGTATTTGGCATGGCCGTAGTCGTGCGACTTATCCTGCGGTTGACCACTGATGCGCACAAAGAGCAGCACAACGATATCCGTCAGGAAGTCAGACAGTGAGTGTATGGCATCAGCCATCATGGCAGCGCTATGCCCCACGAAACCTGCTATAAATTTGAAGAGCAGCAACAACATGTTGACTGCTCCTCCTATAATCGTAACTTTATATATTTCTTTGTTACGTTCCACGTGTCAGAACTCTGACTCCTTATTTAGGTTGCTTGCCGATATAGGCGAGAATACCACCGTCAACATACAGCACATGGCCATTGACAGCGTCAGAAGCATGAGAAGCCAGGAACACGGCGGGACCACCCAGTTCCTCTGGTTCGAGCCAGCGACCAGCAGGTGTCTTTGCGCAGATAAAGCTGTCGAACGGATGACGGCTGCCATCAGGCTGTCTTTCACGAAGAGGTGCAGTCTGCGGGGTAGCTATGTAACCCGGGCCAATACCATTACACTGGATGTTGTATTCACCATACTCTGAGCATATGTTACGGGTCAGCATCTTCAGACCACCCTTAGCAGCAGCGTATGCAGAAACCGTCTCACGACCCAACTCAGACATCATCGAGCAGATATTAATAATCTTACCCTCCTTGCGCTCCATCATCTCAGGAATAACGGCTGATGAGCAGATGTAAGGAGCCACCAAGTCAACATCGATGACCTGCTGGAACTCGGCACGTTTCATCTCGTGCATGGGAATACGCTTGATGATACCGGCATTGTTGACAAGGATGTCAATCTGTCCCACCTCGGCATGAATCTTCTCAACCAGAGCTTTTACTGCATTCTCGTCCGTCACATCGCAGACATAACCCTTTACATTGGTGATGCCAGCTTCTTTGTAATTGTCCAGACCACGCTGCAAGGCGGCTTCATTGATGTCGTTGAAAATGATGTTCTTAATACCTGCAGCTACAAAAGCCTTAGCAATGTTGAATCCAATACCGTAAGATGCTCCAGTAATCCAGGCATTCTTACCTTCCAAAGAAAAAATGTTTGCCATAATAGTTTGTTTTTAAGAATAGTATTTGTTGTCCAAGGCGGATTCGAACCACCACAAACAGAACCAAAACCTGTTGTGCTACCATTACACCATTGGACATCGATTCCAAAAATCGAGTGCAAAGGTAAGAAATATTTAGCATTCCGCCAAATATTTCTCCACCTTTTATTGTTTTACGATCAAAAGATAGTAGTTCTTTTTGCCCTTTTGAGCCAAAAGATACTTACCATCGATGAGGTCATCAGCAGTAACGGCACGGTTTTGGTCGGTCAGTTTTTCCTTGTTCAGACTCACGCCGCCGCCCTGCACCATCTTACGCATCTCACCTTTGGAAGGGAATACAGGGGCTACGGTCGTAAAGAGCTCAATAGCGGGCTGGCCCAGCTGGTCCTTTGAAATCTCAAACTGAGGCACACCGTCGAAGACATCGAGGAAAGTCTGCTCATCCAGTTTCTCAAGTCCTTCCTTAGTAGCCTTACCAAACAACAGGTTGCTGGCTTCGATTGCAGCATCAAGGGCTTCCTGCGAGTGTACCATCACTGTCACCTCCTCAGCCAAACGCTTCTGCAGTACGCGACGACCGGGATCCTGCTTATGTTCCTCAACGAGGGCATCGATGACGTCTTTCTCCAAAGAAGTAAAGATCTTGATATATTTCTCGGCATCGTCGTCGCTAACATTCAGCCAGAACTGATAGAACTTGTATGGTGTGGTGCGTTTGGGGTCGAGCCAGATATTGCCAGACTCAGTCTTACCAAACTTCTTACCATCGCTCTTGGTAATCAACGGACAGGTCAGGGCAAAGGCCTCGTTCTCGTAACCCAACGTACGACGGATGAGCTCAGTACCCGTAGTGATATTACCCCACTGGTCGTTACCACCTAACTGCAGTTTGCAGTTCTTATGCTGGTAGAGGTACAGGAAGTCGTAGCCCTGCAACAGCTGGTAGGTGAATTCCGTGAACGACAATCCATCACGAGCTGTACCGTTCAGACGCTGCTGCACGCTGTCCTTGGCCATCATGTAGTTGACGGTAATATGCTTACCTACTTCACGGGCAAAATCAAGGAACGTAAAGTCTTTCATCCAGTCATAGTTGTTGACCATCTCTGCAGCATTTTCGTCCTTCGACTCAAAATCAAGGAACTTGGACACCTGCTGCTTGATACACTCCTGGTTGTGACGCAGCGTCTCTTCGTTCAGCAGATTGCGCTCCTGCGACTTACCGCTGGGGTCGCCAATCATACCTGTGGCACCGCCTACGAGGATGATGGGCTTGTGACCACAACGCTGCAGATGGCGCAACATCATGATACCGCAAAGATGACCGATGTGCAGAGAGTCTGCTGTGGGGTCAGTACCCAGATAGGCAGTAACCAATTCTTTCTGGAGCAGCTCTTCCGTGCCAGGCATCATCTGTGCCAGCATGCCGCGCCATTTCAGTTCTTCTACAAAATTCTTTTTCATATACTTCTATTTACTTTTTTCAATTATCAATTGTCAATTATCAATTATCTTAGGGCACCGGATCATAGCCACTACCTCCCCAAGGATTGCATCTAAGTATTCGCCAGATGGCCAAGTAAAGGCCTTTGAAGGGTCCGTGCTTCATAATAGCCTGACGGGCATACTCTGAACAGGTAGGCGTGAAGCGGCACGAGGGTCCCAATAACGGAGATATGCATATCTGGTAGAAGCGGATAGGCAACACCAGCAGCCATACCAAGGGGCGAGTCAATATTTTGAACACGGATGTCACGGCTCACAGATCTTACATCTCCCACCAGACATCTTTTCGGATATCCGTTTCATCAGACCGACCACACGCTGAGTGACCTCTTTCGACGAGCAATGCCCGTCAGAAAGCCAGATAAATGCCAAGAGCAGACACTGTTCCTCGGGCACGACCTGCCACAACAGGTCTTTATGCTGACGAAAGGCCTCACGTACCTGACGTTTCACCCGATTACGGTCGACAGCATGCTTGAAACGCTTCTTGGGTACACTAATCAGCAGTTGTACGGGGGCATCGTCTGTCTGACGTTCAGCGAGCATGTAAACCGCCCTCAACGGAAAAGCAGCCACAGACTGGCTGCAACCGCCTCCAAAGAGCGACTCTATCAGTTTGAGACTGACCATGCGCTCCCGTTTCCGGAACGTAAACCGTGTACCGTGAACCATGAACCAATTACCGTTAACCGATAACCGTTAACCGATATTAGTCTTCGATGGTCAGCAAGTAGTGCTGTAAGGCACCAGTCATTGAAGGATATTTCTCTGACGGTGCTTCAATATCGAGGCGCAAACCTGCATCACGAGCAGCCTGAGCCGTAGCAGGTCCGAAAGTGGCAATAGCAATATCACCTTGCTTGAAGTCAGGGAAGTTCTTGGTAAGTGACTCGATACCGGCAGGGCTGAAGAATATCAGCATGTCGTAATCGAAAGTCTTGACTTCCTCGGGTGTGAAATCATTGCTGACAGTACGATACATCACACACTCCTGATGGTTCAGTTTCTTGCTGTCGAGCAACTGTGCCAGACTGTCGTTATGAACGTCACTCATCGGAATGAGGTATTTCTCTGTCTTATGCTTTACCATAGTGGGGAGTAAGTCGTCAATCTTGCCTGTTGTTCCAAAGAATACCTTACGCTTACGGTATTGCACATACTTCTGAATGTAGAGTGAAATGGTCTCTGTGACACAGAAATACTTCATATCCTCAGGAATAGCTACGCGCAACTCCTTGGCCAGTGTGAAAAAGTGGTCGATGGCATGGCGCGAAGTAAACACAATGGCCGTATAGTCCAGTATGTTCACTTTCTGCGTACGAAACTCTTTGGCTGTAATACCCTCTACCTTAATAAAAGGACGGAACACCAGATCTACGTCAAATCTCTTAGCAATGTCGTAGTAGGGCGACTTCTCGCTCGATGGTTTAGGCTGGGATACCAGAATCTTCTTTATCATGTTTTTGTCCTATAAATTTATTTTCAAACTGTCTGTCACATAGTCCAATGCGCCCCAAAAAGCAAGCAAAGGTACCATTTCGAGGGCACAAAAGTACAAAATAATTTGTAATTTAAAGACATTTCTTCGGAAAAAGGCTACATAACACTTAAAAAATGTCAGTATTTTAACAAAAATCAGCACAATTACAAAATAAATAACGACATTTTTCTCCGTCATATCGAAGTAAGCCTGTAACAACACGACAGGTAGGAACACCGCCCCCTCCATAGATGATATGAACAATATGGTCTTCAACCAATATCTGTTCTTTTTACTTCCAAAGAACACTGTATTGACCAAAGTATAGAGCCACCACTTCGCCATAAAGTAGCTTACCATCATTACCAAATAGATGGCAATCAGCAGGTATTGCGAGTTCAATATAAAGGTATCGCCAACGAAATGTATGACATAGAAATAGTAAAGCAGAGACAACAAGACACTACTCAGCAGCACCATGAACAACTGGATACGCGACTCAGTACCCGTCTCAGTAATCTCCATGGTTCCCTCGCTGGGTACATAGAAGAATTTCTTAAGCTGACGGGTCACAAACTCATGCGTATTAGCATAGGCGATGACCATCAGGATAAAGAATCCCAGCAGTATCGAGGTAATGATACTATCATTATGGATATTGTAGGGCACGGGGTCACCAGCCACACCGGAACGTCCGCCTGGGAGTTCAGGGTGGAAGAGCGTATCCTTCGAGAAGAATCCCTCACGATAATACTGCGGCAACTGCACGTCAAGCAGGCTATATCCCTTTGTAGGAATAGGCAGATGCAAGGTGTCTATGCTATCTTGCTGCAAAGCCATTGCTTAGAGGTTGAAAGCACGCTTGATATCGTCTACACGGTCCAATTTCTCCCATGTAAACAATTCGACATCAATGGTCTTTGTCTCGTGATAACGACTGGTAAAGGTTTTCTTCACCACCTCGCACTTACGGCCCATGTGGCCGTAGGCTGCCGTCTCCAGATACATAGGCTGGCGCAGTTTCAGCGAACGTTCGATGGCCTTGGGGCGCATGTCGAACAGCATCTCTATCTTCTTGGCTATCTCGCCGTCACTCATATTGACATTGCTACGGCCATAGGTGTTTACATAAATATTCATGGGTTTGGCTACACCGATGGCATAGCTCACCTGTACCAGCATCTCGTCAGCCACACCGGCAGCAACCATATTCTTGGCGATATGACGGGCTGCATAGGCTGCCGAACGGTCAACCTTCGACGAGTCCTTGCCCGAGAAGGCACCACCGCCATGGGCACCCTTGCCACCATAGGTGTCAACGATTATCTTACGCCCCGTCAGACCCGTGTCCCCATGAGGGCCACCAATGACGAACTTACCCGTGGGGTTGACGTAGTACTTGATGTCGTTGCCAAACAACGATAACACACGCTCAGAGTGAATCTGCTGCTTAACGCGCGGAATCAGGATGTTGATGACGTCGTCCTTGATCCTTGCCAGCATCTTCTCTTCCTCGTCAAACTCGTCGTGCTGCGTCGACACCACGATGGTATCAATACGCTCAGGAATACCTGCATCGCTATACTGGATGGTTACCTGACTCTTTGAGTCCGGACGCAGGTACGTCATGACTTTACCCTCCTTACGGATGTCGGCCAGCGTACGCATGATAAGGTGTGCCAAGTCGAGCGAGACAGGCATCAGGTTCTCCGTCTCGTTGGTGGCATAGCCGAACATCATGCCCTGGTCACCGGCACCCTGTTCGTCCTCGTCGCCATTGTCCACACCGCGATTGATGTCGTCGCTCTGCTCATGGATGGCAGTCAGAATACCGCATGAGTTGCCGTCGAACTGGTATTCGGCCTTTGTATAGCCTATTTTCTTGATGGTGTTACGGGCAATGGTCTGTAGGTCGATATACACCTCGCTACGCACCTCGCCCATGATAACCACCTGACCCGTAGTAACAAACGACTCACAAGCCACGCGGGCATACGCGTCATAGGCCAGAAACTGGTCCAAAATAGCGTCACTTATCTGGTCGGCCACCTTGTCGGGATGGCCTTCTGATACTGATTCTGATGAAAATAAATAACTCATAATTAAAATTTTGGGTGCAAAGGTACACACTTTTTACGACATAGCAAAATAAAACGGCCTGCATCTTATTAAAAGCAGACCGTTTTATGTTTTTTACCTATAAATGATTACTCGGCCGGCATCATGATGACCTCGGCATTATTACCTGCCTTCAGCACCTCCTTCACGAATGCAGCAATACTTTCAGGTGTCTGCGCATTCACCACCTTCTCATAGTCGGTATGGAAGTCCATGCCCCACTTGCGCCAGCTGTTGATCTGTCCCAGCCAGTAGCTGTTCTGCTTCAGCTGGTCGCCATGGTTCTTCAGCAAGTACTCCTTGACCTTTACCAACTTGTCGGCATCGCACGTCTTCGCCATGTTACTCACCTCGTCGCGCATAATCTGCAGGGCCACGTCAGCCTTCTCGGGCTTCATGGGACAATAGACGTAGATGGTAGTACTCTTCTCGAAGTCGTCGCGGCTCATGCTGGCGCTGGCACCAACGGTGTAGGCTGCACTTGCATCCTCACGAATCTTCTTCAGATATTCCATTGACAGAATCTGACCGGCAATAGAGGCCTTGACAGAGTTCTCCAAATTGTAAGGCACCTTCTTCGAATACCACACCATAACGGCAATAGCCTTAGGTGTCTCAGCCTTGTGCTTGAAGTCGTTCACGACCTTTCCTTTGAAGTCAGTATCAATGAACTTACCCTTCTGCACCTTCTTCTGTGAGGGCAGCGAACCCAAATACTGCTCAACCAGTGGACGGATGGTCTGCTCATCGTAGTTACCGATGATAGTGAAGGTATAGGCAGCGGCATTGGCTGTACGCTCCTTGGCCATCTCAAGGATGCGGTCGTAGTTGACCTTCTTCAGGTCATCTACCGTCATCGGCTTCACACGCGGATGGTGGTTGCCCAGTGTCAGCGTCAGCGAGTCAGAGAAGACGTTCTCAGGCTGCAGCAGACGGTTCTTCAGTGATACCTCCATGGTCTGCATCAGGTTGTCAAACGACTTCTGATCCTTGTTGATGTTGGTAAAATAGAGGTATACCAACTGTAGCATGGTCTCTACATCTTTGGGCGTCGAGCTGCCACTGACATGCTCGCGATAGTTGCTCATATACATCGATACACTGGCAATCTTACCAGCCAGAGCCTTCTCCAGTTCGGTATGCGAGAAGTTACCCAGACCGCTGGCCTCTATCACGTCACCGAACATTCTCAAGTTGGCCAACTCTTCCTCACCATACAGGGCCTCGCCGCCAAAGCCCTCGGCACGCAGCAACACCTGGTCTTTCTTCAGGTCGGTATGCTTCAGCACCACTTTCACACCATTCGACAGCGTCAGCTCGCTATAGCCGAACTTATCGTTCTTCACTTCCTTTTTAATCTTGCCAGGCTTGGGCAGCGTCGTCATCAGCGGCTCGTCCTTCACATTGTCCACGTAGGCTTCAATATGGGCAGCACGGGCTTGAGCAATAGCCTGCTTCATACCGTCCTCAGTAGGATAGACGGCACCCTCCTTCTCGTTGTTGAAGTTCACTACCACCAGATTGGTGTCTGAGGGACATACCAGCTCCTTCATGACCATATTCACACCGTCGATAGGCAGGGCGGGCACCAACTGCTTCATGGTCTGATACGTGAAGTCGATGCTGGGAATGGGCTCGTTGTTCAGGAAATGCTGCACGTAGCTCGACACAAACTGCGAATTGTAGCGCTTATCCTTGTTCGAATACTGCTTGTCCAGATTACTGGTATAGTTGGCCTTAAAACGGCTGTACTCCGTAGGCGTAAAGCCGAACTCAGCGGCACGACGGGCCTCTGTCAACACAGCCTTCATGGCAGCCTCGGTTTGGCCGTCCTTGGGCAGGATAGCCATATCAAAGGCATCAACGCCACGCGACAGCAGATAGTTGCCATCACCTACAGAAGCCTGCAGGAATGGGCTTTCAGGTTTCTCGGCAAACTCCTTCAGACGGTCGTTCAGCATGCTCATGGCAGCATTCTTCATATAGCTGGTAAGGATGTAAGCCAGATTACCCTTCAGTGAATCGGGGAACGTCTCGTGCTTCATCAGCATCTCCACAATGTTATAAGGTTGTTCCTTGTCCTTGTCTATAACGTAGATGGCCTCGTTATTGTCGGGCACGGGGTATGTCGTCACCAGTGCGCGGTTTTCAGGTAGCACGATGGGTGAGAACAGCGTCTTGATTTTCTGCTCCACCTTATCCACATCGATGTCGCCCACCACAATGATAGCCTGATTATCCGGACGATACCACTTCTCATAGTAAGCCTGCAAGAACGGACGCTCGAAGTTGTCGATAATCTCCATCAGACCGATAGGCATGCGATGGCCGTACTTCGAGTTCGGATACAGTTTGGGCAGGTCACGCTCCAGCATACGCATCTGGGCCGAAGTACGCAGACGCCATTCCTCGTGAATCACGCCACGCTCCTTCTCTATCTCCTCCTGTTCCAAGAGCAAGCCATCGGCCCAATCAAACAGGATTAGCAGACATGAGTCCACAATACCCTCGCGCGTCGTGGGTACATTACTTATATTATATACCGTCTGGTCTATCGAGGTGTACGCATTCAGGTCAGTACCAAACTTCACTCCCACGCTCTCACACCAACGCAGCATCTCGTTGCCCTTGAAGTGCTTCGAACCATTGAAGGCCATGTGCTCCAGGAAGTGAGCCAGACCACGCTGGTTGTCGTCCTCCTGAATCGAGCCCACCTTCTGGGCGATGTAGAACTCGGCACGCTGTTCAGGCCATGCGTTATGACGAATGTAATAAGTCAGTCCGTTATCCAGTTTGCCCATACGTACATCCGGATCAACAGGAATCGATGGCAACTGCATAGCATTCTGTGCCACCACGGCTACTGTGCTCATCAGCATCAGTGCAGCCACGAATAGTTTTCTAAGTTTCATCATTCAATACAATCGTTTATGATTATTTGTATTATCCTTTTTAAATGAGTATGCAAAAGTAACACATTTCTTTCAATCTCTCGCGCGTACATATATAATATTATATATTTTTTACATTTGCCACAAAAAAAGCGGTGCCCTTAATTGTGAGCACCGCCATTTTATATATTGAAATTCTATTTAATCTTAGAATGTGACGCGCAGACCTAACTGCATGTGCCAACGGCTGGCAATGTTGTTGATTTGTAAGCCTTGGGCAGCATAGCTGAACACGCCGTACTTGTTGCCTGCCTTATCATCTTTGACGGCATCAACTCTCAGGATTTGCTGGGCGGTGGAACTACTATAAGTGGTGCCCCAGTCGTGGTTCAGCAAGTTGGCAACGTTCAGGATATCGAACACCAACGAAACCTTGCTGCCACGATTCTTCAGATAGAAGAAGTCCTGAGCGATGTGCAGGTCGAACTGGTTCTCCCAAGGAGCCAGGTTCGAGTTGCGCTCGGCAAACTCACCACGATGCTCGCGGGCATATTCATCGTTCTCAATCCACTCCTCGAACTTAGCCTTGTCGGCCTTCGAGCTGAAGTTCATGGTTTCCATTTCTGCCTTGGTGGGGATATAGAGCAGGGTATTACCCGAACGGCTGTCCCCATTGTACGAGGGACTGCTGCCCGTATCCATCGTCAGACTATAGCGCATACCGCTGACACCATTGTAGGTCAGCGATACGTGGGTCTGGAAGAGACCGCCACCATAGCGCTTCGAGTCGTAGCCAATCTGTGCCATGAAGCGGTGAGGCACGTCGAATGTCGAGTAGGCCAGTTCCTGCTTGTTAGGATCCTTGCAGAGATACTGCTGCCAGTTAGAGAGTGCTTGGCTGGAACCACCTTCGTTCAGAGCAAAGGAGTGACCGAAGGTATAGTTGGCCATCAGGCTGAGACCAAAGTCGAACGATTTTTCGATACGTGCTGTCAGCTGATAGCTGTAGCCCTTGTTGGTATTGGTCATGTTGACCACACTGTTGTAACCACCGGTATCGAACGAGTAGTAAGGAATAGCTGAGTTGGCAAAGCCAGGGACAGCGAAGACGGTGACACCATTGTCCTTGACGGCGAGATTCTCGAACCATACGCTGTTGAGGTTCTTCGAGAACATACCCTCCAAAGTCATCTTCACGTCGCCAGGCAACAGGCTCTCCAAGGCCAGGTTAGCACGCAGCACCTGTGGGAACTTGAAGTTGCGGTCAACCGTGTTGATGTCAGGCTTGGAAGATGTACCAGCGGCAGAGGCTGCTGTCTCGGCAGGTGTCTTACCACCATACTCGCCAAACGTCGGTACATTGACGCGGATGGTGGTACCCTTCTTCTCAATACCCGTGTTAGCCCAAGCATTCTCAATCCATACAAACGGTGCACGACCGTTGAAGATGCCGACGCCACCACGCAACTGGTACTTGTGGGCATCATCCAGGAAGAAGCGGAAGCCGAAGCGCGGCGAGAACATCAGGGAAGTCTTGGGACGACGGCCTACGAGTACGTCGTTCTGGATGCCATAGTCAGAGAGGTTGAACTCTGAGTTCCATGAAGGACTATTGAAGTAGACAGGGGCATCGACGCGCAGACCGAGAGTAAGCTGCAGATTGGTGTTAACATCCCACTTATCCTGCAAATAGAAGCCCAGCTGGCCAGCCTTCATAGGAGCACCCCACTCACGGGTTCCTGTGATAGCTTCGTCAGCATGGTTCCACTGCCACAGGTTGGGCGTATCGTTGAAGAGCGACGTGAAACCACTGGTATAATTCCACTGTCCGTTGGCATAGGTAAAGAAGCCGTTCTTCATGTTGTAGAATTCGTTATGGGTACCCACCGTAATGGTGTGGTTACCTTTATAGATGGACAAATTGTCCTCAACAGTCCAGATGTCCTGATCAACAAAGTTGATACCAGCCTGATAGCCCGTACCGATATTGACGGAGTTGGTGCCCTTGGTCTCCTGACCGGTTGTCACGTCGTATTCACCAGCATTCGTGATGTAAAGCGTCGGTCCCTGATAGGGCACGTCACGATGGTCGCGTACGAAGTTACCGCTGACACGCAGTTCGTTGTAATACTGATCGCTCAGGTGCGATGTTAACTCGGCCACAAAGGAGTTGGTACGGTTGCTAATCTTGTGTAAACTATTGGTAAAATAGAACGAATACTTACCCGACGATGCGTTATCCTTGTCGCCACGGTTGTGCTGATAGCGCAGGGTCAGCTTATGCTTGCTGTTGATGTTCCAGTCCAGACGAGCCATAATGCTGGTACTCTTGGTCTCATTGTCAGGACGACCCCAGCTTTCCTGAATGCCCGTAATGTCATAATAGCGCTTGGCAATAGCAGTAGCCAGTTCGTTGGTCATGAAGTAGCCGTCCATGCCTGCATAGTAAGATGCGGGATACGAGCGTTCCTTACGCTCAACACTACCGAAGAAGAACAACTTGTCCTTGATAATCGGGCCACCAAAAGTAAAACCATAGGTCTTGACGGCCTGGTCAGTCAGTTTATCCTCCTTGCCAGTCATCTGATTCCACCGGCTGTACATATCCTCGTTAGTATAGTAGCCGAAGGCCGTACCCGTAAACTTGTTAGTACCCGACTTGGTAATGGCGTTGATAGCACCACCCGTGAAACCGCTCTGACGGACATCGAAGGGAGAAGCTACGACCTGTACCTGTTCGATGGCATCCATTGAAATGGGGTTACCGCCAGCCTGCGAGCCGTTAGTACCGTCGCTGGACAGACCAAACACGTCGTTGCTGACAACACCGTCAATCTGGAACGAGTTGTAACGGTTGTTGGTACCGGCAATAGAGATACCGCCGTATTTGCTGACGTTAACCAGCGGCGACAACTTGGCAATATCATAGATATTACGGTTTACTGTTGGTGCATTCTCAATCTGCTGCAATGAGAAGTTGGTGCTTGCACCTGAGCCACCAATGGTCTGCTTACCAGTCACCACGATTTCGCCCAGCACCTTTGCGTCTTCCTGCATGGTGACATTGAAAGTGCTGGCCTCACCGAGTGCCAGATGAACATTCTTGATTTCCTCGGTTCTAAATCCTAAATAGGAAATGGTCACTTCGTAAGGACCACCCACGCGCATACCCTGAATGGTATAGCGACCATTGATGTTGGTTACGGCATTATAAACAGTACCAGAAGGTACGTGCTTAGCCGTTACCGTGGCTCCGATAACATCTTCACCATCAGCCACAACCTTACCATTGATACTGGAGGTCGTCACCTGTGCCATCGTCGTCAGCACTGAGGCCAACAAAACGACTGTCATTAATAAAATTTTCCGCATAGTATTTTATTTTTTATCACTTATCACTATTCACTTCTCCCTTCTCTCCCCTCCCGCTCGGGAGGGGCCGGGGGTGGGTTTCACTTATCTAATTCCCATACGAGCCTCGACAACATTGACCACATAGTCGCCCAACTTCTCGCACTCGTTGATCAAGTCCATGTAGATAGTACCAACGGCATAGGTGTACTCACGATTGTTGACGTCCGTGATGTTCTGCGACTTCAACTGGTTACGATAGTTGTTGATTTCGTTCTCGATATTGAACGTACGGTTCACATCGAACGTCTCCTTGCGGCCCCCCATCAAACGGTTCATCTGCGTCAACGACTGGTCGGTGAGTTCCATCATCTGGTGCAAGTGATCGTACTGGCGCTCGATGAAGTGGTCTTCCTTGCCATTATACTTACGCGAGATGGTGCGAGCCATATTAAAGCAGGCATCACCAATAGACTCCAACTCACTGACCTCACGCAGCATAGCACGAATCTTACCCTTGGTATCGTCTGACAGGTGGGCATCACTCACAGAGTTCAGGTAGTTGGCAATCTCCAACTCCATATTGTCTGAAATGCCTTCGTACTTCTCGATACGCGTATAGAGCTTGTTGAAGTCGCCAGCCTGATTGTCCTTCTTACTGTTAGAACTGGACGACAGCGTCAGCAGTTCGCGTACCATGCCAAACATACGCTGCATGCGGTTGGAGAACTGTTGTATCTCCTTCTGGGCCTCCAATACTGAGAGCTCGGGAGTCTTCATGAAACCTGCAGTAATGAAATGCAGGCGGAAGTCCTCTTCCTCGTCAACCTTCTTGGGTTTGATGACCCAGCAGACAAAACGTTCAATTTGTGGAATGAACCATATCAATATAAAGGTGTTAACGACATTGAACGAGGTATGGAAGGCTGCCAATACGAAACTCAGTTTGGCAGAGTTGGCCAGATAGGCCGAAGCACCAACAACCTCTTTCTGCATGTCGACATCGTAGCCTACCCATCCGCACACCATGTCAATAAACGGGCGGAACACGAACAATATCCAGATGACACCAAACACATTGAAGAACATGTGTGCCAAGGCCGCCCGTCGTGCCTGCGTATTGGCCGACATGGCCGCCAGGTTCGAAGTAACAGTAGTACCAATATTCTCACCCATTACCAGCGCAATACCCTGATAGATGGGCAGGGCACCACTGGAGCAAAGTATCATCGTAATGGCCATGACAGCGGCTGATGACTGCACGCAGAACGTCAGGATGCCACCCAGTACAAGGAATATCAATGTCGTGAGGAACGAGTTGGGGTCGAACGAAGCAAAGAAATCGAGCACGGCCTGGTTCTCGCCCAAATGCATGTCCTGCCCCGTCTTACGCAAGACGGCCAGCGCGAATATCAGGAATGCAATACCAAACAGGAAGTCGCCGATGTAGCGGTACCTCTTCTGGTAGATGAGGATGATACCCACGAAGAATGCCGGATAGGACAGACTGCTGACGTCGAACGACATACCTGCTGACATGATCCATGCCGTCAGCGTGGTTCCAATGTTGGCACCCATAATGACCGAGATAGCTTGTGCCAGCGTCAAAAGACCTGCATTCACGAACGAGACTGTCATCACCGTCGTAGCGGTAGAGGATTGTACTGAAGCTGTCACCAACATACCTGTCAACATACCTGTAAAACGGTTGGTAGTCATAGCTCCCAAGACGTGTCGCAACTGGGGACCCGCCATCTTCTGTAGCGCTTCACTCATGGTCTTCATACCGAACATCAGCAGAGCCAGCGAGCCCAGAAGCGTGAAAATAACCCAAATAGACATATTTATTGATTTGATTTGGGTGCAAATATACAAAATAATGTTTAAGATTCCAAATAAAACATACTTTTTTTCTATCAGCATTAATACATTTACCCCTCATGCGACAGATTTTAAGGGGTAAAAAACTGGAATTGGTTCCGGTTCCCATTTTCTTTACAGCATTTCAGCCGTTAAGTCCACTTGATATCTTACAAGTCTTTTTACTGTTATCTTCGATTGCCGTGCTTTCCATAATTCATAGTCAGAAGTGTATTTTTTCTTCAGGTACCTGTTTTTCAGTCTTTCAAGGAATTCACCTGCAAATTCATCCACATCGATTATCTTCACCATCAGCGCCTTCAGCAAGTCCACCATTTGCACGATCTTCTCCCTCAACGCCTTTCCCATCGCTTTGGGCAAATCAGCAAACAGCTTCCTTTGCAGCCAGTGTCCCGTGTCTGTCATGGTTTTGAAGTTGGCCACCAGCACATTCCTGCAACTCAATCGCGTCTTGCTGTTCAGCTGTCTGACCAATGTCATATTGATGCTGTCCACCAGTTGCTGTATGCTTTTTCCCTGGTATTCAATAACCCATGTGTCCTTGGTGTCCATGTTGTCGCACGTATTCAACATATGCTCCAACATCAGGAGTTGACTTAGCTTCGCCATAGCGTTCTCCCTCCTTTTTTGCAGTTTGTGTTAACACTCGTGTTTTCATTTCGGAAACCAAAGCTACTGCAAGCAAAGGTTTCCTTGCGTCGGGCCAAACAAGCCCCTTCCATAAATGTAATTTTCATAATGATTGTTAGTTAAAAATGAAATTATAGGGACCATTGCCCCCTGTGTGTTATAGTTTCAAAACAAGTAGGATGATGATTGTCAGATTAGCGCCACGCAAGAACAGAAGCTATGGACACCAGCAGAAAAAATTACGCGCCTCAGGATAACCACATCCCTAACGATAACACTGTCAATGCCCACGCTTCTGCATACGTGAGCTGACAGCTTTCGATCTATCGTTATTCGCGTTAAGTGGTTATTTGAGGCGCAACGAAGCTTTCAAGCTGTGTTCTTATATCTCGCTAATCTGGGTGCAAAGATAAACAAATTATCTCATTGCACCAAATAATCCCAATATTTTATGGGTCTTCAAGCATTTTGATGCACCATCTGTTCTCATGTACCATTATTTTTTTCAGTTTTATTTTGTTGTTTCGATAATAATTCTTATTTTTGCAGCGTCCAAGTAGAGGCTGTGCCTGCTACTATAAATAAGATAAATAACTTTAGTTATATAGAAGTAAACTTAATTGGTAGAAGTTATGGAAAGCGTACAACCGACAGTTTTCAATCCTGCCCAGCTCTATCTGCTGGATTTGTTTTCGCGCGTTAAGAGTGACGAGGAACTGAATGATATCAAGCAGCTCGTTACTGACTATTATGCCAAGAAAGTCGACGAACTCACTAAAAAGATGTGGGAATCGGGCGAACTTGACCAGAAACGTCTTGACGAGATTAACAAAACGGACCTTCATCAGTGGCTGAGAGAACAGAAAGCAAAGGAAAATATAGAAGCGTAAGTAATGCGTATCGTTCTTGACACCAATAGCCTCATCCAGTGTGTGGCATACAACAGCGTGTATCGTAGGGTTTGGCAGTCTGTCTTGAATGGACAAAATACCCTGTGTGTCACCAGCGAGATTCTTTTTGAATATGAAGAAATCCTGGGCCGATACTTCA
Source organism: uncultured Prevotella sp. (assembly GCA_946188165.1). GTDB lineage: Bacteria > Bacteroidota > Bacteroidia > Bacteroidales > Bacteroidaceae > Prevotella. The sequence goes on from CAMHTW010000049.1 coordinate 22,071, forward strand.
ATCCCCAATTTGCCGAGACCGTCATCAACGCTTTTATGGAGAGTAAGCATGTAGTGCGAGTCAATCCTACTTACCATTTCAACCTCATCACTGCCGACCCCGATGACAACAAATTTGTTGACTGTGCCATACAAGCCAATGCGCGATACATTGTGACCAACGACCACCACTATGACATACTGCGGCAGATTGACTTCCCAAAAGTGGGAATCATTAAGCTGATGGATTTCCTGCTGATGATTCATGGCTAATACCTCATTCAAGCGTTAAGAGTTTTTTACGATAATATTCATATTGCTTTCTTCGCTGACATCAGCCATCATATTTCATACATCTACGTAAAACAGGTGCCAGTCCCTTATGTTTTAATATTGACTATAGATGTCACAAACGGCATATATCTACCTTTCCGTTATACCATCAAGTTATATTGGGCACAAAGATACGAAAAATCCTTCTCATTAAAGCAGAATAGCCAATGAGTTTAAGAGAAATTAGGAATAAAGGCTATACCATCACCTCACATCACTATACGAAATCGATGTCTTTGATGCGGGTGCGGTAGCTTTCGGCTGTCATGGGATTGTCTATTTCCAAACGTCGGCGCTGACTCATTTCCACGTATTCACGCTCACGTTCTATACCTATGAAATCGCGTTCAAGCAGGTTGGCGGCGATACCAGTCGTACCAGAGCCGCAAAATGGGTCAAGCACTTTGTTACCTTTCTTTGTAGAGGCAAGTATGATGCGGCTCATCAATGAGAGTGGTTTCTGCGTAGGATGCTTGCCGCACGTCTTTTCCCAAGGCGCAATAGCTGGCAGGCGCCAAACGTCAGTCATTTGTTTATCGCCGTTAATAGCCTTCATCAGTTCGTAATTGTAATAATGTGGCACCTTTGCCATCTTGCGCGCCC